>JBBCJS010000017.1:0-2834 GCA_037190825.1 Chiayiivirga flava
GCAGGGCGCCAAGCGCGAAGGCGTCAGCAACAAGTGCCTGTCCGACTTCATCGCGCCCAAGTCCAGCGGCAAGCTCGACTACATCGGCATGTTCGCCGTCACGGCGGGCCTGGGCATCGAAAAGAAGGAAGCGGAATTCGAAAAGGCGCTGGACGACTACTCCAGCATCATGCTGAAGTCGCTGGCCGACCGCCTGGCCGAAGGCTTCGCCGAATGCCTGCATGCCCGCGTGCGCCAGGATTTGTGGGGCTATGCGCCCGACGAAGCCCTGTCCAATGACGACATGATCGCCGAGAAGTACGTGGGCATCCGCCCCGCGCCCGGCTACCCGGCCTGCCCCGAACACGTCATCAAGACCGACATGTTCCGCGTGCTGGACGGCGCCGATATCGGCATGATGCTGACCGACAGCTATGCCATGTACCCGGCCTCCAGCGTGTCCGGCTTCTACTTCAGCCACCCGCAGTCGCAATACTTCAACGTGGGCGTGATCGGCGAAGACCAGTTGCAGGACTACGCCGCCCGCAGTGGCCGCAGCATCGAAGACCTGAAACGTACCCTGGCGCCGAACCTGGGTTGAGCGCTGCGGGGGGAGCGGTCAGGCGTACTCGCTGGCCATTCCCCCGTCCATGCGGCTGCGCCGTTACGCCTGCTCTCCGTCTTGATGCGTCTTGCCTTTGCCCACATAGGGAATGGCCTGGTCTATGGTTTCCCAGATGTAGCGTCCCGATGGACTTTGCTGTTCCTCGGCCACGTGCGACACCAGGCCGGCCGCGCGCGAAATGACGGCGAAGCCGCGCATCAGTTCGGTCGGCACGCCGATCTCGCTGAGCAGCGCCGCCACCGCGCCGGTGGCGTTGATGGTGATGTGCTTGCCGTAGGTCTCGTCGATCGCGGCCGAGAGCAGGCGCAGCGCCTTGAGCGAGTCGCCCTTGAGTTCCGGTTCGGCCTCGGCCAGCGCCAGCAGCTTGATCGAGCGCGGGTCGTCGGGCTTGTGCAGATGGTGGCCGAAGCCGGGTAACGCGCTGCGCGATTCACGGAACTCGCGGGCGATCGCCAGGGCTTCTGCGCGGCCGTCGTCGGCCTGGCGGATGCGGTCCAGCAGGCGCGAGCAGTTTTCCATGGTGCCGACGAACTGGCTGCCTACCGCCATGAGGCCGGACGCCACCGCGCCCTGCAGGTTTTCCGGCGCGCTCATGTAGATCAGCCGGGTGGCGATGGCGCTGGGCGTCAGGCCATGCTCCATCAGCGTGACCAGCACCGCGTCGACGATGCGCAGGTCCACCGGGCGCGCCTCGCGGCCCAGGATCTGCATGATCATGACTTCGGTGAAGGTCTTCTTGCCGATCAGGTCTTCGACCAGATCCACGTCGCGGTAGGACATGCCGGTAAGGTGATGCGCGCAGAGGCGGGTTTCGGGCGTTTTCATGAGGTCTCCTTCAGGGCCGCGTCGCGCACGGCGTTTTTCAGTACCTTGCCCACGCTGGAGCGCGGCAGGCTGTCATGGATGTGGAATTGCTTGGGCGTGGCCACGGGGCCGAGCAGGGCGCGCACGTGCGCCTTCAACTCGTCCGCGCTGGCCTGCGAGCCGGGATGGAACTGCACGGCGGCGTGGACCGCTTCGCCCCACTTGTCGTCGGGCAGTCCGAACACCGAGCACTCGTAGACGGCGGGATGCGCGGACAGCGCGTTCTCCACGTCCACCGGGTAGATGTTGAAGCCGCCGGTGATGATCACGTCGCGCAGCCGGTCCTTCAGGAACAGATAGCCGCGCGCATCGATCAGGCCGGTGTCGCCGGTCTGCAGCCAGCCGTCCACCACCGTTTCGGCGGTTTTTTCGGGCAGGCGCCAGTAGCCCGACATGACCAGGTCGCCCTGCACCACGACCTCGCCGATCTCGCCGCGCGGCAGCAGCGCGCCGTCGGGCGACATGATGGCCACGTCGCTGAGCCAGGTGACGCGTCCGACCGAGGCGCGGTTCTCCGGCGCTTCCAGGTCGGCGGGGCGCAGCACCGTCATGATCTGCGGCGCCTCGGTCTGGCCGTAGGTGGTGCCCAGCACAGGGCCGAAGAATTCGCGCGCCCGATCGATCTTTTCCACGGGCATGGGCGCGCCGCCGTAGATCAGGTTGCGCAGCCGCGGGAAGTCGGTGCGCGAGACGCCGGGCTGCGCCATGATCATGTAGATCAGGGTAGGCGGCATGAAGCTCAGCGTGCCGCCGCGCTCGCGGAAGGCGGCGGTTATGCTGGCCGGCGTGACGCCATCCAACAGCAGATGGGCGCCGCCGCGCGCCAGCACCGGCAAGAGGTATGTGCCGGTGCCGTGCGTGATGGGGGCGGCCACGACATAGCGGTCTTCGTGGGTCAGGCCCCAGCTCATGATCTGGTTGATGATGCCCGCGTTCCACGCGTGGTAGGGCTGCATCACGCCCTTGGGCAGGCCGGTGGTGCCGCCTGTGACCTTGATGGCCTGGGTGGCGTCGCGCGGTTGCGCGTGGCGCTGCGGCTCGCGTCCGGCGCAGCGGGCCAGCAGCTTATCCAGCGCCAGCGGCGCCGATGCGTCGTCCAGATGGATGTGGCGGCGGCCTTGCGGCGCCTGGGCCGGAGGCGCCAGCGGCGCGCCCACGCCGTCCACGATCACGATGGACGGCTCGGTGGCGTCCAGGATGCGCCCGATCTCGCGTTCCGTGCTGCGGTAGTTGAGCGGCACCCACACCTTGCCGCTGGCCAGCACGGCCAGCAGCGCCAGGATGTGCCGCGCGGAGTTGCCGGCGCAGATCGCCACCCGCGTCTGCGGCGCGGGATCCAGTTCTTGCAAGGCCGCGGCCAGCGCCC
>JBBCJS010000018.1:0-52303 GCA_037190825.1 Chiayiivirga flava
GATGAGTACCTCGTCCACCCAGGGGCAACGCGCCAGCAGCGATGCGAACGGGCGGCGGGTCAGTATCGCGATGTGCGCGTCGGGATGGTGCGCGCGCACGTCCCTGAGCGCGCCTTCGGCCAGCAGGATGTCGCCAAGCGCGCCGAGCTTGACGATCAGTATCCGTTCGGCCGCGCTCATGCCCGGCCCAGCCCCCCCAGCATCGGCAGCGGCGTGGCCTGGATGGAGCCATCCTCGCTGCGGAATGCCTCGCCGCCGGCATCCACCGGAGCGATGGCGAGAGCTTCGATGCGGTTCCCCGAGCGGGCGATGCAGAGCAGTTCGGCCTGCGTTCCGGTGGAGGATGTCAGGCGCGAGCCCGGCTCGGCATCGGCGTTCAGCGCCAGACGCGCGGCGGTACGTTTGGCCTGCCCGAGGAAATGCGTGCGCGCGACGATTTCCTGGCCCGGATAGCAGCCTTTCCTGACGCTGAAGGCGTGCAGGCGGTCGAGGCCGAGCATTTGCGGGGTGAAGGCTTCGACTTGCGCGCCGGCGAGGCGCGGCAGTCCGTGGGCCATGTCTTCCAGCCGCCAGCGCGCCTCGGCATCCGGCGATGCCTCACGCGCGGGCGTATCGGTTTCCAGCAGCAGGGTGCGAGGAGAGTGCCCTCCCATGTCCAGCGCAATGCGGGTGACGTGGCCCTCCGCGCCGCGCCGTACCGTGGCGCGGTTGCCTGTGGCATCCAGCCCCAGGTCGGCGGGGCTGGCGAAGACACCGGAAGCGCGGAAGCCCTCGATGGGTTCGATCGCGACTTTGCTGCGGAAGCGGAAGCGCATCAGCCGCGCCGCCAGTTCCGCCGCAGGAAAATCCGGCAGCCAGACGATCAGTTCCTCGTGGCCGGCGCGAAGCAGGGCGAACAGTGCGACCACGCGCCCCTTGGCCGAGAGCCACAGGTTCCACTGCCAGTCGCCATCGCCCAGAACCGCCACGTCGTTGGCGAACTGGGCCTGCGCAAAGGCGATGGCATCGCGACCGGCGAGGCGCAGCACGCCGCCGCTGGAAAGCGGCAGCGGCGGCGTGGGAGGGGACGGGTGCATCGGAAGGTTCCGCCTCGGGCGTTACGGCGCGGGCGATGGCGGCTGGACGGTGACGCTGCCGCCGATGTGGCGCTCGAAGAATTTCAGCATCTCGGTATAGAGATTGACGCGGTTGTCCACATCGTAGAAGCCGTGCATTTCCCCGGACTGGATGATCATGCCTTCCGGCGGGTTGCCGGCCTCGCGCAGTGCCTTGTCCATCAGCTCGGTCTGCTCGGGCGGAGTGCGCTGGTCGCGCGCGCCGGCGGCGAGGTAGACGGGAATCCTGACCTCGCCGGCGCGCTTGGCGGGCGAATTGCGCGTCCATTCGGCCTTGTCGGTGCCGTGGGTCCGGCGCAGGAAGCGCTGGCCGCTCGCGCTCTGGGGGATGTCGCCCAGCTTGAACATCGTCTCGATGTCATAGACGCCGACATAGCCGAAGGCGCACTTGAACAGGCCGGGAGCACGGATCGGTGCCATCAGCGACGAATAGCCGCCGAAGCTGCCGCCGTAGATGCAGATCCGCTCGCGGTCCGCATGGCCTTGCTCGATCGCCCATTGCGTGGCGTCGATGATGTCGTTCTGGATGCCTTCGCCCCATTGACGATGGCCGGCATTCTCGAAGCTTTTTCCGAATCCACCCGAGCCGCGATAGTTGACCTGCAGCACCGCGTAGCCGCGACTGGCGAACAGTTGCGCCTCGCCATTGAAGCCCCACATGTCGCGCGGGCCGATGGGGCCGCCATGCGGATTGACGATCAACGGCAGGTTCTTGCCGTCGGAGCCGTTCGGAATGGTGAGGTAGGCATGGATTTTTTTGCCGTCGCGGGCCGTGAAGACAAAGGACTTGATGGATGCCATCTTGTCCTTGTCCAGCCACTGCCTGCCCTGCATCAGGAAGCGGGCCTGGCCGGTCTCGCGGTTGAACAGGTACAGATCGCCGGGATTGCTGTCGCTGTAGACGGATACGACGATCTGCTTGCCATCGGCGGTATGGCTGCTGAGGTTGATCATTTCATTGGGAAACGACGCTGCAAGCGATGCATACAGCGCCGCATCCGGGTGATCTTCGTTGATCAGCACCACTTTCGGAACGGTCGCCTCGGTCACCACGCCGATCAGGGTCTGTTCGTCCGTCGACCAGATGAAGCGGGAAATATCGGCAACGTCGTCTTGGAAGAGCTTGTTGAACTCGCCGGTCGCCGTGTCCAGGGTTCCCACGGCGCCTGGCGCGGAACCATCGCTTTGCACCACGTAGACCGTCCCGTCCAGGGTCGTGCGAACGACAGTCATGTGGATGCCGTCGGACTTGGAGGCACTGACCAGGGACCAGCGGCCGTTTTCGTCGCGGCGATGCAGTTCGGTGCGTTCGTCGTACTCGCCATCCTCGTCCCGGCTGGAGTAGCAGACGGCAAAGCGTGGATCTTTCTTCGCGTCGAGAACGATTCCGCAGTTCTCCTTCGGCGCGCGCCCAAGCGAGGTACGGCGACCGGTCAGCGTATCCATGCGAACCACTTCCGTGCCCGCGCCTTCCTTGGAGCGCGGCGAGCGTACTTCCATGATTACGCTGCGGTCCTCGTCCTTGAGTACGTCGAGCAATGAGAAGCGCTGGTTGCCGACGGTCTTGTTGCGGCCGGTGGCGCCCTGGCTCCCGTAGAAGATCAGCGGGCGAGGCTTGCTGCCATCGGCGTTGACCGCGAACCACTCGCCGGTCGCGAATGGCTGGGCGTAGCCGCCCATCTTCCTGACCGCATTGAACATCACGCGGTCATCGCCGACCCAATAGAAGCTGCCGACGCTCTTCTTGTCTGGCAACTGGTTGACCTTGAGGATCTTCAGGTCGCTGGTCCGCATGATCGTCAGGATATCCTGATCGCCACGGTCCACCGTGATCGCCAGGTATTCGCCCGTGGGGGATATCTTGACGGTGCTGTAGACCGGGTGCTGGACGAAATCCCGGATGCTGTTCGCAGGTTTCGCGGCATGGGACGAGAAGGGAATTGCAAGCCAGATGGCGCAGGCGAGCAGAAAAGGGGAGCGCATTTGAGGTGTTCCTTGGAGTCCGGGCAATCGGTGGTGCTGGCCATTTTGATGGCAAGCGACCGACAAAAAAAGAACCCGGCTTGCGCCGGGTTCTCTGGTTGCATCCTTTCAGTGCCTGGTGCGGTCGATCAGAACCGGTAGGCGACGGAGAGGTTGAAGCGACGGCCATAGGGATCCGAGCCGTTGAAGGCGTTGAAGAACGGATAGCCCTGGCTGGCGTCATAGCGGTACAGGTTGTTGAGAAGGTTGGCAACCTGGAACGTGGCTTCCACGTTGTCGCCGAAGCGGCGCGAAACCGACAGGTTGTACAACATGTACGGCTTCAAGCGCAGGGGCGAGAACACGCCGGCAGCGTTGGTGAAGTCGGCGCCGGCGGCGTTGCGGATGGAGCCGTAACGGGTGCCGAATACGGTCGTCGACCAGTCGTTGATGTTCCAGGTCAACGAACCGCGGGCGCGGCTGCGCGAGTTGTAGAGGCTGGGAACATCGCGGTAGTCGACCAGTTCGTCTTCCTCGAACTGCTTGTACTTGTCGGTCAGCACGATCGAGTAGCCCAGGTCGAGGCGGAAGCTGCCGATACGGTCGGTGTCGAAGCGATACTTGAGGTTCGCGTCGATGCCGCTGGTGTCGCTCAACGCAGCGTTGATGTACGCCGAGTTGATGCGCTGGATCGGCCCGGTCGAGGTGCCACCGGAGCGCTGGACCAGGTTGTACACGTTCTGGCAGTAGACCGAGTCGGCGGCATGCTCGAACGCACGGCCATCCGGATAGGAGCCGAGGCGGCAGTTGGCTTCGTTGGCCAGCAGGGTGGCCGCCGAGAGCTGCAACGACTGGTCTTCCAGCTTGATGCGGTAGTAGTCAACCGACAGCGACAGGTCGTCGATGATGTCCCACACGAGGCCGTAACCGATCGAGGTGCCCTTCTCTTCCTCCAGCAGCGAGTTGCCGGCGATGGCGGTCTGGATGGTGTAGACGGTCGGGTCACCGGCGACGTTACAGGCGCCCAGCGAACGCGGGCCGAGGTCGGCACCCACGCCGACGCCGGCGCGGCAGGCGTACTGGTCAAGCGCACCGGCGAACGATGCGGCACCTTCGGCGAACACCATCTGCATGTCCGGAGCACGGAAGCTGGTGGCGTACGAGCCGCGCAGCAGCAGGCGGCTGAACGGGCGCCATTCCAGGCCCGCCTGGACGGTGGTGGCGTCGTCAACGGCGGTGATGTCGTCGTACTTGTCGTAACGGCCCGCCAGGTTCGCGGTCAGGCTGTTGAGCAGCGGAATGCGGAACTCGGCGCCCGCGGCGTAGCGATTGCGCTTGCCGACGGTACGGCCGGAGCTGCTCAGGTTGAAGATCGTCTGATCGTCGTACGGGCGCGTGGCGCTGGTGCGCGGGTCGCTGTTGAGGTCGGTGGTCTGACGGCCGGCCTCGACGACGCCGGCGAAGCTGACGGCACCGGCAGGCAGCTCGAACAGGTCGCCGGAGAGGTTGAAGTTGACCGTCGACGACGAGGTGTCTGCGGTATTGACCGCGCGCGTGGACAGCGAACGATAGATTTCCGGCGTGATCGGCGCGTTCCAGCGGTCGAGATTCAGCGCGTAGATGGGATAAGGCGTGCCCTGCGGGCTGACCTGCCAACCCAGTTGCGGGCCGAGGAAGTAATCGCTTACCGCCTTGGCGAGCAGGCGCGGGCGGTCCGCCTCATATTCGTACTTGCTGTGCGCGGCGGTCACTTCCCAGTCGAAACGGTCGGCGATGGTGCCGCGAGCGCCGACCATGATGTCGAAAGTGAATTCGTCGTACATCGTGGTGGCGGCCTCATTGCCGCCCAGCTCGAACGGATTGAACACGCGCTGCAGGAAGGTGAACTCGCCGAAGTTCGCATCGTAGTAGCCGGGCAGCTGGCTGCCGAGCGGCGACAGCGCGGTAGGCGGAGTGCGGTTGAACGGGCTGCTCGAGGTGCTCCAGAACTCAGTGCCGGAACTGGACTCCGCGTCGCTCTTGTAGAAGGTGGCGCTGGCGATCAGCTGCAGGTTGTCGGAGACGTCGAACGTGGAGTAGTTGTAACCGGAGAAGTACTTGTCCTTGTTGGTGATCGAGCGCGATGCGGACTGGGTGAAGCCGCCGCAGTACTGGCCGCGCGCCGCCGTGGTCACCGTGGTGTAGCCGAACCGGTCGCAGACATCCTGACCCGGGTAGTAGATGCTGGTCGTCAGGGCGCTGTTGGCGGTGTTGACGCGCAGCACGGCCAAGGAGAGCGCCGGGTTGGTGAAGTTCGGTCCCAGCGGGCCATTGCGGGTATCGGCCATGAAGTCGCGCTGGTCGGCGAAGATGGATTCTTCCGCGCCGCCCTGCAGGGCGAAGGTGGTGCTCCAGCGATCGCCGGAACGACCGCCGGTGAACTCGAACTTTCCGTTGTCGCCGCCGCCGCCCGCCGTGGTGCCGATGGTGCCGCGGATCTGGGTGCCGTCGAAGTTCTCGCGCAGGACGATGTTGACCACGCCGGCCACGGCATCGGAGCCGTAAATGGCGGAGGCGCCACCGGTCAGGATTTCCACGCGGTCGATGATCGAGCTGGGGATGGCCCGGATGTTGACGACGTTGTTGTCGCGGTTGTACGGCTGCGGGTACTGGGCCGGGCGGCGACCGTTGATCAGGGTCAGGGTGTAGCCAGGGCCGAGGTTGCGCAGGTTGACAACCTGTGCGTTCGGGGTGAAGCCGGTCACGGCCAGGTCGCCGGTGAAGGAGCCGGTGGTGTTCTGGGTGAGGGTCTGCAGCATGTCACCGACGGTCTGGAAGCCTTCGCGGTCCATGTCTTCGCGGCTGATCACCGTGACGGGCGCCGGGCCTGCGATTTCGGCGCGCTTGATGCGCGAACCGACCACGGTGACGCGGTCGAGGGTCTGTTCCGACCGCTGCTCGTCGCTGCCTTCGGTTGTGTTGTCGGACTGCGCCAATGCAATGGCAGGGCTGGCCAGGACAGCGGCCAGTGCCAGAACCAGTGGGCGACGGAGAGGTCGATAGTTCTGTTTCATGTCTGTGTTGCTTCCGTATCAGTGGTTGATGGACGCGCCGATGCCCGAGTCCCCTGGAGGGCTCCCGGCAGTACGGGCAGCACCCCAAGCGTAACAGAAAGTTAACGGGAGTTGACTAGTTTCATCGTCATTTCATGGGACGCTGCCAGTCCCCGTGATACGGGCATGGGACTTTGGTCGAGTTCAGCGGAGGTTCCGGCTTGATAGACATGGGCCGGGGGTACTACCCTTTGTGCGTTGCACGAACCGCCCGCCATGATAGGCCCATCGCAGCCAGCCCCCGAGCAAGCGCAATCCGGCGACGAGCGTCCTTCGCAGGACACGCCCGTCGAACGGCCTGTGCCGCGCGAGATCGGCGGCCGCAATGGCCCCGAGCCCACCCGCTACGGCGATTGGGAGAAGAACGGTCGCTGCATCGATTTCTGATGCCGATGCGCTCGTTCAACCAACAGGCGGTCGTGTCTTTCCAGTCTTCGCCCACTTTCGGAGCGTGTCCATGACGCAGCGCGAGCGCCCCCTGTCACCGTTCATGATCGGCCCGTACTACCGGCCGCAGATCACGTCGGTGATGTCCATATTGCACCGCATCACCGGCGTCGTCCTGTCGCTCGGCGCGTTCCTGCTGACGGCCTGGCTGGTGGCCGTGATGCTGGGGCCGGAGGCCTACGCCAGGTTCGCCGCCTGCGCCGGCTCGCTGTTCGGGCGCATCGTGCTGGCCGGGCTGGTGTTCTCCCTCGTCTACCACCTGTTGAACGGCATCCGGCACCTGGTCTGGGACCTGGGACACGGCTTCTCGATCAAGGGCCTGTACACCGGCGGCGTGGCGGTGGCCGTGCTGGCGGCGGCGATCACCGCGCTGATCTGGTACTTCGGCTTCACGGCGGGAGGTGCGGCATGAGTCGCCTGCGCGATCCGCTCAAGAACGCACGCGGCCTCGGCTCGGCACGCGACGGCACGCGGCATTTCATCCTCCAGCGCATCAGCGCGGTGATCCTGGCCCTGCTCACGCCGTGGCTGGTATGGCTGCTGATCACGCTGATCCCGGCCGATCACGCCACCGTGCGCGCCACGCTGGCACAGCCGGTCAACGCGGTGCTGCTGCTGTCGTTCCTGCTGGCGCTGTTCTGGCACTCGCGCCTGGGGCTACAGGTGGTGATCGAGGACTACGTGCATCACCACGGCCTCGGCGCGATCTCGCAGATCCTCGTGCTGTTCGGTTGCGCGCTGGGTGCGCTGGTTTCCTTCGTGGCCATCGGCCGCATCATTTTCGCGGTCTGATTCCCATGCCTGCATACAAGATCATCGAACATCGCTACGACATGGTGGTCGTGGGCGCCGGCGGCGCCGGCCTGCGCGCGACCTTCGGCCTGGCCCAGAAAGGCCTGAGCACGGCCTGCCTGACCAAGGTCTTCCCGACCCGCTCGCACACCGTCGCCGCGCAAGGCGGCGTGGCCGCCGCGCTGGCCAACATGGGCGACGACGACTGGCGCTACCACTTCTACGACACCGTGAAAGGCTCGGACTGGCTGGGCGACCAGGACGCCATCGAGTACATGTGCCGCGAGGCCATCCCGGCGATCTACGAACTGGAACACTACGGCGTGCCGTTCTCGCGCACCGAGGAGGGCAAGATCTACCAGCGCCCCTTCGGCGGCATGACGACGAAGTTCGGCGAAGGCCCGCCGGCGCAGCGCACCTGCGCGGCGGCCGACCGCACCGGCCACGCGATCCTGCACACGCTGTACCAGCAGTCGCTGGCGCACGACGCGCGCTTCTTCGTCGAGTTCTTCGCGCTGGACCTCATCATGGACGAGGAAGGCGCCTGCCGGGGCGTGATCGCGCTGGAAATGGCGACCGGCGACATCCACCTGTTCCGTGCCCAGGGCGTGGTGCTGGCGACCGGCGGCTACGGCCGCGCGTACTTCTCCGCCACCTCCGCGCACACCTGCACCGGCGATGGCGGCGGCATGGTGCTGCGCGCGGGCCTTGCGTTGCAGGACATGGAGTTCGTGCAGTTCCACCCGACCGGCATCTACGGCGCCGGCTGCCTCATCACCGAAGGCGTGCGCGGCGAGGGCGGCATCCTGCGCAACTCGCTGGGCGAGCGTTTCATGGAGCGCTACGCGCCGAGCGTGAAGGACCTGGCGCCGCGCGACATGGTCAGCCGCTCGATGACGATCGAAATCCGCGAAGGCCGCGGCGTGGGCGAGCACAAGGACCACATCCTGCTCGACCTCACCCACCTGGGGCCGGAAGTCATCCACGAAAAACTCCCCGGCATCGCCGAGAGCGCGCGCATCTTCGCCGGCGTGGACGTGGAGAAGGAGCCGATCCCGGTGCTGCCGACCGTGCACTACAACATGGGCGGCATCCCCACCAACCTGCATGGCGAAGTGGTGCAGTTGCGCAACGGCAATCCCGACGCCGTGGTGCCGGGCCTGTACGCCATCGGCGAGGCGGCCTGCGTCTCGGTGCATGGCGCCAATCGCCTCGGCTCCAATTCGCTGCTCGACCTGGTGGTGTTCGGCCGCGCCGTGGCCAACCGCTGCGCCGAGACCATCGCCAAGGACGCGCGCCACAAGCCGCTGCCGGCCTCGGCCTGCGATGCGAGCCTGGCGAACCTGGACCGCATCCGCCACGCCAGGGGCGAACTGCCGACCGCGCAGATCCGCCTGGACATGCAGCGCACGATGCAGTCGGACGCGGCCGTGTTCCGCACCGGCGAAACCCTGGCCGAAGGCGCGGAGAAGATCACCCGCGTGTTCCGCAGCTTCCAGGACGTGGGCATCAGCGACCGCTCGCTGATCTGGAACACGGACCTGATGGAGACGCTGGAACTTCAGAACCTGCTCGGCCAGGCCGTGGTGACGATGGTCGGCGCGGGCAACCGCACCGAGTCGCGCGGCGCGCATGCGCGCGAGGACTTCCCCAGCCGCGACGACGTGAACTGGCTCAAGCACACGCTGGCTTCCATCGACGCGCAGGGCAACGTCTCCATCGACTACCGGCCGGTGCACCTGAACACGCTGACCGACGAGATCAGCACGGTGCCGCCGAAGGCGCGCGTGTATTGAGGGAGGGCCGGGATTGGGGATCGGAGATTCGTAAAAGCGAAAAGCTCGATGAATCCCGCCCCCGTGAGTTCCGAAACCCTGCTCTGCGAATCCCCGATCCCCAATCCCGAATCCCCGGATAAAAACAATGGCCGAGTTCTCTCTCCCCAAAAACTCCAAGGTCGGCAAGGGCAGGCACTTCCCGGCGAAGAACGCCAAGGGGCCGGTGCGGACCTTCAAGGTGTACCGCTGGAGCCCGGACGACGACGCCAACCCGAGCGTGGACACCTACGAGGTGGACCTGGGCACGTGCGGCCCGATGGTCCTGGACGCGCTCATCAAGATCAAGAACGAGATCGACCCGACGCTGACCTTCCGCCGCTCCTGCCGCGAAGGCATCTGCGGTTCGTGCGCGATGAACATCGACGGCACCAACACGCTGGCCTGCACTCGCGCGATTTCCGATTGCGGCAAGGCCGAGGTGCCGATCTACCCGCTGCCGCACATGCCGGTGGTGAAGGACCTGGTGCCCGACCTCACCCAGTTCTATGCCCAGTACGCCTCGATCAAGCCGTGGCTGCGCACGCAGAGCCCGGTGCCGACCACCGAACGCCTGCAATCGCCGGAGGACCGCAAGAAGCTCGACGGCCTCTACGAGTGCATCCTGTGCGCCTGCTGCTCCACGAGCTGCCCGAGCTACTGGTGGAACGGCGACCGCTACCTCGGCCCGGCCATACTGTTGCAGGCCTACCGCTGGATCGTGGACAGCCGCGACGAGGATACCGGCGCGCGCCTGGACGACCTGGAAGACCCCTTCCGCCTGTACCGCTGCCACACCATCATGAACTGCACGCGCACCTGCCCGAAGGGCCTGAACCCGGCCAAGGCCATCGCGCAGATCAAGAAGCTGATGGTGGAGCGCCGCGGGCTTTGACATCCAGTTCCCTGCCGGGGAACCGCCCGGTTCACAAAGCCTTTCGTCATTCCGGCGAAAGCCGGAATCCAGCTGTTCTGTGAGGCATCTCCCGTGCGTGGACCAGCCCTTGGCTGGTGAGAAGCTGGATTCCGGCTTTCGCCGGAATGACGGTGAGGTGATGCGTGGCGTAGTTTCCTGGGTAGGGAATTCAGGACTGAGGCGAATCATGAGCACCGACGAAGACGCCCTGCTGGCGCGCCTGCGCTGGCGCTGCCGGCGCGGCATGCGCGAATTGGACCAGTTGCTCGAACGGTATCTGGCGCGTGGCTGGCCCGGCGCCGACGCCGCCGAACGCGCCACCTTCCTGCGCCTGCTCGATTGCGAGGACACCGCGCTGTGGCCATGGCTGGTGGGCCGCGAACGCCCGGGCGACGCGGCGCTGGATGCGCTGGTGCGGCGGATCCGCGCTTTGCCGGTCAATACATCAGGTTGACCACGCCCAGCACCACCACCAGATACAGCAACGACAGCGGCAGGCTGACGCGCATCAGGTCCCAGGCGCGATAACCGGCCGGGCCGGCGGCCATCGCCAGCACCGGATTGGAGGTGCTGACCAGGTTGTTGGATGCCGACAGCGCCACGATCAGTGCGAACGGCAGCGGCGGCGCGCCGACGGAAATCGCCACGTTGATGGCGATGGGCACCATGATGGCGGTGGCTCCGACATGGCTGACCACCAGCCCGAGCAGCACCGTCAGCGTCGCCAGCGCGGCTTGCAGCACCAGTGCCGGCAGGCTGCCGACACGCTCCAGCACCAGTTGCGCCAGGTACGCGGCCAGTCCGGAGGATTCCACCGCCCAGCCCAGCGGGATCAGGCCGGCCATCAGGAACACGGTCTTCCAGTTGATCGCGCCGTAGGCCTCGTCCATGTTCAGGACGCCCGAGAGCACCATCGCCACCGCGCCGGCCATCAACGCCACCGGCACTGCGACCTGGTGGCTGAACGCCAGCACCAGCGCCACGCCGAAGATCGCCATCGCCACCCAGAGCTTGTGCGGGCGCTGCTCTTCCTTGGGGAAGTCGGTGACGACGACGAAATCGCGGTTGGCCGCCGCCTTGGCTAGGTCGCGCCAGATGCTGTGGAACACCAGCATGTCGCCGGCGCGCAACGTCATGGTGCGGTAGTCCTCGCGATAGACCTCGCTGCCGCGCTGCACCGCCAGCACGCTGATGCCGTAGCGGCGGCGCAGGTGCAGGTCGCCCAGCGTCTGCCCGATGAAACGCGAGGTGGGCGGGATCACCGCCTCGGAAATGCCGGCGCGGCTGGGGTTGAACAGGTCGCCGAAGTGGCGCAGCCGCGTCTGCGTCCGCAGCAGGTTGTTCTGGGCGTAATCGTTGACCTGCTCGCGCGGGCCCATCACGCCGAGCACGCTGCCCACCCAGATCATCTGGTCGGCCGGCGGCGCCAGGCGCGATTCGTTGCCCGATTTCAGCGCCAGCAGCAGCGGCGCGCCCTTCTGCGCCTCGGCCTCGCCGATGGACAGGCCCACCAGCGGGCTTTCGGCGGTGACGGTGAGTTCGAACACATCGCCGGCGATGCCGTAGGTGTTGGAGAAATAGCTCTCGGTACGTGCCGGCGTGACGCCGCGGTCGGCCAGCCCGGAGAGCAGGCGGCGGCCGAACAGGCGGAAATAGATCAGCCCCAGCCCGAGCAGCGCCAGCCCCACCGGCGCGGGCGCGAACATCGGCAGCGGCGCGAGCGTGGCCACGCCCGAGGGCAGGTTGCGGTTGGCCTGGGCGAGCAGGTCGTTGAGCATGATGAGCGGCGAACTGCCGACCATCGTCAGCGTGCCGCCCAGCACGATGCAGACCGCGATGGGCAGCAGCAGCCGCGTCAGCGCCACGCCGCTGCGCGCCGACAGGCGCGAGGCCACCGGCAGGAACAGCGCCATCACCGAGGGGTTCTGCATCGTCGCCGATACCAGCCCGGCGGCGGTGGAGGCGTACAGCACCAGGCGTTCCTCCATGCCGCGCGCGCGCCGCAGCAGCCAGGTCGCGATGCGGTTGAGCAGGCCGGTGCGGTCCAGCCCCGCGCCCAGCACCATCGTCGCCATCACGCTGATGACGGCGGTACCGGCGAAGCCGTCGAAGATCTGGTCCGAAGGCACCAGTTCGGTCAGTCCGAGCACCACCAGCACCAGCAGCGCGGTCACGTCGGTGCGCAGCTTCTCCCAGACGAACATCGCCATCGTGAACCCGATCAGCGCCAGCACCAGCGCCATGTCGGTGGTGAGGGTCAGGCCGCCGTCGTTCAGGTCCAGGTCCATGGCTCAGGCCGGGACTCCTTCGGGTGCGGTGGCGGGCAGGGCGGTCATGCCTGCGCGGGCCGGCGCAGGTAGAGCAGGTCCCAGACGCCGTGCCCCAGGCGCAGGCCGCGCGCCTCGAAATGCGTTTCCGGGCGCCAGGCCGGGCGCGGGAAATAGTCGCGCGGGCCGGCGCGGTTCTCGAAGGCCGGCTCGGCATCCAGCACGTCCCACATGTGCTCGGCGTAGGGTTCCCAGTCGGTGGCCAGGTGCAGCAGGCCGCCGGGCGCGAGCTTGCGCGCCAGCAGCCTGGCGAACGGTGGCTGGATCAGGCGGCGCTTGGCATGGCGCTTCTTGTGCCAGGGATCGGGAAACCAGATGCGGATTTCCGACAGGCCGGCGTCGGCGATGTCGCGCTCCAGCACCTCGACCGCATCGTGGTTGTAGACGCGCACGTTGTCCGCACCGTCCTGCGCCAGCGCGTTCAGCAACCGCCCGACGCCGGGGCGGTGCACCTCGATGCCGATGAAGTCGCGTTCCGGCTCGTTGCCCGCTGCGAACCGCAGCGCTTCGCCGTTGCCGAAGCCGATTTCCAGCACGCGGTCCGCATGCCGGCCGAAGATCGCATCGAAATCGCGCGGTGCGCCGGCCGGTTCCAGCCCATAGCGCGCCCAGTGCAGCTCGAACGCGCGTTCCTGCGCCGGCGTCAGTCGCCCCTGGCGGAGCACGAAGCTGCGGATCGGGCGCACGGTGCCGCGTTCCGGCCGGGCGTCGGTGTCGCTCATCCGATGGTTCCATCCAGCGGCGAGGACGCGCTGGCGTAGCGCCGGCGCGCGATGCGTCCGGCCAGGAAGGCATCGCGTCCGGCTTCGACCGCCAGCTTCATCGCGCGCGCCATGCGCACCGGGTCCTTCGCGCCGGCGATCGCCGTGTTCATCAGCACGCCGTCGCAGCCCAGCTCCATCGCGATGGCGGCATCCGAGGCGGTGCCCACGCCGGCATCGACGATGATCGGCACCTTGGCGTTCTCGACGATTTCCATGAGGTTGTAGCGGTTCTGGATGCCCAGGCCCGAACCGATCGGCGCGGCCAGCGGCATCACCGCGACGCAGCCGATTTCCTCCAGCCGCTTGCACAGGATCGGATCGTCGGAGGTGTAGACCATCACCTCGAATCCGTCGGCCACCAGCGTCTCGGCCGCGGCCAGGGTCTGCACTACGTCCGGGTACAGCGTCTTCGCGTCGCCCAGCACTTCGAGCTTGACCAGCGCATGGCCGGCGAGCAGCTCGCGCGCGAGCTGGCAGGTGCGCACGGCATCGTCGGCGGTATAGCAGCCGGCGGTGTTGGGCAGGATGGTGTAGCGATCCGGCGGCAGCACATCGAGCAGGTTCGGCTCGCCGGCGTTCTGGCCGATGTTCGTGCGGCGGATCGCCACCGTGACGATCTGCGCGCCGGCGGCCTCGGTGGCGCGGCGGGTTTCGTCCAGGTCACGGAACTTGCCGGTGCCGGTGAGCAGACGCGAGGCGTAGGGCTTGCCGGCGATGATGAGCGGATCGGGTGCGGCGTGGGTATCCATGCGGGGATTATCCCCGAAATCGGCGACGTGTCCGACCGCGATGCCGAACACGTTCACGCATCGGCCCCGCTTCAACCTCCACCCATCGCCTGCACCAGTTCCACCCTGTCGCCTTCGGCCAGCGTGCGCGTCTGGTGCTGGCTGCGCGGCACGATCTCGCGGTTGACCTCGACCGCGACACGGCGCTCTCCCATGCCAAGGTGCGTAAGCAGTTCGGCCACGGTCAGGGCCGAAGGGAGCGTCGCAGGTTCGCCGTTGAGCAGGATGTTCATGGTGCGGGAGGACGGAAGACGTGGATTGCCGTGATGCGGGCGGCTGGCTATGATCCCCGCTCGTGCGGGTGTAGTTCAATGGTAGAACCTGAGCTTCCCAAGCTCATGACGTGGGTTCGATTCCCATCACCCGCTCCATTTTCCCGGCTTCCGCGCCGCGGCATCGTCCCGCTTCTCCTCTATCATGCCCAGCCCCTTTGAGAGTGGCAGGAGCCTCCCATGATCCAGCGAATCGAAACCGGCCCGCGCATGTCCGAAGCGGTGGTCCACAATGGTGTGGCGTACCTGGCGGGCCAGGTGGCCGACGACGCCAGCCAGGACATCGTCGGGCAGACTCGTCAGGTGCTGGCGCAGATCGACGCGCTGCTGGCGGCGGCCGGAAGCGGCCGCGAGCGCATCCTGCGCGCGGAGATCTTCCTTCCCGACATGGGGGATTTCTCCGCGATGAACGCGGTCTGGGAAAGCTGGGTGACGCCCGGCCACACTCCGGCGCGCGCGACGGTGCAGGCCGCGCTGGCCGACCCGGCGTGGAAGATCGAGATCGTCGTCACCGCCGCGGTTTGATCGGGCGTATCGCGCGATGAGCCGCCTCCTGCTCAACCTGCGACAGGTGCCCGAGGACGAGGCCGACGAGGTACGGGCGTTGCTGAACGCGCACGGCATCGCGTTCTACGAGACCCAGGCCGGGCGCTGGAATCTCTCCTTGCCCGGCCTGTGGGTGGAGGATGCCGACTACGCGCAGGCGCGGGTGCATTTCGATGCCTACCAGCGCGAACGCCTGGCGCGGGCGCGCGCGGAACAGGCGCAGGCGCGCGAGCGCGGCGAGGTGCCGGGTGTGTGGGACAACATCCGCCAGAACCCGGTGCGCGTGCTGCTGGCGCTGGCGGTGATCGTCGGCTTGCTGCTGTTGATGATGTGGCCGTACCTGGGGTGGTGACGGCTGGAAAGGCGGTCGCTACAGGGATCGACACACTGTAGGCGCCTGCTTGCGGGCGACAAGGCCGCTCAGGCGATGTCGCTGTCCGGCGCCGCCAGGCGCGCGGCGATCAGCGCGTCCTTTTCCGCCCACAGCGCGTTGATCCAGCGCTGGCAGCGCGCGCGGTAGTGGCTGTCGGCCTCGTAGTCGCCGCCCGATGCCAGATCGTCGGGCACGGTGCGTTCGGTCACGTGCATCTCGATGCGGCGCAGGCGGCCGGCCAGGAGGGCGGCCAGCGTAGGCTGCGGGTCGCGGTAGACCAGGGTCACGTCCAGCACCGATTGCAGCTTGCCGGCCATCGCGTCCAGCACCGCCGCCACGCCGCCGGCGCGCGGGCGCAGCAGGTGGCGATAGGGCGGCGACTGCCTGGCATGCTTGGCTTCGGTGAAGCGCGTGCCCTCGACGAAGTTCATGATCGACACCGGCATGTCGGCGAACTTGGCGCAGGCCGCGCGGGTGGCGTCCAGGTCCTGCGTGCGTAGCGCCGGGTTGCGCGCCAGTTCGGCGCGCGAGTGGCGCTTCATGAAGGGATAGTCCAGCGCCCACCACGCCAGGCCCAGCACCGGTACCCAGATCAGTTCCTGCTTGAGGAAAAAGCGCAGCAGCGGCACGCGCCGGTTGAACAGGGTCATCAGCACGGGGATGTCGCACCAGCTCCGGTGATTGCACAGCACCAGATAGCGCCCATCCCGGCGCAATGCCGGCGTGCCGTGGACTTCGACCTGCGTTGGCGTGAGCGCGCCGATCAGGAACGTGTTGACGGCAGCCCACGATTCGGCGATGCCGGTCAGGCACGCGGACAGCGCCTTCCGCAGCGGCGGCACCGGCAGCAGCGCCTTGAGCAGTACGGCGAACAGCAGGATCGGGGTGTGGATCAGCGTGTTGATGCCGACCAGGGTGGCGGCGAACGCGATGCGAAGGAAGGCAGGCAAGGGGACTCCGTGGGCGCGCGGTCCAGCGTCGCGATGTCGGGGGCATCGGGCTCCCGCGCCTGCGGGAGCGGCCCGGATGATACTTCGGGCGAGTCGTGGAGCGGGGCAGGCCGGCAACGCGCCTCCAGCCCGGCGCGGGGCCGGAGGCGCGCGCGCCGGTCATTCGAGCAGCGAGCGCAGCATCCAGGCGTACTTTTCGTGGGTCTGGAGGCGCTGGGTCATCAGGTCGACCGTGGGGTCGTCGCTGGCGTCGTCGGCGGCCTTGAGTACCTTGCGGGCGGTCTTGCACACCGCCTCGTTGCCGGCCACCAGTTGCTTGACCATGCCCTGCCAGTTCGGCACGCCGTCCTGCGAGGGCTCTTCCTTGATCGAGGACAGCTTGACGAACTCGGCGTAGGAGCCGGGCGCGTTGAAGCCCAGCGCGCGGATGCGCTCGGCGATATCGTCCAGCGCCGTCCACTGTTCGGTGTACTGGGTTTCGAACATGTTATGCAGCGAGTTGAACATCGGGCCGGTGATGTTCCAGTGGAAGTTGTGGGTTTTCAGGTAGAGCGTGTAGGCATCGGCCAGGAAGTGCGACAGGCCGCCGGCGATCTTCTTGCGATCCGCGGCGCTGATCCCGATATCGATCTTCATCGTCATGTCCTCGTGCTGGTGGGAAGGCATTACCCTACGCCTGTTCCCCGGGGCAGGGAAAGTGGAGTTTCCCCCAGGTGTCACGACGTACGTATGGCCGATTGTCCCGAACCCAAGTTCCGTTGATCCGATGCCCCCGAACGAATCCCCCAGCCTCGCGCGCGCCCTGAGCCGCGACCAGGGCCGCCTGCGCCGCCTGCAATCGCGCCTGCGCCAGAATCCGCGCGACGCGGCGCTGCGCGAGGCGTTCGACAGTGCGCTCGCAGCGTCGATTGCCGCCTGCGAGGCACGCCGCGCGGCGCTGCCGGTGCCCACGTTCGACGACACCCTGCCGGTGGCGCGCGAGGCCGGGCGCATCGTCGAGCTGATCCGTGCGCATCAGGTGATCGTCGTGGCTGGCGAGACCGGCTCGGGCAAGACCACGCAGTTGCCCAAGATGTGCCTGGCCGCCGGGCGCGGCGTGGCCGGCATGATCGGCTGCACCCAGCCGCGCCGGATCGCGGCGCGCGCGGTGGCCAGCCGCGTCGCGCAGGAATTGCAGGTGGAACTGGGCGGCGCGGTCGGCTACCAGGTGCGTTTCACCGAGCGCGTGTCCGACGCCGGCCACATCAAGTTCATGACCGACGGCATCCTGCTGGCGGAAATCCAGTCCGACCGTTTTCTTTCCGCCTACGACACCCTCATCGTGGACGAGGCGCACGAGCGCAGCCTCAACATCGATTTCCTGCTCGGGTACCTGAAGACGCTGCTGAAGAAGCGCCGGGACCTGAAGCTGATCGTCACCTCGGCCACGATCGACACCGAGCGCTTCTCCAGGCATTTCGACGATGCGCCGGTGGTGAGCATCGAGGGGCGCGGCTATCCGGTGGAGATGCGGTACCGGCCCTTGGACGGCGAACCGGACGCAGCCGCCACGCGCAACAACCGCAGGTCGCAGGAGCCCGGCGAGGGCATCGGCATCCTCGACGGCATCGTCCGCGCCGTCGACGAAGCCACGCGCGAGGACCCGCGCGGCGACGTGCTGGTCTTCCTGCCGGGCGAACGCGAGATCCGCGACGCGCACCAGGCGCTGGAACGGCGCAAGTACCGCGAAACCGAAGTGCTGCCGTTGTACGCGCGGCTTTCCGCGCGCGACCAGGACCGCATCTTCCACCCCGGCCCCAAGCGCCGCATCGTGCTGGCGACCAACGTCGCCGAAACCTCGCTGACGGTGCCGCGCATCCGCTACGTGGTCGATCCGGGGCTGGCGCGGGTCAAGCGCTACAGCCCGCGCGGCAAGCTCGAGCGCCTGCATATCGAACCGGTCAGCCAGGCCAGCGCCAACCAGCGCGCCGGGCGTTGCGGCCGCACCGCGCCGGGCATCTGCTTCAGGCTCTACGCGCAAGCCGATTTCCAGGCGCGCCCGGCCTTCACCGATCCTGAAATCCTGCGCGCCTCGCTGGCCGGCGTGATCCTGCGCATGCTCTCGCTGGGCCTGGGGCGCATCGAGGGTCGTAGTTCGCACTTGGCGAAACACGCATCCGGGACGAGTCCGCAGGATTCGTCCCGGATCATCGAGAACTTTCCGTTTCTCGAAACGCCGGACGAGCGCGCGATTTCCGATGGCTGGCAGCAGCTGACCGAACTCGGCGCGGTGGACAGGCAGCGCCAGCTCACCGCCATCGGCCGCACCATGGCGCGCTGGCCCGTGGATGTGTCGCTGGCGCGCATGCTGCTGGCCGCGCGCGAACACGGCGTGCTGCGCCAGATGCTGGTCGTGGCCGCCTTCCTGGGCATCCAGGATCCGCGTGAACGCCCGGCGGATCGTCGCCAGGCCGCCGATCAGGCGCATGCACAGTTCGCCGATCCGCACTCTGAATTCGTCGGCATCCTGAAACTCTGGGAGGCGTACAGGCAGGCGCACGAAGACCTCACGCAATCCCAACTGCGCGACTGGTGCGAGCGGCATTTCCTCGGGTTCCTGCGCATGCGCGAGTGGCGCGAACTGCATCGGCAACTGCTGGTGCTGAGCGAGGAACTCGGCTGGCCGCTGGACGCGTCCGTCAACGTTTCAGCTACCCGTGCCGTCATCCCAGCGAAGGCCGGGATCCATTCTGATCTTGCTGCCGAAAGCGAAATGGATCCCGGCCTTCGCCGGGATGACGGTAAGAAGGCGCTTGGCAAAAAGTCTCCGAACAAGCAACCAGAAAACCCAGCCCCCCCACCCCGCGCCGAACCCGACGCCCCCACCTACCAGCGCCTGCATCGCGCCCTGATCGCCGGCCTGCCCACGCAGATCGGCCAGAAGAACGAGAAGGGCGTCTTCGAGGGGCCGCGCGGGCGGCGCTTCCAGCTTTTCCCCGGTGCAACGCTGGCGCGCCAGCCGCCGCGCTGGGTGCTGTGCGCGGCCCTGCTCGATACGCAGAAAGTGTGGGGCCTGACCTGTGCGCGGATCGAGCCGGACTGGGTCATCGCCGAACTGCCGCACCTGCTTTCGCGCAAGCATTTCGACCCGCATTGGGCGCGCTCGCAGGGGCGCGTGGTCGGCTACGAGCAGATCGCGCTGTTCGGCCTCGTGCTCGCGCCCAAGCGCCCGATCCACTACGGCGGCCTGTATCCGGCCGAGGCGCGCGGGATCTTCGTGCGGCAGGCGCTGGTGCCCGGCGAGATCGACGCCCGTGCCGGCTTCGTCGCGCGCAACCTCGCCACGCTGGAAAAGGCGCAGGAGGAAGAAGCCAAGCTGCGTCGCGCCGGCCTCGTCGCCGACGAGGACTGGCAGGCGCGCTGGTACCTGGATCGCCTGCCCGCCGACATCAACAGCGCCGCCGGGCTGGATGCCTGGTATCGCGGCCTCGACGAGGCGGCGCGGCGCGCGCTGGAATGGTCGCTGGCGGACCTGCTGCCGGGCGAGGGCAGCGACATCGACCGCTTTCCCAAGTACTTGCCGCTCGGCGATGCACGCCTGGCGCTGCACTACCACTTCTCGCCCGGCGCGCCCGACGACGGCGTGACGCTGGACGTGCCGCTGCACCTGCTCAATGCGCTCGATCCGGCGCGGCTGGAATGGCTGGTGCCCGGCCTCATCGAGGAAAAGGCCACCGAACTGATCCGCGCCCTGCCCAAGGCGCAGCGCCGCAATTACGTGCCCGCGCCCGATTTCGCGCGCGCCTTCGCGCAGGCGTTCCCCACGCCTTCGGCCGACAGCCTGCGCGGCGAACTGGCGCGCTTCCTTGGCAAAGTGACCGGCGTGGCGCTGGCGGCGGTGGAACTGGACGAGGCCACGCTCGATCCGCACCTGCGCCTGCGCATCCGCCTGCTCGACGGGCAGGGCGGGGAACTGGCCCATTCGCGCGATCTGGCCGACCTGCGCGTGCGCTTCGGCGACCGTGCACAACGCGCCTTCGCCGCCCGCGCCGGACGCGAACTGGCCAGCGACGGCCTCACCGCGTTTCCCGAGTCGCCGATTCCCGCCAGCGTCATCGGCGAAGCTGGGGTGCCGGCCTTCCCGGCGCTCGTGGACAGCGGCGAAACCGCCGCGTTGCGCGTGTTCGCCGATGCCGTGGATGCCGCCAACGAACACCCGCGTGGCGTGCGTCGCCTGCTCGAACTGGCGCTGGCCGACCGCATCCGCCAGGCGCGCAAGCAATTGCCGGTATCGCCCAAGGTCGGCCTGCTGTACGCCGCGATCGAATCGCAGGAACGCCTGCGGCAGGACATCGTGGCCGCCGCCTTGCTGGCGGTGCAGGGCGATGACCTGGGCGCGATCCGCGACAAGGGCGCTTTCGAGGCCCGCGTCGCCGACGCCGGCCGACGCCTGTTCGGCGAGGCCGTGCGCCGCCTCGAACTGGCCGAGGCCATCCTCGCGCGCGTGGCCGAACTGCGCCCGAAACTGGAATCCCCGCTCATGGGCTGGGCCGAGGGGAACCTGGACGACCTGCGCGCCCAGCTCAATGGCCTGGTCCATCCGGGGTTCCTGCGCGACACCCCCGCCGCGGCGCTCGCACACATGCCGCGTTACCTGGACGCCATGCTGCGCCGTGCCGAACGCGCTCTGCGCGATCCGGCGCGCGACCAGGCCCGGATGCTGGAGCTGGCCCCCTTCGTCGCCGGGCTGGAGCGCGTGCGCGGCACGCCGGCCTTCGCCGCTCCGCGCTGGCAGGCGCTGCGCTGGGACCTGGAAGAATTGCGGGTGTCCCTGTTCGCGCAGGAACTGGGCACGGCGGCGCCGGTGTCGGTGAAGCGGTTGGCGCGACAGCTCGAAGCCCTTGAACAGGGGCGATGATGCGCGGATATCGGACAGGACACGCCGATCATCGATTTACGGAAAAGTTCACGTTTGGCTTGACAGGAGCGCGCTATAATCAAAAGGATAGCTGCGCCCATGATTTACCGCGGCTGGCTTTCGGCCCTCGTTGGCAGGTGTATCGCAGGCGATGGATGGGTTCGGGGGATTACCGGAGGGCCGGAATGCCGGCTCTCCAAAGTCAAAGGAGTGACAGCATGATGAAGGCGGCAAACGGTTCCACCCGGGACGAACGGAGCGGCATGAACGGAAAACTGATGGCGGCCCTGGGCCTGGTGCTGGGAGTGGCGTTCCTGCCCGCAAAGGCGCAGACCGTACCTGCGGATCGCCTGTGCACCGCAGGCTTCAATGCCGACTATGGCTGGTTCGATGTTCCCGCCATCGATCGCTTCGGCGTGCTGGAATTCCCCGGCCTGCTCACCCAGGGGGCCTGCGTGCCCATCACGCCGGCAAGGCTCGCGGTGCAACTGGGAGGCACGACCCTGCCGCTTTCCGGCGAAGCCACCTACAGCAATATCGGCAGTGCGACGCCGACCCTGACCGTTCCGCTGCTGGAGCCTGCCCTGTGCGAGGACTATTACTCCGCCAGCGGCACCGCCGTTTGGAACCTCATCATCAGGGACGCCAACGACCAGGACACGATCGGCCCGGTCGTGGGCATCACCGCGCTCGACTACAACCTCAACAGCGGCGCGCTGGTGCCGCAGCGCGCCGATGCCAGCATGCCCTGGCTCACCTGCTACGCCGGATTGGCCCCGAATGCCGCCGGCAGCGTCGGGCCGGATGAGAATGCGCTGTTCGCCGATGGCCTGGAATCGGAGTCGAACCTGCGGGTGACGTTCCTGGATGCGCAGGGCAATCCGCTGGCTTCCGATGTCCTCAACCAGGCGCAGGCAGCGGGCTCGAACGTGTCGTTCATGGTCCGCGTCAGCAACGAAGGCACCACGGCCGCGCAGGACGTGCGCATCCGCGAGTTCGTTCCCACCACCAGCGCGTTGATGGGACCGACCGTGAACCGCGTGGCCTGCGTCGACCATGGCCCCGTGGGCGGCGGTTCGGGCGCGTGCAGCAACAGCGGCGGCAACGGCAGCGGCATCGGTGCGAACCGGTTCGCCCAGAACATCGGCACGCTGGCTCCCGGCGCGCATCGCGACTACACGCTCACCCGCCGCTCCAACAGCAGCGACGTCAGCGTGGGCCAGTCCATGGCGCTGATCCAGGTGGCCGCGTTTTCCGCGCCCGACGCCTCCACCGAGGTGGACCGCGCCGACAACAGCCGCAGCCTGCGGATCAAGGTCGTCCAGAACTTCTCGCCGACGGCCGACAACAAGGTGGCGACCACGGCGGAGGACACGCCCGTGGGCATCGTGCTTTCCGGCAGCGACCCGGAAGGCGATCCGCTGACCTTCCAGGTGGCGAGCGGCCCCTCGCACGGCGCCCTGACGGGCACCGCGCCCAACCTGACGTACACGCCGGCCGCCGATTACTTCGGGGCCGACAGCTTCACCTACACGGCGAACGACGGAACGACATCGAGCGCTCCTGCGACGGTCTTGATCACCGTCACGCCGGTGAACGATGGCCCCCGCGTGGCGAACCAGCTGCCGGACGTGGAGTACGACGAGGGCGACGAAGTCTGGATTTCCCTGGCCGGCGCGTTCATGGATCCCGAGAGCGACCCGTTCAGTGTTTCCGTTTCCGCAACGCTGCCCAGCGGGGTCGTCTACAACTCCGCGGGCAACGTGATCCTGAGCACCGGGCCGCTTGGCAGTACCACGGCGGGAATCTACACGATCACGCTCACCGCGACGGAAGTGGGGACATTGCTGACGGCAACGCAGCAGTTCACGCTGACGGTGCACAACGTCAACCAGGATCCCATCGGCAGCAACACGCCGCTGCAGGACAGGACCGACGACGAGGGCGACGCGATCTCTTTCAGCGTCGCGGCGGCATTCGACGACCCGGATCCGGACGATGTGCTCACGTTCTCGCTGACGGGCGGGAGCCTGCCGCCGGGCATCGCCCTGGCCGCCAACGGTGCGATGAGCGGAACCATCGGCCAGACCGCGGCGGCGGGCAGCCCGTACGCCATCACCATCACGGCCGATGACCAGCAGGGCGGTACGGTCACCGACTCGTTCGTGTGGACGGTGAACGCGGTGAACGTATCCCCGGTGGTGACCGGTTCGTTGTCCGATCGCGTCTGGCCCGTCGGCGTGCCGCTGGAGATCCTGGGAAGCGAACTGCATGCCGCGTTCTCCGATCCGGATGGCGATGCCCTCACCATCACCGTCAGCGGGTTGCCGACAGGGCTGTTCTATTTCTCCTCGACATCGAACATCTCCGGCGCTCCCGCGGCCGGGACCGAAGGGGATCATCTGATCACCGTGACGGCCACCGACCCGGGCAGCCTGAGCGCGAGCCTGCAGTTCACCATCACCGTGCAGTGACGTAGTTCCGGCTCTCCGGCTCTTCGATGGATCGCATGTCTCACCGGCTTTGAACCGGCTTTGCATCGCCGCCCCCGGGCGGCCGATGCACAGGGGAAAGTCCTTTCGCGAGGACTGTGAGACATGAGAGGCCATTCACGGGTCCGACAAACCGGAAACCTGAGGGATCGAACGCCGGGGACCGCTCCGGCGTTTTCTTTTCCGAGTGCCGATGCAGCATGAGTGCCCGTAACGCCAACACCCGCACGCTCGACGCCTGGCTCGCCAACCCGCGCCGCGCCAGCGTCCCGCTGCCGGCGAAGGTGGCGGACATCGTCGCGGCGCAGTCGCTTACGCCCGAGTGCGAAGCCGAGATCGTGGAGACGCTCGCCGTGCTCGACGAACTGGGCGCGGATGCCGCCACGCTGTCGGCCGCGGTGCTGTACGCCTGCGTTCCCGCCGAGAACATCGCTCCCGGCCTGGTGCCGGCGATCCTGATCGAGGGCCAGCGCGAGGCCGAGAAGGTCTGGTCGATCTACGGCGAGCGCGGCGTGCGTTCGGGCACGGAAGGGTTGCGCCGCCTGCTGCTGGCCATCGTGCGCGATCTGCGCGTGGTGCTGATCCTTCTGGCGCGGCAGCTCGTGCGGCTGCGGCGCGCGTCCTCGCTCAAGCCGGAGGCGCGCCAGCGGCTGGCGCAGCTTTCCGCAGACATCCACGCCCCGCTCGCCAACCGCCTGGGCATCTGGCAACTGAAGTGGGAGATGGAGGACCTGGTCTTCCGCATCCTCCAGCCCGATACCTACCGCCGCGTGGCCTCGCTGCTGGCCGAAAAGCGCGGCGACCGCGAGCGTTTCATCGAGGAGGCCAAGCGCGCCCTGCGCGAGGCGCTGGATCGCGCCGGCGTCCATGCCGAGGTGGCGGGCAGGCCCAAGCACATCTTCAGCATCTGGAAGAAGATGCAGAAGAAGCGCCTGTCCTTCGACGATCTCTACGACATCCGCGCCGTGCGCGTGCTGGTGGACGACGTGGCGGCCTGCTACACGGTGCTGGGCATCGTGCATGGCCTGTGGTCGCCGATCCCGAGCGAGTTCGACGACTACATCGCCAATCCCAAGGCCAACAACTACCGCTCGCTGCACACGGTGGTGATCGGTCCGCGCGGCAAGTCTCTGGAAATCCAGATACGCACCGTGGAGATGCACGAACACGCCGAGCTGGGCGTGGCCGCGCACTGGCGCTACAAGGAAGGCGGCGCGGGCGATTCGGAGTTCGAGCGCAAGATCGCCTGGATGCGGCACCTGCTGGACAGCAGCAAGGAAGACGAGGGCGATGCCCCGCTGCTGGCCGGGCTGTCCACCGAACTGATCGAGGATCGCGTCTACGTGCTGACGCCGCAGGGCCAGGTCATCGACCTGCCGCGCGGCGCCACGGTGCTGGATTTCGCGTACCACGTGCACACCGAGGTGGGGCATCGCTGCCGGGGCGCGAAGGTCAACGGCCGCATCGTGCCGCTGACCTTCCAGGTATCCAGCGGCGAGCGCGTGGAAATCCTCACCAGCAAGACCGCCGAGCCGCGCCGCGACTGGCTGGCGTCGGGTTCCGGGTATCTGGCCAGTGCGCGCTCGCGCGACAAGGTGCGAGCCTGGTTCCACAAGCTGGATTTCGCGCGCAACGTGCAGGCCGGGCGCGAGCTTCTGGAAAAGGAACTCAAGCGCGTCGGTCTGCATCAGCTCGATCTGGCGCTGGCGCTCGGCAAGCTGCGGCTGGCGAAGCTGGACGATCTGTACGTCGCCGTGGCGCTGGGCGACGTGGGGTGCAGCCAGGTCGCGCGCGCGCTGCACGAGGCCGCGCAGTCGCCCGGCGACGCCGCCCCCGGGCCGCGTCCGAACGGGCTGGGCGGCGCGCTCGCCAAGCCGCCGAAGCCGGCCAAGGGCTTCATGATCGAAGGCGTCGGCAACCTCATGGTGCAACTGGCGCGCTGCTGCCAGCCGGTGGCCGGCGATGCGATCCTGGGCTATCTCACGCGTGGGCGCGGCGTGACGGTGCACCGCGCGAACTGTTCGGCGCTGCAGACGCTTGCGGCGCGCTCGCCCGAGCGCATCATGCCGGTGGAATGGGGCCGCGAAGGCGGGCAGAGCTACAGTGTGGACATCCTGGTGCGTGCCTGGGATCGCAAGTGGCTGCTGAAGGACCTGACCACGGTGATCGGTTCGAGCAACGTCCATATCCTCTCGGTCGGCACCCGCGTGGAGGAAGCCACCAACCGCGCCGAGCTGCGCTTCACGCTGAAGGTCGGCGATTTCGAGCAGCTCGGCCAGTTGCTGGCGAAGATCGAGGGAGTGCCGGCGGTGCTCGAGGCGCGCCGCACGTGATTCCCGCCCGGGCACCAGGGACTCCCGGGCAGGCCATCCCCATCCCCCGACAGGTTGCCGTTCAATCCAGCAGCGGGGTCTCCAGCACCTTCGACGGCGCGCCCAGTACCGCCTCCACCGCCTCGCGCAGGTCGGCCAAGGAAACGCGATCTCCATCGCGCATCAGGGCGCGGGCGACGGGATCGAGGGTGTGCTTGTCCCGGCTTCGGTCGCGGATTTCCGCGTCCAGGTCGGCGAACAGCGCCACCGCGCGCGCGGTGCGCGGGCCGGCGGAATGGCTGGCGTGCAGGGTTTTTATTTCGCGGCCGTGGCGGCGCATCCAGGCGATGGCCTTGTCGAAGCGCGCCTGGCTCAGGAGGCCGGCGCGGCGCAGCAGCTCCATGCCGTAGTAATCAGCGATGCCCTCGGCGATCCAGTCGTCGCCGCTCGCGCCGCGGATGCGCGTGACCACGTGCACCACTTCGTGCATCAGCGTGGACGAACCGTTCTCGCTGATGAGCGGTCGATCGGCATGCATCCACAGCGAGCGCGGGCCGGAGAGGCCGCCGCGCCACATCGGGTCTTCGGCGCGCACCACGAGGATCTTTTCCGGCAGCGCGCCGAAGGCATCGAGCATCACCGGCGCGGTGGCGGTGAGCATCGCGAGCAGGTCCATGCGGTGCGTCGAAAGCCCCTTGGGCGCGGCCACGCTGATTTCCATGCCTTCCACCACGTCGCGGCGGGTGCCGATGTCGCCGGCGATGATCCAACCGGTGGGGCGGGCCAGGGTGCGTTCGTCGTTGACGACGGTGTAGCCCTTGCCTTCCGCCGTCGCCAGCCATGGCGTGTCGGCGTGGCTCCAGCCCGACGGCAGGTCCAGGCGCAGGATGGCGTTCGAGCGCGCGCCCTTCGTCGCGGTGACGCGCGCGGACGGCACCAGGCCGTCGCCGCGCACGATCACCCAGTCGCGCGTGATGCGGGCGTCGTAGGCGCCGTTGCCGCGCTTCTTGTCGATGCGGTAGCGATAGCGCAGCGTGCCGCCCTGGCGCGGCGGCTCCCAGCGCAGGTGCTCGCCGTCGCGCTCGATCCGGCCGTCGCCCTCGATGCGCGAATAGCGATCCTCCGGCATCGTGAACACCAGCCGGGAAACGCGCGCCTTGCCGGGTTTCAGCGCGATGGCGACGTCGGCCTCGCCGTCCTTTGGCAGGAAGGCGACGCGATAGTCCACGTCGAAACGCGGCGTGGCCGCGGCCATGCCGGAGGCGCAGAGCAGGGCGGCGAACAGCAGGAGGGCAGTGAGCGGGCGGAAGAGGGGACGCATGGGGGATTTTCCGTCGGCGAAAATGCCGGGAACCTTAGCGCGACGTGGATGAACGTGCGCCGCCGCCGGCTGCGAACGCCCCCAGCAGCACCGCGACCGCGCTGGCGATGTTGAGGCTTTCCACCCGGCCGGTGCCGGGGATGGTCAGGCGCAGGTCGGAGCGTTCGATCAGTCCGTGCCGCATGCCGTCGCGCTCAGCGCCGAGCACGAATGCGGTGCGTTCGGGCAGGCGCGCGCCGAACAGCGCCTCGCCGTCGCGTGGCACGGTGGCGGCGAGGCGGAAGCCGGCGGCGTGAAGGGCGGCGATGGCCTCATCCTGGCCGCCGAGACGCACCAGCGGCACGGCTTCCGCGCCGCCCTCGGCGACGCGGCAAGCCGCGCCGGAAAGCGCGAGGTCCGAATCTTGCGGCAACAGCACGGCGGCAACGCCGAAATGCGCGGCCGAGCGCAGCAGGGCGCCGAAGTTGTGCGGGTTGCCGACGCCGTCCAGCCACAGCAGGCAGGCGGGTCCGGATGCCGGAAGCCGCGCGACCAGCGCCTCGAGGGAAAGCTCGGGCGGCCGGCGCATGTCCAGGCACACGCCTTCGTGGTGGCTGCTGCCGGTGAGCCGGGCGAGGTCGTCGTCTTCCACCACGCGGTAGCCGAGGCGCTGCTTGACGCAGAACGCCATCAGCTCGCGCAGCGCGCCCATGCGCGTGGCGCTGAGGTAGGCCTTGCGCAGGTCGTGCGGGCGTGCGGCGAAGGCGGCCAGGCAGGCGTTGAGGCCGAACACGCGCAGCTCGTCGCGGCGCGGATCGCGTGGGCGCGGCGCATCCTCGTCGCGCACGGGTGGCGCGGGCGGGCGTTCGGAACGCGCCTGCGGCGCTTCCGCGCCTGCCTGCGCGCGCTCCCGTTCGCGGGTGCGTTTGTCGCGGCGCTGGCCCTGTCGCGGCAGCGTCGGCCAGAGTGGCCCGTCCTGGCTCATGCGTGGCCTCCGACCGGCGGCGTGGTGTCTTCCAGCGATTCGATCCTGCGCGCCAGCGCCTCGGGCGAGCGGGTGTGGGGGGCGAGCAGGCGATAGAACGCCGGCACCACGTACAGCGACAGCAGCGTCGAAAACGCCACGCCGAAGATCACCACCACGCCGATGGTGCCGCGACTGGCCGACCCCGGTCCGCCGGCCGCCACCAGCGGCACCGCGCCCATGATCGTGGCGACCGAGGTCATCAGGATCGGGCGCAGGCGCACCGAGGCGGCCTCGGCGATGGCCTCGTCCACGCTGTGGCCCTGGTCGCGCAACTGGTTGGCGAACTCCACGATCAGGATGCCGTTCTTGGCCGCCAGCCCCACCAGCATCACGATGCCGATCTGGCTGAACAGGTTGAGCGAGCCGCCGGTGACCCACAGCCCGATCAGCGCGCCGAGCACCGCCAGCGGCACGGTCAGCATGATGACGATGGGATGGATGAAGCTCTCGAACTGCGCCGCCAGCACCAGGTAGACGATCAAGAGCGCCATTGCGAAGGTGAACAGCACCGCGCCACCGGCCTGCATGTACTCGCGCGATTCGCCCTTGAAGTCGATCTGCGCCACGTCCGGCAGTTCCTCGGCGGCGACCTGCTGTACCCACGCAATCGCCTCGCCGAGCGTGTAGCCGGGCGCAAGCCCGCCAGAAATGGTGATCGCGCGCAGGCGGTTGAAGCGGTTGAGCGTGCCCGGCTCGGCCAGTTCGGTGAGCGTGACCACGCTCGCCAGCGGCACCAGCTCGCCGCCGCGCGTGCGCAGGTGGATGTTTTCCAGGTCGGTCGGCGAGCCGCGGTCGGAAAGCCGGGCCTGGAGGATCACGTCGTATTCCTCGCCGGCATCCACGTAGGTGGTGACGCGGCGCGAACCCATCATCGTTTCCAGCGTGCGACCGATGTCCTGCACCGAAATGCCCAGGTCGGCGGCGCGCGCGCGGTCGATCTGAACGCGCACCTGCGGCCGGGTTTCCTTGTAATCGGAGTCCACCGCGAACAGGCCCGGATTCTCCTCGGCGCGCGCCAGGATGAGGTCGCGCCACTGCGCCAGTTCCGCGTAATCCGGCCCGCCCAGTACCACGTTGAAGGGCTGTCCACGGCTGCGCGTGAGGCCCGAGCGCACCTGCGGGAAGGCGCGCACGCCGGGAATCTCGCCCATCGCGCCGCGCAGCTCCTCCACCACCTGCGCCGTGCTCACGTCGCGCTGGCGCCAGTCCTTCAGGAACACGATCGCCATGCCGGTGTGCATTTCCTCGCTTCCGCCGAAACCGCCGGGCACGCGCGTGTTGACGCGTTCCAGCGGCTGGCCTTCGTCCAGGTACGGCGCCATCGTGGCCTCCAGTTTCTGGATCTGCTGCACGCTGTAGTCGTAGCCCGCGCCTTCCGGCCCCTGGATGGTGACGAAGAACGCGCCGCGATCCTCCGGCGGCGCCAGTTCGCTCGGCACCACGCGCATCAGCGCCAGGCTCACGCCGAGCGCGCCGAGCATCAGCAGCGCGAACAGCAGCGGCATGCGGCTGGTGCGTTCCACCTGGCGACGGTAGCCGGTGGCCAGCCGGCCCAGGTGGCGGTTGATCCAGCCGACCAGTCCGCCGGCATGCTGCTGCGGACGCACCAGCTTGGAGGACATCATCGGCGTCAGCGTGAGCGCGACGAAGGCGGAAATGGCGATGGCGGCCGCCAGCGCCACGGAAAGCTCGCGGAACAGCCGCCCCGTATTGCCTTCCATGAAGCCCACCGGCAGGAACACCGCCACCAGCACGGCGGTGGTGGCGATCACCGCGAACGCCACCTGCCGGGTGCCGCGTATCGCCGCCACCAGCGGCGGCTCGCCCAGGTCGCAGCGGCGCTGGATGTTCTCCAGCACCACGATGGCGTCGTCCACCACCAGCCCGATGCAGAGCACCAGCGCGAGCAGGGTGAGCAGGTTGATCGAGAAGCCGAAGGCATACAGCGCGATGAAGGCCGAGATCAGGCACACGGGCACCGTCACTGCCGGCACCAGCGCGGCGCGGAAGCTGCCCAGGAACAGGAAGATCACCACCAGCACCAGCGCCATCGCCTCGGCCAGCGTCCAGTAGACGCGCTCCACCGCCGCCTCGATGAAAACGGTGTTGTCGAAGGCCGGGAAGATGTTGACGCCATCGGGCAGCGAGCGCTGGATTTCCTCGGCTTCCGCGCGCGCGGCGCGGGCCACGTCGAGCGCGTTGGCGGTGGAGGTTTTCACCACGCCCAGGCCCAGGTTGGCCTGGCCGTTGCTGCGGAAATAGGAGCGCCGCTCGGCCGAGGCGCGTTCCACCGTGGCCACGTCGCCCAGCCGCACGAGATAGCCGTCGTCGCCCTTGCGCAGCACCAGCGCGGCGAAATCCTCCGCCTCGATGTAGCCGCGCGCCACGCGCAGGGTGAAATCGCGCTCGGCCGATTCGATGCGGCCGGCCGGCAGTTCCACGTTCTCCCGTTGCAGCGCGCTTTCCACGTCGGCCACGGTGAGGCCGCGCGCGGCCAGCGCCTCGCGGTCGAGCCAGATCCGCATCGAATAGTTCTGCTGGCCGCCAATGCGGATGCTGGCCACGCCGTCGAGCGCGGAAAGCCGGTCCACCACGTAGCGGTTGGCGTAGTCGGTCAGCTCCAGCGTGTCCATCACGGTGGAGTTCATGTTGAGCCACAGGATCGGGTCGGCGTCGGCCTCCACCTTCTCGATCTGCGGCGGATCGGCCTCGTCCGGCATGCGGTTCTGCACCCGGCTGATCGCGTCGCGCACGTCGTTGGCGGCGGCCTCGATGTCGCGATTGAGCGAGAACTCGATGGTCAGGCTGGAACGGCCGTTGGCGCTGCGCGATTCCAGCGTTTCCACGCCCTCGATGCCGCTCACCGCATCCTCCAGAAGCTGGGTGACGCGGCTTTCCACCACGGCGGCCGAGGCGCCCGGATAGATCACCTGCACCGATACCACCGGCGGGTCGATGGCCGGCAGTTCGCGCAGGGTCAGGCGGGTGAACGCCATCGCGCCGAGCGCGACCAGCAACAGGCTCATCACCGTCGCCAGCACCGGGCGCTTGATCGAGATGTCCGAAAGCATCATGGCCGCGATCTCCCCGTCGTCCTCAGGCCGGCGACTCGGTGGCGATGCGCACCTGCGCGCCTTCGCGCAGCTTCACCGTGCCTTCGACCACGATGCGCTCGCCCGCCGACAGCCCTTCGAGTATTTCCACCTCGCCGTACCGGCGCGCGCCCAGGCTCACCTCGACCTGCGAGACGCGATCCTCGGCATCGAGGCGATAGACGAACGCGCGCTGGCCCACCTGCACCACCGCGATCTCGGGAACCACCAGCGTGGTGCGCATCGGCTCCAGCAAGCGCACCGAGAGCAGCATGCCCGGGCGCAGCAGCGCCTCGGGATTGGCCAGCTCGGCGCGCACCGTCACGGCGCGCGTCAACGGGTCCACGCGCGAGCCGACCGCCGTCACCGTGCCTTCGAACGCGTGCTCGCGAAACGCCTCGCTGCGCGCGCGGATCGCCTGGCCCGGCGCGATGCGGCCGAAGTACGCCTCCGGCACCGGGAAATCGAGCTTGATGGTGCGGATGTCGTCGAGCGTGGCGATGGGCGTGCCGGGCGTCACCAGCGCGCCGGGGCTGACGCGGCGGAATCCCAGCACGCCGGCGAACGGCGCGGTGATGATGCGGTCGGCCAGGGCGGCGCGGATCGCGTCGGCGCGCGCGCGCGCGGCATCGCGCACCGAGAGCTGGGTATCAAGCTGGCTGCGCGGGATCGTGCCCTGCTTCACCAGTTCGGCGAGGCGGTCGTACTGCTGGCGCGCCTCGACGAAGGTGGCCTGCGCGGCTTCCAGCTGCGCCACTTCGGCGCGCCCGGAAAGATCGACCAGCACGGTGCCGGCTTCGACGAAATCCCCGTCCTGGAAATTGACCCGCGTCACCGTCTCGGTGACTTTCGCCGTCAGCGTCACCGACTCGTTCGCCTGCGCCGTGCCGAGCGCCTGGATTTCATCCTGCCACTCCACCCGCGCGACTTCGCCCGCCGTGACCAGCGGCGGCAGGGTGCCCGTCGCGGCGGGCGCGGGGCCGTTCTTGCCACAACCGGCCAGCGTGGCCGACAGGGCTAGACCAAGGGCGAGGGCGCGTAGCGGGTGAAGCATGCGGACTTCCTTCGTGGAGCGATCCGGAATGGATATGACCGGAACGACAGCGGTGCGGTTCCGTCGGCAGGCGGGAAATTGCGTGCGCCGTCACGGAAGGCGCGGCGAGCCGGCGGATTGTACGGGGGCGTTCGGTGTGGCGCATGCGCCGCAGGTCATGCATCGCGGCTGGAAAAAACGAAGGGCCGCACGAGGCGGCCCTTCGGTTCGGGTGCTGCATGGCGACGGCGATCAGGAGGCCAGGCGCTTGGCGATCGCGCCGCCCAGGTCGCCGGGCGACTTCACCGTGGTGACGCCGGCCTGTTCCAGCGCCGCGAACTTGCCTTCGGCCGTGCCCGAGCCGCCGGAGGCGATGGCGCCGGCATGGCCCATGCGCTTGCCCTTCGGGGCCGAGGCACCGGCGATGAAGCCGACCACGGGCTTGGTGACGTATTCGGAGATGAACTGCGCGGCTTCTTCCTCGGCGCTGCCGCCGATCTCGCCGACCATGATGATGCCCTCGGTCTGCGGATCGTCCTGGAACAGGCGCAGGGCGTCGATGAAGTTCATGCCCTGGATCGGGTCGCCGCCGATGCCGATGCAGGTGGACTGGCCCAGGCCCGCGTCGGTGGTCTGCTTGACCGCTTCATAGGTCAGCGTGCCCGAGCGCGACACGATGCCGACCTTGCCGGGGCGGTGGATGTGGCCGGGCATGATGCCGATCTTGCATTCGCCGGGCGTGATGACGCCGGGGCAGTTGGGGCCGATCAGCACCACGTCGTCGTAGCCGGCCAGCGTGTTCTTCACGCGCAGCATGTCCAGCACCGGGATGCCCTCGGTGATGGCGACGATGACGCGGATGCCGGCGTCGGCGGCTTCGAGGATGGCGTCGGCCGCGAATGCGGGCGGCACGTAGATGACGGAGGCGTCCGCGCCGGTTTCGTCGACCGCGTCCTGCACCGTGTTGAAGACGGGCAGGCCGATGTGCTCGGTGCCGCCCTTGCCGGGCGTGACGCCGCCGACGACCTTGGTGCCGTAGTCGAGCATCTGCTCGGCGTGGAAGGTGCCCTGCTGGCCGGTGAAGCCCTGCACGATCACCTTGGTGTTCTTGTTGACCAGTACGCTCATGGTGTTCGTGTCCTCAGGCGGCGATCGCGGCAACGGCTTTCTTGGCGCCGTCGTTGATGTCGTCGGCCGGCTGGATGGCCAGGCCGGAGTTCTTGAGCAGTTCCTTGCCCTTTTCGACGTTGGTGCCTTCCAGGCGCACGATCACAGGCACTTTCACGTCCACTTCCTTGACCGCGGCGATGATGCCCTCGGCGATCATGTCGCAGCGCACGATGCCGCCGAAGATGTTGACGAAGATCGCCTTCACCTTGTCGCTGGAGAGGATCAGCTTGAAGGCCTCGGTGACGCGCTCCTTGGTCGCGCCGCCGCCCACGTCGAGGAAGTTGGCCGGTTCGCCGCCTTCCAGCTTGATGACGTCCATCGTCGCCATCGCGAGGCCGGCGCCATTGACCATGCAGCCGATGTTGCCGTCCATGGTGACGTAGTTGAGGTCGTGCTGGCTGGCCAGCACCTCGGTTTCGTCCTCCTGGCGCACGTCGCGCAGGGCGGCGAGGTCGGCGTGGCGGAAGGTGGCGTTGTCGTCGGAGTTGACTTTGCCGTCGAGCACGGCGAGGTCGCCGTTGGTCAGGATCGCCAGCGGGTTGAGTTCGACCAGCGAGAGGTCCTTCTCGTTGAACAGCTTGTACAGGCCCAGCATCAGCTTGGTGAGCTGGCCGACCTGCTTGGCGTTCAGGCCCATCGCGAAGCCGGCCTGGCGGCACTGGTAGGGTTGCAGGCCCTGCACGTAGTTGACGTGCAGGGTCTGGATCTTCTCGGGGGTCTCGGCCGCGACCTGCTCGATGTCCACGCCGCCTTCGCTGGAGGTGATGAAGGTGATGGACTTGGTGGCGCGGTCCACCAGCAGCGAGAGGTAGAGTTCCTTGGCGATGTCGGTGGCCTGGGTCACCAGCACCGTGTCGATCGGCAGCGCCACGCCGGCGCTCTGGTAGGTGGCCATCTTCGTGCCGAGCATGCCGGCGGCGTACTGCTTCACCTCGTCGAGGGTCTTGGCGAGCTTGACGCCGCCGGCCTTGCCGCGGCCGCCGGCGTGGATCTGGGCCTTGACCACCCAGAAGTCGCCGCCGATGGCGCGGGCGGCCTCGACGGCCTCGTCCGGCGTGCGAGCGATCTTGCCGGCCGGAACCGGGATGCCGTACTGGGCAAACAGTTCCTTGGCCTGGTATTCGTGAAAATTCATGCGTCACCCTGTGGGGAAGGAAGGGAGAGGGGAAGGGCGCGGATGCGCCGTTGCCTTGCGGCGGGGAGGCCGCAGCGGGCCGCCTATTTTGATGGAGCGGCAGGGCAAAGGCAAAACGCGCGATACTCCGCCTCCAACCTCATGCAACGGAGAACGCATGGCATCCATCGGCAGGATCGGGGCGCGCGCCTCATGGCGGCCATCCGGAACCAACCCGAACGCCCGTCGCCGCGTCCTCGTTCGGTCGCGTACCGGCACACATTCCCTCATGCCTCCTTGCCACGATCGTTCGGGGGCGCGGCGCGAGCCGCGTGGCAACGGATGACGCGCTCCGACCAGGACATGGAGGAGAACATCGCCTCGGGCGACGACGCATTGCGGCGCGAGCAGTATTTCTTCACCCTTTACCGGACCCTGGTGGCCGCGCTGTTCGCGCTGCTGGCGTTCGGCTCGCTGCCCGAGGACTGGGTCACGCTGAGCCGCCCGCGCCTGGCCGCCGTGGTGGCGGCGACCTACCTGGTGTGCTCGCTGCTGTTGCTGCTGTACGCGCGGCGGCAGGGGCGGCCGCTGTTCGGGCAGGTCGTTGTCGGCGTGGTGCTGGACGTGCTGGCCACGGTGCTGATGGTGCATTCGGTGACGCACCTGCAAACCGGCATCGCGATGGCGCTGATCGTCACCTTCGGCGCGGCGGCGGTGCTGCTGCCGTTGCGCACCACGCTGGCGCTGGCGCTGGCGGCGGGCGTGCTGCTTCTGGGCGAATACGCGCTGGCGCGCATGGGGGCGGGCTTCGACCGGCGTTCGCTGATCGAGATCGTCGTATGCGCGCTGGGCTACCTGGCGATGGCCAAGCTCGGCGACTTGGTGGGCCGGCAGATGCGCGAGACGCATGTGCTGGCGCAGCAGCGGGGCGTGGAGGTGGAGAGCCTGGCGCAGATCAACGACCTGGTGATCCAGCGCATGCGCACCGGGGTGCTGGTGGTGGACGTGGCCGGCATCGTCCACCTGCACAACGAGGCGGCCTGGCACCTGCTCGGACAGCCCAGGGCGGACCGGCTGGTGCTGGGCGAGGTTGCGACGGAACTGGCGCAGCGCCTGTTCCAGTGGCGCATGGAGGACAACCGCAACGACGGCAAGCCGATCCACATGGGGGCGGACCTTCCCGACGTGATTCCGCGCTTCGCGGGCCTGGGCGCGAGCCACGAGCTGTTCGTGATCTTCCTGGACGACACTTCGATGGTGTCGCGCCGCGCCGAGGAACTGACCCTGGCCAACCTGGGGCGGCTTTCGGCCAGCATCGCGCACGAGATCCGCAATCCGCTGGCGGCGATCAGCTATTCGGCGCAGTTGCTGGAGGAGTCGCCGGACCTGCCGGAGGCCGACCGGCGGCTGGTGGAGATCGTGCTCAACCACTGCCAGCGCATGAACGGCATCATCGAGAACGTGCTCAACCTCTCGCGGCGCGAGCGGTCGCGGCCCGAGTCCATCGACGCGGCGCAATGGGTGCTGCGCTTCGCCGACGAGTACAAATCCAACCACTACATCGAATCCACCGAGCTTCGCGCGGTGTCGCAGGGCAAGCACCTGAACGCGATGGTCGATCCGCAGCAGCTCGACCAGGTGGTCAGTTGCCTGGTGCAGAACGCGATCAACCACGGGCACCTGCCGGGCGAACCGGCGCGCATCACCATCGCGGCGCGGCGCCTGGGCGAGAACGGGCCGACGGTGATCGAAGTGCTGGACCGCGGCCCGGGCATCCCGCCCAAGGTGGCCGCGACGATCTTCGAGCCGTTCGTCACCACGCACGAGCACGGTACCGGGCTGGGCCTCTACATCGCGCGGCAGTTGTGCGACGCCAACCAGGCCAGGCTGGAATACGTGCAGATGGCCGGCGGGAGCTGCTTCCGCATCACCCTGGCGCACGCGCAGCGGCTGGAGAACCTGCCGGGCGTGCGGCAGTCGGGGATTGCGCGCTGAATGGCGCGGTGCCCCGTGCGCCCTCTACCCCGTCGTCTCCCCGCGAAGGCGGGACCGGGTGCCTTGCAATGGACGGTAGGCGGGAAGTCGCCGGGTTCCCGCTTTGGCGGGGATGACGCTGGGCTGGGCTTTTTCAGCGCGGCAGGCGCGCCTTCTCCACCACCGAGAACTCGCCCTCGATGACCCTGGGATCGACCGGGCGCGAACGGGCGGGGCGCTCGCCGCGCAGGGTGAAATACAGCCGGCGCAGCGCGAACGCGGCCAGCACGATGGCCGCCACCACCAGGCCGAACACGGTGAAAAAGCCCAGCAGCACCAGCCCGGCCAGCCCCAGCGCGAGACGCGCGAGCGGGTGGCGGGGCGGTTGCAGCGAGAAAAGGAAGGGGCGCATCGCAGGTTCCTTGGGCATGGCAGAATGCCACGGGACATCGTCCGAGTATCGGGGTCGTTCCAGGCCATCACAAGTGACTTCCCAGCCCGGATGTTCCATGAATTACACGCACCCTCGCCGGCCCCTTGCCCGCACAAGGGATTTCCCTCGGTCGGCCGTATTGCCCGATACGCCGCTCCCCTTGGAAATCCCTTGTGCGAACAATGCCCTGCGCGATCATTGCGCGAATTCATGAAACATCCGGGCCGCCCGCTGTGACCTTCGTTTTCCTTTCAGCCTTGGAGGCCGTGCCCGATGGCGGCGCGGCCGGCTTCGATGCCGCCGCCGGCGACGACACCGTGCCGCTGCTGGCCCTGCGCGCCGGCGGCGAAGTGCGCGTGTTCCACAACGTCTGCCCGCATGCCGGGCGGCGGCTGGAGGTGGCGCCGGGGCGCTTCATCGTCGATGCCGGCACCCTGGTCTGCGCCGCGCACGGCGCCTGCTTCACGATTCCCTCCGGGGACTGCGTCGCGGGGCCGTGCCGGGGCCAGGGCCTTCAGGAAGTGCCGAGCCAAGTGCGCGGCGGCGAGGTCTGGATCGGGCCGATCTGATCGCCCCCTGCCCAAAATCGGAACGGATCGCGCCCGGGCGGCGGGCTATACTGCGTCGCTTCCGTTACCGCACTGCACCATGACCGCCGAGCTCGCCACGATCATCGACCTCATCCGCTACGGCGCGAGCCGTTTCGGCGAAGCCGGGCTGAGCTTCGGCCACAGATACGACAATGCGCTGGACGAGGCCACCCAGCTCACCCTGCACGCGCTGCACCTGCCGCACGATCTCTCGCCGGCGTACGGGCAGGCGCGCGTCACCGGGGCGGAGAAGGCCAAGGTGCTGGCGCTGTTCGACCGCCGCATCGACGAGCGCATCCCCGCCTGCTACCTCACCGGCGAGGCGTGGTTCGCCGGCCTGTGTTTCCTCACCGACCCGCGCGCCCTGGTGCCGCGCTCGCCGATCGCCGAGCTGATCGAGGCCGGCTACCAGCCCTGGCTCGGCGGGCGGCCGGTATCGCGCGCGCTGGACCTGTGCACGGGTTCCGGCTGCATCGCCATCGCCACCGCCGTGCACCAGCCGCAATGGCAGGTGGATGCGGTGGACCTGAGCGAGGAGGCGCTGGAGCTGGCGCAAGACAACGTCGAACGCTTCGACGTGGGCGGGCGGGTGCGTTTGATCCGGTCCGACCTGTTCGCCGCGCTCGCGGGCGAGCGCTACGACCTCATCGTCACCAACCCGCCCTACGTCACCCACGCCGAAACCGACGCGCTGCCGCCCGAATACGGCTTCGAGCCGGAACTGGGCCTGCGTGCCGGCGACGATGGCCTGGACATCGCGCTGCGCATCCTGCGCGACGCGCCGGAGCACCTGACCGAGCATGGCCTTCTGATCTGCGAAGTGGGCGAGAGCGAGCGCGCGCTGGTCGAGCTGCTGCCGGAAGTGCCGTTCTCGTGGGTCGAGTTCCGCGTCGGGCAGATGGGCGTGTTCGTGATCGAGCGGCAGGACATGGTCCGCCACCATGCGCGCATCCGCGGACTGGCGGATGCGCGGGGATGAATGAACACCACCGCCGTTCCCGCCCGCGCGGGAACGAGGGGTGGAAGCGCAAAGGCACATCGTGAACACCTTCGGCCACCTCTTCCGCGTCACCACCTTCGGCGAATCCCACGGCCCGGCCATCGGCTGCGTGATCGACGGCTGCCCGCCGGGGCTGGAACTGGAACCGGAGGATTTCCGCGCCGACCTGGAACGCCGCGCCACCGGCCGCTCGCGCCATACCTCGCAGCGGCGCGAGGCCGACGAGATCGAGATCCTTTCCGGCGTGTACGAAGGCCGCACCACCGGCACGCCGATCGGCCTCCTGATCCGCAACACGGATCAGCGCAGCAAGGACTACGGCAACATCGCCCGCCAGTTCCGGCCGGCGCATGCCGATTACACCTACTGGCAGAAATACGGCATCCGCGACCCGCGCGGCGGCGGGCGCAGTTCGGCGCGCGAGACGACGATGCGCGTGGCGGCAGGCGTGGTGGCGAAGAAGTGGCTGGCGCGGCAGGGCATCCGCGTGCGTGGCTTCCTGTCGCAACTGGGCGACGTCGTGCCGCGCGGCTTCGATTGGGACGTGGTGGAAACCAATCCGTTCTTCTGGCCCGATGCGGCGCAGGTGCCCGAGCTCGAGGCGTACATGGACGCGCTGCGCAAGTCCGGCGATTCGGTCGGTGCGCGCGTGGACGTGGTGGCCGAAGGCGTGCCGCCGGGCCTGGGCGAGCCGATCTACGGCAAGCTCGACGCCGAACTGGCCGGCGCGCTGATGAGCATCAACGCGGTCAAGGGCGTGGAAATCGGCGACGGCTTCGCATCGGTGGCGCAGCGCGGCACCCAGCATCGCGATGAAATCACGCCGGAGGGATTCGTCTCCAACCATGCCGGGGGCATCCTCGGCGGCATTTCCAGCGGCCAGCCGGTGCGCTGTTCGATTGCGCTCAAGCCCACGTCCAGCCTGCGCCTGCCGGGCCGCAGCCTGGACGTGGACGGCCACGCGGTAGACGTCGTCACCACCGGCCGGCACGATCCCTGCGTGGGCATCCGCGCCACGCCGATCGCCGAGGCGATGGTGGCGCTGGTGCTGATCGATCACGTCTTGCGCCACCGCGCCCAGTGCGGCGATGTCGGCGAGGTTTCCCCGCGCATTCCCGGCGGCGGCTTCGCGCCCTGATCCTCCACCTCAACCAAGGTCGTTCCCCATGAGCCAGCCCGAAAGGCAGTACACCGTTGCGGTCGTCGGCGCCACCGGCGCGGTCGGCGAAACCATGCTCGCCATCCTCCAGGAGCGGAACTTCCCGGTCGGGAAAATCGTGCCGCTGGCTTCGGAACGCTCGGCCGGCGGCACGGTGACGTTCCGCAACCGCGAGGTGGTGGTACAGGACCTGGCCACGTTCGATCCGGCCGGCGTGGACTTCGCGCTGTTCTCGGCCGGCGGCGGTGTATCGAAGGAATACGCGCCGAAGTTCGCCGAAAAGGGCGCCATCGTCATCGACAACAGCTCGGCCTTCCGTTACGACGACGATGTGCCGCTGGTGGTGTCCGAGGTGAACCCGGATGCGGCGCGGAACCCGCCGCGCGGCATCATCGCCAATCCGAACTGCTCGACGATGCAGATGCTCGTGGCGCTGGCGCCGATCCACCGCGCCGTGGGCATCGAGCGCATCAACGTGGCGACCTACCAGTCCGTCTCCGGCGGCGGCCGCTCGGCGCTGGAGGAACTGGGCCGGCAGACCGCCGCGATCCTCAACTTCGCCGATCCGGAACCTGCGCGCTTCCCGGTGCAGATCGCCTTCAACCTGATCCCTCAGATCGACGATTTCCTCGACAACGGCTACACCAAGGAGGAAATGAAGCTGGTCTGGGAAACCCGCAAGATCCTCGGCGACGCCAGCATCCAGGTGAACCCCACCGCCGTGCGCGTGCCGGTGTTCTACGGTCATTCGGAAGCGGTGCACATCGAAACCCGCGAGCCGATCACCCCCGAAGCCGCGCGCGCCCTGCTGGACCGCGCGCCGGGCGTGGTGGTGGTGGACGAACGTGCCGCCGGCGGCTGGCCGACGCCGGTGACGCACGCCTCGGGCACCGACCCGGTCTACGTGGGCCGCATCCGGCAGGATATTTCGCATCCGCGCGGCCTGAACCTGTGGGTGGTGGCCGACAACATCCGCAAGGGCGCGGCCCTCAATGCTGTACAGATTGCTGAACTATTGGTAAAAACTGCTGCCTGATCTAAAGTTAGCACCGCGTTATCAAGTCGTTTCTAGGATTCAGGGGGAAGCGACGGGCGCGCAACGATATGCACGACTCCTAGGGGAAGCCTCCAGATGAACATGCGACTCCGACTCCCGATGGCGCTGGCGCTGGCGTTGGGTACCTCCCACGCCTATGCCCTCGGTCTTGGGCAGATCGAGGTGAAATCCACCCTGAATCAACCACTTGTGGCCGAGATTCCGGTGCTGGTCGGCAGCCCCGGCGAGGCCGACAACCTGGCCGTGCGGCTGGCCTCGCCGGATGCCTTCGCGCGCGTCGGGCTGGATCGGCCGGCCTTGCAGGCCGCCAACCTGCATTTCGACGTGCAGACCGATGCGCGGGGGCGCAAGGTGATCCGCGTCACCACGCCCAACACCGTCTCCGATCCGTTCCTGAGCTTCCTGCTGGAAGTGGACTGGGGCAAGGGCCGGATGCTGCGCGAGTACACCGTGCTGCTCGATCCGCCCTCGATGGCACCCATCACCGCCAGTGCGCCGGCCGTCGCCACCGCCGCACCGGAACCCACCGCCGCGCGCGCCGAAGCGCTGCTGGAAACCCCGCCGCCGATGCCCGTGCCGGCTCCCGCGCCCACGCCCACACCGGAGCCTGTCGCCGCGCCGGCCCAGCCGGCCTATGTGCCGCCGGCGCAGGAGAGCTATCCCGCCTATGGCGCCGATACCTACGCGGTGAATGCCGGCGACACGTTGTGGTCCATCGCCCAGCGCAGCCGGCCCGACGACTCGGTCACGATCAACCAGATGATGCTGGCGCTGCTGCGTGCCAATCCGGACGCCTTCATCGGCAACAACATCAACCGCTTGAAGAAGGGAGCGGTGCTGCGCATCCCCGGACGCGACGAAGCCACCGTGATGGCCGCCGCCGAAGCCGCCGCGCAGGTGCGCGACCAGATGCAGAGCTGGGGCGGGCCGGTCGCCACCGTGGCGCAGCCGGCCGATGCCAGCGGCAGCGCGCCGGCATCGACCCGCCCGGCAGGCCGCGGCACGCCCGATTCGCGCCTGGAACTCACTCCGCCGCGTGGCGCGGGCGATGCCAGCGCCAGCCAGTCCGGCGCGGCCTCCGACGGCACCGGCCGCGAACTGCGTGCCGAACTGGCGCGTTCGCGCGAGGAAGCCAGCGCGCTGGCGCAGGAAAACGTCGAACTGAAATCGCGCGTCGGCGAACTGGAAGAACTCCAGGGCGAAAGCCGCCGCCTGATCGAACTCAAGGACAGCGAGCTGGCGGCCGTGCAGCGTCGCCTGGCCGAGGCCGAGGCGGCCGCTTCGGCGGTGTCCGCACCGGCGGCCGAGGAGCCGGTCGCGCCGATCGAAACCCCCGTCGATGCCGTCGCCGATGCCACCCCGCAGGAGGCTGCCTCCGATGCGGATGCAGCCGATGACGCGGCAGCGGCCGATCCGGCCGAAGCCGTCTCCGAACCCATCGCGCTGACCGAGCCGCCGCCGGCCCCGGTAGCCGAGCCCGAACCCGCGCCCGCGCCTGTTCCCGTGCAGCCGGCTCCGGCGCAGCCCACGTCCAGCTTCAACCCCTGGATCGTGGGCGGCGGCGCGGCGGTGTTGCTTGGCCTGATCGGCCTGCTGCTGGCCCGCCGGAAGAAGAAGCCCGTCGCCGAGGTCGCGCCCGTGGCGGCCGCTTCGGCACCCGCGGCCGTGGTGGCCTATGACGATGCGGATCGGGAAGAAGGCGAACTGATCGAGGCGCTCGCGCAGTATCCCAACGACCTGCAACTGCACCTGGACCTGCTGCACCATTACTTCGCCCGCAACGACGCGGACGGATTCGAGATGGCGGCCGAGGCCATGTACGCGCAGGTCTACGATGCGCAGGATCCGGCCTGGCAGGAAGCCCTGTCGCTTGGCCGCCAGATCGTGCCGGACCACCCGCTGTTCGCCGCCACCGCGGCGGTGCAGGCACAGGACGAGGCGCCCGCACTGGATGCCTTCCAAGGGGACGATGCCTTCGGCGCCGACGCCGTGGCGCAGGTGGAAGACCCCGCGCAGGAGCGCGAGATCGACTGGTTCGGCTCGGCGACGCCGGCATCCGTGCCTGCGCAGCAGGCCGATGCCGAGCCGGATGCGCTGGATGCGTTCGACGAGGAACCCGCCGAATTCCAGGCCGCGTTCGATGATGCGCCGGCCGGCGGCAACGGTGGCGTCGACGTCGATGCCGCCGCCACCAAGCTGGAACTGGCCCGCGCCTACCTGGACATGGGCGATGCCGAAGGCGCGCGCGGCATGCTGGAGGAAGTGCTGACCGAAGGCGACGCCGCGCAACGCAACGAGGCCCGCCAGTTGCTCGACGGCATCTTCTGATCGATCCACGCTGGCAACGAAAGGCCGGACGCGCGAAGCTTCCGGCCTTTCTTTTTTCCGGATACCGCATGCGCTACGCCCTGGGCATCGAATACGACGGCACCGATTTCCGTGGCTGGCAGCGGCTGGGCGACGGCAGCGCCAGCCTCCAGGGCGCGCTCGAGTCGGCCCTGTCGTTCGTGGCCGGGCATGCGGTCGAGGTGGTGTGCGCCGGGCGCACCGACAGCGGCGTGCATGGCCTCTGCCAGGTGGTGCACTTCGACAGCGACGCCGAGCGCAGCGAATACGCCTGGCTCATGGGCGTCAACACGCGCCTGCCGCGCAGCATGGCGGTGCGCTGGGTACAGCCGGTGCCCGGCGAGTTCCACGCCCGTTTCGGCGCCCGCGCGCGGCACTATCGCTACCGCATCCTGAACCGGCGCGTGCGCCCGGCGCTGGATGCGCGCTTCACGACCTGGGAACGGCTGCCGCTGGATGCCGCCGCGATGCACGCCGCCGCGCAGGCGCTGCTGGGCGAGCACGATTTTTCCGCGTTCCGCTCCTCGCAGTGCCAGGCCGCGCACGCGCGCCGCGACATGCAGCGGCTGGACGTGGCCCGGCACGACGAGGAAATCCGCGTCGAAGTGCGGGCCAACGCCTTCCTGCACCACATGGTGCGCAACATCGTCGGCAGCCTCCTGCCCATCGGGCGCGGCGAGCAGCCGGTGGCGTGGATGGCCGAAGTGCTCGATGGCCGCGACCGCGGCCTCGCCGGGCCGACCGCGCCGGCGCAGGGGTTGCTGTTCATCGGGCCGCTGTACCCGGCGCACTGGAATCTTCCGGCCGAGGTCACGCTGTGAGCGCCCGCACCCGGATCAAGTTCTGCGGCCTGACCCGCGAAGCGGACGTGGATGCCGCCGTGGCCTTGGGCGTGGACATGATCGGGCTGGTGTTCGCCGCGCGCAGCCCGCGCCGGGTCGCGCTTTCCACCGCGGCCGCGCTGCGCGCGCGGATTCCCCCGCATATCGCCGCGGTGGCGCTGGTCATGGATGCCCCGGCACGGGAGATCGAAAGCATCGTCGCGACGGTGCGGCCGGACCTCATCCAGTTCCACGGCAGCGAAGGCGATGCCTTCTGCGCCCGTTTCGGAGTGCCCTTCCTCAAGGCCGTCGCGATGGGCGAGGGCGCGCACGGCGACGTGGCTTCGCGCATCGCCGCCTGGCCGTCCGCGCGGGCGGTGCTGCTGGATGGCCACGGCGTGGGCGAGGCCGGCGGCAGCGGCCGGCGCTTCGACTGGCACGCCCTGCCGGCGCACCTGGACAAGCCCTTCCTGCTGGCCGGCGGCCTGCACGAGGGCAACGTCGGAGAGGCCATCGCCATCGCCGCGCCCTGGGGCGTGGACGTGTCCAGCGGCATCGAATCGGCGCCCGGCATCAAGGATGCCGAACGCATGCGCCGCTTCGCCGCCGCCGTGCGGGGCCGGTAGGCGGCGGCTCGTCGTCCCCGCCTGCGCGGGGATGGCGAGGATGGCGCCGGCCGCAAGCGGTTTTTGCCGGAAAGCGGCGGCGTTTCATGCCGCCCACTTTGTGGCATGCTACCCGGTCCTATCGACGAAACGAGCCTGCGAAACCCGATGAGCGCACCCACCGTCAATTCCCGCGTGTACCCGCGCGGCGGCCTGGACATCCTTTCCCGCCACGAAGTCAGCCGCCTGCACGATGCGACCAAGGGCGGCATGCACGAACTGCTGCGCCGCTGCGCGCTCGCCGTGCTCACCTCCGGCAGCGCCTCGGACGATCCGCGCGCCGCGCTGGTGCGCTACCCGGATTTCGACATCGAGGTGGTACAGCAGGATCGCGGCATCAAGCTGGAACTGACCAACGCGCCGGCCGAAGCCTTCGTGGACGGCAGGATCATCGTCGGCGTGGCCGAGCTGCTGTTCGCCGTGGTGCGCGACACCGCCTACGTGGCCTCGGAAATCCAGGGCAGCGGCCAGTTCGACCTGGAAGACCCGGACGACATCACCAGCGCCGTGTTCGAGATCCTGCGCAACGCCCGCGTGCTGCGCTCGCACGTGGACCCGAACATCGTCGTGTGCTGGGGCGGCCATTCCATCGGGCGCGAGGAATACCTCTACACCAAGGCCGTCGGCTACCAGCTCGGCCTGCGCGGCCTGGACATCTGCACCGGCTGCGGCCCGGGCGCGATGAAGGGGCCGATGAAGGGCGCCACCATCGCGCACGCCAAGCAGCGCCGCCGCGGCAACCGCTACATCGGCATCACCGAGCCGGGCATCATCGCGGCCGAATCGCCCAATCCCATCGTCAACGAACTGGTCATCATGCCGGACATCGAGAAGCGCCTGGAGGCCTTCGTCCGCGTCGGCCACGGCATCATCGTGTTCCCCGGCGGCGTGGGCACGGCCGAGGAGATCCTCTACCTGCTCGGCATCCTGCTGAACCCGGAGAACGCCGGCGTGCCGTTCCCGCTGGTGTTCACCGGCCCGCGCAGCTCGGCGGCGTACTTCGAGCGCATCGACCAGTTCCTGCGCCTCACGCTCGGCGAATCGGTGGCCGAGCGCTACCGCATCGTCATCGAAGACCCGCGCGAAGTGGCGCTGTACATGCAGCGCGGCTTCGAGCGGGTGAAGGCGCACCGGCTCGACAGCAAGGACGCCTTCTTCTTCAACTGGTCGCTGCGCATCCAGCCCGAGTTCAAGCATCCCTTCGCGCCCACGCACGAGAACATGCTCAAGCTGCGCCTGCACCGCGACCAGCCCGCGCACGAACTGGCCGCCGACCTGCGCCGCGCCTTCTCCGGCATCGTGGCCGGCAACGTGAAGGAGGAGGGCATGCGCGCCATCGAGGAGCACGGCCCCTTCGTCATCGACGGCGAACCGGAGATCATGCGCGCGCTCGACACCCTGCTGCGCGATTTCGTCGCGCAGAACCGCATGAAGATGTCCGGCGACTACAAGCCCTGCTACAGGCTGGTGGCGTAAGCCTGTTCCACGACATCCCCTCTCCCTGGCCCGCTACCGTTGCGATATCGCCCACTCTCGCGTCATTGCGGGTCAAGCCCGCAATGGCGCGAGCGCAGCAGCCCCATGGCCGACATCGCAACTCATTGGAAAGCTAAGGAATCCACGCCATTCCAGCGCATCCTCGCCATGCCGGATGAAAAACGTTTCAGAAAATGTCTGATGACCGAAAAAAACTGCGTATCCGTTGAGTGAGCGGCCATGGTGGCCGTGACACTTGGAGGAACGACAGATGAATCGCTTCAATTTCAGCAACCGGTCCGTACCGGCTGCGGCCCCGCGACAGGGGCGGGGTCATTGGATGCCCCATCGCGTCCGTGCGGCGCTCCTGGCCGTCGTGGCGCTGATGGCGGCTCCGGCCATCGCGGCCGATTACGTACCCGATCCCACGTACAACAACGGCATGGTGGGAGCGGATGCGTTTGCCGGCTCGGGCGGCAACAACTACATCGGGCGGGCCATCGCCAAACTGGACAACGGCGATGTGATCGTCGCCGGTACAGTGCAGCATCCAAGCGGTTTCGGGGCCATCGGGCTGGTGCGCTACAACGCCAGCGGCGTGCGCGTGGCCTGGGCCAATCCTGGTGCTTACGGCACCTTCGGAAACCAGTACGTGGTCTTGCCGGGAACGAACACCGACCGCATCGAATCGGTGAAGAAGGTGATCGTGCATGACGATCTGGTATTCGTTCTTGCCGATACCTATTGGAACACCGAATGGGACACCACGATCTTCGTGTTCGGTACGGATGGCAGCTTCAAGACTGACCGGTTCGTCGATTCGGGCAGCAACGCGAGCGGGCGCACCAACTGGGGCAGCAGCCTCGCCACTTACACCACCCAAACGGGCGGCGGCGGCCCTGTCCTGACGACCACCCGGCATCTGCTCTACGTCGGCCGCAAGAAGATGCCAGCCGGCAACGAGCGCATCACCTATCGCAGGTACACGTTCACTGCGGCGGGCGCGCTGACGACGGAAACGGATTTGATCCACCTGGAGAATCCACAATGCGGGGCATCTACCCATTGCTCCGCCTTCGATATCGCCGTGGGCGGAGGTACCACAGTCCTCAACTCTCCGCGCATCTACATTACCGGTTCGCGGTATCAACAATGCACAGGCATTTGCGAAAACGGCTGGTGGGCCTATGCGCTCCAGATCAGACCGAGCGATGGCGCGCCTACCGGCATGGGTTTCCGATCCATGGCCGAAGGCCGGGGCCGCGCGATCGCCGTGAAGAAAAACTACGGGGCCGGAGGGGTAAGGGACGATATCTACGTGCTGGCCGAGCGCGACCGCGCCTGCAAGAACGGCATGGTGATCAGCGCCTATCGCAATAGTGCCCCGATAACCTGGAGCACGGTCATTGGCGGCAGCGATGCCAGTGGTCCACTGTGCAACGCTCTGCAGGGCGGAGCAACGGCGGTTCCCACGGCCATCGCACTCCAGGACGGCAAGCTGGGGGTGACGGGCTACAGTGTCGCCCGGCCCCTGGTGGCTTGCGTTCCCGGCCAGCCATGCCCCACGCCAGAAGACAATGTCGATGGCGTGTTCGTATTGCTCGATGACGCCGGCAATGTGCTCTCGCCGCTGACGACCTATCCGTTCCGCGACACGGCCGGCGGCCCGCGTACGCGGCACTCCGGCTTCCATGACATCGTGGCTTCGGGCAACGATACGTTCACCATGGCGGGCGATGTGCGCTACTTCGAGAACCATGCCAATACCAACTACTGCGGCAAGATGCAGTACGCCACGCTGCGTGTTGCCGAACCTGCCGGCAATGGCGGTGGTGGTTTTCCTTTCAGTGACGGGTTTGAGAGCGAAGGCGGTGGCGGCAACAACGGCAATCCTTCCAGCGGCCTGTCGGCACTGGGGCAGGCGTTTTTCCAGAAGTTGTTCGCGTCCCAACAGGTGCGCACGCTGGTGGGGCATCAGGCCACGACGATTGCCGGCGTCGGCTGGCGGCACTGGCAATGCGGCAATGATTGCAGCGATTTCGCCACGGCCACTTCCGATACGCCAGCCAGTCGCAAACACGCGGCGGTGGCGGGCTGGGAGCTGGAATCGCTCAAGGAGGATCCCGCGCAGTCGCTGGATTACGTGACCTATGACCTCACCATCGAGGAAGCCCTGAACGCACGCACTCGCGGTGCGATCAATACGTTTGCCATGCATACCCGGCGCATCGACGACGACAGGCATTGCAGTGCCTGGATATCGACCAATGAATGTGCGGGCGTCGCCCCGGTGCCGGCCAATTACTGCGCCAGGCTCCTGCCCGGCGGGCAATACCGTACCCAGTGGCTTGCAAAACTCGATGGCTATGCCACGCAGTTGAACAGGTTGCAATCCGGCGGCCAGCCGATGCCGTTCCTGTTTCGCCCGTTCCACGAGGGCGATGGCGGCTGGTTCTGGTGGGGCAACACGGCGTGCAGCGATGCCGATTACAAGAACCTGTTCCGCGATACCGTGCAGTACCTGCGCAACACCAAGGGCTTGAAGCACATGCTGGTGGTGTATGCGCCGGGCGTTTTCACCACGCAGGCGCAGTATCTGCAACGCTATCCGGGTGATGACGTGGTGGATGTGATTGCGTTCGATCAATACCTTGGCGGCACCCACGCCTGGCATGGCACCACGGTGGCCGATCTGACCGCCAAGGCGGGCATCGTGCATGCGCTGGCGCAGGCACGCGGGAAGATCGCGGCCTGGGCGGAAACCGGGCAAATGAATCTGACGCCGAGCAACGCCTTCAGTCAGATCCGGCAGGCCATCGACAATTCCGGCGCAAAGCTGGCCTACATGATGTTCTGGGCCAACTACCAGGCATCCGAGTTTTATGTGCCGCATCCGGGTTCGGATGCCGCGCGGAAGACGGATTTCCGCAACTTCATCGCGCCGCCGCGCGCGGTGCAGGACGGGTATCCCAGCCTGTATCCGTAAGCCCGATGACACCGGGGCTTTCACGTTTGGAGCGATTGCTCCGGTGTGGGATATCGGGGAATACCAAGGACGCGACGCCGCTTGGCGTCGCGTCTTTCCCTGCGCTACCTTGCACGCATGGGGAGCACGAACAGTGTCACGCAATGGCTGGAACGCTGGCAGTCGGGCGACCCGGTGGCGCTGGACCGGCTGCTGCCGCTGGTCTATGCCGATCTGCGCCGCATCGCGGCCAGCCTGCTGCGCGCCACGCCGGGGCACGCCACCTTGCAGACCACGGCGCTGGTGAATGAGATGATGCTGCGCCTTTTGGGCCGCGAGCCGGCGGCGTTCGAGAGCAGCAAGCATTTGCTCAACGCGGCGGCCAGGATGATGCGGCAGGTGCTGCTGGATCGCGCCCGCCGCATGTCCTCCGACAAGCGCGGCGGCCGGTGGCAGCGCGAGGCGTTCCTGGAAACGATGGACCTGCCGATTCCCGACGGCACCGACCTGATCGCGCTGGACCAGGCGCTCGAAGCCCTCGAGAAGATCGACGAACGCATGGCCAAGGTCGTGGAGCTGCGCTTCTTCATCGGGCTGGAAGTGCCGGAAGTGGCGGCGGCGCTCGGCGTGGCGGAACGCACCGCGCAGCGCGACTGGATCGCCGCGCGCGAATGGCTGCGCAAGCGGCTGGGCACATGAGCGACCTGGACCTCGTGGCGCTGCGCATCCTGCGCGACGCGCTCGACGCCGAGCCGGGCGAGCGCGAACGTTTCGTTTCCGAACGCTGCGGCAAGGATGCCGCGCTGCGCGAGTGCGTGGAAACGATGCTGCGCGGCGTGGGCGATGGCGACGATGCGCCGCCGCCCGCCGATGCGCTGGTCGGCGAACGCCTCGGCCCGTTCCGCGTGACCGAGCGCATCGGGCGCGGCGGCATGGGCGTGGTCTATCGCGGCGAGCGCGAGGGCGCGGACTTCGCGCAGACCGTAGCCATCAAGCTGATCCGGCGCGGCTTCGACTTCGACGACGTGCAGGCGCGCTTCCTGCGCGAGCGGCGCATCCTGGCGCGCCTGAACCATCCCAACCTGGCGCGCTTCATCGATGGAGGCGTCGCGCCCGACGGCCGGCCGTGGTTCGCGCTGGAATACGTCGATGGCGATGCGATCACGCGCTGGTGCGACGCGCACAGCCTGGACGTGCGCGAGCGCGTGCGGCTGTTCCTGGATGTATGCGCCGCCGTGCAGTACGCGCACAGCCAGCTCGTGGTTCATCGCGACCTGAAGCCCGGCAACATCCTCGTGGGCGGGGACGGCACGGTGCGCCTGCTGGATTTCGGCATCGCGCGCCTGCTCGAAGACAGCGACGACGCGCCGCCGACGCTGACCACGGTCGGCTCCGGTTACGCGCTGACGCCCGAGTACGCCGCGCCCGAGCAGTTCGCGCGCGCGGCGGCGGGCGTGGGGGCGGATGTGTATTCGCTCGGCGTGATCCTCTACGAACTCATCGCCGGCGCGACGCCGTACACGCTGGATCGCCACGATCTGGCCGCCGCCGAACGCACCGTGCGCGAAAGCCCGCCCGAGCCGCTGACCCAGGCCATCGCGCGCGGCGAACCGGGCAAGCCCGACGCCACGGCGCGGCTCGCGGCGCGCCGCACCAGCGCGCATGCGTATCGCGCGCTGGTGCGTGGCGATCTTTCCCGCATCCTCGGCAAGGCGCTGGCAAAAGAGCCCGAGCGCCGCTATGCCAGCGTGGAAGCCTTCGCCGGCGATCTCTCGCGCTGGCTGGCCGGCGCGCCGGTGCGCGTCTCGGGCAACGGCTTCGGCTATCGCTTGGGCAAGTTCGTCAAGCGCAACCGCGTGGCGGTGGGCATCGCGTCCGTGCTTGCGCTGGGCCTCGTCGCCACCAGCGTGTTCGCGCTGCGCGCGGCGTGGAGCGAGCGCATCCAGCGCGATGCCGCCATCGCCGAGGCGGCGCGCGTCTCCGCCGTGCGCGACTACACCATGCTGATGTTCCGCGAGGCCGCCGAACAGGGCCGCGACACGAAGACCACGGCGCGCGACGTATTGAAGCGCAGCGCCGAAAGCCTGTTCGCGCGCTTTGCCGGCAGGCCCGCCGAAGGGCAGGAGATCGCCTCCAATCTCGCCGATCTGTATCTACAGATCGGCGATGTCGAAGGCGCCGTGCCGCTGCTCGAACGCCTCATCGCCTGGCCGGGCATCGAGGCCAACCCCGAAGTGCTGGCACGGGCGCGCTACAACCTGGCGCAGGCCGAACTGGCTCGCGGCAACGCGGCGCGCTCGCGCGACCTGTTCGACGCGGCACGGGCGTACTGGGCCGGCGATCCCGCCCGGCATGGCGTGGCCCTGTCCGAAAGCCACGTGATGCAGGCCCGTTTCCTGCGCGCCGAACGCCGGTTCGACGAGGCCATCGCGGTGCTGGAACAGGGCATCGTGCAGCGCCGCCGCCTGGTCGGCGACGACCGCGAAGTGGGCGCGGCGTTCAACACCCTGGCGCTCGCGCTGATGGAAGCGGGCCGCTACGAGGACGCCATCGCCAAGGCCAACGAGGGCCTGCGCCTGGCGGAGCGACTGGGTGACGACACCATCGCGCTGGCCCTCATCAGCAACCGCGGCAACGCGGCCCTGCAGCTCAGGCGCTACGACGAGGCCATCGTGGATTTCGCCCACGTGCTCGAATTGCGGCGCGAGCTGTTCGGCCGCTCGGCGGAAACGGCGGTGTCGATCACCAATCTGGTGCTGGTCAAGGCACAGGCCGGAAAAGCCGGCGGCACGCCCCAGACCCGGCAGGAGGTAGAGGCCGATATCCCGCTGCTGGAGGAAGGCTACGAGATGGCGCGCGAGTTCAGCGGTGAAGCCGCTCATCTGACCATGATGGCCCGGACCGCACTCGCCGATACCCGCGTGCTCGCCGGGCGTCCGGATGAGGCCGAGCCGCTGGTCGAGGAGGGCTTGCGCCTCGCCCTGGCCCACCATGGCGATACCAGCCTGCCCACCGGCATGGCCTGGCGCGCGCGCGGCAACCTGCGCGCCGCCCAGCACCGCGACGCCGAAGCCCGCGAAGACCTCGCTCATGCCCGTGCCGTGTTCGAACGCATGGGCAAAGGCGGCGAAGTGCACTTGGCTACCGTCGAAGCGCTGCTCGAGCTGCTCGACGGGCGCGCGCGGAAGTGATGGTTGTTCGACCCACCGTCATTCCGGCCTT
>JBBCJS010000019.1:0-21151 GCA_037190825.1 Chiayiivirga flava
GCGGTATTCGTAGGTGGCGATGTCGGCCACGTCCGTGCGCGGGCCGTCCACGCGGCGCACCAGGCCGACCAGCGGGCAGCCCTTGGCGAGGCTCTCGCCGGTGCCGATGGGATCGGGCGGGGTGAGGTCCTGGGCATCGCAGTACACGGTGCGGCTCTGGCGCACGCCGGCCGGGGCGTTGGCCTGGCTGCCGCAGACGTAGCTCGCGTTCGGCGAGGCCGGGTCGATCCGGCAGTGCGCGGTGACCTGGCCGCGCGCGTTGTAGGCCGTGCACTCGAGCGCCACCAGCGCGTTCTGCGCATCGCGGGTGCGGGTTTCGGTGACGCGGTTGAGGGCGCTGTCCCAATCGGTCTCGGTACGGCGCTGTTCGGGCGTGCCTTCGGCTTCGATGGTGGCGCTGCGGTGCAGGGTGTCGCCGGTGTATTCGTAGCGGGTGACGTTGCCCTGTGGATCGGTGCGGGTGAGCGTGCGGCCCTGGCTGTCGAAGGTGGTGGCCGAGGCGCGGATCGGGTTGGAGGCGGCATCGGTTTCGGTGTAGCGGCCTTCCTTGCGGAACAGGCCGGACTGGATGGTGTAGTTGATGGTGCGGACGAGGTCGCCGCCGGGGCGGGCGAAGCGCAGCACGGCCTGGGTGTGGCTGGGGTAGGCCAGGGTCAGGCGATTCACGCCGCCGCTGTGCTGGCTCGATATCACCCGGCCGCGGTGGTCGTACTGGTAGGTGGCGTAGCGCGCCGGCTGCGGGTTCTGCACGTCGGCGATGTCGCTGATGCCGGTGAGCGCATGCGGGAAGCCGCCGGTGGGCAGGGTTCCGCCGGTGCAGGCGCCAGGCATCGCGCTGGGGCAGAGGTGATCGGGTTCGTTGTAGTGGTAGGCGCGGGCGCTGTCGTCCGGTTGGGTGACCAGGTCGAGCCGGCCTTCGGCGTCGTAGTCGTAGCGCAGCGTGCCGCCATCGGGCAGGTCCACGTGCACCAGGCGCAATGAACCACATGCCGGGTTGGGGGTGGATGTGCCACAGTTGGGCTGGTGGCTGGCGTAGGAATAGGTGAAGGCCAGCCGCCGGCCGCGTGTGTCGGTGACGGCGGCGAGGCGATCCTTGACCACGCCGTCGAGCACGGTGCCGGTGATGGTGGTGGCCGTGGCGTATTCCAGCGTCAGGCGTTGCGAGGGGTCCTTGCCGGGCTGCTGCCACAGCAGGCGGCCCTGGGCATCGAAGTGCGCGGTGCGGCCGGAGGCTTCGTCCAGTTGCCAGGACTGCCCATCGACGCGGGTCAGGACATCGCCGGGGGTGTTGCGGGAGCGGTAGGCGGGGCCGGCCCCCACGCGGTCGTAGCGCTCCATCCGGCCGTGTGCGTCCACGGCTAGGGCGTGGGTGGGCGAGCTGCCATTGGGCAGGATCAGCCGGGCCGAGTATCCGAGCGACCAGCCCGGGCCAAGGACATCGCTACGTCCCAGCGCGAGCGAGCTGTAGCTGCGCGACAGTGACACCGCACCGGCCGCGTCCGTCTCGTCCCACACCTTCTCGCCGCTGCCGGGGTTGCAGGGGTTGCCGTAGGGGCATTGGTTGCTGGGGAGTTGGCGGGCGTCGATGGTGGCGGTAACACCACTGCGGCAGATGTCGCCGTGGCTGATGGTATCGGTGTAGTAGTTCTGGGGGTTGATGGGGGCTTGGGGGCTGGGTGGTGAAAGTCCTTCGGCACATTGGATGCGGCGTTGCCGGGAGAAGCGAAACACGCTTCGTGTGCGAATGTTGATACATTGCCCACTATATCTCTCGCCATATTCCATCGATAGAATCTTGTTGAATGCATGGCGTGGATCATTTGGGCTGGACGCGTAGCTGTTGTTGTATAAATAATCTCCGGCATATTCGCCATAGTCTATGCCATTAAAGCTTCTTGTTTTTCTGGCGAAGTTGGCTGGATCGGGCCATGGTGTTTCCGAGACAACCTTGAATCCACATCTGTCGGAAAATTGGCCGACTATGAAATCCCGTAATTCGGAATGATCACCATCTGGGGAAACGCATTTGTAACAACGCTCTGGGTCGCCGGGGCACTCATTGAGGTTGCATACCGGATCGACGCCTCCGATACAACCACACGAAGTGGCTGAAGTGCCGTGAAAAGCCAGGGCGCTGGTGTAGTACTCAGCTTCATCAATCGGGGGCTGGTTCTTGACTTCGTAGTAGTAGCGAATGCCTGTCGGGGATGATATGGGGCCTGTGAAGGCAACACGTCCCGATGGCTCAAGAAAGCGCCGCCCATTCGGCCATGACGACTCCTTCCTTATCCAATCTTCCGCTTTTTTCAGCGAATCGAAACATGAAGAAACCAATTGATAATCGGTGGCACAAAACTCCCATGGATCATCCGTGGGAGAGATGGCCTGCGCACCCGAGCTGAGGCACCACAGGAAAAACACGACACACCAGATTCGAAGCTTCATCCAGATTTCTCCAATAAGCCCATCAGCGACCGATGCACGGCTATCGTCAAGGTGTATGGCGACATCTTCATTATGTCCCGTACTGATCCATCTTCTGGATCGATGGAGTGACCTGCGCCCGGTTGTCCAGGCACGCTACCAGATCGACAGTCCGCTGCACGTGGGTTCCGTCACGCCGCCCTCGCCCCGAACGGAGTGGGAGGACGCTGCACTCGTGCGGCATGTTCCCCGTGCGGAGATCCTGCATCGCCGCCGCCGCCATCGTAGACTGCCCCATTCCCCGGCCCCGCACGCCATGACCGATCCCCGACCCCGCGCCGCCCATCGCAGCCTCCTGTGGCTGGGCGTGGCCATTGTCCTGCCGACGTTGCTGGCGGCGGTGTGGTTCGTCGGTTTCGTGTCCACCACCGGCGACAGGCTGGAACACGACCGCATCCTGGCGCTGGCACGGACGGTGACGGCGACGCTGGAAAGCGAGCGCATCGCGGCGCTGACCGGCGATGCGTCCGATGCCGACACGGCCAATTTCGACACGGTGCGCGACGAATTGCGGCGCGCGCGCGATGTGAATCCGGATTTCCGTTTCGTCTACCTGATGCGCCCGGCGCCGGACGCGCTGGAGAAGATGGCGTTCCTGGCCGATGCCGAATCGCCGGAATCGCCGGATTATTCGGCGCCCGGCGATCTGTACGACGGTCCGGACGAGGATCTGTGGGCCGCCTGGAATACCGGCATCGCGTTGGTGCAGCCGCCGCACGAGGACGACTGGGGGCGCTGGGTGACGGCGGTGGCGCCGGTGCGCGATCGCAGCGGCACGGTGCTGGCGGTGCTGGGCATGGACATGCGCGCCGATTCGTGGAGCGCGACGCTGGACCGTTACCGCGCCTTCGCGATGGCGATCTGCGCGCTGGTGCTGTTGCTGGAAGGCGTGTTCCTGCTCGGCCTGCGCCTGGAGAAGAAGAACGAGCGCCGGCTGGCCGCGCTCAACGCGAAGCTGGCGCAGCAGCTCGACGAGCTGGAACGCGCGCAGGCCCGGCTGCGGCTGGCCGACGTGGTGGTGCAGCACACCGGCGAGGGCATCGTGGTGCTGGACGCGGATCTGCGCGTGGTCAGCGTCAACCCCGGTTTCTCGAAGATCACCGGCTTTCTTGCCGAGGCGGCACTGGGCAAGCCGCTGCCGCTGTTCGGCGAGGATATCGAGGACACGCTGCAACAGATTCGCAGCCGCCTGCGCGAGGCCACGCACTGGGACGGCACGCTGTGGGCGCGCCGCGCCGACGGCGAGCGTTTCCCGATGGAAGCCAGCGTGGATGCGGTGCGCGACGACGGAGGCTGGGTGCGCCAGCACATCATGGTGTTCCGCGATGTGACCGTGCAGAAGCGGCTGGAAGACCGCCTGCGCGAACTTTCCTCCACCGACGCGCTGACCCTGCTCGCCAACCGCCGCAGTTTCGACGAGACGCTCGAGCGCGAGTGGCATCGCGCGATGCGCAGCGGCGAGCCGGTATCGCTCCTGATGATCGACATCGACTACTTCAAGCCCTACAACGACCTGTACGGCCACCCGGCCGGCGATCGCTGCCTGCAGCAGGTCGCCGCCACGCTGGTGGCCGTGGTGACGCGCGAGGATGCGCTGGTGGCGCGCTACGGTGGCGAGGAGTTCGCCGTGATCCTGCCGCGCAGCGATGCCGACGAAGCCGCCGCGCTGGCCGAAACCCTGCGCCAGCGCATCGAGGCGCTGGACATCCCGCATCGCGGCAATCCGGAAACCGGCCGCATCACGATCAGCATCGGCCTGTCCACCCGCATGCCGCCGCAGACCGCCGACGTGGAAGCCCTGATGCACAGCGCCGACCAGGCCCTGTACCGGGCCAAGCAGCGCGGGCGCAACAGCGTGGCGTCGGGCGCGTAGGTGCCGGCGCCCGCGCCCCGGTACGGTGCGGGCGATGTGATGACGGAAACCGGCATGCGCCCGGAGGCATGCCGTCAGCCCAGGCGACCGACGTACGCCTGGGTGTCGTAGCTGAAGTCCACCCGCCCTTCCCGCGAAGTCGCCGCGAACAGCCGGTCCAGCGCGGCCATCATCGGCGCGTGCCCGGCATCGCCGGGCCGGGGCGCGTAGGACGAGGACAGCAGGCGCCCGCGCAAGGCTTCCAGGTCCAATGCTTGCGCGTGCGGGAAACTGGCATCGCCGAGGAAGCCGGCGCCGAACCACTGGCGCATCCGGGTCCGGTCGGCATAGCGCTCCGCCACGCTCGTGTAGTCGGTGCCGTAGTCACGCAGCAGCCGCTCGTAGCCTTCCAGGAACGGCGTGCCGGCCAGGCGCCGCGTGTTCCACCAGATCGCGACGAGGCCGCGCGGGCCGAGGATGCGGGTCCACTCGCGGCGGACATCGTCGGGGTCGAACCAGTGGAAGGCCTGTGCGGCGGCGACCAGATCGACGCTGCCCTGCGCCAGCGTGGTGGCGGAAGCGGTGCCGTCCACCGCGCGAAACCGGGGGTGCCCGCCGAGCCATCGCACCGCCGCCTCGCGCATCGGCGCGTTCGGTTCCACGGCCACGACGTCGTGCCCGGCATCCAGGAACATATTCGAGGAAATGCCGGTGCCCGCGCCGATGTCGGCCACGACGAAGTCCGCCCGCACGCCGTGCGCGTCGCGCAGCCAGTCCAGCAGCGCGGGCGGGTAATCGGGCCGGTAGCGCACGTAGTCGGCGACGCGATCGCCGAAGCGGCGGGTGGAGTCCAGGTTCATGGCGGCGGCATTCGGGAAACCGGCATCGTGCCGCACCCGGGGCCTTCCTGTCGCGCCACCCCGGTCGATGGCGCCCCCGAACCCGCCGGATCGCTTCGCGGCACGGCATGATGTGCGCCACTCCCTTCGAGGCAGTCCCATGCCACACATCGACCAGGTCCGCTTCGTGCTCGCGGTGCCGGACCTTGCCCGATCCGCCGCGTACTACACCTCGGTGCTCGGGATGGAAATCGAGTTCACCGCGCCTGGCTGGGTGTTCCTGCGCCGGGACGGATTCCGCGTGATGCTGGGCGAGTGCGCGGATGCCATTCCGCCCGGCGACCTGGGCGATCACTCCTGGTACGGCTACCTCACCGTGCGCGATGCGTCGAGCCTGTTCCTGGAATATAGCGCGGCGGGCGCGGAGTTCACGCAGGAGCTTTCGGACAAGCCCTGGGGCATGCGCGAGTTCGGGATCCGCACCGTCGATGGGCATCGCCTGATGTTCGGCCAGGAACTGGACCACGCATGAGCGCCATGTATCGCCTGGTCGCGCCCGAGGCGCGCATCGCCGATCTGGTGGACTGTTTCTGGATCGTCGAGGACGAGGATGCCGCGCCGGTCGAACGCAAGATCGTCCCCGATGGGTTTCCGGAACTGGTGTTCCACCATGGCGATCCCTACGAGATACGGCTGGCCGATGCGTGGGAACGGCAGGCGCGCAGCCTTGCCGCCGGGCAGATCACGCGGCATTTCTTCCTGCGCAACACGGGTCGCTCGGCGATGATCGGCGTCAAGCTGCAACCCTGGGCGCTGGCGCAGCTTTGCCGTTGCCGCATGGATGCGCTGACCGACCGGGTGGTGGCGCTGAACGAGGTCTTCGCGCAGGCGCCGCGGTTGCAAGACGCCGCCTCCGCGCCCGGCGATGCGGATGCGCGCATCGCCGCGCTCACGGATGCGCTGGATGCGCTGCGTTCGCAGACGCGCCCGCCGGGATGGGTCGCGGCGGCGGTCCGGGCGATCTTCGACGGCCACGGCGGCCTGCCGGTATCGGCGCTGTGCGCGTCGCTCGGCGTGAGCGGGCGCACGCTCGAACGCGCCTTCGCGCGCTGGATCGGACTGACGCCGAAGTTCTATTCGCGCCTGATCCGCTTCGGCACGATCTTCCGCGCGGCGCGTGGCGAGGGCATCGACCTGGGCGACCTGTCGTTCCATGCCGGCTATTACGACCAGCCGCACTTCCATCGCAACTTCAAGGCGTTCACCGGCGAGAACCCGTCCGACTACCCGTTCATGCGCAGGGACATGGCGAACCTGTTTCTCAATCGGGACTGACGAGAGTCTGAAAAGCGGTCATCCCAGCGAAGGCTGGGATCCAGTTTTTTCACCAGGTTGAGCAGCAGCGAGAGCTGGATCCCAGCCTTCGCTGGGATGACGGAGCATGGGATTCGTTCAACGCTGTCGCGTCCGTACAAGACGCGTGGCCTCCGGCTGCGGTGAGATGCGGCGCCATCGTTCCGGAGATTCCCCGTGCGCACGTTCCTGCTTCTGGCCGCTCTCATCGTTTCCTCGTCCGCGCTGGCCGATGGCCTCGATCCGCGCCTGCAATCGCTGGACTGGCTGCTCGGCCGCTGGGAGCGCACCGGCCTGCCGGAGGGGCGCAGCGGCCATGAGCACTGGCAGGTGGATGGCAGCGACCTCGCCGGCGTCGGTGCGATGCAGCGCGATGGGCAGGCGGTGTTCGAGGAAAAGCTGCGCATCGTGGCCGGCGAGGATGGCGTGTTCTACGTCGCCGACGTGCCCGGCAACGCCGCGCCGGTGCGCTTCCGGCTCACCGAACAGGCCGCCGGTGCCGCCGCGTTCGAGAACCCCGGGCACGATTTCCCGAAGAAGATCGCCTACCGCCGCGACGGCGAACAGTTGCATGCGCAGATATCGGGAAACGGGCGCGAGATCGCGTTCGCGTTCCGGTCCGCTGCGCGTTCCGATTCCACCCACAACGACACCACGAGGCCCGCCATGCACCACCTGATCGCCTGGTTCGAGATTCCCGTCGCCGATTTCGAGCGCGCATCGCGCTTCTACGCCGCCGTGCTGGATGCGCCGCTGCATGCCGTGGACATGGACGGCACGCGCATGGGCATGTTTCCCAGCGACGGGCGGAACGTGTCCGGCGCGATCGTGCAGGGCGAGGGCTACGAGCCGGCGGCGCAGGGCGCGCTGGTCTACCTGTCCGGCGGCGACGACCTGGCGCCGATGCTGGCGCGCGCGGCCGATGCCGGAGCCAGGGTGATCGTGCCCAAGACGCGGATCAGCCCGGAGTTCGGCCATTTCGCCTGGTTCATCGACAGCGAGGGCAACCGCATCGGCCTGCACTCGCCGCACTGACCGGCGCGCGCGAACGCTCTACCATGTACGCACCTTTCACCGGGCGTTCGCCATGTCGCACCGCGCATGGGTGGCTTCGGCCATCCAGAAGATCGAAGCGGACTTCAACCGCTCCGCCGATACCCACCTGATCCCGCTGGCGCTGCCCGGCTATCCGGGCATCGACCTGTACTTCAAGGACGAGTCCAGCCATCCGACCGGCAACCTCAAGCACCGGCTGGCGCGTTCGCTGTTCCTGTACGCGCTGGCGAACGGCTGGCTGCGCGAGGGCAGCACGGTGATCGAGGCGTCGAGCGGTTCCACGGCGGTGTCGGAAGCCTATTTCGCGCGCCTGCTCGGCCTGCCGTTCCTGGCGGTGATTCCCTCGTGCACCTCGCCGGAGAAGATCGCGGCGATCGAGTTCCAGGGCGGGCGCTGCCACCTGGTCGAGGACCCGGCCGCGATCAATGCCGAATCGGCCCGCCTCGCGCGCGAAGCCGGCGGGCATTTCATGGACCAGTTCACCTATGCCGAGCGCGCGACCGACTGGCGCGCCAACAACAACATCGCCGAGTCCATCTTCAAGCAGATGGGCGAGGAACCGCACCCGGTGCCCGAGTGGATCGTGTGCAGCCCCGGCACCGGCGGCACCAGCGCCACGCTCGGGCGCTACGTGCGCTATCGCCGCCACGCCACCGGCATCCTGTGCGTGGACCCGGAGCATTCGGTGTTCTTCGACTACTACCGCGGCGCGCTGGCCGGCACGCCCGATGCCGCGCTCACCCATCGCTGCGGCTCCACCATCGAGGGCATCGGCCGCCCGCGCGTGGAGCCGAGCTTCATCCCGCAGTGCGTGGATGCGATGGCGAAGATTCCCGACGCGCTGAGCCTGGCCGCGATGCGCTACGTCAGCGCGCGCCTCGGCCGGCGCGTGGGCGGCTCCACCGGCACCAACTTCGTCGGCGTGCTGCTGGCCGCGCAGGCGATGCGCGCGCAGGGCCGCGAAGGCTCCATCGTCACCATCCTGTGCGACAGCGGCGAACGCTACGCGCACAGCTACTACAACCCGGCGTGGTATCGCGCCCGCGAACTGGACATCGCGCAGGCCGATGCGCGGATCGAGGCGCTGGTGCATGCGCGCGAAGCGGCGCTGGAGCTTCCCACGGCCGGGTGTTTTTCGGGCTGACGCGCCTTCGGGTGATTCCGGCTCCTTCGTTTGCAGACAATCGTCATTCCGGCTTTCGCCGGAATGACGGGTCTGTAAAGACGTGCGCCAAAACCGTCCTAGCGCGGCTGGAAGAAGAACGTATCGCGGAACTGGAACACCGCGCCGTGCGGGCGGATCTCGCGCAGCCACAGATCGCGGTCCGCCACGCCGCCTTCCTCGATGCGCCGGCCGCGCAGGATCACGAAGCGCTGCGCCGGATCGACGTGCCAGCGGTGGGTTTCCAGCACGGTGGCGGGCAGTCCGGCGCGCAGCGCCTCCGGTAGCGCGTCGCGTTCGGGAACCTCGTCAGGTACCGGCGGAAGATGCGCGCGCATGGCGGCGAGCATTTCCGGCGTGTCCTGCGCCGATAGCGGCATCGCGATGCCGGACAGCACGCCGGCCGCCAGCAGCGCCCGCAGAAAGTGCGTCGCATCAGTCCTCATCCGTACGGCACTCCATCAGGTGATAGATGCCGTGCTCGCCGGCCTTGCGGAAGCCCAGGCGCCGGTACAGCGCCATCGCACGGTTCATCTGCTCGACATGGATGCTCACCGACAAGCCGCGCGCGCCTGCCGCATCCAGCAGCGCCCGCAACAGCGCGCCGCCCGCGCCCGCGCCGCGATGCCCGGGCAGCAGCGCGATGTCGACGATGCGCAGTTCGCCCGCGCGCCAGTGCAGGTAGAGCCTTCCTGCCGGCACGCCATCGCGTTCGATCACGAAGAACTCCGCATCGGCGTAGTGGGTGGCGTAGTGCTGGTGCTGGGCCTGGAACTGGAAGCGCAGGAAGGCGGCTTTCTGGGCGTCGTCCCAGCCGGTCTGCGCCAGTTCCCCGGTGCGGGTGCTGGCGTAGATGCGTTCGAGCAGCGGCAGGTCCGCGTCGGCGACGGCGCGCAGGCGCAGGCCCGGCGGCAGCGGCAGGCTCGCGCCGGAAGGCGGCATCACGTGAACACGGCCTCGTAGCGCATGCCTTCGGCGTCCGGTCCGAGGCAGACCAGGAACAGGTCCAGCGGCGGCAGCGCCGGATGGGAGACGGTATAGATGCGCTGTTCGAGCCGCGCGCCGGGTGGGCCGCGCCAGACGAGGGAAAACTGGCGGCTGAGCCGGCCCGCGCCCTGGGCTTCGCGCAGGCTGGTGGCTTCGATGAGCGTCGCGGCGAGTGCGCCGCTGGCGTCGCCGATCCGGAACGACTGCCCGAGGAGCGGCTCGAACAGATCGAGCGACAGCCCGGGAAATGCCGTTTCGCCCATCGGGTCAGGCCGGCGTCCGGCGCAGGCGGTTGATGCAGGCCACCGGGCCGTGCCGGCCTGGCTGGAGGTAGAGGGTTTCGTCGGCCTGGCCGCAGTTCAGGACGTGGCTGCCTTCGCGCGGCAGTTCGCCTTCCAGCACTTGGAACTGGAGATCGGCCTGCATCGTGTCCCGATCCACGCGCACGCCGACCACGTCCGCCAGCCGCAGCCGCACGCCATCGGCGGAAACGAACTCCGCGCCGATCCAGGCGCGCGGATCGTCCAGCAGGGCCGGGCGACGCGCCGCCGCCGCGCCCAGGGGAACCGCCGCGGCCACGGCGGCGGCGCTCGTGCACAGTATGAAGTGACGACGTTTCATGTCAGCTCCTCGGTGGGAACACGCCCTGCAGGGCGATGCAGAAGTAGAAGGTGAGGTACGGCATCATGTTGTTGTGCGGCTGGTCGCCACCGGCGGGAGCGAGGGCTTCCGGGGCCATCGCTGTGTGCTGTGGGCTGTTCGCATAGATGCCGGCGCCCACGGCGCTGGCCAGGTACTGTTCCGCCGGCGTTCGCGATATGGCGTCGGCCAGCGAGATCCTGGCCGCGTGCGAATGGTTCGGGATTTCCGATTCCAGCAGGGTGACGGCCTGGCTGCCGCCGGTTTCGCCCAGGTCGCGCAGCGAAAGGCCCGGCCCTTGTCCCGGTTGCATCGGCGCCCGGCCCTGGAGGTCGGGCAGGGCGAAATTCGATTGCCCGTTGCCGCCGTAGGTGGTGCCCAGCAGCGAGAACAGCGCCGTGTTCTGCGACAGGGGCAGCAGTTGCCCGTCGCACCGGGCCCAGCCCCTGGGCGCGAAATTGAAGGGGAAGATGCGGATTTCGGCAACGAAGGGATCGGCCATGTCTGTCTCTCCTCAGGTTGGCGACGGGAAGATGCCGAACAGCGAGATGATGAAACTGACGCAAAGATAGGGTTGCAGGTTGGTGTGCGGCTGGCTGCCTCCGACGGGGGCGACCGCCTGGGCCGGCAGGTTGGTCACCGGGTTGTCGGAACCGTAGAAACTGACGGTCGCGAGATTTCCGCTGGCGAACACATGCCCCTGGGGGCTGCTTGCGCTCGCCAGGTCCGCGCTGGCCAGCATCGGGTGGCTGTGGGAGGGAATCTGGTTGACCGTCAGCGCGATTTCTTCCGCGCCGCCGGTTTCGGCCAGAATGAAGCCGTTGCCCTGGTGCAGCGGCAGGCGGCCGCGCAGGTCCGGCAGCGCGAACGTGCTTTCCCCGTCGCCGCCGTAGGTGGTGCCGATGAGCTGGAAAAGCGTTTCGTTTTCGGAAATCGGCAATAGCTGCCCCTCGCAGAACATCCATCCTGCGGGCGCGAAATTGCCGGCGAACATGCGGATTTCTCCAACGTAGGGCTGGGCCACGGCTGCGTATCCTTCAGTTGGGCGAGGGGAAGATGCCCTGCAACGCGATGCAGGCGGTGATCGTCAGGAACGGCTGCATGTTCGGATGCGCCTGCGACCCGCCCGTGGCGAGGCTGGCGCCCGGGGACATGGGCACCAGGCCGGTCGGGCCGCCGTAGAGCGAAGTTCCCGTCGATGCGGCGGGGAGATCCCCGGGCTCCGGCGCGGAACGTTCCCCGGGGACTGCGGCCGCCTGGAACGCATGGGTGTGCCGGGGCAACTCGGCGATGTTCAGGGTATGCGCCTGCGTGCCGCCGCGGTCGCCCAGGGTGTGCCCGCCGCCCACGTGGATCGGCACGCGTCCGCGCAGGTCCGGCAGGGCGAAGTTCACCCGGCCGTCGCCCCCGAAGGTGGTTCCCAGCAGCGAGAACAGCGCCTGGTTCTGGTTGATCGGCAAGAGCTGGCCGTTGCACATCGCCCAGCCCCTCGGTGCGAACGTGAAGCTCATCAGCCGGATTTCGGCGAGGAAGGGTTCTGCCATGGGAATGCTCCTTGTGGGTTGCCTTCGTCGAAAGGGATCAGGGAATCGTGCAGTTGGTGAATCCGCTCATTCCGGCTGAAGCGATAAGCAGGACGCCGGTGATGCCGAAGCTGCCGTTCGCCGCCCCGGGATTCTGCCCGGTATTGCCCACGTAGGTTTCAACGCCCGGAGTGGCGGTCGCCGACATTCCGACCACGCCGAAGGCATGTGTCGTCGGCACGCTGCCTTCCTTGCGCAGGCCGATGCCTTCATGGCCGCCGCTGCCTGCGGTGGTGTTGCCGGACATCTGCATGCACACCGTCGTGTTGGTGCCGGTGCTGTTGCCCGAATCGACGCGGATGCCGGGCCGCACGGAGGCGGTCGGCGCCGCGACGGTGTTGCCGCGTATCCGCGTGCGCAGGATCGAGCGCGCCTCCCTGGCGACCAGCAGGATGCCGTTGCCTTCCACCTGGGAAATGTCGTTGTTGTCGGTTTCCAGCAACAGGACGGGGGCGTCGTTGGCGCCTTCCGCCTGCGCCGATCCGCCGCCGACGCCCTGCGAGGCAAACGTGTTGTTGGCCACGATCACGTTCCCGTCCACCAGCCCGTAGGCGTCGACGTGGCCGAAGGCCGACAGCGCCACGGTGGTGCCGCTGGTATGGCGCATGGTGTCGGCCGCGACGCCGTTGTCCTGGAAGACGAAGTTGGCCTGCGAGCGCGTGGCCGGGGTGTTGTCCGAAACCAGCGCGAGGATCGCGTGCGTATTCATCCGGTTGGCGGCGGAGAACCCCGAGATGCGGTTGTCCGACACCCGGATGACGTTGGTCGCGTGACCGGGCACGCCGAAGCTGCCGCTGGGGCCGCCGGCGGTCTGGTAGCGGCCGCTGACCTCGATGCCGCCGCCGTGCGGGAAGTTGCGGATCGTGTTGCCGGTGATCTGCGCCCGGGTGACGTTGGCGACGGTGGATGCCGAGTTGTACGCCCGCAGCATGATGCCCCAGCCGTCCTGCCCGGCGACCGGCGGGCTGGACGCGCTGATGATGGTGTTGTTGCTGATCGTGAGCAGGTCGATCGTGCCGCTGGCGTTGGCGATGCCGATGCCGTTGCAGTAAGGATTGGTGATGGTGTTGCCGGTGATGGTCACCGTGCCCGACACGTTGCGGGTGGACGCGCCCACGCCCACGCCATCCAGCGCGATGCCCGAATGGCCCTGGTTGAGGCCCAGGTTGCAGGCGTTGCCGTTGGCGCCGATCGTGCCATTGGTGAAGCTGAAGTGGGTGACCCCCGTTCCTTTCACGCCATCGCCGCTCGCGTTCTGGATGACCATGCGGTCGAAGCTCGGACTCTGCGTGGTGTTGAGCACGATTCCCGCGCCCGCGGTGTTCTGGATCGTGCCGCCGCTGCCAGGCGCGCCCGCCAGGCCGGTGACGGTGAGGCCGCCCGAAGCGCCGGTGTTGTTGAGCACGATGCCGTTGGTGCCGCCGTTGGTGGCGATGCGCTGGAAGGCGAGGCCGGCCGAGCCGATAGTGGTGTTGGCCACGTTCAGCCCGGTGCCGGACCCGGCGTCGATGGTGTTGCCTGCGCCCTGCACGGTCACGGTGCCGCCGCCGGTGGCGTTGAAGCCGTTGCCGGTGGTGGTGTCGATGTCCATGCCGCCTTCGGTGAAGTGGATCGTCGTGCCGGTGTTGGTCGCCAGGTTGACCGCGGGGTTGGCGCCGGTGGCGAACGTCTTGCCGGTGCCGGAAAAAGTGATCGTGCCGCCGGTACGGCCGGCGACGTGAACGCCGCTGCCGCAGCTCGCGGTGCAGCTCAGGTTGCCGCCCAGCGTGATGGTGCCGGAGCCCGCGCCGCTGATCTCCACCAGGCGACCGGCGTTGGTCTTGGCGATGCTGCCGGCGTAGGCGAGCGTGCCCATGCCGCCGGTGATGTGCACCGCCGGCACGTTGGCCGCGGTGCCCGCGATCGCGCCGGTGCCCAGCGCCAGCGTGCCGGCGACGGCGTTGAGGCGGAGGCCTTCGCTGCCGCTGGCGGTGACGGTGACGCCGGTGAAGCCGCTTCCGGCCACGGTGCCGGTGTCCAGGCTCAGGGCGCGGCCGTTGCCGGTCAACGCGACCTCGGACACGTTCAAGATGCCGAAGTTGCTGCCGGCGATGTCGGTGCCGCCGGTGGCGCCGCTGTCGCCGACGACGAACCCGCGCAGGGCATTGCCGTTGCCCAGCGTGATGGCGGTGGCGTTGCTGGCCGTGAACGTGGGCGCGCCGCCGCCCAGGGCCGGGAAGGCCGAGCCGCTGACGGGCGTCACGCCGCTGTGCGCGGCCAGCGTGCCGCTGGCGCCCTGCCCGACCAGGCGTACGCCATTGAACAGCGTGATGCCGGCCAGGTAGGGCGAGGCGTGCGAGGCCACGAAGATCGTGTCGTTGGTGGTATGCACCGGGCCGGCGGCGGGCAGCGCATTGAACGGCCGGGCCTGGGTGCCGATGCCGCCCGCCGCGGCGGCCGCATCGACGAACCACACCAGTTCGGTGTTCTGGATGGCGAAGGCCACGTTGGCGGTATCGCCGCCGGTGACGGTGTAGCAGAACGTGCGCGTGGCGTTGGCGACGCTCGCCGGCGGTTCGTAGGTGAAGCTGCCGTCGGCGGCGAGGGTGAGGCGGCCGTTGTTCGTGCCCGCGTCGAGCTGGCTGCCGGGCGCGGTGCCGGTGCAACTGCCGAAGCCGAAGCCGGTGATCTGGCCGGCGCCGAGGATGTCGTTGGCGGTCAGGTTGATCGCGCCGCCCGCCGTGCCGACGGTGAGGTGCGGGGTGACGTTGACGCTGTCGTCGTTGGCGATGGCGCCGAAGCTGAACGTGGCCGCGGCATCGGCGCCCATCTGGTCGGGCGGGTCGATGCTGTCGGCGTCGCTGATGCCGGCGGCGCGCACGGTCAGGGTGCAGGTGCGGCCCGCGACGGCGTTGTCGAGTGGGTTCAGCGTGACGCTCGTCGCCGGGCTGGCGGTGGCGACGGTGAAATCGACCGGCGTGCCGGCCGGGCATTCCAGGTCGAAGCTGGCATTGGCCGCGTTCGGCGTGGTGTCGAAGTTCACCGACTCGCTGAAGGCGACGACGATGTTGCCGGTCGGGTCGACGTCGCTGGCGCCGTGGGCGGGCACGATGGAGACGACGCCGGGCGCGGCATCCACGGTGAAGCTCCAGGCGTGGTCGGCTTCCATCGTGTCGGGGGGATCGTTGCTGTCGGCATCGTGGACGGCGCCGGCGAGCACGGTGGCGGTGCAGCTGGCGCCTTCGGGCAGGGCGGTATCGGGGGTGAAGGCGATGGCGGTGATGCCGGTGGCCGGCAGCGCCGGCGATGGCGTGGTGGCGATGGCGCCGCCGCAGTTCAGCACGAACGCGCCGCTGTCCAGGTTCACCTGCTCGCTGAAGTTCACGGTGATGGTCGGGGACGTGTTCACCACGGCAGCGCTCGCCGGCACGGTGCTGGCGACCGCCGGCGGCGCGTCGGTGGTGAACGACCAGGCGTGATTGGCCGCCATCTCGTTCGGGGGATCGAAGGTATCCACGTCCTCGACGCCTGCCGCGAGCGCGGTGACGGTGCAGGACGCGCCGCCCGGCAGCGCAGTGGCGGGGGTGAGCGTCACCGTGTCGGTGCCGCTGCCGGTGACGCCGAAGGCCACGGGCGTACCGTCGCATGCGAAGGCGAAGCTGGGGACGCCGGCCGTCACCGCTTCGGAGAACGTCACGGATACGGCCGTGTCGGTGGGCAGGTCCGATGCGCCATCGGCCGGTGAAGTGGACACGACGGCCGGCGCGGCATCCACGGTGAAGGTGGCGACGTAGTCGGCCGGCATCTCGTCCGGCGGGTCGATGGTGTCCACGTCGGTCACGTGCGCGGCCAGCACGGTGAGGATGCATGTGCCGCTCGGCAGCGGGGCGGCGTAGGTGGGCGCGAGGGCGGTGACGTTGCTGCCGCTGTCGCCGCCGGTGACGAGATTGCCGCCGCCGCAGGTGAGCGTGACGGCGTTGGCGGTCACGTTCACCGCCTCGGAGAAGGCGATCGAAAGGGCCACGTCGTTGGCGACGGTGTCGCCATCGCCGGGCGTGCTGGAAACGACCGACGGCGGATTGTCGTTGACCGTGGTGAAGCCGATGGCGGTGACGCCGCTGCCGGCATCGGGCGGATCGGCGTTGTCCACGTCGGTGACCTGGGCGGCATCGACGGTGAACGCGCACAGCGTGTCGATCGGCAGCATGGCCGGGGTCGGGTCGATGGTGGCGACGTTCGTGCCGTCGCCCGTCACCGTGAAGGGAATGGCCGTGCCGTCCGGGCAGGCCAGGCTGAAGGCGGTGGCGGCGAAGTTCACCGGCTCGCTGAAGGTGACGACGATGTTGGCGTCCAGGCCCACGTCGATGTCTCCATTGGCGGGCACGACGGAGATCACGCCGGGGGCGGCATCGACGGTGAAATTGCGCGACACGTCGGCCGCCGGATGCTCCGGCGGATCGGCATCGTCGCTGTCGCCGATGTTCGACGCCACGGCGGTGGCGGTGCAGGCCGCGCCTTCGGCGAGCGGCGCGTCCGGCGTGAAGGTGAGCGTGGCGGTGCCGCTGCCGGTGAGGGTGCCGGCGACGGGGCCGCCGCAATCGAGCGCGATGGCGCCGCCGAGGTCGTTCACCGCCTCGTCGAAGGTGAAACTGACGCTGCCGGTGTTGGCGATGGCATCGCCTTCGGCCGGCACGGCGCTGACGAAGGCGGGCGCGGCGTCCACGGTGAAGTTCACCACGTGGTCGGCGACGAGGTTGGCGGGCGGATCGGCCACGTCGCTGTCGTCGATGTGCGCGGCCACCACGGTCAGCGTGCAGCTTCCGGCGGGCAGCGGCGCGGTGTAGCTGGGAGTGAGCGTGGTCACGCCGGTGCCGCTGTCCCAGCCGGTGACGAGGTTCGCGCCGCCGTTGCAGGAGAGCGTGATCGCGCCGGGGATCGCATCGACGGCTTCGCTGAACGTCACCGACAACGTGGCATCGTTGGCCACGACGGCGCCATCGGCGGGACTGGTCGCGGTGACGGTGGGCGCGGCATCGACGCTGTAGCTGCGGCTGAAATCGGCGATGGGATGGTCGGGCGGGTCCACGCCGTCGCTGTCGCCGACGCCCGAGGCGGCCACGGCCAGCACGCAGGTCTGGCCTTCGGGCAGCGGGCCGGCATAGGTGGGAGCGAGCGTGGTCACGCCGGCGCCGGTATCGCCGCCGGTGATGAGGTTCGGCGCGCCGTTGCAGGAGAGCGTGACCGCGCCGGCGGCGACATCGACCGGCTCGCTGAAGGTCAGCGTGAACGCGGCATCGGTGGGGACGAGGCCGGCGGCGGGCGTCGCGGCGATGGTGGGCGGAGCGTCGATGTCGATGGTGGCCGAATCGCTCAGTGCGCCGCCGGCGCCCGTGTGACCCTGGTCGTCGATGCCGATGGTGAGCGTGCGCGCCACGGTGTCGCCGGGCGTCGGTACGTAGGTCAGCGCGCCGGACGCACCGTTGAGCGCGGCATTGAGCGCGGCCAGCGTGCCGGTGGCGCTCACGCTGCCGCTGCCGTTGCCCGTGATGGCGAGGGCGGCATCGGGATCGGCCAGCGTCAGGGTGCCGGCGCTGGCGGAGAAGGTCATCGCCACGATGCCGGTACCCGCATCCACGTCGGTCGCGGAAATGGCGTTGCCGTTGGCGGCGGAAAACACCACGGCGCTGCTGCCGTCGCTTTCCTGCGTGCCGGGCACGGTCAGTTCCGGGGCATCGTTCACGGCGGTGACGACGATGTCCAGGCTCACCGGCGCGGTTTCGTCGACGCCGCCGTTGTCGGTGCCGCCGTTGTCGCGCAGCACCACGGTCAGGCTCGCGACGCCGTTGGCATCGGCCGCCGGGGTGAAGGCCAGTCGCCCGGTGGCGCCATCGACGCTGAGTGCCGGCGCCACCACGAACAGGGCGGGGTTGTCGTTGGCGACGATCTCGAACTCCAGCGTCTGGCTGCCATCGTCGCCGTCCGACAGCGCCGTGGCCCACGGGGCGTCGTAAGCGCCCGAATCCTCCGCCACCGTCACATCGCCACCCGGGGTGAAGCTGGGCGCGTCGTTCACATCGACGACGGAGACCGTCATCGTGGCGCCGGCAACGAGCGGCGGGCTGCCGCCGTCGCTGACAGTGACATCCAGATCGTAGGGAGACGCCGACAGATCCAGCGCGACGGCATCCGCCACGGTGAGGGCGCCGCTCGCGGCATCGATGGCGAACACGGGCTGGCCGCTGCCGCCGGCGATCGCGTAGGTCAGTTGCCCGTTCGCGCCGGCATCCGGATCGCTGGCGGCAACCGTGCCGACCGCGGTGCCGGTGGCGGCGTGTTCCAGCACGGTGAAGCTCTGCGCGGCGAGCACCGGGGTTTCGTTCACGTCCTGGATGTCGATGTTCACCGTCACCGGCAAGGCGTATCCCGGCAATCCGGCCAGCGTCGCCGAGAAATCGAGCTGGAACTGCGCATGGGTTTCGAAATCCAGCAGCGCGGCATCGCCCACCGACAGCACGGTCGTGGACGGATCGAATGCGAACCCGGCCGCCGGGGCCTGGCCGGTCTGGCTCAGCGCCAGGATCGACGACAGTCCGGTGGAAGAAGGCCGCACCGGACCGAGCACGGTGCCGTTCGGACTGTTCTCAGCGATCGAGAAGCCGGTATCCAGCAGCGGCGGAAGCAGGACCGAAAGGCGGGTTTCTTCCACGTCGATGCGGAAGAACACGTTTCCGCCCTGCTGTGTGGCGAACGCCTGGCGGATGTCGATGGGTGGCTCGTCCTGCGTGGCGTCGCCTTGGGGGTCGGACAGGAGCGGCGGGACGGACCAGTCGCCGATGCCGCCGTCGAGCACATGGACCGCCGCCCAGGCCAGCCCGCTCAAGCCCAGCGCCCAGGCCACCACCAGGATCGAGAACAGCTGGGGCCGCCGCCGCGCCATCCAGGCCGTTCCGATGGCCAGGGCCAGCGCCAGCAGGGCCAGCGCGAACAGCGAGGTGGCGGGAATGAACGTCGGATCCAGGGGCACGAAGCCCAGGCCCGGCACCAGCACCGATCCGGTCAGGTCCGCGCCGCCCAGCAGCGCGCCTTCGCTGCCGAAGGTCAGGCGCCAGTCGGTGTTGTTCATGGCCGCGCCGAAGGCGTGGAGCGGCGCGCCCAGTTCGATCACGTCCCATCCGTCCGCGCCCTGGTCGAAACCGACCGGGTACGGATAGGCACCCGCCACGGCGGTCGGCGCGCCGAGGGCCCCGGCTTCGCAGTGCGCCAGATGCTGGCCCGTCACCACGACCGGATCGACCGAGACAGCCGCCGTCAGCACCGCTTCAATGCCCGCTACCGGCCCTGCCGGCGTCGCGATCGTGCAGCCGGTCGCCGGATCGTTGTCCAGATCGGCGTAGACCGAGTACGCATGGGTCTGCGCGAACGCCGGCCACGCGAAGCCAGCCAGCCACACCAGCAATGCCGCTGCCCGAATCGGTTTCATGGAATCCCCTGTGTCGTGCGCGGAACCGCGCCGCCCCGGAATGTGAGGATTCGAGAATATTCTTCTTTTCCCCCACCGTCGAGTAGGGGAGCCGAGCTTCGTCATCGCCCCGCATGGGCGCATGAATCCGGGCGTCCGACCGGCCTTTCCGGCGATGCGCTGGCATACTGCGCCGCTCCCTTGCTCCTGCCGACTTCGCCGTGATCGACGCCGCCGCCTTCCAATCCTTCGCCGCTGCCGGCCACACCCGCATTCCGGTGGTGCGCGAGGTGCTGTCCGATCTGGATACGCCGCTGTCGGTGTACCTCAAGCTCGCGGACGGGCCGTACACCTACCTGTTCGAATCGGTCGAGGGCGGCGAGCGCTTCGGGCGTTATTCGATCATCGGGCTGCCGGCGCGGCGGGTGTTCTGCGTGCGCGGGCACGTGCTGGAAACCATCGAGCATGGCGAGGTGATCGAGTCGCGCGAGGTGGCCGATCCGCTGGCGGAGGTCGATGCGCTGCGCGCGGCCTACTCGGTGCCCGAACTCGATGGACTGCCCGGCTTCACCGGCGGGCTGGTGGGCTGGTTCGGGTTCGAGTGCGTGGAGTACATCGAGCCGCGCCTGGGGCATGGCGGCAAGCCGGATGAACTGGGCACGCCGGACATCCTCTTGATGCTGTCCGAGGAGCTGGCGGTCTTCGACAACCTCAAGGGCCGGCTCTATCTCATCGTGCATGCCGACCCGAGCGAGCCGCAGGCGTATGCGCGCGCCAGCCGCAGGCTCGATGCGCTCGAACACCGCCTGCGCCACGGCGGCGCGCCGTACCCGGAAACCCTGCACGGCGACGCGCTGGACGAGACCGATTTCGTCAGCGGCTTCACCCGCGAGGGCTTCATCGACGCGGTGCTTGCCTGCAAGGACTACATCCGCGCCGGCGACGCTTTCCAGGTAGTGCTGAGCCAGCGCCTGAGCATCCCGTTCCACGCCCGCCCGGTGGATGTGTACCGGGCGCTGCGCGCGATAAATCCGTCGCCGTACATGTATTTCCTCGAGACCGGCGACACGCAGGTCGTGGGTTCCTCGCCGGAAATCCTGGTGCGGCTGGAGCGCGATGGCGACGCGTCGGCGCGCGTCACCGTGCGCCCCATCGCCGGCACGCGTCCGCGTGGCGCGACGCCGGAGCAGGATCGTGCGCTGGAAGCCGAATTGCTGGCCGATCCGAAGGAGCGCGCCGAGCACCTGATGCTCATCGATCTGGGCCGCAACGACGCCGGCCGCGTCTGCGCGCCGGGCACGGTGGAAGTGGGCGAGCGCTTCACCATCGAGCGCTACAGCCACGTGATGCACATCGTCAGCGAAGTCACCGGCCGGCTGCGCGATGGCCTGTCGTACATGGACGTGCTGCGTGCGACGTTCCCGGCCGGCACGGTGTCCGGCGCGCCGAAGATCCGCGCACTGGAAATCATCCGTGCGCTGGAACCGATCAAGCGCGGCATCTACTCGGGCGCGGTGGGCTACATCGGCTGGCACGGCGATGGCGATACCGCGATCGCGATCCGCACCGCGGTGATCCAGCAGGGCCGCCTGCACATGCAGGCCGGTGCCGGCATCGTCTACGACTCCGATCCGGAGCTGGAATGGCAGGAGACGATGAACAAGGGCCGCGCGCTGTTCCGCGCGGTGGCGGAGGCGGCGAAGGGGCTGTGAGCCCGGTTGCCGGCGGAGCCCGCGCCAGTCCGGCGTTGGCCCGCAA
>JBBCJS010000020.1:0-51710 GCA_037190825.1 Chiayiivirga flava
GCGTGACGGGATCGTGGCCTTCGGCGGCGCGATCGAGCAGTGCCTGCGCGGCGGCATCGTCGCCGCGCGCCTGTGCCGCGCGGGCCGCGCCGAGCAGCGCGGGCAGGCGATGCTGCGGTTCGCAGGCGGCGCGGGTCAGGAGTTTTTCCGCTTGCCGCCAGCGGCCTTCGTGCAGCGCCACGATGCCGCCGGCCAGGCGTTCGCGCGCGACGTGGCGGCGACGCCTGCGCCAGAAACGCAGCGGGAAGCGCAGCAGCACCAGCGCCAGCCACAGCGCCAGCCAGCCCAGCAGCAGCGCCACGATGGCGACCACCAGCGTGGTTTCCACGCTCCAGCCGCGCAGCGCGATCAGCACGTAGCCAGGATCGGCCGCGACCACGCGCCAGCCCCACGCGCCCGCCAGCGCGAGCGCGAGCAGCGCGACCAGTGCCGCGAGGCGTTTCATGCGCGTACTCCCGGATCGGGTTCGATTTCGACATCGGGCAGGGTGTCGTCGGTGGCGTCATCCTGCGCATCCGCCTCGTCCGGCGCGGCTTCGGCGGGAGCGGGCGAAACGTCCGGTGCCGGCTCGACCGGCGCGTCGGGTGCGGCCTCGTCGACAACCGGCGCTTCGTCCGGCGGCGGCAGGCGCAGCGCCTCGCCGGCGCCGACCTGGCGCACCGCGCGCAGGCCGCGCAGTTCGCGCAGCGTGGCGCCGAGCGCCGGCAGTTGCGGGGAAAGATCGGCCTGGCGCAGTTCCGCCAGCCGTGCGAACCACCGCGTCACCGCATCGGCGTCGGTGTCGAACAAGCCGCCGGTGGCGTGTTCGATGCGGTCCAGCGCGGCACGGAAAGCGTCCTCGTCCGGCCGCGCCAGCGCGGCCTGGGCCAGGTCCAGTTGCAGCGTGATCGCGGCCAGCGCGGCCTGGCGCTGGCTCGGGCCGAGCAGGCTGGCCTGCGGATCGACCCGGCGCACCGTCACCAGTTGCCCGAGCAGTTGCCTGACGCGCGAATCCTCCGGCTTGACCAGTGCCACCGCCTCCTCGCGCGAAGCCGGCAATGCCGCCAGTTGCCCGGCCAGCGCCGCCAGTTCGGCGCGCAGGCGCGGACGCGGATCGGGCGGCAGTTCGCGCAACTGGATCAGTTCCTGCGCCAGGGTCTGGCGCAGCGTCGCCAGCGCCGGATCGTCCAGCCCGGCGAGCGCGCCTTCGGCCAGCGTCAGCGCCTGGATGGCGGAGGGCACGTCGGCGTACAGGCTCAGGCGCTCGGCGCCCATCGAGAGCAGGAACTCGGCCTCGTTGAGACGCAACACGCTTTCCCCGCTCATGCGGCTCTGCGCCAGGCGCGCGACGGCGTCTTCCAGCAGGCCGGCGCGTTCGCCCATGCCCAGGATTTCCTCGCGCAGCACCTGGTTGGTGGCGGTGGACGAATCCAGCCGCTGCGACAGGCGCTGCTGGCCTTCGCGCACCTGTTCCAGGCTCCGTTCGAGCGACTGGAGGCGTTCGTCGAGCGCCCGCGTCTGCGCGCGCATGCCGGCCTGCTCGCCGCTGGCATCGCGCACGGCGCGGATCGCCAGCAGCGCCAGCGCCGCGATGGCGAACAGGATCAGGAGCGCCAGCACCCACGGCCAGCGCCTGGGCTTGGCGGGTGCGTCTGCGGCAGGGGTGTCGTTCACGGCGTCGTCGGTCACGGGCAAGGTGTCGTGTTGGAACCGGGCAAGATGCTACCGGAAGCCCGTCGAACCGGCTTCCATCGCCGAAGTTTCCAGCGCGTCGAGCATCGCCGCCGCTGTCGGCGCGGTGGCGGTGACGACGCGCGGAAAGCCGTGCGCCCGCGCCAGTCCGGCCAGGCGCGCGCTGCATGCCACCGCCACGGAATCCAACAGGCGCGCGCGACATGCCGGCGGCAGGGCATCGAGCGCGCCCTCCAGCGCCTGCGCGCTGGTCACCAGCACCGCGCGCGGCGCGGGCGCCCGCGCCAGCCCCCGCTGGTGCCGCGCGTCCAGACGTGGCGGCAGGCGCTGGTAGATCTCGGCCCGGCGTATTTCCAGTCCGCGCCGCGCCAGCCCGTCCGGGATCGTGCCGCGCCCGCCCGGCGCGGTGACCAGGCCCACCGGCCCGGCGATGCCGTTCCATTGCGGCAAGGCCAGCAGACCTTCGGAGTGCATGGCCTCGCGCGATGGCGAGATCGCGACGATGCCGTGCCGCGCCAACGCGCGCGCCGTGCCCTCGCCCACCGCGAACGCCAGTGCGCCGCGCCGCAGCTTCAGTGGCAGCGATCGCGCGGCGAAATGCACCGCCGCCGGGCTGGTGAACGCCACCGCCGGACACGCCAGCGCGGCGCGCAGTTCCGCGGCTGCCGGCAACGCCGCCAGGCGCAAACCGGGCAAGGCCACATGCCGCGCCCCGCGCGCTTGCACGGCACGGCGCACTGCGGCCTGCTGCGAGGCCGGACGCAGGCAGATGACGGACCAGTTGGCCAAAAGTGGCAAGACGGCGGCACGGGACATTTGGCAAGCTTACGTGCCCTGTTCCCCGCGAGCGCGCTTTTGGACACCGCCGTCACTCCCCATTCGATCGAACAACGTCTGCTGTCGATGCCGCCGGTGCGCGCGCTCGAACTGCGCCTGCGCGACTACGACAGCCAGAGCCTGCGCCTGGCCGCACCGCTCGCGCCCAACATCAACGACAAGGGCAACGCCTTCGGCGGCAGCCTGGCGAGCGTGATGACGCTGGCGGCCTGGGCGTTGATGTCGATGAAACTGGAGGATGCCGGCCACGCCGCCGACGTCTACGTGCAGGACTCCAACGTGCGCTACCTCGCCCCGCTCTACGACGAGCTCGTCGCCGAAGCCCGGCTCGGGCCGGATCAGGACTGGGACAGCGTGATCGCCACTTTCGCCCAGCGCGGCAAGGCCCGCGCGCAGTTGACCGCGCGCATTCTCGCCAGCGACGGCACGCTGTGCTGCACGCTGGAAGGGCGCTTCGTGGCGTTGACGCCGAAACCGGCGGGCTGAACGCCTCCGGCGACGGTCTCGCCCGTGTTTTCCCGGCGGCGCTTCCACGTCCTTGCCCCGGCCCTGCTGGCCGGGATCGGTTTCAGCGCGTCCGCGGAACCGGTCGCGTCCATCCAAGCGCAGACGCTGGATCGCCTGCCGCGCGTCGTCGTCAGCGCCACGCGCGATGCCGGCGATGCGCCGCCGACGCCCGCATCGGTGGACGCGGTGGCGGTGGATTCGGGCCGCGACGCCCGCCCGCCCACCGGCCTGTCCGGCGTGCTCGGCGGCGTGCCCGGCGTGACCGTGCGCAACCGCCAGAACTACGCGCAGGACGAACAGATATCGATCCGAGGCTTCGGCGCGCGCGCCACCTTCGGCGTGCGCGGCGTGCGGCTGTATGCGGACGACATTCCCGCCTCGATGCCCGATGGCGCGGGCCAGGTATCGCACTTCAACCTCGACGGGGCCGAGCGCATCGACGTGCTGCGCGGTCCGTTCTCGGCGCTGTACGGCAATTCGTCGGGCGGCGTGATCGCGCTTTACAGCGCGCAGGGCGCCGCGCCGGACCGATGGCGCGCCAGCCTGCGCACCGGCAGCGATGCGTTCTGGCGCGCCTCCATCGACGGACGCGGGCAGGCGGGCGCGATGGGCTACAACCTCGCGCTGTCGCGTTTTGGCACCGATGGCTTCCGCGACCACAGCGCCGCGCGGCGCGATTCGGGCAACCTGCGGCTGGATTGGGACTTCGACGGCAGCCGCCGGTTCACGCTCATCGCCAACGCCATCGACATGCCCGATACGCAGGACCCGCTCGGCCTGACCTGGGAACAGGCCCGGGCCGATCCACGCCAGGCCGTCGCCAACGCCGAACTGTTCGATACCCGCAAGTCGGTGGAGCAGCGGCAGCTCGGCGCCATCTTCCGGCAGGACATCGGCGCCACCCAGAGCCTGCGTCTGCTCGGCTACGGCGGCAACCGGCAGGTGGAGCAGTTCCTCGCCATTCCCGCCGCCACGCAGGCCAATCCGCTTCATTCGGGCGGAGTGGTCGATCTGGACACCGACTATCGCGGTGCCGACCTGCGCTGGCGGTTCGACGGCCGGATCGGCGGTCGTCCGCTGGCGTGGGTGGCGGGCATTTCCACCGACCGGCAGGACCAGGCCCGGCGCGGCTACGAAAACCACGTCGATGGCGTGCCCGGCATGAAGGGGCGGCTGCGGCGCGACGAGCGCAACCGCGCGGACAGCTTCGATCAGTACGCACAGATCGACTGGCGCGTTGCCGATCGCTGGTCGCTGCTGGCCGGCGCCCGCCACAGTGCCGTGCGTTTCCGCTCGGAGGATCGCTACGTCGCCGCCGGCAACCCGGACGATTCGGGCCGCACGCGCTATTCGGCCACCACGCCGGTCGCGGGCGTGATGTTCCACGCCACCGATGCGCTGCGGCTCCGTGCCAGCCACGGGCGAGGCTTCGAGACGCCGACCTTCGCCGAACTGTCCTATCGCGCCGACGGGGGCGCCGGGCTGGCCCTCGATCTGGCGCCTGCCAGGAGCCGAAGTGTCGAATTGGGCGCAACGTGGCGACCCACGCCCGATCTTGCCTTCGACGCGGCACTGTTTCGCGCCGGCACCGACGACGAGCTGGCCGTGGCACGCAACAGCGGCGGGCGTTCGAGCTTCCAGAACGTCGCCAGCGCGCGGCGCGAGGGCGCGGAGTTCGCATTCGACGCGCGGTTGGCCGAGCCGTGGCGGCTGCGGCTGGCCTACACCCGCGTCGCGGCGCAGTTCCGCAGCCCGTTCCTGACCTGCGCCGGCACGCCGTGCCTGGCGCCGGACACGCCGGTCGCGGCCGGCTCGCCGATTCCCGGCGTGCCGCGCTCGCAGCTATTCGCGCGGCTGGCGTTCGAGCAAGGCCCGTGGCGCGCCGCGCTGGACGTGGCGCGCACTGGCGCCACCGTGGTCGACGACACCGCCTCGCAGGTCGCGCCGGCCTACGCGCTGGCCGGCATCGAGGCCAGCCGCGATGCCGGCGCGCTGCGCCTGTTCGTCCGCATCGACAACCTGTTCGCCCGCGCCCACATCGGCTCGGTCATCGTCAACGACGGCAACGGCCGCTACTACGAACCCGGTCCCGGCCGGCAGTGGTACCTGGGCGCGCAGTGGACGTTCCGGTGACGCCCGCGCGCCGGATCACTTCTCCACGAACGCCCGCTCGAACACGTACTCGCCCGGCGTGCCGATGCGCGGCGCGGCGGTGAAGCCGCGGCGGTCGAGAATGGCGCGGAAATCGGCCAGCATCTGCGGGCTGCCGCAGATCATGGCGCGGTCGAGCGCCGGATCGAGGGGTTCGATGCCCAGGTCGCGCATCATCTGGCCGTTGTCCATGAGATCGGTCAGGCGGCCCTGGTGCTCGAACGGCTCGCGCGAGACGGCCGGGTAGTAGAGCAACTGGCGCGAAACCGTCTCGCCCAGGTATTCGTGCCGGGGCAGCTCCCTGGCGATGAGGTCGCGATAGGCCAGGTCGCCCACGCCGCGCACACCGTGCGTGACGATCACCCGCTCGAAGCGCTCGTAGGTATCCGGGTCCTTGATGATCGACAGGAACGGCGCCAGGCCCGTGCCGGTCGCCAGCAGATACAGGTTGCGGCCCGGGTGCAGGTCGGAGATCAGCAGCGTGCCGGTCGGCTTGCGGCCGACGAGGATCTCGTCGCCCACCTTCAGGTGTTGCAGGCGCGAGGTCAGCGGGCCGTTCTGCACCTTGATGGAGAAGAACTCCATCTCCTCTTCCCAGTTCGCGCTGGCGATGGAGTAGGCGCGCATCAGCGGCTTGCCGTCCACCGGCAGGCCGATCATCACGAACTGGCCGTTCTCGAAACGCAGGCCGGCGCCGCGCGTGGTGCGGAAGCTGAAGTAGTCGCGGGTCCAGTGGTGGACATGGAGTACCTGTTCGACATCGAACGCGGACATGGGGCATCCCGTATAAAGAAAAGGGCTTGGAGCCATCCGGGCGCATCACGCGCCTGGACGTGTGCGACGCGCATCAACATGCCGTCATTCCGGCGCGCGCCGGAATGACGGGGCAAGGGGCGTACGCAGGTTCGCTGCATACCAAGCCCGCCATTGTACCGGCCGCGTCCGCCCCGGCGTTGCGCCGGATCAAACGACAGGTGCGCGATCGCCCGTGGATCAGTCGCCCAGTTGCGCCTGCAGGTAGGTGGCCAGGCCGATGCGCGCGATCAGGTCGAGCTGGGTTTCCAGCCAGTCCACGTGTTCCTCCTCCGATTCGAGGATCGACACCAGCAGCTCGCGCGACACGTAGTCCTCGGCCTGTTCGCAATGGGCGATGGCCTCGCGCAGTTGCGCCATCGTGACCCGTTGCAGGCGCAGATCGCATTCCAGGCATTCCTGCGGCGCCTCGCCCACCAGCAGCTTGCCGAGGTTCTGGAGGTTGGGCAGCCCTTCGAGGAACAGGATGCGCTCGATCAGCGCATCGGCGTGCTTCATCTCGCGGATCGACTGGCGGTAGTCGTGCTCGTTGAGTTCCTTCAGGCCCCAGTGGCCGAACAGGCGGGCGTGCAGGAAGAACTGGTTGATCGCCGTCAGCTGGTGGAAAAGCGCCTTGTTCAGGTGCGCGACGACCTGGGTATCGCCTTTCATGTGGATGTCTCCGAATCGCTCGAGGGGCGCAGCCTAGCGATTGCCGCGATGCGATGACGGAGCGCGAATCGGTCTTGTTTCCGCTGTCATTTGTCCGGCAGCGGGATGAATTCCCCGTTGTCGTCGGGCGGCAGCGCGATCCGGCCCGCCCGCCAGTCGGCCTTGGCCTGTTCGATGCGCTCGCGGCTGGAGGAGACGAAGTTCCACCAGAGATGGCGGTTGCCCAGCGGCTCCCCGCCCAGCAGCATCACCAGCGTTTCGCCGATGGCGCAAAGGCGCGGCGATGCGCCCTCCGGCATCACCGCCAGATGCCCGGCCCCGATGCGCCGCCCATCGCATTCCACCTCGCCGCGCACCACGTACATCGCCCGTTCCGTGTAGCCCTCGGGCAGGGCGAAGCGGGCGCCGTCGGCCAGCTCCATGTGCACGTAGAACAGCGGCGAATGGGTTTTCACCGGGCTGGCCAGCCCGTAGGCGGTGCCGGCGATCACCCGCAGCCAGCGTCCGTCGTCGTGGCCTTGCGGCAGGCGGTCGACGCCGTAGTGGTCGAAGGCCGGCTCGGCTTCCTCGTCGGCCTCGGGCAGCGCCACCCAGGATTGCAGCAGTTCCAGGCCGGGGGCGCTGAACGCCTCGGCCGCCTCGAAACGCTCCGAATGGCTGATGCCGCGCCCGGCGGTCATCCAGTTGACGTCGCCCGGCGCGATCTTCATTTCCGAGCCCAGGCTGTCGCGATGCACCATCGCGCCGCTGAGCAGGTAGCTGACCGTGGCCAGGCCGATGTGCGGATGCGGGCGGACATCGGCCTTTCTTCCGGTCGCCTCGGGCAGCACGACCGGGCCGGCGTGGTCGTAGAACACGAACGGTCCCACCATGCGGCGCTCGCGATGCGGCAGCAGGCGCTGCACGATCAGCCCGTGGCCCAGATCGGCGCTGCGGCCGGAAAGAATGAGGTCTGGCATGGCCGGCTCCGGTTCGGACGGATGTCCGGATGGTAGGAGGCGGCGGGAAGAACGCCAAGCGCCGCCCGCCGCGATGCGCGGCGGCGGTTCGAGCGGATAAGGGGGGTGTAGCGGCTTACGCCGCCGCCAGCAGCGGCAGCGGGAAGGCTTCGCGCTCGGTTTCGCGCAGGATGTCCATCGCCAGGTCGCCGCAGCTTCCGCAGACGGTGGAGCAGCCGGTCATGGCCGACAGTTGCGCCAGATCGCGGGCCCCCGCGCGCGCGGCATCGCGGACATCCCGGTCGGTGATGCCATTGCAGATGCAGACGTACATGGGGCGCGGCTCCTCGGACGGACGGATGCCGGCATCCTGATGCAAATGAGAATGGGTGTCAACATCATCCCCATTCAGCCATGCCACGCGCCAGTTCCGCCGGCGTGGCGAGCAAGCGGCCCGCGCCGGCCTGGCGCAGTTCGGCTTCGCTGCCGAATCCCCACAGCACGCCGGCCGAATCCATCCCATGGTGGCGCGCGCCTTCGATGTCGAAATGACGGTCGCCCACCATCACCGCATCGGCCGGCGTGGTGCCGGTGCGGCGCAGGGCCTCGGCCACCAGTTGCGGCTTGTGGCTGCGGCTGCCGTCCACCGTCGCGCCGACGACCTCGTCGAACAGGTCGCCGAACGGCGTATGCGCCAGGATGCGGCGCGCGTGCGGTTCGTTCTTGGCCGTGACCAGGCACAGGCGCGTGCCGTCGCCATGCAGCGCGGCCAGCGCCGCCTCGATGCCCGGATAGACGCTGTGCTCGCGCCAGCCGATGTCGTCGAAGCGTTCCAGATAGAACGCCACCGCCCGTTCCACCCGCGCCGCATCGCCCAGCAGCGGCGCGAAGCTGGTGCGCAGCGCCGGGCCGATCCAGCCGCGCAGGTGTTCCTCCGGCAATGGCGCGTGCCCGACCTTTTCCAGCGCGTAGGCGATGCTGCGAGTGATGCCGGCGGCCGAATCGATCAGCGTGCCGTCCAGATCGAGGAAGACCCAGGGTTTCATGCGCCGCGTTCGGCCAGCGCGGCCACGGCCGGCAGCGTCTTGCCCTCGCAGAACTCCAGGAACGCGCCGCCGCCGGTGGAGATGTAGGACACGCCCTCGGCCACGCCGTACTTGTCGATGGCCGCCAGGGTGTCGCCGCCGCCGGCGATGGAGAACGCCGGCGAAGCCGCGATGGCCTCGGCCACCGCGCGGGTGCCGGCGCCGAAGGCATCGAACTCGAACACGCCGACCGGACCGTTCCACAGCACCGTGCCGGCCCCCGCGATCCGCGCCGCATAAGCCGCCGCCGTGGCCGGGCCGATGTCCAGGATCATGTCGTCCTCGCCCACCGCATCCACCGGCTTCACCGTGGCCGGCGCGTCGGCCGCGAACGCGGGCGCGACCACCACGTCGCTGGGCAGCGGGATCTGCGTGCCGCGCGCGGCGGCCTTGTCGAGGATCGCGCGCGCGGTGTCGATGAGGTCGGCCTCGACCAGCGACTTGCCCACGGCATGGCCGCGCGCGGCGAGGAAGGTGTTGGCGATGCCGCCACCCACGATCAGCCCATCCACCTTATCCAGCAGGCTGCCGAGCAGTTCGAGCTTGGTCGATACCTTGGAGCCGGCGACGATGGCCAGCAGCGGCCGGGCCGGGGCTTCCAGCGCGCGCGCCAGCGCATCGAGTTCGGCCATCAGTAGCGGACCGCCACAGGCGATCTTCGCCGCGCGGATCGCGCCGTGGGTGGAGGCCTGGGCGCGGTGCGCGGTGCCGAAGGCGTCCATCACGTAGACATCGCACAGCGCGGCGTACTTGGCCGACAGCGCCGGATCGTCCTTGCCCTCGCCGACGTTCATGCGGCAGTTCTCCAGCAGCACGATCTGGCCCGGCGCCACGTCCACGCCATCCACCCAGTCGCGCTTGAGCGGCACGGGACGGCCGAGCAGTTCGGACAGGCGCGCGGCCACCGGCGCGAGCGAATCGGCTTCGGAGAACTCGCCCTCCTTGGGGCGGCCCAGGTGCGAAGTCACCATCAGCGCGGCGTTCTGGTCCAGTGCGGCGCGCAGCGTCGGGAGCGCGGCCAGGATGCGCTGCTCGGAGGCGACCTTGCCGTCGGCCACGGGCACATTCAGATCCTCGCGGATCAGCACGCGCTTGCCGGAAAGATCGAGGTCGGTCATGCGCAGGATCGCCATCGGGGAAGCTCCGTCGTGGGGAAAACCGCCATTGTCCCAGATGGGTGAATGACCGTCACTGCGCTTTGATCCGCATCAAAGCGCCTGCCTCCCACTGGCGGCAGACTGCCCGCCATGTCCCTGCCCCCCGCCTTCGACGACGCCCTGTTGCAGCGCTACGACCGTCCCGGCCCGCGCTACACCTCCTATCCGGCGGCTCCCCGCTTCCACGAGGGATTCGGCGACCGCGCGCTGCGCGAGCAGATCGTGCGCAGCAACGAGAACCCGGTGCCGAACCGGCTCTCCATCTACGTGCACGTGCCGTTCTGCGAAAGCCCCTGCTTCTACTGCGGCTGCAACCGCATCATCACGCGCGACCACGGCCGCGGCGAGCGTTATCTGGAAACCCTCGATCAGGAAATCGAGCGCATCGGCCCGCTGTTCGACGACGACCGCGAAACCATCCAGCTGCACCTGGGCGGCGGCACGCCGAACTTCCTCTCGCCGGCGCAGATCGGCCGGATGCTGGACTCGCTGCGCCGCCATTTCCGCTTCAGCGAGGCGGCGGACCGGGATTTCTCCATCGAGCTGGACCCGCGCTTCGTCACGCCGGAGGAAATCGGTGAACTGGCCGCGCTCGGCTTCAACCGCGCCAGCCTCGGCGTGCAGGACTTCGATCCCGTCGTGCAGGAAGCGGTGAACCGCATCCAGAGCGTGGAACAGACGCAGGGCATCATCGACGCCTGCCGCGCCCACGGCATGCGCTCGATCAACGTGGACCTGATCTACGGCCTGCCCAGGCAGAACGTCGAAGGCTTCGGCCGCACCCTGGACACCGTGCTGCGCGCCCGCCCGGACCGCCTGGCGATATACGGCTACGCCCACCTGCCCGAGCTCTTCCGCGCCCAGATCCAGCTCAAGGCGCAGGACCTGCCGCCGGCCGCCGTGCGGCTGGCGCTGCTGCGCCTGGCCATCGAGAAGCTCACCGCCGCCGGCTACGAGCACATCGGCATGGACCATTTCGCCCTGCCCGGCGACGAACTGGCGCGCGCCCGCCACGACGGCAGCCTGCATCGCAACTTCATGGGCTACACCACTCATGCCGATACCGATCTCATCGGCCTGGGCGTCAGCGCCATCAGCCACATCGGCGGCAGCTTCAGCCAGAACCCGCGCGACCTGCCCACCTGGGAAGCGCGCCTGCAACACGCCCCCGAGGCCCTGCCGGTATGGCGCGGGCTGGAACTGGATGCCGACGACCTCGTGCGCGCCGACGTCATCGGCCGCCTGATGTGCCTGGGCGAAGTGGACATCCCCGAAGTGGAGCGCGACCACGGCATCGTCTTCGACAGCTATTTCGCCGACGCCCTGGCCCGTCTGATGCCGCTGATGGCCGATGATCTGGTCAGCGTCGATTTCGACCGCATCCAGGCCACCGGACGCGGCCAGTTGATGTTGCGGCACCTGGCGATGTGCTTCGACGCCTACCTGCACGACCGCGCCGATGCGATGGCGCCGGCGCGCTTTTCCAAGGCGATCTGACGCGGCATGCCGGCAGGTTCCCGCGACGCTACCCGGCGCCGGCGCGTGCCGCTATGGTAGTGGCGCGCGGCGTTCCTGCCGGGGCGCCGCATCCGGCATCACGTCGAGGAGCGCCCATGACCGTCGCGCAGCCCAAGTATTGCGACCTGGTGATGAAAGGCGGGATCACCAGCGGCATCGTCTACCCCAGCGCGGTGCTGGCGCTGGCGCGGGAATACCGCTTCAAGAACATCGGCGGCACGTCGGCCGGGGCGATCGCGGCCGCCGTCTGCGCCGCCGCGTCCCTGGGCGACCGGATCAAGGCCGCCGATCCGCAGCGGCCGCATCCTGCGACGTTGGGATTCGACGGCCTGGCCGCCGTCTCCGCGCAGCTGGCGACCGAGGGATTCATCTACCGCCTGTTCCAGCCCGCCGCCGGCGCGCGCAACGCCTACCGGCTGCTCGTGCTGCTGGCCGGCCGCGCCGGGCCCGGGCGCAAACTCGCGGCCATGTCGCTCGCGGTGCTGGCGGTGGCGCCGCTGGAGACACTCCTGATCCTCGCCGCGCTGTGCGGCGTGGGCTACCTTGCCGCCGGCTGGGGCGGGATACAGGCCGCATTCCTGCCTTCGCTGCTGTGCGCCGGACTGGGAGGCGGCGTCTGCGCGGCGCTGCGCGTGGCGCGCGTGGCGCGCGGGAACCTTCTGGGACTGTGTTCGGGCATGCGCGCGCCGCGCCGCGGCTGGCGCCGCTTCGCCACGCCGGCCGCGCCGGCGCTGACCGAATGGCTGCACGAGGTATTGCAGGAGCTGTCCGGGAAGCCGGGCGACCAGCCGCTGACCTTCGCCGACCTCCACGATGCCCCGCGCTACGCGGGCGAACCCGCGACGCGCCGTGCCGTCAATCTTCAGATGATCACCACCGGCGTGTCGCACCACGAGCCGCGCACCCTGCCCCTGGAAAGCGCCGGCTTCTGGTTCCTGCGCGAAGAATTCTGCCGGTTGTTCCCCGCCGCGGTGGTGGACTGGATGGTGCGGCAGGGCGGCGAGTCGATCCAGGTGCAGGGACGCACGTACCACAGGCTGCCGGCCGGGGAACGCCTGCCGGTGCTGGTGGCCACGCGCATGAGCCTGAGTTTTCCTTTCCTGATCAGCGCGGTGCCGCTGCACGAACCGGCGCGCTGGGGCACGGCGTCCGGCCGCGCCGGCGCGGAACCCGCGGCGCCGGAGACGGCGCCGCCCGAGCGCAGCGTGGCCGAGAGCCCCGAGGGCCTGACCACTGGCGGCGAGCGCCGGGCCGCCGCCATCGCCGCGATGCGCGTGTGCTGGTTCTCCGACGGCGGCATCGGCAGCAATTTTCCCATCCACCTGTTCGACGCGGCGCTGCCGCGATGGCCCACGTTCGCGATCAACCTGGTGTATCCCAAGACCGACGACAGCCACCGCCATGGCGCGGACGGCGCATCGCCGCGCGCGCCCGCCGACGCGGTCTTCCTGCCTGCCGAGAACAACCGCGGCTGGCAGCGCACCTACCAGTCCTTCGCGCATCGCACCGCGATTTTCGAGATGGCGGGTTTCCTGTTCGGCATCGCCGCGACCATGCAGAACTGGCGCGACCTGCTGCAATCGCGCGCGCCGGGCCAGCGCGACCGCATCGTCCACATCGCGCTGGAAGGCGACGAGGGCGGCATGAACCTCGACATGCCGCAGGAGGTGCTGACCCGGATCGCCGCCAAGGGGACCGCCGTGGGCGAGCGCTTCTGCGACTTCTCGTTCGAGAACCACTACTGGATCAGGTGGCGCAACCTGGCGTCGGCGCTGCAACGGCTCACGATCGACGTGTCCCACAGCGCGCGTCCGGAATGCCGCGTGCCCGCCTATGCCGCCGCTTACGCGCTGACCACGCCGGCCGCGCCGGTGCCGCCCTCGTACCGGTTCCCTTCCGCGGGCGCGCGCGACGACGCCCAGGCGTTGCTGGAACGGCTCTACCACGACGGCGAGCAGTGGGAGGACCTGGGTCCGGACTTCACCGCCGGGGCGCCACGCCCGCTGCCGCAGATGAAGATCGTGCCGACCTATTAGTGCATGCCCCGCTCCAACGGGGCGCGGCGTCCGTTTCCGGGCAGCGCCGGATCAGTCCACGAACAGATCCGGCAACAACGCCTGCGATGGGTCGACGGCGTAGCCCGAGAAATCGTCGACGCCGGCTTCGCGCAGCACGTCCTCGTCGATCAGGAACCGCCCGGTGAAGCCGCGCGCCGGGCGGGTCAGCACGGCGTGGGCGGCATCGGCGACGATCTCGGGGGTGCGGCAGCGCGGCACGTCCACGCCGGGGATCATGTTCAGCGCGTCGGTGGCGATGATGGTGCGCGGCCACAGCGCGTTGATCGCGACGCCGCTGTCGGCAAGCTCGGCCGCAAGGCCCAGGGTCACGAAGCTCATGCCCATCTTGGCCAGGGTGTAGCCGGTGTGCGGCGCCCACCATTTGGGATCGAGCGAGGGCGGCGGGGCGAGGGTGAGCACGTGCGGGTTCTGCGCCTTGGCGAGATGGGGCAGCGCCTTCTGCGTGCACAGGAAGGTGCCGCGCGCGTTGACCTGCTGCATCAGGTCGAAACGCTTCATGGGCGTGTCGGCGATACCCTGAAGCCAGATCGCGCTGGCGTTGTTGACCAGGATGTCGATGCCGCCGAAGCGTTCCGCGGCGGCGGCCATCGCCGCCTCGACGTTGGCCTCGTCGCGGATGTCGCACTGGATCGCCAGCGCCTGCCCGCCCGCCGCCTCCACCGCGGCGGCGGCCGAATGGATGGTGCCGGGCAGCCTGGGATTGGGCACGGCGGACTTGGCCGCGATGACGACGTTGGCGCCGTCGCGCGCGGCGCGCAGCGCGATGGCCAGGCCGATGCCGCGCGAGGCGCCGGTGATGAACAGGGTCTTGCCTTGCAGTGAAGTCATGGAGCTTTACCGGGGATGAGCCGCAAACGGCCTGTCACTCTAATGGAAGTCCGGCTGCAACAGGCGCCCCTATAATTCGCCGATGAACTCGCAGACTTTGGATACGTTGATCGCCTGGGTCGGGCAGCATCCGATCGCCGCGGGCATCGTGATCTTCCTGGTGGCGTTCTGCGATGCGGTGGTGATCCTGGGCTTCCTCGTGCCGGCGATTCCGATCCTGTTCGCCATCGGCGCGTTCATCGGCCTGGGCACGCTGGATGGGCCTTACGCGATCCTTTGCGCTGGCCTGGGCGCGTTCTGCGGCGATGGCCTGAGCTACGTGCTCGGCCGCGTCCACGGCGACCGCCTGCGCCGGATCTGGCCGTTCTCGCGCCATCCCGAATGGCTGCCGCAGGGCGAGGCGATGTTCCGCCGCCACGGCCTCAAGAGCATCCTGATCGCGCGCTACGTCGGCGCGGTGCGGCCGCTGGTGCCGGCGATCGCGGGCATGTTGCAGATGCCGGTGCGGCGCTACGTGCCCGCCAGCCTGCTGGCCTCGATGAGCTGGGGCGCGGTGTTCCTGATTCCCGGCTGGATCTTCGGCGCCTCGATCGATCTCTTCGCCGCCGTCGCCGGCCGGCTGGCCATCGTCGTGGGCGTGCTGCTGGCGCTGCTGGCGCTGATCGGCTTCACCGTCTACCAGGCCTACAAGGTGCTGGCGCCGCGTACCGCGCTGTTCCTCTCGCGCATCCTGCGCTGGTCGGTGCGGCACCCGGTGCTGGGGCGTTTCGCCGAGGCGCTGATCGATCCGCGCCGGCGCGAATCGCCGTCGCTGCTGGTGATGGCGATTCTCCTGATCGGCGGCGGCTGGGCTTTCTTCACCGTGCTGCTGATGGCTGCCGGCAACGGCGACCCGACCCGGCTGGACCTGCACGTGCATCACCTGATGTTCGGCCTGCGCACGCCGCTGGCCGACCGCCTGATGGCGGTGCTGGCCGGCTTCGGCGACTGGCAGGTCCTGCTGCCTTCGGCGGCGGTGGCCTTGGGCTGGCTGTGCTGGCGGCGGCGCTGGATCGCGGCCGGACACTGGATCGCGGCCTTCGTGTTCGGCATGGCGCTGGTGTGGGCGCTCGATACGATGGTGCAGGTGCCGCGCCCGCCGGCGGCGCTGGCCGTGGCCGGGTTCGATTTCCCGTCCGCGCAGGTGACGATGGCGATGATCGTCTACGGCTTCTTCGCGGTGCTGATCGCGCGCGAACTGCCGGGCCGGCGCCGCGCGTGGCCGTATGCCGTGGCTGGCGTGCTGGTGACGACGGTGGCCTTCGCGCGCCTGTATCTGGGCGCGCACTGGCTGACCGACGTGCTTGGCGGCGTGTTCCTGGGCATGGTCTGGATCGCCGTGCTGGGCCTGGCCTACCGCCGCCGCGCCACGCGCTCGTTCTGGATGCGGCCGCTGTCGATCCTGTTCTACCTGAGCGTGGCCGGCTTCGGCCTCTGGCACGGCACGCGCGGCGCGGACGACACCCTGGCGCGCTTCGCCCCGCCGCAGGTGCGCACGTCCATCGCCGCCGAACAGTGGTGGCAAGGCGACTGGACGCGACTTCCGGCGCGCCGCAACGAGTTCCTCACCGAACGCGCCTGGCCGCTGAACCTGCAATATGCCGGCGACATCGCCACGTTGCGCGATCGCCTTGCCGCCGCCGGCTGGCAACCCGGCCCGGAAGCGAATCTGGAAACCCTGCTCGCCATCCTGGACAAGGACGCCACGCCCGAGACGCTGCCGGTGCTGCCGGCCTCGCACAACGGCCACGGCGACGCGCTGCTGATGTCCCACCCCGGCCCCACGCCCGATACCCGGCTCGTGCTGCACCTGTGGTTCGCGCCGCTGGCGCTGGCGCCGGATGACGTTCCCGTCTGGCAGGGTACCGCCGCGCTGCTTCACTTCGGCCAGGAACTGTCGGTTTTCCAGGTCTGGCGCGTGCAGCACGACAGCCAGGCCGGGCTGGATGCGCTCGAACAGGCGCTGCCCACGCTTCCCCGCAAGCGCGCGCAGCGTGCCGAGGAACCGGGCGCGACGATCTTGTTGCTGCGCGAACACGAAGGCGAGCCGTGAGGAAGGCGGGGATTGTCGGGCTGGGCGTCGGACTGGTTGCGGCCGGTGTGATTGCCTGGGCGGTCATGCGCGGGGCGGGTGGTACGGACGATCCGCTCTCGGTGACCTCTCCGGGTGCGACGGCGCTGGGCATCGATGCGATGGATACCCCCGAAGTGCCTCGCCTGCCGGCGGTGAAGCCGGAGCGGCCCGATGTGCCGTCGCCAACGGCATCCAGGCCTGCATTGCCGCCTGTCGACATGCCATTCAACCAGGGCGTGGAGGCATTGGAGGAAGCCGCGCGCGGCGGTGATGTGGTCGCGGCGTGCCGGCTCACGACCGAAGCATGGCGCTGCTTCAATGCGCGCCAGATGGCGAGGTTCGTGAACGAGGAAGAGCGCCAGATCGAGCAGCTTGCCAGCCGCGACCTCGATGCGGAGCAACTGGAGCAACGTATCGATGCATGGATGGACAGGAAGCAATCGCTGGAAGCCACCATGGCTTCCTGCGAAGGCGTGGATGTTTCGTTTCCCAAGCTGTTCGATTACGACTGGTTGGCCACCACTGCCGGCGACCCGGTTGCGCGGCTTCGCTACCTGGGCTCGATGCACCTGACTCCCGGTGTACTCATCCGCCATCCGGAGTTGCTCGATCACTACAGGACGCATGCCTTCGACATCTTCATGCAGGCGCTGGAAACCGGTGATCTGGGCGCCGTGCAACTGTGGCAATCCAGCGCACAGTTCGATAACGGGTTCGCGCTGTATGCCGTTCTACCCGAGCCCTGGCAAGACCCGCGTCTGGTCAGCGCCGTCATCGAGCAGCTCACCGAGGACCAGCGCGCCGCCATCGGCTTCCATCTTCCGGTGGATTCGGAACCTTCGCCGGAACAACAGGCCGAAGCGGCTCGAATCCATGCCCGGTATTTCGCCGCCACGCCGGCGAAACAGTCATCGTCGTTCGCGGATGTCTTCGGCGGCCATGAGCCGGACACGCAGCGCTGCGAAGACCTGGCGCACTGACGCATCGCCCCGCCCCCGCCCGCTATCATGTGGCCTTCCTTCCCCACCCGGCTCCCGGCGTGAACGCAGCCCTCGTCCCCTTTCCCGACACCGACGCCACCCTGATGCTGCCCGGCCCGGCGGGCGCGCTGGAAACCGTCGTCGAGTTTCCCGAGCCTGCCGATGCGCGGCGCGGCATCGCCGTGGTCTGCCATCCGCATCCGCTGCACGGCGGCACCATGCACAACAAGGTCGTCACCATGATCGCGCGCAGCCTGCGCGAACTGGGCCTGGCCGTGGTGCGCTTCAACTTCCGTGGCGTGGGCGAATCGGCCGGCGAGTACGACGAAGGCCGGGGCGAAACCCTGGACCTCCTCGCCGTGGCCGAATGGGCGCGGCGGCATCGCCCGGACGATGCCTTCTGGCTGGCGGGCTTTTCCTTCGGCAGCTACGTCGCCCTGCTCGGCGCGCGTCACCTGCCGGTGAAGCAGATGATTTCCATCGCCCCGCCGGTCGGGCGCTGGGATTTCTCCGCCGCCCTGGCGCCGCCGTGCCCGTGGCTGGTGGTGCAGGGCGAGGACGACGACGTGGTCGATCCGCAGGCCGTCTACGACTGGATCGACGCGATGGACGACAAGCCCGCCCTCGTGCGCATGCCCGAAACCGGTCATTTCTTCCACCGCCGCATGATGGACCTGCGCGGGGCGATCAAGAACGGCGTGCGCGCCAACCTGCCGCCGGCGTGAGCCCGCCGCTCGACCAGACCCCGATGCGCCCCTCGCAGGCGTACCGCGCAGGCGTGGCGGACGGCCGCTGGCAGTCCGATCCCGTGCAGCTCGCGGTTCTGGAGGAACTGGACCGCATCCACGACGAGCTCGTCGAACGCGAACGCGGCGGCGCGTTCGCCAAGCTCGCGCGCCGCCTCAGGCGCGATGCGCCGGTGCGTGGGCTGTACCTGTGGGGCGGCGTCGGGCGCGGCAAGACCTTCCTCGTCGACCTGTTTTACGCGCACCTGGATGTCCCGGCCAAGCGCCGCATCCACTACCACCGCTTCATGGGCGAAGTGCACGCCCGCATCCGCGCGCTCGGCCAGCATGCCGATCCGCTGGTGCAGATCGCCGCCGACTACGCGCGCGAGTTCCGCCTGCTGTGCCTGGACGAGTTCTTCGTCACCGACATCGGCGATGCGATGCTGCTGGCGCGCCTGCTCGACCAGCTTTTCTCGCGCGGCGTGACGCTCGTCACCACCTCCAACACCGCGCCGGAGAACCTCTACCGCGACGGCCTGCAACGCGCCAGCTTCCTGCCCGCGATCATCCTGCTGCAGGCCCATTGCCGCGTGTTCGAGGTGAAAAGCGAACGCGACTACCGCCTGCGCGCGCTCACCCACGCCAGCATCTGGCAAACCCCGCCGGGCGAAGCCGCCGAGGCGGAGCTGGCGCAGTGCTTCGCCCGCCTCACCAAGGATGCGGCGGCGGACGCCGACGACGCGCGGCTGGACATCAACGCCCGCCCGATCCCGGTGCGGGACATGGCCGACGGCGTGGTCTGGTTCGATTTCGCGGCGCTGTGCGATGGCCCGCGCTCGGTCGCCGACTACATCGAGATCGCGCGCCGCTTCCACACCGTCATCGTCTCCGGCGTGCCGCGTTTCGACCGCATGAACGAGGATGCCGCCTACCGCTTCGTGCTGCTGGTGGACGAGCTTTACGACCGTGGCGTGAAGCTGGTCGCATCCGCCGCCGCCGCTCCGTTCGACCTCTACCACGGCCGCCGCGTCGCGCACGAGTTCGAGCGCACCGTCAGCCGCCTGACGGAAATGCAGTCGGAAGAATACCTGGCGCGCGAACACGCGCCTTAGGGCGCGCGCGAAGCCGGAGCGGCTTCGCGCGATGCGCGATGCGCCGGCGATCGGTTATTTCAGGAACGGTGCATTCGCCACGCCCCGAACAGCGCCAGTACGCACATCATCGACACCCAGCCCCAGGGAGTTCCGACAGGCACGTAGTACGGAGAGGGCTCGTCGATGCCTCCTTCTCCTTGTGCCCCGGCTACCGTGAACGTCACGGTCTGATCGGGATTGGGCTGGCCCATCGTCGTGCCGATCACCTTCACTTCGTAGCTACCGGGAGGCAGGGTTCCCAGCGAGGCGGTCAGGCGCACCGGGACCGCAACCAGCACGCAGGGAGGGTATGGCGAATCGGGGCCGCGTGCGTGGATGGCGTAGTTGAACTGGAACGTCGATCCGGTCCGGGTCAGCGATGTCTCGAACGGCGTGTGCAGGTTGCACCCCAGGATGCCACCGCTGGAAACGTGCGCGGTCAGGGTCAATTCGTCGTCCGGCACGGCCGGCTGGGGTGTCACCGTGGGTGGCGGCAGATCCTCGCCGACGCCCTCGCCGCGCACGTGGAACAACAGTCTCTGGCTGGGGTTGGGTTGGCCGAGCGTGAGTCCAACGATCATCGCCTGGTAGTTTCCGGCAGGCAGGACGCCCAGCTCGACGACCACGGGAACGGGCGTCACGGTGGACGGGCACTCCTGCGTCCCGGGCAAGGGCGGCGAATCCGGCCCGCGCGCTTCCACGGTATAGGCGATATGGAGGTTCGTGCCGTTCCGGGTCAGGGTGGCCTCGACCGGGAGGTGCAGATCGCACAGGTTTTTCCCGCCCGGGTCCACATAGGCGGTCAGCGTGATGGTGTCGGCGTCGCTGGGCGATGCGGGCGCGATCACCGGGCCGGTGGCCGGCGATGGTGCGGCGAAACCCATCAGCAACAGGAACGCTGCAAGTCGGCGGAGATACGGCATGTCCGATCCTCCCAAAGCTTCCGGAAGCGCTGGAAAGACTACGCCCGGTTTCCGGCTGGATCAAACCGGGCCAAGTGCCATTCATCGTGACTTCGCAGGGTCCCGGCGGGAGCCGACCCAGCCTGGCCCGGGAAAACGCCGGGAAATGGGCGCTCATGCAGACTGGGCCGGGTGGTGGCTCGTCTTCGGAAAAAGCCGGTGGGCAAAGCCCGCCGTGATCGATCTGCCATCGCGGACCACTGCGGGTTCCTCGGCCAGAATCGCAGTCACAAGCGGTATCGCTGACTCCTTTCGTAACAAGGGCTTGCTTTCCAGTCTGCCACCGGAGGCCATGGACGGCCCGGAAACGGCTGCTGTCGCCGCAGCCGGCCCGCTACTATGGGCGTCCCAACCTCCGTGAGACGTGCGCCATGGGCATCTTCAACTTCATCAAGGGCGAGCTGATCGAGATCATCGAGTGGACCGACGACTCGCGCGATACGCTCTCCTACCGCTGGCCGGACGACGACAAGAACATCAAGAACGGCGCGCAGCTCATCGTGCGCGAGAGCCAGCAGGTGCAGTTCGTCGCGGCCGGGCAGTACGCCGACCTGTTCGGGCCGGGCAAGCACACCCTGTCCACCCAGAACATCCCGGTGCTCTCGCGCATCTACGGCTGGAAGTACGGCTTCCAGTCGCCGTTCAAGTGCGATGTCTACTACCTCAACACGCGCCTTTTCACCGGCAACAAGTGGGGCACCTCGAACCCGGTGATGATGCGCGATGCCGATTTCGGCGTGGTGCGGCTGCGCGCGTTCGGCACCTACGATTTCCGCATCGTCGATCCGCCGCGTTTCCTCAAGGAAGTGGCCGGCACCGACCAGAACTTCCGCCTGGACGAGTTCGCCGACACGATGCGCTCGCGCATCGTCAGCGTGTTCACCGAAGCCCTGGCCAGGGCCAACGTGCCGGCGCTGGACGTGGCGCAGCGCTATTCGGAACTGGGCGATGCGCTGTTGCCGATCATCAACCCGGCGATGACGGAAAAGTACGGGCTGGAAATCACCAGCTTCATCCTGGAAAACGTCTCGGTGCCGCCGGAAGTGGAGAAGGCCATCGACGCGCGTTCCTCGATGGGCGCCATCGGCAACCTCAACGATTACGTGAAGTACCAGATGGGCGCGACGATGGGCCAGGGTGGCGAAGGCGCGGCGGCGGCGGCCGTGCCGGCGCAGATGGCGGTGGGCTTCGGCATCGCGCAGGAAATGATGAAGGGCATGCAGGGCGGCGCGGCGCAGCAGCAAGCGCCCGCTGCGGCGGTGCCCGCCGCGGGTGGCCTCGATGTGCTGACGCCTGAGCAGGCCGCGCAGGCGCTGGGCGTCGCGGTGGAGGACGTGATGGCCTCGATCGAGGCCGGCGACCTGAAGGCGCGCAAGATCGGCAATGCCACGCGCATTGCCAGGAGTGCGCTGGAAGCGTTCCTGCACGGGGAGTGATCGGGGGCGCGCCTTTCCGGTAGACCCCGCGCGTGTAGACCCCATGCTTGCCCGTCAACCCCCGGTCCGTCATTCCAGCGAAAGCTGGAATCCAGTCTTTCTTTCAAGCGGAGCAAGAACTGGATTCCAGCTTTCGCTGGAATGACGGGGAAGGACGCCAGGACCGTATTCGCAACCCAACACGCTTTCATTCCTTTCCCCTATGACCACTCCCGCTCCCCCCGGCATCGCCATCGGCAAGCATCCCTGCCCGGAATGCGGTGGCGATCTGGAATGGAGCGCCGCCAAGCAGGCGCTGGTGTGCCCGTACTGCGGCACCATCGCGCCGTGGTCGCCGCCGCAGGCGGACGACCCGGGCGGCAGCGGCATCGTCGAACACGACCTGGCGCAGGCGCTGGCGCATCCGGCCAGCGGGCGCGGCTGGGGCGAGGAGCGGCACGAGGTCAAATGCCAGAGCTGCCACGCGATCTCGGTGTTCGTCGGCACCCGCGCCGCGCAGCGCTGTGACTTCTGCGGCTCGCCGGCGATCGTGCCGCACGAGGATCACGGCGATGCGATCACCCCGCAAAGCCTGTTGCCGTTCAAGATCAGCGACGGCCAGATCCGCGATGCGATAAGAAAGTGGTACGGCAACCGCTGGTTCGCGCCCGATCGCCTCAAGAGCGCTGCCCTCACCGACACCCTGCACGGCATCTACCTGCCGTACTGGACCTTCGATGCGCATGTGGATGCGCAGTGGACGGCCGAGGCCGGGCACTACTACTACGTCACCGAGACCTACACCCAGAACGGCCAGCGCCAGACCCGCCAGGTGCGCAAGGTGCGCTGGGAACCGGCCGCCGGGCGGCTGGCGCATTTCTTCGACGACGAGCTGATCGCCGGCACCGTGGGCGTGGGCAAGGGCCTGCTGCACCAGGTCGAACCTTTCCCGACCACGTCGGATCTGAAACCCTACGCACCCGAATTCGTGCGCGGCTGGACGGTGGAGCGGTACCAGGTGGACCTGCGCCGCGCCGCCGATCTCAACATGGCCGGCATGGAAACCCAGACCCGCGCGCTGTGCGCCGCGCGCGTGCCCGGCGATACGCACCGCAACCTCCAGGTGCGCAGCCAGTACCGCGGCCGCACCTTCAAGCACATCCTGGTGCCGGTGTGGCTGGTCAGCTACACCTACGGTTCGCGCAACTTCCAGATCCTGGCCAACGGCCATACCGGCAAGATCGCCGGCGAACGGCCGTATAGCTGGGTGAAGATCGCCCTCGCCGTGCTGGGCGCGCTCGTGGCGCTGGCCGTCATCGTCGCCATCGGCCAGTCGCAGTGAGCCGCCTCTGGGTCATCGACGACGACCGGTCCGTCCGCTTCGTGCTGGCGCAGGCGCTGCGCGAGGCCGGGTTCGACGTGCGCGAGTTCGGCGCCGCCGCCGAGGCGCTCGCCGCGCTGGACGACGAAGGCGCCCCCGCGCTGGTGTTCACCGATGTGCGGATGCCCAGGATCGACGGCCTGCGCCTGCTCGATACGCTGAAACAGCGCCATCCGGAGGTGCCCGTCATCGTGATGAGCGCCTTCACCGACGTGCCGAGCACCGCCGGCGCGTTTCGCGGCGGCGCGCACGATTTCCTCTCCAAGCCCTTCGACATCGACGCCGCCGTGGCGATGGCGCGGCGCGCGTTGAACGAAACCGCGCCGCCGCCGCCCGCTGCCGCCACGCCCGGCGGCGAACCCGAACTGCTCGGCGATTCGCCCGCGATGCGCGAACTGTTCCGCGCCGTCGGCCGCCTGTCGCAGGCGCCGCTGTCGGTGCTGATCGCAGGCGAAACCGGTACCGGCAAGGAACTGGTCGCGCGCGCCCTGCATCGCCATTCGCCGCGCGCGCAGCGGCCCTTCATCGCGCTCAACACCGCCGCGATCCCGGCCGAACTGCTGGAATCGGAACTGTTCGGGCACGAGGCCGGCGCCTTCACCGGCGCGGCCAAGCGCCACGTCGGCCGCTTCGAGCAGGCCGATGGCGGCACCCTGTTCCTGGATGAAATCGGCGACATGCCGCTGGCCCTGCAAACCCGCCTGCTGCGCGTGCTGGCCGAAGGCGAGTTCTTCCGCGTCGGCGGGCGCGAACTGTTGCGCGTGGACGTGCGCGTGATCGCCGCCACCCATCAGGACCTCGACCAGGCCGCCGCCCAGGGCCGCTTCCGCGCCGACCTGCTGCATCGCCTCGACGTGGTGCGCCTGAGCCTGCCGCCGCTGCGGGAGCGCCGCGAGGACGTGCCGGCCCTGGCCCGGCGCTTCCTCGCCGATGCCGCCCGTCGCATCGATGCCGCGCCCAAGCACTTCGCACCGGCCACGCTCGATGCCCTGCGCCGGCACCACTGGCCGGGCAACGTGCGCGAACTGGAAAATCTCTGCTGGCGATTGATGGCGCTCGCGCCCGGCGACACCATCCTGCCCGCCGACCTGCCGCCGCACATCCGCAGCGGCCAGGCCGAACCCGCCTCCACGGTGACGGACGACACCTGGGAACACGCCCTGCGCCGCTGGGCCGATGCGGAACTGGCCGCCGGCCACGATGGCCTGCACCCGCATGCCAGCGAACGCCTGCAACGGATCCTGCTCGACGCCGCCCTGGCCGCCACCGGCGGCCGCAAGCAGGAGGCCGCGCGCCGGCTTGGGCTCGGTCGCAATACCCTGACCCGCAAGCTCGGCCCGAATCGCCGTCGCGGCGGATAGTTGGCTGGCGTGGGGCCGGCCTTGGAGCGATTCGGGTTCGTTCTCAGAAAGCCGCCATTCCGGCGAAAGCCGGAATCCAGCGCCTGGGCTTTGGATTTACCGAAGAACGGGATTCCGGCTTTCGCCGGAATGGCGAGCCGTTGTCAGCCCGGCACCCGCACGAACCCTTCCATCAGGATGCGCGCCGAACGGCTCATCACCGCCTTCGTCACCGTCCATTGCCCATCGGCGAGCGCCACCGCCGCGCCCACGCGCAAGGTGCCGGAAGGATGGCCGAAGCGCACCGCTTCACGCTCGCCGCCGCCCGCAGCAAGGTTCACCAATGTGCCCGGCACCGCCGCCGCCGTGGCGATGGCGACCGAGGCGGTGCCCATCATGGCGTGGTGCAGCTTGCCCATCGAGAGCGCGCGCACGTTGAGGTCGATGTCGGACGCGGCGATGGCCTTGCCGCTGCTGGAAACGTAATCCTTCGGCGGCGCGACGAAGGCCACCTTCGGCGTGTGCTGGCGCTTCGACGCTTCTTCCGGCGCCTTGATCAGGCCCATGCGCAGCGCGCCGGCCACGCGGATGGCTTCCAGCTTCGCCAGCGCGGCCTTGTCCTCGTTGATCGCCGGTTGCAGCTCGGTGCCGTCATGGCCGATGTCGGCGGCGTCGACGAACACGGTCGGGATGCCGGCGGTGATCATCGTGGCCTTGAGCGTGCCGATGCCCGGCACGTCGAGTTCGTCCACGACGTTGCCGGTCGGGAACATCGCCCCGCCGTCCTCGCCTTCGTCGGCCGGATCGAGGAACTCCAGCACGATTTCCGCCGCCGGGAAGGTCACGCCATCCAGCTCGAAATCGCCGGTTTCCTGCACCTGCCCGTGCGTCACCGGCACGTGCGCGAGGATGGTCTTGCCGATGTTGGCCTGCCAGATGCGCACCGTGCAGGTGCCGTTCCCGGGCACGCCGGCGACATAGCCGGCATGGATCGCGAACGCGCCGGCGGCGGTGGAAAGGTTGCCGCAGTTGCCGGACCAGTCCACGAAATCGGTGTCGATGCCGACCTGCCCGTACAGGTAATCCACGTCGTGGCCGGGCTGGGTGGAAGGGGAAACGATCACGCACTTGCTGGTGGAGGACGTGGCCCCGCCCATGCCGTCGGTCTGCTTGCCGTAGGGATCGGGCGAACCGATCACGCGCTGGAACAGCCTGTCGCGCGCCTGGCCCGGCGCGCGTGCGGCCTCGGGCAGGTCTTCCAGCCGGAAGAACACGCCCTTGGACGTGCCGCCGCGCATGTAGGTGGCGGGGATGCGGCGTTGCGGTGCGTTTGACATGCGTGCCTCGGTGTATTCAGCCGCGCGACGTGCGCGGGGCAACGGTATGGGACGGATGGGGCATGGGCGGATCGGCCGCGCGCGGCCGCTCAGGCGCCGTCGGGAATCTCCGGTTCAACCAGCCTGGCCAGCAGTTCCAGCGATTCCTGCCAGCCCTGATAGCAGTAGTCCTCCGGGATCGCGGCGGGGATGCCTTCCTGCACGATGTGCAGTTCGGTGCCGCACAGGCTCGGCTTCAACGTCACCGTCACCTGCATCTCGCCCGGCAGGCCGGGAGCGTCGAAGGTGTCGGTGTGCCGGATGCGCGCGTTGGGCACCAGTTCGAGGTATTTCACCGTGAACGAATGGCTGGAGCCGGTGCCCAGGTTGGTGAACGACATCCGGTAGCCGCCGCCGACGCGGGCGTCGAAGTGGTGCATGGTGCCGGTGAAGCCGTGCGGCGGCAGCCACTTCACCATCGCGCCGGGATCCAGGAAGGCGCGGTAGACGCGTTCCGGCGGCGCGCGCAGGACGCGGTGCAGGCGAACGGTGCCGGTTTCGGAGAGGCTGTTGTCGTCGGACATGGTTCGATCTCCTGTGGAATGGATGTACCGATGCGATGGGCCGGTCAGGCCGCCTTCGACTGTTCGAGAAAATCCTGCGCGAAGCGTTGCAGCACGCCGCCGGCCTCGTAGATCGCCACTTCCTCGTCCGAATCCAGGCGGCAGGTGACGGGCACGTCGACGCGCTCGCCGTTCCTGCGATGGATCACCAGCGTCAGGTCCGCGCGCGGGGTGCGTTCGCCGATCACGTCGAAGGTTTCGGTGCCGTCGATGGCGAAGGTCTTGCGGTTCTGGCCCGGCTTGAACTCCAGCGGCAGCACGCCCATGCCGATCAGGTTGGTGCGATGGATGCGCTCGAAGCCTTCGGCGACGATGGCTTCCACGCCCGCCAGGCGCACGCCCTTGGCGGCCCAGTCGCGGCTGGAGCCCTGCCCGTAGTCGGCGCCGGCGACGATGATGAGCGGCTGGCGGCGCTCCATGTAGGTTTCGATCGCCTCCCACATGCGCATGACCTTGCCTTCCGGCTCGACGCGGGCGAGCGAGCCTTGCTTCACCTCGCCATCCACCACGGCCATTTCGTTGACGAGCTTGGGATTGGCGAAGGTGGCGCGCTGCGCGGTGAGGTGGTCGCCGCGGTGGGTGGCGTAGGAATTGAAGTCCTCCTCCGGCAGGCCCATTTTCGCCAGGTATTCGCCGGCGGCGGACGAGGGCAGGATCGCGTTGCTCGGGGAGAGATGGTCGGTGGTGATGTTGTCGCCCAGCACCGCGAGCGGGCGCATGCCGCGCAGCGTGCGCTCGCCGGCCAGCGCGCCTTCCCAGTACGGCGGGCGGCGGATGTAGGTGCTCTGTGGTCGCCAGTCGTACAGCGGGCTGACCTTGGCGCCGTGTTCCACGCGCACGTCGAACATCGGGCCGTATACCTTGCGGAACTGCTCGGGCTTCACCGCGCGGGCGACGATGGCGTCGATCTCCCCGTCGCTCGGCCAGATGTCCTTGAGCGTGACCGGCCTGCCGTCGGTGTCGTGGCCGAGCACGTCCTTTTCGATGTCGAAGCGGATGGTGCCGGCGATGGCATAGGCCACCACCAGCGGCGGCGAGGCGAGGAAGGCCTGTTTCGCGTACGGATGGATGCGACCGTCGAAGTTGCGGTTGCCCGAGAGCACCGCCACCGCGTACAGGTCGCGGTCGATGATCTCCTGCTGGATCGCAGGATCGAGCGCGCCGCTCATGCCGTTGCAGGTGGTGCAGGCGAAGGCGACGATGCCGAAGCCGAGCTTTTCCAGGTCCGGCAGCAGCCCGGATTCCTCCAGGTAAAGCTGCACCGCCTTGGAGCCGGGCGCGAGCGAGGTCTTCACCCACGGCTTGCGCGCCAGGCCCTTCCGCACCGCGTTGCGCGCCAGCAAGGCGGCGGCGATGACGTTGCGCGGGTTGGAGGTATTGGTGCACGAGGTGATGGCCGCGATGATGACCGCGCCATCGGGCAGCAGGCCATCGGCTTCCTCGCGCAGGGCGGCGTCCAGATTCACCGCGATGCCGCGTTCGGCCAGCGCGGACGTCGGCAGGCGGCGGTGCGGGTTGCTCGGCCCGGCCATGTTGCGCACCACGCTGGAAAGATCGAACTCCAGTACGCGCTCGTACTGCGCGCCGGTCATCTCGCTCGACCAGAAGCCGGCGGTCTTCGCGTAGGTCTCGACCAGCTTCACCTGCTCGTCGCTGCGGCCGGTGAGGCGCAGGTAATCGGTGGTCTGCCGGTCGATGTAGAACAGCGCGGCGGTGGCGCCGTACTCGGGGCACATGTTGGAGATCGTCGCGCGGTCGCCGATGGTGAGGCTGTCCGCGCCCTCGCCGAAGAACTCCAGATACGCGCCGACGACTTTCTCGCGGCGCAGGAATTCGGTCAGCGCCAGCACGATGTCGGTGGCGGTGATGCCTTCCTGCCGCGCGCCTGCGAGCCTGACGCCGACGATGTCCGGCAGCCGCATCCACGAGGCGCGGCCGAGCATCACGTTCTCCGCTTCCAGCCCGCCCACGCCCACCGCGATCACGCCCAGCGCGTCCACGTGCGGGGTGTGCGAATCGGTGCCCACGCAGGTATCCGGGAAGGCCACGCCGTCCTGCACGTAGACCACCGGCGACATCTTCTCCAGGTTGATCTGGTGCATGATGCCGTTGCCCGGCGGGATCACGTCGACGTTGCGGAACGCCTGCTTGGTCCAGTCGATGAAGTGGAAGCGGTCGGCGTTGCGGCGGTCCTCGATGGCGCGGTTCTTGGCGAACGCGTCCGGGTCGTAGCCGCCGCATTCCACCGCCAGCGAGTGGTCCACGATCAACTGCACCGGCACCACCGGATTCACCTGCGCCGGATCGCCGCCCTGGTCGGCGATCGCATCGCGCAGGCCGGCCAGATCGACCAGCGCCGTCTGCCCGAGGATGTCGTGGCAGACCACGCGCACCGGGAACCACGGGAAGTCCAGGTCGCGCCTACGCTCGATGAGTTGGCGCAGGTAGTCGTTCAACTGCGCCGGATCGGCCTTTCGCACGAGGTTTTCCGCGTGCACGCGGGCGGTGTAGGGCAGCGTGGCCCAGGCGCCGGGCTGGATCGCATCGACGGCCTGGCGCGCGTCGAAATAGTCGAGCGAGGTGCCGGGAAGGGGTTTGCGGTACTGGCTGTTCATGGCTGGCTGTCAAACAGGATGTGGGCGGGATTTTCCTCCGTCATTCCCGCGAAGGCGGGAATCCGGCGTCTTGCGCGTCATGGGGCATCGAAGGCACTGGGTCCCCGCCTTCGCGGGGACGACGGTTTCGGAAACATCAGACGCGCTTGTCGATGGGAACGAAGGTCTGGTCCTCCGGCCCGACGTAGTTCGCGCTCGGGCGGATGATCTTGCCGTCGACGCGCTGCTCGATGATGTGCGCGCTCCAGCCGGAGGTGCGCGAAATCACGAACAGCGGCGTGAACATGTCGGTCGGCACGCCCATCACGTGGTAGCTGACGGCGCTGAACCAGTCCAGGTTCGGGAACATCTTCTTGACGTCCCACATCACCGACTCCAGGCGCTCGGCGATGTCGTACATCTTCGTGCTGCCCGCTTCTTCCGACAGGTCCTTCGCCACCTGCTTGATCACCTTGTTGCGCGGATCGGACACGGTGTACACCGGATGGCCGAAGCCGATCACCAATTCCTTGCGCTCCACCCGCGAGCGGATGTCGGCCTCGGCCTCGTCCGGCGTCTCGTAGCGCTTCTGGATCTCGAACGCGACCTCGTTGGCGCCGCCGTGCTTGGGCCCGCGCAATGCGCCGATGCCGCCGCAGATGGCGCTGTACATGTCCGAACCCGTGCCCGCGACCACGCGGCAGGTGAACGTGCTGGCGTTGAACTCGTGCTCGGCGTACAGGATCAGCGAGGTGTGCATCGCGCGCACCCAGCTTTCCGGCGGCTTCACACCGTGCAGCAGGTGCAGGAAGTGGCCGCCGATGGAGTCGTCGTCGGTCTCCACCTCGATGCGCTTGCCGTTGTAGGCGTAGTGGTACCAGTACAGCAGCATCGAGCCAAGCGAGGCCATCAGCTTGTCGGCGATGTCGCGCGCGCCCGGATGGTTGTGGTCGTCCTTCTCCGGCTTCACGCAACCCAGCACCGAGACGCCGGTGCGCATCACGTCCATCGGGTGCGAGGACGGCGGCAACTGCTCCAGCGCGCTCTTCACCGCCGCCGGCAGGCCGCGCAGCGACTTCAGCCTGGCCTTGTAGGCGGAAAGTTCGGCGCGGTTGGGCAGCTTGCCGTGGACCAGGAGGTGGGCGATTTCCTCGAACTCGCTGGTGGTGGCCAGATCCAGGATGTCGTAGCCGCGATAGGCCAGGTCGTTGCCGGTGCGCCCGACCGTGCACAGCGCGGTGTTGCCGGCGGCGGTGCCGGAGAGGGCGACGGATTTCTTCGGCTTGAAGCCTGGCGTGGCGGTGTCGGTGCTGCTCATGGGGTGTCCTCCCGGTCAGGATTTCTTGGAAGCGAACAGTGCATCGAGCTTCCGCTCGAAGGCGTGGTAGCCGATGCGGTCGTACAGTTCCTCGCGGGTCTGCATCGCATCGACGACGGACTTCTGGTGGCCGTCGCGGCGCACGGCGGCGTAGACGTTCTCGGCCGCCTTGTTCGCGGCGCGGAACGCGGACAGCGGGAACAACTGGATCGCCACGCCGGCCGAAGCCAGCTCGTCGCGCGTGAACAGCGGCGTCTTGCCGAACTCGGTGATGTTGGCCAGCACCGGCGCCTTCACCGCATCCACGAAGCGGCGGTAGGTGTCCAGGTCGTAGGCGGCCTCGGCGAAGATGCCGTCGGCGCCCGCTTCCACGCAGGCGATGGCGCGCTCGATGGCCGCGTCCACGCCGTCCACCTGGATCGCATCGGTGCGCGCGATCAGGAAGAAGTCCTTGTCGGTCTTGGCATCGGCGGCGGCCTTCACGCGGTCCACCATCTCGCCCTGGGTGACGATTTCCTTGCCGGGGCGATGCCCGCAGCGCTTCGCGCCGACCTGGTCCTCGATGTGGCACGCCGCGGCGCCGGCCTTGATGAGGCTCTTGATGGTGCGCTCGATGTTGAACGCCGAGGGGCCGAAACCCGTGTCGATGTCCACCAGCAACGGCAGGTCGCAGACATCCGTGATGCGGCGCGTGTCGATCAGCACGTCTTCCAGCGTGTTGATGCCCAGGTCCGGCAGGCCGAGCGAACCGGCCGCGACGCCGCCGCCGGAAAGATAGATGGCGCGGAAGCCGGCGCGCTGGGCCAGCAGCGCATGGTTGGCGTTGATCGCGCCGATCACCTGCAACGGCGATTCGGCGGCGAGCGCGGCGCGGAAGCGAGCACCGGCGGAGGAAGGTTGCGTCATGGCTTTGTCCTCGTGGGGCCGGCCAGTGTGCGCCGGCGGTTGGGAAATCTCATGCGGCTGTGCGCAAACGGAAGAAGCCCGTTTTCTCGTCATCCCCGCCTCCGCGGGAATGACGCCGCGACAGGCGCTTCATGGGCACGAACTGTGGCACCCTATGATCCATTGATCAATCTTGATTCAATGAATCAACCCATATGCCGGACATCTACCTTTCAGCCAGCGAGGCCACCGAGCGCCTCGGCGTGAGCGCCGCGACGCTGTACGCCTACGTCAGCCGCGGCCTGATCGAATCGCGTCCCGGCGACGAGCCGCGCAGCCGGCTGTACCGCGCGCAGGACATCGACCGCCTGATCGCCCGCAAGCGCGCCGGACGCGGCGCGGCGCGCGGCGCGGCGCAAAGCCTGGATCGCGGCCTGCCGGTGATGGAAACGGCGATCTCGCAGATCCGCCCGGACGGCCCGACCTATCGCGGCCATTCCGCCGTGGCGCTGGCGCGCGACGGCGCGACGCTGGAAGACGCCGCGCGCATCCTCTGGAACTGCGGCGATGCCGATCCCTTCGCCTCGCCGCCGCCGCCGTGGCCGGCCATCGCCACCGCATTGGCGAACGATGCCGCGTTGCCGCCGCTGGAACGCGCGCTGGCGACGATGCCGCTGCTGGCGCTGGCTTCGCCGCATTCCTTCAACGCCGCCCCGCAGGTACGCCGCGAAACCGCCGCGCTGCTGCTGCGCCAGAACGCCGCCCTGCTCGCCGGCGTGGCGGCATCCGATGCGCCGGTGCATGCGTTGCTGGCGCAACGCTGGAAGCCGCGCAATCCCGCCTTCGCCGATCTTTTGCGCATGGCGCTGGTGCTGTGCGCCGAGCACGAGCTCAACGTCTCGGCCTTCGCCGCGCGCGTGGTCGCCTCCACCGGCGCGCACCTGCACGCCACCGTCTGCGCCGGGCTTTCCGCGCTCACCGGCCCGCGCCACGGCGGCGCGACGGCGCGCGCGTTCGCCTTCATCCGGCAGGCGCGCGAAGCATCGGATATCGCCGCTTTCGTCTCGGAACGCTGGCGGCGCGGCGACGAATTCCCCGGCTTCGGCCACGCCCTCTATCCGCATGGCGACCCGCGTGGTGCAGCGCTGCTGGCCCGCATCGACGGCATGGCGCGCCGCCCTGCGGCGCTGGATACCGTGCTGGCCCTGGCCGAACAGGTGGAACGGCTCACCGGCCAGCATCCCAACATCGACCTGCTGCTTGCCGCCACCATCGAAGGCCACGGTCTTGATGCCGGCGACGCACTGGCCCTGTTTGCCGCCGGCCGCGTCGCCGGCTGGCTTGCGCATGCGCTGGAACAGCAAAGCCAGAGCGGCCTGATCCGGCCGCGGGCGCGGTATGTCGGCGCGGAGGTGGCGTCGTAATCGTCCTTGGTCTCTGACCGATCCTCCGCAGTCTGTCCAGCGCAGGTGCGGCCAGGCCGCAGCTGCGCCTGCACAAAAAAACCCGCATCCGGCGCAACGCCGGATGCGGGTTCGGTTGCTGGATGTTCCGCCCTTCCCCGACGGAACATCCTCCCCATCAGACCCATCGCCGCGCCGGGAGGGAGGAGCGCGGCGCCGGGTCTGTCCGTCGGCTCATTCGTAAGCCGACTCCCCATGCGTGGTGATGTCCAGGCCGATGCGTTCGGATTCCTCGGACACGCGCAGCCCCACGGCGAACTTCGCCACGAGCATCGCGATCGCGGTGACGATGGCGCACCAGGCGATGGTGAACACCACGCTGACGATCTGCACGCCGACCTGCGAAGCGATGGCGAGATCGGCCTCGGTGCCACCGAGCGACTGCGCGCTGAACACGCCGGTCAGCACCGCACCGATGATGCCGGCCACGCCGTGCACGCCGAACACATCGAGGCTGTCGTCCGCGCCGAGCAGTTTCTTGAGGCCCGTGACGGCCCACACGCAGATCGCACCGCATGCCAGGCCGATGACGATGGCGCCCAGCGGGCCGACGGAACCGGCGGCCGGCGTCACGCCGACCAGGCCCGCGATCGCGCCGGTGGCCGCGCCCAGCGCCGAAGGCTTGCCCTTGACGAGGGCTTCCACCAGCGTCCACGCGATGACGCCCGCGGCGGTGGCGACGATGGTGTTGAGCATCGCCAGCGAGGCGCTGGCGTCGGCGGCGGCGGCCGAGCCTGCGTTGAAGCCGAACCAGCCGATCCACAGCAGCGAGGCGCCGATGAAGGTGAACGGCACGTTGTGCGGCTTGATCGCCTCCTTGCCGTAGCCTAGGCGCTTGCCGAGGAAGTACGCGCCCACCAGGCCCGCAACGCCGGCGTTGATGTGCACCACGGTGCCGCCGGCGAAGTCGATCACGCCCTTGTGCGCCAGGAAGCCGCCCTCGCCGCTCCATACCATGTGCACCATCGGGAAGTAGGCCAGCGTGACCCAGATGGCCGAGAAGATCAGCACGGCGGCGAACTTCATGCGCTCGGCGAACGCGCCGACGATCAGCGCCGTGGTGATGCCGGCGAAGGTGGATTGGAACGCCACCACCAGGTACTCCGGCAGTCCGCCGCCATCGGTGGTGTAGGTGATGCCCTTGAGGAAGGCCTTTTCGGTGAACGAACCGAAGAAGGCATTGCCCTCGGTGAAGGAGACGCTGTAGCCGTAGGCGATCCAGATCAGGATCACCAGCGAGAACACCACCAGCACCTGCATGATCACCGACAGCACGTTCTTGGAACGCACCATGCCGCCGTAGAACAGGGCCAGGCCCGGCACCACCATCAGCAGCACCAGCAGGGTGGAGGTGAGCATCCAGGCGACGTTGCCGCTGTCGAACACGACCTCGGCGGTTTCTTCCTGGGCCCATGCGGGCGCGAGCCAGAACAGGCCGGCGAAGGCGAGCAGGAACATCAATGCAGCGCGGGCGCCGCGCGGTGAAGCGATAAGGGATTTCATGGAGGTTTTCATGGGGTTGTCTCCTGCGCGCGTCAGAGCGCGTCGTCGCCGATTTCGCTGGTGCGGATGCGCACCACCTGGTCCAGGGCCGAGACGAAGATCTTTCCGTCGCCCACCTTGCCGGTACGCGCGGCCTGCGCCAGCGCCTCCACGGCCGCTTCCGCCAGCGCGTCGGGCACGGCGGCCTCGACCTTGATCTTGGGCAGGAAGTCCACGACGTACTCGGCGCCGCGATACAGCTCGGTATGGCCCTTCTGCCGCCCGAAGCCCTTGACCTCGGTGACGGTGATGCCCGACACGCCCACCTGGGTGAGCGCCTCGCGCACCTCGTCGAGCTTGAACGAGCGGATGATGGCGGTGATCAGTTTCATGCGGGTTCCTCCGTCGTCAGAACGATTTGGTGATGGCGATGAACAGGCGCGAGTCGCCGCCGTCCACGTCCACGTCGGTGAAGGTCACGCCGATGTCGAAGTCGTTGGGCAGGGCCTTGTTGATGCCCACGGACCAGTCGAGGACGTCCTCGTAGCCCGCGCCGTCCGCGTCCTTGCCGGAGATGAACTGCTTGCCCACGTGCAGGCCGAGCGACCAGGTATCGGCGAAGCCGTAGTCGATGCCCGCTTCCAGGTAGGAACTGCCGTCCGAGTTCTCGATGCCGAAGAGGTCGGTGACGGCGTAGGAGTACTTCACCCCGAAGATGCCGGCGGAGAGGCCGGCGTACAGCTCCACCGTGTCCGCATCGTTGAAGCCGGACGGATAACTGCCCGGATAGCCGTAGTAGAGCGCGCCGACATCGAAGGAAATCGTGTCGGAAAGCTGGTTGCGATAGCCGATGTAGCCATCCAGTTCGAGCTGGCTGGAAATGGCCGGGTCCGAATCGGACAGCCAGCTGATGCTGCTGCCCCAGGTGCCCACGTAGAAGCCGCTCTCGGCCTCGTATTCGATCCCGCCCTGGAGGGCCGGCTTCTTGTCGGTCTGGGTGAAGCCGCGGAACACGTAGTCGGACGTGAGCGTGAGCGAACCGCTCAGGCCGCCGGCCTGTGCCGCGCCGGCAGGAACGAGCCCGATCCCCAGAAGACACCCCAAAAACAATGGACGCAATGACATGACAGGCTCCCCTTGAGCATGTGGATGGTTGGTCCTCCCCCATCTGGCCGTGTCTTGTCGTGTGCAGGTGGCGTCCGGCCTGCCGCTCCTGCTTTTCGTTGCCATGCCCCCGCATGGCGCGTCGGGGCGCGTGTTGCTCCGCGATGGATGCCCCAGAAGCGAACGGGGCCGGAATCCTTCGATTCCAGCCCCGTGTGTTTTTCTTACAACCCGTAGTAGAGCGAGTATTCCAGCGGGTGGGTCGCGGCGCGGAACTTCGTGACCTCCTGCGACTTCAGCGCGATGTAGCCGTCGATGAAGTCGTCGTTGAACACCCCGCCGGCCTTGAGGAAGTCGCGGTCGGCATCGAGCGCTTCCAGGGCCTGGTCCAGCGAGTGGCAGACGGTGGGGATGTTCTTCTCCTCCTCCGGCGGCAGGTCGTACAGGTCCTTGTCGCTCGGCGCGCCCGGGTCGATCTTGTTGCGGATGCCGTCCAGGCCGGCCATCAGCAATGCCGCGAAGGTGAGGTAGCCGGTCTGCATCGGATCGGGGAAGCGCATCTCGATGCGCCGCGCCTTCGGGCTGTTGACCCACGGGATGCGGCACGAGGCCGAACGGTTGCGCGCCGAATAGGCCAGCATCACCGGCGCCTCGAAACCGGGCACCAGGCGCTTGTAGCTGTTGGTGGTGGAGTTGCTGAAGGCGTTGATCGCGCGGGCGTGCTTGAAGATGCCGCCGATGTACCACAGCGCCAGCTGGCTCAGGCCGCCGTAGCCTTCTCCGGCGAACAGGTTCTGCCCGTCCTTGGACAGCGACTGGTGCACGTGCATGCCCGAGCCGTTGTCGCCCACCAGCGGCTTGGGCATGAAGGTGGCGGTCTTGCCGTAGCGGTGCGCGACGTTCTTGACCACGTACTTGAGCGTCAGCAGCTCGTCGGCCTTGTGCACCAGCGAGTTGAACTTGGTGCCGATCTCGCATTGGCCGGCATTGGCCACTTCGTGGTGGTGCACTTCCACCTCGATGCCGAGGGTTTCCAGCAGCTTGCACATCTCCGCGCGCAGGTCGTGCAGCGAATCGGTCGGCGCCACCGGGAAGTAGCCGCCCTTCACGCCGGGGCGGTAGCCGGAGTTGCCGCCTTCGTACTCCTTGGCCGAGTTCCAGTGCGCCTCCTCGGAGTCGACATGGAAGAAGGTGTGGCCCATCTCGTTGGCCCAGCGCACCGAATCGAACACAAAGAACTCCGGCTCCGGCCCGAAGAACGCGGTATCGGCGATGCCGCTGGACTTCAGGAAGGCCTCGGCGCGCTTGGCGACCGAGCGCGGGCAGCGGCTGTAGGCCTGCATCGTGGCCGGTTCCAGCACGTCGCACACCAGCACCAGGGTCGGGTCGGCCGCGAACGGGTCGATGAAGGCGGTGGCCGGATCGGGCAGCAGCACCATGTCCGACTCGTTGATGCCCTTCCAGCCGGCGATCGAGGAGCCATCGAACATCTTGCCGTCCTCGAACAGCGCCGGCTCCACGGCGCGCACCGGGAAGCTCACGTGATGCTGCTTGCCGCCCATGTCGGCAAAACGCAGGTCGACGAACTCGACCGCGTTTTCCGAAATGAGCTTTTCGACCTGTTCGTAGGACATGGAGCACTCCGCATGGGTAAGGGAAAGTGCTCATATGCAGCAAATGGCATGCCAAGCGTGGCAATCACATAACCCAATGATCGGGAAGAATTTTTGTCTCGGCTTGGAGCATGAGGAAATGCAGGCGCACCAAGTTGGTGCATTCGGTTGGTGCGCTGCACCAATGTTGTGTGCGCAACCGTCGTGGCACCGGGCCGGTCGGCGCGTCAGGCCACGCGCAAGGCGGTTTCCACGCGGTTGCGGCCCGATTCCTTGGCGCGGTACAGGGCGCGGTCGGCGTCCTCGATCAACTCGTCGGGGTCGATGTCGCTGCCGGCCGTCCGGGCGGCGACGCCGATGCTGAGCGTGACCGGCGGTTCGTCCGGCGCGGTGGAATCCTCCACCACGCGGCGGATGCGTTCGGCCAGCCGGCGCGCGGCTTCCAGTTCGTGGCCGGGCAGCACCAGCAGGAACTCCTCGCCGCCGTAGCGGCCCAGCAGCGCCTGCGGCGGCAGCATCTCGCGCACCAGCGTCGCCACGCGGCGCAGCACGCGATCCCCGACGCCATGGCCATGGTCGTCGTTGACGCTCTTGAAGCGGTCCACGTCCAGCATCAGCACCGCCAGGCCCTGCCGCTGCGCGAACGCCGTGGCCGCCACGCCTTCCAGCGTGTCGAGCACATGGCTGCGGTTGGACACGCCGGTCAAAGGGTCGGTGATGACCGCCTGCGCCAGCACCTGGGCACGCTCGGCCAGCGCCGCGTTGGCCTGCGCCAGGGCGTGGCGGCTGGCTTCCAGTTCCAGGTTCCCCGTCGCCAGCGCCTTGCGCGCGCGCCGGCTGCGGGCGAAGGCCCACGCCAGCAGGGCGGCTACCGTGGTCAGCCCCAGGATGAGGCCCAGGCCGATGCGGCGATCCAGTGCCTGATTGGCCAGGCGCAATTGCTGGATCTCGTTCTCGCGCCGCAGCAGTTCGATGTGGCGCGCGTTGTCGGTGACCTGGTGGCGGTATTCGAGCAGGGCGATGCGGCGACTGGTGTCGCGGCCGCTGATCTGCTCCTGCATCGCCATCGCCAGTTCGGCCAGCCGCGCGGCTTCCTCCGGTTCGCCCTGCCGGCGCAGCAGCGGGATCATCTGGCGGTAGGCGTCCAGCATCTGGGGCACGTCGCTGGCGGCCTGGTAGTTCGGCATCGCCTCGCCGAACAGACGCAGGGCCTCGGCTTCGTCGCCGGCGTGCAATGCCGCCCGGCCCAGCACGAAGGTGGCATCGGCGGCGGTGCGGTGCTGCGTGATCGAACGGCTCAGGCGGCGCGACTCTTCCAGCGCCTGGCGGGCCTCGTCCAGACGTTCCAGCCCGAGCAGGGCGCGACCGCGTTCCAGCAGGCTGTAGGCCAGGCCGGGGGCGCTGTCGAAACGGGTCGCCAGCTCGCCCGACTGGCGGGTGTACTCCAGCGCCGCCTCGTGCAGGCCGGCATCGTTGGCCACGCGCGCCAGGCTGCCGAGCAGCGGCGCGGCGCGCATCGGGTCGGCCGTGTCCTGCGCCTGGGCCAGCCCGCGTTCCAGGTGCTGGCGCGCCTCCTCGTAATCGCGCAGGCCGTGGTAGAGCAGCCCCAGGTAATGCAGGGTGCGGTCGATCTGCACGTCCGCGCCGGCGCGGTGCAGGGCCTGGGCTTCCTCCAGCGCTTCCAGCGCCTGCGCGTACAGGCCCTGGTTGAGCAGCACCAGCCCCTGGTGGGTGAGCGCCTGGCCTTCGCCATCGCGATCGCCGATGCGGCGGAATATGCCGATCGCCTCGTCCAGTCCGGTACGGGCCTCATCCAGGCGGCCGCGACGGCGTTCCAGAATCGCCAGTTGCATCCGGGCGCCGGCCTGGATGCGGACATCGCCGCGCGCCTTCGCATCGTCCAGGCGCTGGGTGTGCAGCGCGGCGAATTCCTCATAGCGGCCGCGCTGGAATGCGAGTGCGGCCAGCGCGCGACGTGCCGCGTCCAATGCCTCGATATCGCCGCGCCCCGGCGCATCGGCGGCGATCTGCCGCCACAGCGCCTCGGCGCCGGTGGCATCGCCCCGATGCGCCAATGCCTGCGCCTGCGCCGCGCGCGCATCCTCCGCCGATACCGACACGGGCACGGCGACCAGGGCGAGGGACAGCACGATGGCGATGGCGCGGCGCGGAGGTTTCACGGCACGGCTGGCGATGGGCAATCCGATGAATGGTACGCCGGTTGGTCAGTGCTTGCACAAAAGCATTTTGGGATGCGTCGCCCATTAAGCGGGATGCCGGTTAGAAGACCGCGCACGGGATTATGCGCATCGAATGGCTGGACAGTGCCGCATGTGGGTCGCTACAGTTCCCGGCTCAGGGGAGATATTCGACGTTCCAGATGCGACGGTTCCGATCAGGGGCGTCGCCGTGCGGTTGTGAGCATGGGGGCTTCATGTACTGGGGTTGGTTTTCTTTCCTGAGCCGCCGGCTGGCGGCGGTTTCTTTTTTGGCTGTCGCCGGCGCGGTTTCCGTGCTCGCCGCTCCTGCCGCCAAGGCCCAGGAGGCCGTTTGCGCGGAAGTCCGGATAGAAATCCGGCAGAAGATCAGCCTGGAGCGGCAGGCGTTCGATGCCGTTCTGCGGATACGCAACGGACTGGCGACCGCCAGTGTGGACGACGTTTCCGTGGACATCCTGTTTTCCGATGCGGAAGGCAATCCGGTCGTCGCCTCCAGCGATCCGAACAATACGCTGGCGTCGTTCTTCGTCCGGCTGGACGATCTGGACGGCATTGGCGCGGTGGATGGAACAGGGTCGGTGGCGCCCGAAACCACGGCATCGGTCCGCTGGATGATCATCCCCTCGGCGAGTGCCGGTGGCAGCACGCCGGCAGGTGTCGTGTACCTGGTCGGCGCCCGGCTTCATTACAGCCTCAACGGCGAAGAAACCACCGTGGACGTGGTGCCGGAAACGATCACCGTGCGCCCGCAGCCGCGCTTGGCGCTCGATTACTTCCTGGCCGGGGATGTCTATTCCGACGACCCGTTCACGCCCGAGGTCGAGCCGCCCGTGCCGTTCACCCTGGGCTTGCGCGTGCGCAACACGGGTGCGGGCACCGGGCAGAAAGTGAGCGTTGAGTCGGCCCAGCCCCAGATCGTGGACAACGAGCAGGGGTTGCTGGTCGGTTTCAGCATCGTGGGCAGCCATGTCGACGATCGGCCCGCGGCGCCCTCGCTCCAGATAGATTTCGGCGATATCCCGGCCGGCGGCGTGCGGATGGGCCGTTGGCTCATGGAGACCACGTTGAGCGGCCGTTTCGTCTCCATCGACGCACGCTATACGCACGCGGACGCGTTGGGCGGAGCGTTGACCTCGCTGATCGACGGCGAACCGGGCACCCACCTGCTGGTGCGCGATGTACTGGTGGATCTGCCCGGGCGCGATGGCGTCCGGGACTTCCTGGCTCGCGATGGCGACATCCTGCGCGTCTACGAATCCAGCGGCATCGACAGCGAAGTCGCGGATCGATCCGATGTGGCCACGCTTACCTCCGTGCCGGGGAACTCGGAATACTCGCTCAGCTTCCCGGCGACGCCGGGGTTCTCCTATGTCCGCGTCGCCGATCCCACCCACGGCACCACGAATGGCCTGAGCGTGCGCCGCCCGGATGGGCGGCTGCTCCCATCCGAGAACGCCTGGTTTTCCAAGTCCCGCAGGCCGGACCTGAGCTGGGCGTACTACCTCAACGTATTCGATGCCAACGGCGGAGGTGACTACACGGTGGCGATCGATGCCGTGCCTGCCACGGGCATCCTGTCGGGCAGCGTCTATGTGGATGCCAATGGCAACGGCGTGCAGGACGTTGGCGAGATGGGGCTGGACGAAGTGACCGTGCTGCTGGAAGGCACGGCGGCGGCCGGCAGCGTGCAGCGTTCGACGGTTTCACAGGGTGGCGGTCTCTACCGTTTCACGGACCTTCCCCAGGGAACCTACGCCCTTTCCGTGGGCGAGGTGGCCGGCCACGGCAACGGGATTCACCAGGCGGGATCGGCAGGCGGCACGGTCGAGGCCGGGCGCATTTCGCAGATCGCGCTGGATACGGGCGTCGATGCCGATGGCTACGTGTTTGCCAAGGTACCCGCCGCGGCCACGCGTACGGCCGACCTGCAAGTCATGGCGCTGGAGGGGCAGACCCCCGTGTCCGTGGGGGAAGCCACCGCGATCACGGTGCAGATCCGCAACATCGGGCCGCACGCGGCACTGGCGCGGACGAGCGTTGTCCTTCCGGAAGGATTCTCGGTGGCGCAGGTCGCCGCTTCGTCCGGAAGTTTCGACACCGGGACGGGCCTGTGGACGCATGGTTCGCTGCTGCCTGGGCAGCAGCACAGCCTCATGCTGCAAGGCGCCTACTCCCAGCTGGGCGTACGGACGCTGAGCGCGGCGATTCATGCGCTGGACGAGGATGTCGAGGATCCGGACACCTCCAACGACAGTCGCACCCTGGAGATCGTCGTCGAACCGTCTCCGACCCTGTCGATAGCGCTCGAGCCCGCACCCGTCGGCGACCTGTTGCTCTGGGTCTCCTGCCCGGAGGGCGCCGGAACGGGCTGTGCCGACGATCGGGCGCAACGCTGGAGCGTCCTGCTGTCCCAGGCGCAGGTGCGCCACCGCGTGGAAACCGACCCGGCATCGTTCACTGCCGCGCTGCGCAGCGGCGAATGGCCATCGGTCTGGGTCGATGGCGGAGCGAACCTGGCGCAGGGAACGATCGCCGCGGAAATCCGCGAGAGCCTGCGCCGGGGCGGAAGCGTGATCCTGTCCGGCGCCCGCAGTCCGGCATGGAGCGGCCTGGAGTCGCTGATGGGCGCAGTGCATGTGGCCGATCTCCCGGATCAGTCGCACACGGTGGATCTGCTGCAAAGCGAGTACTTCCAGGCCGGCATCCTGGAGGCCGCCGGCGCGGCGTCGGTGTATTCCCCCGGCGAGGGCATGGTGCTGGCCGAGTACAAGCCGGGCATGGCGGCGATCGTCGGCATGCGTACCGGTTCGTCCGCGACGGCGCTCGTCTTCGGGTTCGATCCGCTGCCGGGCATCGAGGCCCTGGGCGAGCCGGTGCCGTTCGTCGCCGGTCTGACGCGCGGCGCCGCGGTGCGGATGCCGAATGTGGTTCTGGGGAGCAGTCGCCTGTCTTTCCGCGCGGTGGCGCGCCGCCCCGGGGCGACGGAAGGCGCACTGGCGCTGGCTGTCGGCTTCCCCGAGACATTCTCCGTGCTGGCGGCGGATCCGGAGCCGGCGGATGCCACCGCCACGTCGCTGTCCTGGGCCGCCGCCTGGCCACAGCCCGGCGCCGCCTTCGAGGCCGGCTACGTATTGCGCGCTCCGGAAGGAAGCGGCATTCATGCGCTGGACGCGGTTGCGCAGTGGCAGGACGAGGAAGACCAGGCCCATCTTGGAATCGAGGTCCGCGGCAGGCAGGAACAGGCGACGCACGCCATGGCCGCGCTGGATCAGTTGCAAGTCTCCGGGCCGGGCGACCAGGCCCTGAAGCAGGAAGCCATCGCACATCTGGCATCCGCGCAGACCGCCTACGCGCAGGGCGACCAGGCAGGCGCGATCGCGGCCCTGCTGGCGGCGCTGGAAGCGCTGGACGGGATGTCCGCCCCCGATGCGCCGGGCGTGGCGCTGGAGATATCCCGCCTGTTGCTGGCGATGTCGCGCGAAGCGCCGGTGGTGGTGCTCGAGCTGTTCGCCGACGGGTTCGAGAGCGTGCCATGAGTCCGCTGGAAAGATGCGCCAGCGGCGTCGTGGCCGGCCTTCTGATGGCGTCCGCGTGTGGCCTGGCGACAGCGGAAGATCGCTGTACGCAGACCCATCCGGAGACGGCGGATGCCCATCCCCCGGAAAGCATCGACGCGCGAGCGTCGCGCTCCGGGCCGCAGCCGGCGGACGCGGCGGCACTGCATGCCTGTCTCGTGGCGCCAGAGGACGTGCTGGCCGAGCGTGACCGGTTCGTGCTCGTGGACGCGCGCGCCCCGGGCGAGGTGGCGAGACTGCGTATTCCCGACATCCTGAACCTGCGCCTGAGCGACATTGGCACCAGCCCCTTCCTTCCCCGCGATCGCCGCATCGTCCTGATCGGCGATGGCACGGACACGGCGCGCCTGCTGCGCGCCTGCCTTGCGGCGCGGGACGGGGAAAGCCCCGGCATCGGCGTATTGGCGGGCGGCGTGCGTGCCTGGCATCGCGCCGGGGGTCAGGCGATTGGCGATGTCGCGAAGCTCGACCTGCCCTGGACCGTCGCTTCCTCCGTCGTCGGGGAATTCATCCGCTTGCCGGGGACATGGTTGGTGAGCGACGGGCCGCTTTCGTTGCCGGATGACCCCCCGGCCCGGCGCATCGATGTCGCCGGCCATGCGCCGCAGGCCATGGCGCAGCGCCTGCGTTCACAGGCCCGCACCGACCCGCCGCTGGCGATCGTCGCCCTGCTCGGGCGCGACGGCGATCCGATCGCTTGGCGGAAGGCGTTTCTTTCCGCCGGGCTGCCCGAGCCCATGTTCCACGCGCAGGGCATCGACGCCTATGCCGCATGGACGCAGCAACAGGCGCAAGCGAACCAGCAGGCCGGGCACGCGCGCGGCCTCGGCTGTCGATGGAACTGAAAACGGCGACGTAGTGATCCGGCAGCTCCCTCTTGCCGGGAAAAATCGAAGAACAGGAACGACCCGATGGATGGATCGATCAAGCAAACCTCCGCACGCCGCATCGTGCTGGCGCTGGCATGGCTCTCATGGGCGGTGCTGTGCGCGCCGTGGGCAGCGGTGCACGCCGCAACCCCTGTAGGCGCCGACATCACCGCCAGCACCACCTGGCGGCTTGCCGACGCGCCGTATGTGGTGTCCGGCGACGTGGCCGTGGCCGGGAACGCGGTACTGGCGATCGAACCGGGCGTCGAGGTGCGGTTCGAAGACGGCGCATCGCTTCGCGTGGAGCGGGGCACCCTGTCCGCGCAGGGCACTTCCGCCCAGCCCATCGTGTTCACCTCGATCCACGACGATGGCCAGGGGACGCCGGCGCCGGGGGACTGGGGCGCATTGACGTTCCTGCGCGATACCCATGACGCCAGCACCATGCTGTCGCACGTGCGGGTGCGCTACGGACAGGGCATCGTCGTGGAAGGCGCATCCCCCACGTTCAACAACGTGCGGATCGAAAACAGCGCCGGCCCCGCAATCGCGCTGGACCTTTCCTCCTCGCCGCGCGGCCAGGGGCTGGAGGCATCGGGCAACCTCCTCAACGGCATCCTGGTGCCCGCCGGGGAGATCGACACCGACGTGGTGTGGGCATTGCGCGGCATTCCCTATGTGCTGGCGCAGGGGACGATCCACGTCGGCAAGTCGACCTTCGGCCTGGCGCCCTCGCAGCTTCAGTTGATTACCGGCGTGCTCGGCGTGCTGGAAGTGACGATTCCCGATCCCGCGCCGGAAGGCGGGCTGGCGGTCGACATCGTCAGCAGCGTGCCGTCGGTGGCCGGCGTACCGCCCGTGGTCGTGGTGAACGAAGGCGAGCGCAGCGCGCAGGTCGAGGTGCAGGCGAACGCCCGGGGAACATCCATCGTCAGCGCGAGCGCGGCCGGATTCGGAACCGTCACCGCCACCGTCCACGTCATCGAGCCACCGGCGTTGAGCCTGACGCCCTCGCAGTCCGTCATCAGCATCGAGAACGGTGGCCAGGTCGCCGTTTGGTTGTCCGACGTGGCGCCGGCAAGCGGGCGCGAGATCTCGCTGGCCGTGGTGCCCGAAGGCGTGATCGAGGTTCCCGCCATGGTCGTCGTTCCCCCGGGCGCCTCGTCCGTGGCGTTCGACGTGGCTGGACTCGCCCTTGGAACCGCCACGCTGACGGCCAGCGCACAGGGTTATGTCCCGGCATCGGGGACGGTCAGGGTTCGTCCGGTGTCTTTGAACCCGCCCGCCACCCTGCTGGTGGCCCCGGGCCTGACGCGCAGCATGCCGATCCTGCTGACCGATCCCGCGCCCGCCAGCGGCTTGACGATCTCGCTGGAAAGTTCCAATGCGGCCGTGGCGACCGTGCCGGCATCGGTAAACGTGCCGGCGGGCGCAAGCAGCGTCAACATCGATGTGCAGGGCATCGCGGCCGGAACGGCCCAGGTCACGGCCAGCGCGCCAGGCTACGAACCGGGCACCACCCAGGTGCGTGTCGAAAGCGTGACGATCCAGTTGCAGCCCGCGGGAACGATCAGCGTGCCGCAGGGGCTGGAAGCGGAGCGTTCGGTGCGGATTTCCAGTCCCGCGCCGGAAGGCGGTGCCTGGATCACGGTCCAAACCCTGGACGCCGCGATCGCCAGCGCCGCTCCGGCGAGCGTGTTCGTGCCCGAAGGGCAGACGTTGGCAACGTCCACACTGGCACTGAAGGGAGAAGCCGAAGGTTCGACGCAGTTGCAGCTCTCCTCCCCCGGCCTCGTCCAGGCCCAGGCAGCCGTGAATGTCGGGCCGCCTGCACGGCTGGAGTTCAGTCGTGCAACCGTGGTGGTCGGCAAGGGATTGAATACGTACATCAACGAAGTGTATGTGCGGCGCAGGTCGGGAACGGCGAACTATGCGCCGACCACACCGCTGACGGTCACGCTGACCAGTACCGATCCCGGCAAGGTGGGGGTCCCCGTGACGGTGACGATTCCTGCGGGTCAATTCCAGGTCGCATTCCCTGTCAGTGGGCTGGAGCTGAGCGGTGAGCCGGTTCCGGTCGGAGCCTCGGCACCGGGCTACGTTTCGACCCAGACGCCATTGATGGCGACGGTCGTAACGCCGCAGTTGCAGTTTCCGAACCTGGATGGATCGCGCGGTGTCGGCGGGGCCAATGACGACTTCTATCTGCAGTGGCATGTCGCCGGCGCCACGTACTCGACCAGCCAGACGGCAATCTCGGATCAGACGATCGCCCTGTCGATCGAAGAAGCGTCGCCGGAAGGACTGGTGGCGGGCTTCCTGGACCGTCATGGCAATGCGACCACCCAGGTGGTGATCGCGGAGGGACGCAGCGACAGTCATGGCTCCTATAACCAGCAGTACACCTACGTGGGCACGCCGACGATGGCCGGAACCTACAAGGTGGGTGCCAGCCTGCCGGGCATCGGGACATGGGCATCGGGGACGCAAACCGTCGTGGGTGCGCAGCTCGAGTTCTCGCGGGCGACGATAATCGCGGGGCATGGACTGGCGACCTACAGCTACGAAGTGAATGTCCGCCTGCGGGCCAACGGCCAGAATGCACCGACGGCCGAGCCATTGGCGGTCACGCTGACCAGCGCCGATCCCGGCAAGGTGGGGGTGCCGGCGACAGTGACGATTCCCGCGGGTCAGTACCAGACACGGTTCTCGATCAGCGGGCTGGAACCGACGAGCGAGGCGGTGGCGATCGAAGCCTCGGCACCGGGCTACGTTTCGACCCAGACGCCGTTGATGGCGACGGTGGTGACGCCGCAGTTGCAGTTTGTCAGCCTGGATGGATCGCGCGGTGTCGGCGGGGTCAATGACAACTTCTATCTGCAGTGGCATGTGGCCGGTACCACGTATCCGGGCAACCACACGGCACTCTCGGATCAGACGATCGTCCTGTCGATCGAGGAGGCGTCGCCGGAAGGACTGGTGGCGGGCTTCCTGGACCGTCATGGCAATGCGACCACCCAGGTGGTGATCGCGGAGGGGCGCAGCGACAGTCATGGCTCCAATAACCAGCAATACACCTACGTGGGCACGCCGACGATGGCCGGAACCTACAAGGTGGGCGCCAGCCTGCCGGGCATCGGGACATGGGCATCGGGGACGCAAACCGTCGTCGTTCCGGAGCTGCGTTTCTCCCGCAGCGCCGTCGTGGTCGGCAAGGGCATGGATACCTACGCATATGAGGTCTACCTGCGCCAGACGGTGAACGGAAGCACGTTCTACGGTGCGACAGCCGTGACCGTCTCCTTGAATTGCGCCTCTTCGGCCGTGTGTACCGTGCCCGCCACCGCAACGATCCCCGCCGGCCAGTACCAGACGACGCTGGTCGTCACGGGCACCGGCCTTGGCGCCACCAAGGTGATTCCAAGTGCCACCGGCTATGTGGGCGTGCAGGAACTGGACGTCACCACCATCACGCCGCAACTGGCGCTCTCGGGCATTCCCGCGAGCCTCGGGGCGGGCGCTACCGCCAATTTCTCGGTATCGCTGCATACGCCGGGAGCGGACTACCCCAACAACCAGACCGCTGCGGTCCCCATCCCGATCGACCTGACATCCGCCCAGCCCTCGGTCGCGACGGTACCGGCACAGATCACGGTCAGTGCGGGCTCCCGCACCGCATCGGCCACCCTCACCGCCACCGGCGCGGGCACCACCACCGTCACCGCCAGTGGCGTGGACCTGGTGCCTGCCACCAGCGGCACGATCACGGTGCAGCAGCCATGAACCGCTCACTCTCACTCCAGAGGTGCCTGCGTCGGACATCGGGCCTGGTCGGTGCGGTCGCCCTCATGCTGGGCGCTTGCTGGGCGCAGCACGCGTACGCCGAGAAACTCACCATTGGCGAAGGCGTCGTCGTCAAGTTCGGCCCGGAGGCTGGCCTGACGGTGCGCACCGAGCTACGCACCAGCCAGGGGACGGTGTTCACCAGCCTGTCGGACGACACCATCGCCGGCCAGACCAACCCATCGCCAGCCACGGCCGAGCCGGGCGACTGGCGCGGCCTGCGCGTCGAAGCCACGGTGCCGCCGGGCGGGCTTCAGACGCGCGGCCTGGTATTGCGCCATGCCGATACCGCCCTGCACATCGTCGGCGGCACCTATCTGCTCGAATTGCTCGATATCGCCGACAGCCTGATCGGCATGGCGGTATCCGAATCGGCGGTGATCGGCCTGGACGGACTCAGCCTGAACCGCAACGGAGTGGGTCTGGAATCCAGCCAGGATTCGCTGGTGTCGCTGGCCGGATCGGACATCAGTGGCAATGCCTTCGGCGTGCTGAACCTCAGCCCGGCCCGCATCGTGGATGCCGTCGGCAACTGGTGGGGTTCGGTCAACGGTCCCACGGCCACGGACAACCCCGGTGGCGATGGCGACGTCGTCAGCGAAGGCGTGGACTACGGCCAGTTCCTGGGCGGCGTTCCGCTGCTGGACTGCTCGGTCGCGGTCGCCGATGGGCAATACAACGTCGCGCTGCCGGACGTGCAGCTCGCGCTGGCCTGCCGCAACGCGGCCGAATACCGCCTGTCGTCCACCACCGACTTCGGCGACGCCCCCTTCCTGCCGATGGCTCCCACGGCCACTTTCACCTTGCAGCCCCCGGCCGGCAACAAGCAGATCCACGCGCAATACCGCGCCGTGACCGGCAACACGCGCGTAGTGTCGCTGCCCCGGTCGATCGCCTACACGCCCGGAGCGCCGGTCGTCTCGATCCTGGCGCCCGAGGCCAATGCCGATATCGTCGCCGACACCGTGATCGTCGCCAGCGCCAGCGCCGCGCTTGGCATCGACAAGGTGGATTTCTATGTCGGCAACCGGCACATCGGTACCCGCCACGAAGCGCCGTTCGAGCAGCTCTGGCAGATCGAAGACTTCTCGGTGGGCAACTACACCCTTCGCGTCGTGGCCCGTTCCACTGCCGGGCAGACCGCACAGGCGACACGTCCCGTCCGCTTGCGGCCCGGCAGCGTCGATCCGGCGGCGCCCACGATCGAGGACCTGCGCTTCAACGGCCAGGCGCTTTCCCAGGGAGGCGTGCTTGCCACGCCGGGTACGCTCGGTTTCGCGGTATCCGCGCCGAGTGGCTTGATCACGGTCGAAGCGCACATCGGCAGCGTGCGGCTGCCCGGCAGCGTTTCCGGCGGTCGTTACTCGGCCTGGCTGGACTTCGCCACGATTCCGAACGGCGAACACACGCTGAGCCTGCGCGCAGTCAACGCCTTCGAGATCGAGACCGTGCAATCGCTGGGCATCGTCGTGGCCCTGGAGGCTCCGCCTGCGCCGGTCCTGCTCGCACCGCAGGACAACAGCACCGTGGTACGGCCGCAGCTTGCGGTGAACGGCACCGCGCAGCCCGGCAGCCGGGTCCAGGTCTACCTCGACGGCACCCCGGTCGGATCGCGCATTTCCGTCGGTAGCGGCGGCGGCTTCGCCACCACGCTGGTGCTGTCCGACGAGGGAACCCACCGCATTTCCGCCGATGCCGCCAACAGCCGCGGCACCGGCCCGGCGAGCGCCGAGCACTGGATCACCTACGCGCCGTCCAACCCGCAGATCTCCTTCACCAGCCCGTTGCCGGGCGCCGTGATCGATGCCGATGTGGACCTGTCCGTGGCCATCGTCGATACGACGGGCGTCACCCAGGTCCAGTACGCACTGGATGGAGAGACGCTGGCGACAGTCGCTTCGCCGCCGTGGACCTGGCGCTGGCCCATCGGTGCCGTTGCCGACGGCAGCCACACCCTGACGGCACTGGCGACCAACGCCGCTGGGCGCACCGCGCAGGCCGAAGTGGATGTCACCATACAGAAGGCGCCGCCGCCGCCGCCGCCGGTTCCCACGCCCTACGTCGGCGAGCTGCTGTCGTTGGCGCCCGCCTCGTCCTATGGCGATCGGCCCATCGTCATCCAGGGCCGTGCCGTCGAGCGCGAAGACGGCGCGCCCGTACCCGATGCCCTGCTGCACCTGGTTCTGGACGCGGGCGGGCATCAGCGCAGGATCAACGTCGCCACCGATGGCAGCGGCGCGTTCTCCTATGCCTTCCAGCCGGCCGCCAGCGATGCGGGAATCTATCGCGTCTCGGTGCGTCACCCCGAACAGGCCGATGCCGCCTGGCAAGACCAGTTCACCATCGACCGCGTGTACCTCAACCCCACGCGCTACACGCTGCGCGCCGCGCGCACGGTGCCCGACAAGATCCGCGTCACCGTCACGGCCAGCGCCGGCAGCGGCGTCTCCGGCCTGCGCTTCCAGGCCACCCCGTCCGAACAGCCCTCCGGCAGCCTGCCGCCCGGCGTGCAGATCACCGTGCCGGAACCGGTCACGCTGGCCGCCGGCGCATCGCGCACGCTCGACATCGGCTTCGTGGGCAGCAGCATCGCGCCGGAAACGGGCACCGTGGTGCTGGCCGCCTACTCGCAGGACTCGGGCAACGCGGTGCGTGGCCGGGTCACGGTGCCGTTCCAGTTGAGCGCGCCATTGCCCGCACTGGTGCCCAGCCCGATTTCCCTGCAAGGCGGCCTGGCGCAGGGCGGGCAGATCACGCTGACCACGCAGTTGAGCAACCAGGGCCTGCTCGCCGCCGAAGGCGTCACCGTGCAGTTGCTCAACGGCGCGGGCAACGGCCCGGCACCGGCCTGGATGAACCTGAGCTCCCCGGCGACGCTCGGCACGCTGGCGGTGGGCGCGAGCCAGCCGATCCAGATCACCGCCAGCCCGGATACCTCGGTGACCGATGGCGTGCATCAGGCGCGCCTGCGCGTGGCGGCGGCCAATGCCGCGGGCGGCGATATCCCGGTTGCGATCAGCGTCACCCAGTCGGGCGAAGGCGGCGTGCGCTTCCATGCGGCCAACATCTACACCCAGACCCTGGATGACCAGGGCAACCTCATCCCGGGACTGGAGAACGCACGCATCCGGCTGCAACACGAAACCGTGCCCACGCTCACGGCCGAAGTCACCACCGACGCCGAAGGCATCGGCCTGATCCCCGAACTGGCCGCCGGCCGCTACACCTGGCGTGCCAGCGCACCGGGCCACAACGATGCCAGCGGGCGCGTCCACATACAGCCCGGCGTCACCGCCGTGCAGGACGTGTTCCTGGACATGAACGTGATCAGCATCGAGTGGGAAGTCACCGAAACCACGATTCCCGATGAATACGAAGTCGTCATCGGTGCCACCTACCAGACCGAAGTGCCGGCTCCGGTGGTGTTGATCGAACCGATCTTCATCAACCTGCCGGCCATGCAGGCCGGCGAGGAATACAGCGGCGAACTGACCATCAGCAACTACGGATGGGTGCGCGCGGACAACGTCGTGTTCACTCCGCCGCAAAGCGACGCCAACTTCCAGTACGAGTTCATCGGCGAAGTGCCGGCCTCGCTGGAGGCGCGCGAGCGCGTCACGCTGAGCTACAAGGTCACGGCATTGCAGCCGCTGGCATTGGCCGGTCCGGTGGCGCTGGCGGGAGCCAACACGCTGCCCGAGCCTCCCGAACCGGTGATCGCACTGCCGGACGCCAAATCCGGCGGCACCTGCCATGCCTACCGGAGAGGCGCGCTCGTGCACTACGACTACCAATGCGCCAACGGCGCCGAGCGGAGCGGCTCCTGCGGAACCACCTGGGGCTATACCTGGGGCAGCGGCGGCCAATGTGGAGGTGGCGGCGGTGGCGGCGGCGGCGGTGGAGGCGCTGGCGGCTGGGGAGGCGGGTCCGGCGGCTACAGCGGCACGCCTCTTTCCAACAGCCCCGGTTGCACGCCCAACTGCAAGAAGTGCTGCACCGGCGGTGGTGCCGGCGGCGGCGGTGGTGGTGGCGGAGGAGGAGGAGGTGGTGGTGGTGGTGGCGGACCGGGCTCCGACCCATGAAGGCAGCGCCAATGAATTCCCCGATATACGAACCGTAAGCCCCCCGTCCACGGGCATGCCCTTTATCACACCATTTCAAGAACCCGCTCATGTCCCCTCGCACCTGCCGTTGCCTGATCCTCCTGTTGCTGGCCCTGTTCGCCTTGCCAGCGCTGGCGACAGTCAGCCTTCCCACCGGTGAATACCGCGCCAGCGCCCTCGATCTGCGGGTGAAGGTGCAAGGCGGCGAAGTCGTCATCCAGCGCACCTGGCAGGCCGATGACCTGAACAAGGGCGAGTACCGCTGGCATCCGAACACGGCCTGGGACGACCTGCGCTTCGAGCTGGACGTGATCGACGGCGTGCCCAAGACCATCCTGCGCTCCGGCTCCCGCTTCGAGCGCGGCGGCAACGAGGTCTACATCTGGCAGCGCGAGTACTTCATCCGCGCCGAACGCG
>JBBCJS010000021.1:0-71963 GCA_037190825.1 Chiayiivirga flava
GATCCGGATCGCGGCATGTTCATCCTCGTGTTCCTGGCCGTGGTGATCGGCGGCTCGCTGCTGCTCTACGCCCTGCGCGCGCCGCGCGGCGAGGCCGGCAAGGCGTTCGCGCCGCTCTCGCGCGAGACGCTTCTGCTCATCAACAACCTATTGTTCTCCGCCGCCGCCGCGATGGTGCTGGTCGGTACGCTGTCGCCGCTTTTGTTCGAGGCGCTGAACCTGGGCAAGATTTCCGTCGGCCCGCCGTACTTCGGCATCCAGTTCCTGTGGCTGATGGCGCCGGTGGCGCTGCTGCTGCCGTTCGGCCCGTTCGCGCGCTGGGGCCGCGAGGAATTCCCGCGCCTGTGGCCGGCGCTACGCGCCTGCATCGCGGCGGCCGTCATCGTGGCGGCGATGGCATGGCTGCTCGGCGATGGCTGGTCGCCGAAGGCCATCTTCGGTGCAGCAGGCGCGGCCTGGGTGCTTGGCGGCACCGCGCTTTACGCATGGCATCGCATCAAGCAGTTGCCCGCTGGCCGCCGCTTCACCCCAGAAATCGCCGGCATGCTGCTCGCGCATGCGGGCGTGGGCGTGTTCGTTGCCGGCGCGCTGATCGTGGAAGCGATGGGCGTGGAAAAGGATGTCGCCGTGACGCCGGGGCAGGAAACCGAAGTGCTCGGCTACCGCTTCCGCTTCGATGGCGCAGCCAAACGCCAAGGCCCGAACTTCCTGGCCGATCGCGGCACCATCACGATCTTCGATGGCGAGCGCCAGATCGCCGTGCTGCACCCGGAAAAACGCGCCTACGCCAGCGGCGGCCAGGTCATGACCGAAGCCGCGATCTCGCCCGGCTTCACCCGCGACCTGTACGTCGCGCTCGGCGAGCCGCTGGGCGGGGAAAGCTGGGCGCTGCGCATCTACGTCAAGCCGTTCGTGCGCTGGATCTGGCTCGGCGCGCTGATGATGATGGCCGGCGCCTTCATCCTCGCCACCGACCGCCGCCTGCGGCGCGAACGCGAGGCATCGCCCGCCGCCGGAGTGGCCTGACATGTGGAAGCGCTGGCTGCCGCTGGGAATCTTCGCGCTGCTCGGCGCGCTGCTGTACGCCGGCATCCGGATGGCCGAAGTGCGCGACCCCAATGCCATCCCCTCGCCGCTGATCGGCAAGCCCCTGCCGGCCTTCACCCTGCCGACGCTGCACGATCCTTCGCGACAGATCGACTCCGCCTCCCTGCGCGGCGCGCCGTTCCTGCTCAACGTATGGGCGAGCTGGTGCCCGGAGTGCCGGGTCGAGCATCCGCTGATCGAACAGCTCGCGCGCAGCGGCACCATCCGCGTGGTCGGCTTCAACTACAAGGACGACCCGGACGATGCCAAGCGCTGGCTGCAACAGTTCGGCGATCCGTATGCGCTGATCCTGGCCGACGAACCCGGCCGCGTCGCCATCGACCTTGGCGTGTACGCCGCGCCGGAAACCTTCTACGTGGATGCGCAGGGCATCGTGCGCTTCAAGCACATCGGCGCGCTGACGCCGGAGATCGTGCAGCGTGAAATCCTGCCGCGCCTGCAACAGGAGTCGCAGCGATGAAATTCAAATCCGCGGTCGCCACCTTGCTGCTGTGCCTCGTCGCCACCTGCACCCTCGCCGTGGACCCGATGCCGTTCCGCGATGCGCAGGAGGAGGCCCGTTTCCGCGCGCTCGCCGCCGAACTGCGCTGCGTGATGTGCCAGAACCAGTCGCTGGCCGATTCCAACGCCCCCATCGCGCAGGACCTGCGGCGCGAGGTGCTGGACCTGATGCAGTCCGGCAAATCGGACGACGAGATCAAGGCGTTCCTGACCGAGCGCTACACCGATTTCGTGCTGTACCGCCCCCCGATGCGCGGCAGCACGCTGTGGCTGTGGATCGCCCCGCCGCTGCTGCTGGTTGTCGGTGCCGTGGTGTTGTTCGTGGTGGTGCGCAAGCGCGCCAAGCCTGCGCCCGACAATGCTCCGACGCCGGTCGAGGGAGACGACTGGTGATGGCCGCGTTCTGGGCAATCTGCGCACTGCTGATCCTCGTGGCGCTGGCCTTCGTGCTGCCACCGCTGCTGCGCCGAGGCGATGCGCCGGATCCACGCCGCGCCGCGCTCGAGCAGGCGCACCGCAGCGGCGTGCTGGATGCCAGCGAATACGCCGCCAAGCTCGCCGCGCTCGGCGACGCCGCGCCCGCGTCGACGCAGCTTCCGCCCGCCGCACGCAACACCGCCGTCGCCATCGTCCTGCTGCTGCCGCTGCTGGCCATCGGCCTCTACCAGAAACTCGGCGATCCACGCGTGTTCGATCCGGCCGTGCAATCGGTTTCGGCCGCAATGCAGGACGCCCAGCGCGCCGGCCTGCCGCCAATGGACCAGGCCATCGCCGGGTTGGCCGAGCGCCTCGCACGCGAACCGGACGACGCGCAAGGCTGGCTGCTGCTCGGCCGCGCCTACAAATCCACCGAACGCTTCGAGCAAGCCCGGGATGCGCTCGGCCGCGCACTCGCGCTCTCGCCCGACACGCCGGACATCCTCGTGGAGGCCGCCGAAGCCCAAACCCTGGCGACCCCCGGCCGGCGCTTCGAGGGCGAGCCGCGGGCGCTGCTGCAACGCGCGCTTGAACTCGATCCGGACCACCAGCGTGGCCTGTGGCTGCTTGGCATCGCGCAGTTCCAGGCAGGCGACACCGCCGCCGCGACCGCGACGTGGGAACACCTGACCGCCACGCTGCCCGAAGACAGCTCGATGCGCGACAGCCTGCGACAGCGGATCGACGAACTGAAGGCGCAGGCCGGCACCGCAACGCCCACGGATACGTCGCCCACGCCGGCATTGAAGGCGCCCCCCGCTCCCCGCCTCGGCGTGCGCGTGAGCCTCGCACCGGAACTGGCCGGACGCGTCGCCCCGGACGATGTGCTGTTCGTGTTCGCCCGCGCCGCCGAAGGCCCGCGCGCGCCGCTCGCCATCCAGCGCCTGCGCGCCGCCGACCTGCCGCTCACCGTCGCGCTCGACGACAGCCACGCGATGGTGCCGCAGATGAACCTTTCCAGCGCACCGCGGATCGTCGTCGGCGCACGCATCTCGCGCAGCGGCAATGCACAGGCACGGAGCGGCGACCTGGAAACCCGCTCCGAGCCGCTGCCCAACACGCACACCGACACCATCGAACTGACCATCGACCGCATCGTTCCCTGACCCCGCGCATGACCGAGTTCGTCGCCCCCGGCACCCGCTTCTTCGCCCTGCCCTCGCCCTTCGCGATGAAGCGCGGCGGCGAACTGCACGGCGCGCGGCTGGCCTATGAAACCTGGGGCACGCTGAACCCGGCGCGCGACAACGCCGTGCTGATCCTGACCGGCCTCTCGCCCAGCGCCCACGCCGCCTCGCACGAAGGCAACCCAGAACCGGGCTGGTGGGAAGCGATGATCGGCCCCGGCAAGGCCATCGACACCGACCGCTTCTTCGTCGTCTGCTGCAACTCGCTGGGAAGCTGCAAAGGCTCCACCGGCGCGGCCTCGGTGAACCCCGCCACCGGCCAGCCCTATCGCCTGGGCTTTCCCGACCTTTCCATCGAGGACATCGCCCGCGCCGCGCACGCGCTGGTGGATGGCCTGGGCATCGAACGCCTCGCCTGCCTCGTCGGCTGCTCGATGGGCGGCATGTCCTCGCTCGCCTACCTGCACCTGTTCCCCGGCAGCGCGGCGGCGTACGTCAACGTCTCCGGCGCGGCGCAGGCGCTGCCGTTCTCCATCGCCATCCGCTCGCTGCAACGCGAGGCCATCCGGCTGGACCCGGCCTGGAACCAGGGCGAGTACGGCGAGGACATCTATCCGGAATCGGGCATGCGCATCGCGCGCAAGCTCGGCGTCGTCACCTACCGCTCCGCGCTGGAATGGGACGGCCGCTTCGGCCGCGTGCGACTGGACAGCGACCGGCGCGAGGACGATCCGTTCGGGCTGGAGTTCGAGGTCGAGTCCTACCTCGAAGGCCATGCCCGCCGCTTCATCCGCGTGTTCGACCCCAACTGCTACCTCTACCTCAGCCGCTCGATGGACTGGTTCGACCTGGGCGAATACGCCCACGGCGACGTCATGGCCGCCCTCGCCCACCTGCGCGTGCCCCGCGCCCGCGTGCTCGGCGTCACCACCGACATCCTGTTCCCCATCGAACAACAGGAACAGATCGCCGAAGGCCTGCGCGCCGGCGGCAGCGACGCCCACTGCCTCGCCTTCCCCTCGCCCCAGGGACACGATGCCTTCCTCGTGGATTTTGCGCGGTTCTCGCCGGCGGTGGCGGAGTTTCTTGCCGGCGTTTGAAGCCGCGACGTAGCGCCTGGCTTTTTCGTCATTCCCGCGAACGCGGAAACCCAGCGCCTTTTCTTCCAACACGCTCGGGCCACTGAACGCCAAGGCATTCGACGCTCGAAAGCCGGGTCGCGCGCACCCGATGCACCACGATTGAGCAGCGGTGGCCTTTCACCCGGGCCAGGCACCTGCCTTGCCATACGCCCACCGCCGTGTGACGATCCCGCCGGCCCAGCCCTCCCGAGCACCAAGATCGCTCCAAGGTCAGTGACGAAACAGGCTGAACCATCAGTACAACCCCGTGTTTTGGCCAGTGGCTTTCGCCGTACTCCGTCCATGAACCACGGAATCAGGTTTAATGATCGGGCTGAAACTTGGGGCCGAATATATAGTCAGCCAAGGTTAGCGATGAAAATCTCCATTTTTCTCATGCTCGCGATCGTTGCCGCGCAAGCCTGGGGAGAAGAGCCTGTCGCGGCATCCATGGATGTGCGCTGGAGCACAGGCGCACCGGACTGCTCGGCAATGCCGCAGGCCCCTCTCCAGATCCATGCCTACGAGCCACAGACCTTCATCCTGCGGCAGAGCCCGTGCGCCCACTTCGAAGCGAACTTCATCTACCTTCTCATCGGCTCCGACAGAGCCCTTCTGATCGATACCGGCGCCGTCACGGAGCCGGAACAGATGCCGCTGGCCGAGACAGTCATGGGATTATTGCCAACGCGCGGGGGCTCGACGATTCCGCTGCTCGTCGCCCACTCCCACAGCCATCGCGATCATCGCGCCGGCGATGCTCAGTTCTTGTCTCTTCCTTCGGTTCAGATCGTGCCAGTGGACCTGGAGAGTATCCAGACGTTCTATGGTTTTGATGAATGGCCGAATGGCGTCGCCCACCTGGATTTGGGCGGACGCATAGTCGATATAGTTCCAGCCCCGGGGCATCATCCCAACCATCTCGTCTTCTACGACAATAGAACGACGCTGCTTTTTTCGGGGGATTTCTTGCTGCCAGGACGACTTATCATTGACGATGCAGCGGCCTACCACGCAAGCGCGGCACGAATCATAGATTTTCTCAAGGACCGTCCAGTCGCACACGTTCTTGGTGGGCACATCGAGCTTGATGTCGATGGACGGCCTTACTCGCGAGGATCGCAATACCGTCCGAATGAACGCCAGCTCGAACTGGCCAAAGAAGACCTGTTGGTGCTTCCGGCTGCCCTGGAGGACTTCAACGGCTTTTACGCACGGCACCCGAACTTCATCCTCTCCAACCCCATTCGCAATCTCTTGGCATTGGCAGCCGCAACGGCGCTGGCGCTGACGCTAATCGCGTGGGGCTCCAGGCATTTCTTACGTCGCCGTCGCCAACGCCTGGCTTCCGCATGATGGCGACTAACGATTCATTCAAGCCGACACCGCTTCACGGCGCGGCTTAATTCCAGCGTGGCAGGAACATCCTTCGTGCCCACGAAAAAATACACCGGCACGCGCATCCCTGGCAGGCACGGCACCTCACGCCCACCCATCTCGTGAGGATATCGCTTGCCATTGACCAGAATGAAGCGCCGAATCCAGTCCATATATGCCTCCCCCGTCCTCCGCGCCAAACCCAGCCACCGCACGCGAGCGCATACCTCATCCAGCAAGCGCGGCGGCCTGCCCTCTGAACCGGGCACCGGCCTTGCCTCGTCTATCCCCCTGTGTGACGATCCCACCATAACCAACTCTCCCGGCCACCAACATCCCAAGATTAGGCCGACGGGTTAGGCTGAACCATCAAAACAACCCGGTGTTTTTCCTAAGACCTTTACCCCGCCCCATCCATAAATCACGTGATTAGGCTGAAAGACTAGGCTAAAACATGGGGTCGAATAGTAGTTAGGTGGCACATGAAAGATCAAGTGGCCCTCAAGTCCATTACTCCGCAATTTACGGTGTCAGACTATAGTACGCACCGCGGAGTACTACCGGGATGTCCTTGGCTTTGATATCCGAGGTTACTGGAAAGAACCGCCAGTCTTTGCCATCGTCGCCCGTGATAGTGTGGAAATCTTCTTCAACCTAGCAGAGTCAGACACACAACCGCGCACCGGGCGCGCAGCTGGAGCCTATGACGCTTATCTCAAGGTTGAAGGTATAGATGCCTTGGCAGTTGCTTTTGCAGCAAGAGGTGCCGAGGTCATTGATGGCCCGGAGACGAGAGAGTACGGGATGCGTGAGTTGGTGGTACGCGACTGTAATGGCCTTATCCTAGCCTTCGGTGAGGATGTGCCCGCCGGTGCCACCTAACAATCATTCAAGCCGACGCCGCTCCGCGGCGCGGCTTAATTCAGGCGTTAGGCGTCACAGAAATTTTAAAGGGAATCCAATGGCACAAGAAGAAAACCAAGACCAGCGCTCTATTTTTGTTGCGTATGCGTACAACCTCTACGACAAACGGGATTACCGCAAGGTATTTACTGGCTTAGAGAAAGCATTCGGTGTGAAGTTCATCTTCGCTGACGAGAAGATCACCAATATGCATATAATGCAAAAAATCATCTCGTACATTCAAGCATCCGATTTCTCGATTTATGACATTAGCGGGTGGAACCCAAATGTAACACTCGAGCTTGGAATCGGAATGATGAGCAAGAAAGATTGGTATATCTTGTTAAACCCAGAAAAGACACCTAATCAAGAAGTTCCGAGCGATATTAAAGGAATTGACAGGATTCAGTACACCAGTTTCTCTGATCTTGAAGATCGACTGGCTGCTCTTCTTAGTCAACGCTACTCAAAGATTGAACGTCAAACGCTTGATCAATACGTGGAATCCCTGCAAGAAACCACACTTGATCTACTAGGGAAAAGCGGCGGTCTTACAATGGCAGAAATTTCGAAATTTTTACAGCTAAACCTACAGTTGACCCAAGCAGTTGTTCTCCCACTTGCCAGCTCCGGAAAAATTGAGAGCCGCGGCATTAAGCGCTGGACAAAATACTACCTAATCGGACAGGCACCTGCCGAGACTGATATTTCGGCCACATCGGGTGTCGCCTAACAATTCATTCAAGCCGAACGGGCCTCGCCCGTCGGCTTAATTCAGGCGTTAGCGCCCATGCCGGAACAGACGTTCTACTTTGCAGGCCCGCTATCAAACACCGGTGGCAGCCTCCGTTCCGTAAAGCTTGCGCCGCCGTTCAAAATCGAGCGCTGGAGCTATGAGAAGCTCGCTTCTCTAATCAGCGAGATGCAGGGCGAAAGCGATTGGCACCCAGATCACCGAGTGGACGAGCTGTATTGTATTCCGGAGTTCGCAAGCACTGGCCATGTAGTTACAGCCTGCATCACCTTAGAGCATGACGAAAGCAATACCCAATCCTTTCTTAAACTTCACAGTGAACTTGAAGCACTAGACAAACGGTTAGACGAGCAGATTCGCCTGCTAAGTCTTTATTTCTCTGCCGCAGTGACTATGCCGGCTCGATACTGGTTCTCGCTAAGTAACGGCCGCCGTGAGATGATGTCGGCGAGTGAAGGCCATGCAGAGAAGGGAAAGCGTGCGGCCCCGACATACCAAGAGGCTTTGAAGGTCAGCGCTTTCCTCTCAAATCATTCGTTTGAGAAGCGCGCTGAGTTCATCCAGATCGCCTTAGACCACTGGGGCCACTCGCACGACACGATACCTCGACACATGCAGCTCCTGTCACTTGTGACAGCATTAGAGGTACTCTTGAATCCCGCGCAAACAGAGCTAAAGCATCGCGTAGCTAGAGCCGCAGCGGTACTCATAGGAACAACCAAGGAAGACAGCCGAGACATCTACGCCGGCCTCAGCAAGATCTATGATGTACGGTCGCAAATAGTGCACACCGGCCAGTTGAAGTCACTGCAGAAAGTTCACTTTTGGCAACTACGCTGGTGGCTATCACGGGCAATCCTCGCAGTTATGGACCTTGGACTACCTAAAGATCAGATTTGCGCTGCTGTCGTAGAGCTCGGCTTTGGGCAGGGATCCAAGCTCAAGCGGATTGGGAGCACACGAGATGGGCGCTAATAATTCATTCAAGCCAACCCCGCTTCGCGGGTCGGCTTAATTCAGGCGTTAGCCATGAATAGCGACATTGTCAATGACCCGAAAAGAAGCCACCGCTCTAGTCAACTCCGCAATTGATCAGCTTCTGCAGCATGACTCTGCATTACTTGCTCCGAACGTTACGGAGCGTTCGCTTTCGCACCGGCTTTCTCGCTACATGGTGCTTTCCAAGGCTATCCGCCCACCACTCACTGTGGACTGCGAGCACAACCGCCATTTCGGCGACCCCAAAAGGCTCAAGTTGCCACCTCGCAAAGCACTAGACCGCGATATTCGTGTAACTACCGTGTTTCCTGACATCCTGGTGCATGAGCGCAACACGGACACAAACAACCTCGTTGTTTTAGAGCTCAAGAAACCCGGCGAGGACATTGCGTACGATGAGCTTAAGCTGCGAGCCTTCCGGAAGGAGCTTGGCTATGTGCATACTGCGCACGTTGTCTTGGGCCATGCGGCCGACGGCTCACTGCTCACTGCTCCTTGAGGTCACGTGGATTGGTGGCTAACAATTCATTCAAGCCGACGCCGCTTCGCGGCACGGCTTGATTCAGGCGTTATGTTTCATAGAGGAGATCACCCATGCCCATTCAGCTCTTGCCTCTGAGAATACCGGAGGAAGCCGTTTCTGATGAAAATTCCCGCCCGTATCTAGTTGATTTTATCTATTGGCTTCGGGACTTCCTCGATGACATAGCGAGCATTTCCCATGAAATTGATCCATCCACCGGCAATCCGTTATTTGAAGAATCACAAATATTTTTCCTCAAGGATGTGCTTTTCGAGGTGAAAGAGCGTCAGCATTTTGAGAATGTTGTCAAGCTTATACATGCAGCGCAGGCATCGGCCCTAATCGATCACGGACTCGAAGGCATTCAACTCAAGTGGAAGCTTTCAAACATCAACTTCTGGTTTGGTCGATTTATTGACGGGCGCACCGCTGCGCTTCTCGAAAGACTGCTTCACAGTATCGACACCTTACTAAAGAGCATACTAGGCGCTGTAGGTGCAGGGAGCGCACTCGAAGAGCTGAAAGAATCAGTTCTTAATAGCATGACACTTGTAACCGAATAGCACCCGTCAGGGATTAAACATAACAATTCATTCAACCCGGCGCCACTTCGCGGCACGGATCAACTCAGGCGTATTGAATCGAGCATGTGGCGTACCTAGTGAGGCCCAATGCAAGCGTTATCCGATGACACACCATTCCGCCAAGCTTGTTGCCGACACACTCGCGCTGGCGGCCCAACACGGTTTGGAGTTGGCGGGTCCGGTGTCCTTCAACGAGACGGGGCTCGACTTTCGGGTCGGATTCGCGACGGACACGGCGGGACGGCGCTGGGTTCTCAGGATCCCTCGCCGCGACGATGTGCAACCCAAGATCGAGCGCGAAGCACGAATCCTGGATTTCGTGAAGCGTCGGCTTCCGGTTGAGGTTCCGGACTGGCAGGTGCGGGCTCCCGGGCTGGTGGCGTATCCCATGCTGACGGACCCCATGGCGCTCGTCTTCGACGCCGAAACCCATGCCGTCACCTGGAACATCGACCAGGAAGCCGAAGCCTATGTGACAAGCCTCGCCGAGGTGCTTGTGGCGTTGCACGCGTCGCCCGTAGCGGAAGCGGTAGCGGCCGGCATCCCTGCCTCTTCCCCGGAGGAAACGAGACGCAAGGTCCTCAAGGATCTGGAGCACGTGAAGCAGGAGATCGGCATCGGCCAGGAGCTGGAAAGGCGGTATCGGCACTGGCTGGACAACGACAAGCTATGGCCCGATTTCTCCGTTCTTACCCATGGCGACCTCTACGTTGGGCATGTCACTGCCGCGGCCGATGCGCGCGTCAGTGGCGTGATCGACTGGACCGAGGCGGAAATCAGCGATCCCGCCATCGACTTCGCCGGCCATCTCGCGGCCTTCAGTCCAAAGAGCCTGGAGCGACTCGTTGCCGCCTATGAACTCGCCGGTGGACGTACATGGCCCGCCATGCTGGAACACATCAAGGAGCGTCACGCCGCCTCGCCGATCAGGTACGGCATCTTTGCGATCAGTGCGGGCGATGAACAGCACCTCGCCGCGGCCAAGGCCCAGCTTGGTGCCGGGCAGACGGGCGATGGTTAGCCGCAGATACACGGAACGGCGTTTTGATTCCCGGCTTCTCTTCTGCTGACGCTTTTTGCTTCAGTCCGGCAAAACGGAAACGGTTGCATTCGCGTACACGGCTTTGCGGCAAGGCTATCCCGAGCCATCACGCCCAGCGGGAACACCGGGGGGCGGCGCGGGCGCCACCGAAACACCCCGGCATGTGCCGTACTCCGCCCGGTCAGCGGGGACATCCTTCGTGCCCACGAACAAATACACCGGCACGCGCATCCCCGGCAGGTACGGCACTTTCGCCATGCGCTCCTCGATGCGGTGGTGCGGAAACCTGGACATCAGATAATCGAGCCGGCCTGGGTCGAGCCGCACGCCGTCGTGCCCGAACCAGCGCGGCCAGAAATGGCGGACAAAGGCACCGTGGCGCCTGAGTCCTTCCGGCGGGTTGGCCGAGGACACGTAGAAATCGACGACGCCGAGCATGCCGCCGGGCTTGAGCATCGCGACCGCGTTGTCGATGGCCGCGCGCCAGGCGTCGATCATCGTCAGCGCGTAGGAGAAGAACACGCAATCGACCGGCGCATCCGGCCGCCAGGAGGCGGCATCGGCCTGGATGACGTGGGCATGGGGCCAGTCGCGCAGGCGCTGACGCGCCTGCGCCAGCAGCGGTGTACACAGGTCCACGAGGGTGAAGCGCAGGTCGGTGCGGCGCTCGGATGGGAAGAACTCGAGGTTGCGGCCGGTACCGCCACCCAGTTCCACGACGTGCCCGCCATGAGGCGGATCGAGCCGCGCCACCAGGTCGGCGCGGCCATGCAGCAGGCGCTCGCGGAAGGCGTCGTAGCCCGCGGCCTGCGGCGCATAGAACGCTTCCAGCCTGAGCGCCGCATCGGCGCCGTCCCGCTCCCTGGGCATGCCGCGCAGCATGCTGCGCAACACCTGCCACTCCCGCGTCAACGTCTCAGGCCGGAACATCGGCGATCACGAAGCCGGCGTAGGTGTGGACGCGATCGCGCACATGCAGGCGCGCGGCCAGATCGTCCTGGAAATGCAGCAGTTCGCGCAGCGGCCGCCTTTGCGGGCCAATGCGCAGCGCGTCGAGAAAGGCCGCGCCGGGCTGGGCGCTGCGCAACAGGATGCGTGCGCCTGGCGCGGCCCGCGCCAGGATCGCCTCCCATTCCTCGGCCAGTTCAGCCGCGTGCCCGGTGCTCGCCATCCAGTCCATGTGGTCGAGCAGCACGAAGCGCGTCAACGGCTCCTCGTGGGCGCGCAGGAAATCGGTCACGGTGCAGGTCGAAGGCCGCACCCTGTCGGCGGCGCCGGCGCGCAGCGTCGCGAAACCCGTTTCGGTCAGGTACTCGGGGCAGCAGTCGCGCTCGTAGCGGCCGGTGAAGTAAACGCGCCAGAAGTAGTTGTCGCGCAGCGGCAGGCAGCGCACCACGTATTCGATCGACTCGCGGATGAAGCCGGCGGCGCGACTGTCGTGCGAGCCTTCGACCAGGCGACGCTGCGGCTGCGGCACGCCGAGGAGATTCATCGTCATCCGGCGCGACAGCATCCAGTTGACCGGGCGGTTCCACAGGCGTGGCGCGACGTCGCGGTCGTAGATGTCGCGCTGCCGCTCGATGCTTCCGGCGTCGAACAGTGCCCGCAATGCCTCGTGGAGACGAGGCTGCATCCTGAACCAGCGCCCCGCACCGCGCGCGACCCACCCCGAGAATCCGTGGAAGTAGAAGCTGCCGTCCGGATCGGCGAACCAGCGCCAACGCTCGTCCCAGAAACCGCGTGCGAACGGCGACAGCCGCTCGCGCAGGACATCCCGGTACACGGCTTGCGCGCGCGGATGGAAGCCATGCCCGAACAGCGCGAAGAAATCCTCGTGTTCCAGTGCGGCGATGCCGGCCAGCTTGAGTTCCAGCAGTGCGATCTGGCGCGGATTCGCATCGACGGCGTGCACCGTGCCGGCACCGCCCAGCGCATAGTCGAGCGCGTTGCAGCCGGCGCTGGCGATGACCAGGAGGCGATCGTCCGCACCAAGATCCAGCGCCTGCCGGTCCACCGCCGGATCTTCCCAGCACGCGTTGTAGAGCAGGCTGCGCGCGGTGATCGTGTCGAAGATGCGACGGTCGATGCGCTCGCGCATGCTCGGGCGCGCGTGGGCCACATCGTGCCCGTCGCGCTGCGCCCCGGAGCGCGGGTGCCTCGGCATCGTGGGCAATGCCGCGCCGGGAACCCGCCCTGCGTCGCGCCCGATCATGGCGGGGGTTGCCTCGGCCAAGGCTTGGGCATTGTCGGCGATCGCGACATGGGAACAACGGGCCGGCACATCGCGCATGGAAACTTCCTGCGGGGCTATGGCGCGCATCCTCACGTCGGGATGTGACGGCGCGGTGACGGCCGTGGTCAGAAATCCGTCACCGCACCGCAACGCGGCCGTGACGTGCGCAACGGACCGTATTCCTCCGGAAGGCCGCCCGACCCGCTCAGGAGGGTCGATGGCGGGTCGGGAGGTTCGCGACAGAGAACTGTCCGGACTTTCATCCATCCGGGGAAAACGATGAGGCTACGCTTCCGCAGCATCTTCATTTCCGATGTGCATCTGGGCACGCCGGACTGCCAGGCGGCCTATCTGCTGGATTTCCTCCAGACCACGCGCTGCGACACGCTGTATCTGGTCGGCGACATCATCGACATCGAAGCGATGGCGCAACGCAGCCGCTGGCCGAAAGCGCACCGGGACGTGGTTTCCGAACTGTTCGCCATCGCCGCGCGCGGCACCCGCGTGATCTACATCCCCGGCAACCACGACGCCCCGCTGCGCAGCCTGTGCGGCCGGCGCATCAGCGACATCGAAGTCCACCTGAACGCGGTGCACACCGGCGCCGACGGACGGCGCTACCTGGTCAGCCATGGCGACGAGTTCGATCCGGAACGGATCGGCCGCTCGTGGCTGGAATGGGTCGGGGAATACGGCCACCGCGGCCTGTGCCTCATCAACCGCGCCGTCGCCGGCCTGCGCCGCCTGGCGCGCCTTCCCTACCTGCCGCTGTCGATCATCGCCAAGACCCGGCTGGCCGGTGCGATGGCCTACATCGACGCCTACGAACGCCGCGTCGCCTCGGCCTGCGAGCGCGCCGGCTTCGACGGCCACATCTGCGGCCACATCCATTTCGGCAACCTGCGCCGTATCGGCGAGGTGCTGTACCTCAACGACGGCGACTGGGTCGAGCACTGCACGGCACTGGTCGAGACCGACGCCGGGGCGATGCAGCTTCTGCACTGGAGCGAGGAGCGCGCGGCGCTGGCGCATTCGGACGGAGAACGCTTCGTCCCCGCCCATGCCGCGCCCCTGTCCATGGCCCCCTTGTCCCGCAACGCGACATTGCCGCCGCCGCGGATGGGTACGTTCGGCTGACGGTCAGCGTGGTGTCCCGCACGCAGGTTGCCCATCGCTCCCGGGGAGCGAAACCCTGTCGTCATTCCGTGGGAGCGAGGCGCGTCATCCGGCGCGAAGTAGTGGGACGCATGGATCTGCACGCAGGATGCCGTGCATCCTGCGCGCAGAATGACAATCCGATGGCCCTTTTCCCTGGTCGGAAGCGAGATACCCGCTAGTCGGCCGCCTCGAAATCGTCGGAGAAGATGCTCGGACCGGGCGCGGGGAGATCGATCCGCACCCATTCGCTGCGGAACTTGGCCTGACGGCGCTCGGACAGCTCCTTCGCGGGAACGCCTTCGGCGTAGTAGTCGAAATCGCCCGTATCCACGACCAGTTGCACGAGCGTGTCCGGTCCGCGCCCGACCGGCACCTCGACGATGCCCTCGAACGAGCCGCCGCTTTGCAGGATGGAAAGGTCGGCATCGAGAAGCACCGGCGCGTCGTCGCGCGATCCGCTCCACAGGAACAGGCGGAAGTCGATGCCGGACGGATCGACGGAACCGCTCGGCCCGGCGACGATCAGGTAGTCGCCGTTGGCATTGCGCTCCAGGCTGCGGATCGCGCGGCCGCCCAGATCGAGCAGGATCGGCGGCTCGAAAGCGGCCGATCCCGCCGCCTGCGACCCAGGGGCAGCCCCCGTCACCAACACATCGAAATCGAGCACGGGCACCACCAGCGCCAGGTCGCGACTGCCTGCCGGCAGGCGTGGCGCGCGAAACGCGACCAACGCGGTGCTTCCGTCCGGCGCGATCGACAGGCCCTCGATGTTCAGGCCCGAGGGTATTTCCGGGCTGACGTTCGGCGCGCTCGCGGCGGCGAGGCCGAGGAATCCTTCGCCGAGGCCGTGTCCCCCCGCGTTGTCCCACCCGATCATGTCCTCGAGCAGATGATCGTAGCGGCCGGCGTAGCTCAGGCCCGCGAGGATGCCCGCCCCGTCGAGGTCGGTCGCGAACACGCGGCGGCGATTGGGGCGCGCATTGTGGTTGCCGGTGGCCTGGTTGCCGTGCGAACCGATCCAGAAGATGCGATTGCCGATCCGTGTGGAGCCCTCGATGTCGACTTCGCGCGGCACGCCGCCGTCGATGTCGGTCAGCGCCAGCGACGCGGTGACATCGAAGCCGGCCTGGTGCAGGCCCGAATCGCGGCGCGAGTAGAGCCGCAGTACCTGGTTCTCGTCGTCGGCGACGAACATCCAGTCCGCATCGACGGCCAGCGCGGCCGAGGCGTCGCTGGCTCCGGTATGGAAGCGCGTGGTCTCGGGCTGGCTGGAAGCGGCCGAGGCGGCGTAGTCGATCCAGTAGACGCCGGTCTTGAACTCGGCGTCGGTGGCTTTCACCTCGATCCGCGTGCGCCCGACACCGTGCGGCACGATGCGCAGCGTGCGCTGCGCGCCGGCACCTTGCCATTGCAGACCATCGGCATCGACCACGGCGGGGTGGCTGCTGCCGACCGTCACCTCCAACGCCGTGGCGTCGCCGTCCGGATCGTCGAACACGAACACGATGCCGTCGCGCGCGGCGGGATCGGTGGGATCGTCGATCGCCGCGCCGATCGCACCGCCGCCGTTGACCGGAAGATCGACATGGCGGCTGCTGAGCGACGGCGACACCTGCACCGTCGGCGCACCGGGCAGGCCCAGGCATGGATCGAATCCGGCGACGCCGTGCGCGCTGCGACCGGGGCTGCCGATGTCTCCGCCACTCGACAGGCGCCCGCCTTCGACGTCGCCCACCGAGGAAAACACCCATTCGTGGATATCGTCGGCGCCCAGGCCGGCGGCGGAGACGCGGCCACTGACGTTCTGGGTGCGGATCGTGCCGGAGAACGTCTGGTCGCCATAGCTCAGACGATCGACCAGATTGTTCTCGGCGTCGTACAGGTTGAGCTGATCGTTGCGGCCAAGGCCCTGGTCGCTACCGCCCACCACCTTGACGCCATCGCACAGGTTCCATGCACTGCGGAACGCCGACGCCGAGGACTCGGTCAGGATCGCCGATTCGCCCGGTGCCAGCGTACCGATCGAACCCAGCGCCAGCGTGCCCGGCACGTTGTCGTCATCGTCGAAGCTCCAGCCCGCCAGATCGGCCGGGACGCCACCGACATTGGTGAACTCGACGAATTCGCCATCGGCGCCCTGGTACATGAACTCGGTGATGCGGACCACCGGCTTGCACGGATCGAACGGCGCCGGCGCATGAACGCTGCGGCCGGGACTGCCCACGTCGCCACTGGTCGCGGTCCAGCTTTCTTCCTCGTCGCCGGGCGAGGACAGCACCCAGAGGGCGACGTCGTTGGCCCCCAGTCCCGCCGCGCTGGCGACGGGCAGGCGCCCGCTTCTATAGCGGGCGCGGATCGTGCCTGGCGCATTGTCGTTGTCGCCATAGGTCAGCCGATCCACCAGCTCCCCATTGGCGTCGTACAGGTTGATCTCGTCGTTGCGGCCCAGCCCGGTGCCGTTGTCTCCCACCACCTTGGCCGCATCGCACAGCCCCCACGCGGCGCGGAACTCGCTCGCGGGAATATCGGTCAGGATCGCCGATTCGCCCGGCGCCAGCAGACCGATGCCGCCCAGCGCGACCGTGCCCGGTGCCCGGCTGTCGTCATCGAAACTCCAGCCGGTCAGATCGACGGCGCTGGACCCCAGGTTCGTGAACTCCACGAACTCGCCCATCTCGTCCGGGCGCGACCCCTGGTACATGAACTCGGTGATACGCACCTGGGCCTGTACAAGACCGGGCAGGGCCAGCAGCAGAACGAAAGACAGGAAGCGGCGAAGCCGGGAACCCTTGAAGCCGCGCATCGGAAGACTCGCTGTGGAAAACGACAGCGCAACAGCTTCGGCACGCTCGATGAAACCGCTATGACGCCGGCATGACGCCATTGCGTGCCATGCGCTCCGGGGCGCACCATCCAGCGCATCCGGGTCGCCACCGAACGAAACGCGGGGTGAGGGAAGACCGCAGGCAGCGGGCCTTTGATCGGATCGCGCCGATCATCGCCGGGAACACAACGCCTCCAGCAATCGCAAACCGCCGAATCCGCGCACACCTCCTCCAGCAGACGCGGTGACCCTTCATCTGGACCAGACGCCTGCCTTGCCATACCCCTGCCGCTGTGTGACGATCCCGCCATAGCCCAGCTCTCCCGACCACCAAGTAACGCCCCGAGATCAGGCTGACGAGTCAGGCTGAAACCTTGGACCGAATAGCAGTTAGGCGGCATATAAGGGCTATGGGGAATCCGAGTTTCTATTTCATAGAAGCGGCATGACTGAGCTGTGCAGCCAATGTAACGAGCGCGCTGCCGTAACTGGCGCTATTCGCTGGCATGCCATCATTGGACTCTTCTTGCTTGGATATGCCGGCGCATCCGGACGCTACTGTGAAGACTGCGCCGGAGGCAGAAACTTCCTTGCGCTTCTCTTCACAGGCTGCATTGCGTTGGTTGCTTTCGTTCTCGCTGTGATCTTCTGGTGAAGTGGTCCGGGATGCCGTCCAAACCTTCATTCGAGCTGGCGCCGCTACGCGGCTCGGCTTAATTTCAGATGCCAGCCTTTATGTTCAAGCGATATCGGAATCTGACGTTACTTGGTCTTCTGTATAGCCTGACCACTGTTGCGGATGACCGAGTTCTACCTGTATTTGATACCGGGCCTTCCGTGCTATTGCTGCCATCGACAGAGATCATAGAGCGAATTGGCGGAAGTATTGAGCCGTTGAGTGAATACATAAGTTCACTTTCGGAGGCTTGCGCTAGCGAGGTCGTTGCATTACCAAGGGCAAAGGGCGCTTCGGGTGTGCTTTTAGTTGCGATCCGCCCACAGCTTCGCAGTAAAATATGGGTTGAGTTCGGCGAGAATGAGACTCCTCCGAATTTGGCCGTAAATCTCCGTCAAAAGCTGGAGTCCGTCCCTCCGCCGATGGTAAAGGAAGGGGCAGTGGCATTCATGCTTAACATAGAACTCTGGGGCGGTGGCAAGCCTCTCACAACCTCGGCCAAGCCGGTTTACTTACCGCCATCCTGGCATCAGGATATAGATACTATTCGGAGTTCTTCCGAATTCGAATCAGCCATCAATGCCGCATGGCCCGATGAAGGCTAACCTCTCATTCAAGCCGGCACCACTTCGCGATGCATCTCCATTCAAGCACCAGGCCCCATGGAATACTTCATCGTATTTCTACCGGCATTGATACTATGTGCCTGCGCCAACAGCAAGAAAGCAGCATCTTTTGCCGCAGAGACATGCCGGTCTCGAGAGAGCGGCAAGGCACCGAAAGTGTCGGGGAACTTCCCTACGGCTTGGAGGCGTGGAAACCCCAAGGAAATCAGATCGCTATCGGATTCCGGCATAGACGTGACCGGGAAGTGTTTTGCACAATCACGATAAGCGATGTCGTTTATGTCACTCAACTTCAAGTATCATCTGGGCTCTAGCGATTCATTCAAGCCGACGCCGATGCATGGCACCGCCTAATCAGGCGCCTGGTTTCCCCGCGCAACGCGTAACAGCGGTGACCAGCCTGGATTCAGCCCGACTATCGATTGGCGCGGCAACCCCAGGCATTCGGTCGTTCAGGAGCCGGCTGTTGGACGGCAGGCCCCAAGAGCACTGTCGCAGCGTGGAACAGTGAAAGGAGCCGTGCGTTCGCAGAGGCGTCCGCGTGGAACACGGGCAATCGCACCCACGTCAAGCCTTGTCCCCTCCCCACCCCGGTAATAGTCTGGCCGCTTCGCCTTCCCGCAGCCCCGCTTCCGGCCGATGGAACCCCGCTTCATCCACCTGCATCTGCACAGCGAGTTCTCGCTGGTCGATTCGACGATCCGCATCGGCGATCTGGTGAAGCAGTGCGCCAAGGCCGGGATGCCGGCGATGGCGCTCACCGACCAGGGCAACCTGTTCGCGCTGGTGAAGTTCTACCGCGCCGCCGAGAAGGCCGGCGTCAAGCCCATCGTGGGCGCGGACGTGTGGATCGAGGAGGCCGGCCTCAAGCAGCCGGCGCGGCTCACGCTGCTGTGCCAGAACCTGGACGGCTATCGGAACCTCTCGCGGCTGCTGTCGCGCGGCTATCTGGACGGGCACCGCGGCGATCGCGTGGTGATCGCGCCGGAGTGGCTGCGCGAGGCGCAGGAGGGCTTGATCGCGCTGGCGGGGCGCGAAAGCGATGTCGGCCAGTGCATCCTCGAAGGCCGCGACGACGAAGCCGGCCTTCGCCTGGCCGCATGGCAGCGCGATTTCGGCGATCGCTTCTATCTGGAACTCACCCGCACAGGGCGCACCGGCGAGGCCGCGTTCGAGGGTGCCGCGCTGCGTCTTGCGCACGCGCTGGGCTGCCCGGTGGTCGCCAGCAACGACGTGCGCTTCCTCGAGCGCGAGGACTTCGACGCGCACGAGGCGCGCGTATGCATCGCCACCGGCCGCGTGCTGGCCGATCCGCGCCGCCCGCGCGACTACACCGCCGAGCAGTACTTCAAGTCGCCCGAGGACATGGCCGCGCTGTTCTCCGACCTGCCCGGCGCGCTGCAAAACTCGGTGGAGATCGCGCGGCGCTGCAACCTCGAACTGAGCTTCGGCACCTATTACCTGCCGGTGTTCCCGGTGCCCGAGGGCCATACGCTGGATTCGTGGATCGCCGAGGAGTCCCGGCGCGGGCTGGCGCAGCGGCTGGACGGCTACGCCATCCCCGGCGGCCTTGCCCGTACCGAATACGAGCAGCGCCTGGAAACCGAACTGGCCGTGATCAGCCGCATGGGCTTTCCCGGCTACTTCCTGATCGTGGCCGACTTCATCAACTGGGCCAAGCGCAACGACATCCCGGTCGGCCCCGGCCGTGGCTCGGGCGCGGGTTCGCTGGTGGCCTGGGCGCTGCGCATCACCGATATCGATCCGCTGCCCTATGGCCTGCTGTTCGAGCGCTTCCTCAATCCCGAGCGCGTGTCGATGCCGGACTTCGACATCGACTTCTGCATGGACAAGCGCGACCTGGTGATCGACTACGTGGCCGGGAAATACGGCCGCGACCACGTCAGCCAGATCATCACCTACGGCACCATGGCGGCCAAGGCCGTGGTGCGCGACTGCGGGCGCGTGCTGGGCCTGGCCTACGGCTTCGTCGATGGCATCGCCAAGCTGATCCCGAACGTGCTGGGCATCGGGCTGGAGGATGCGCTCGGGCGCACCGACAAGGCGAAGGAAAACGCCGACCTCGTTTCGCACGAACTGATCCAGCGCTACGAGGCCGAGGACGACGTGCGCGACCTCATCGACCTGGCGCTCAAGCTCGAAGACCTCACCCGCAACGCCGGCAAGCACGCCGGCGGCGTGGTGATCGGCCCCAAGCCGCTGACCGAGTTCTCGCCGCTGTTCGCCGAACCGCCGAGCAAGACCGAAGCGCACCGCAGCATCGTCACCCAGTTCGACAAGGACGACGTCGAAGCCGTGGGCCTGGTGAAGTTCGACTTCCTCGGCCTGCGCACGCTCACGATCATCGACTGGGCGGTGAAGGCCATCAACCGCGAACGCGCGCGGCTGGGCGAAGCGCCGCTGGACATCGCGCAGATCCCGCTCACCGACCGGCCCACCTACGAGATCTTCTCGCAGGCCAGGACCGTGGCCGTGTTCCAGTTCGAATCCGGCGGCATGCAGCGCCTGCTCAAGGACGCCCGGCCGGACCGCTTCGAAGACCTCATCGCGCTCGTCTCGCTCTACCGCCCCGGCCCGATGGACCTCATCCCGAGCTTCTGCAAGCGCAAGCACGGCGAGGAACCCATCGACTATCCCGATCCACGCGTGGAAACCATCCTGAAAGAGACCTACGGCATCATGGTCTACCAGGAACAGGTGATGCAGATGGCGCAGATCGTCGGCGGCTACTCGCTCGGCGGCGCGGACCTGTTGCGTCGCGCGATGGGCAAGAAGAAAGTCGAGGAAATGGCGAAGGAGCGCGCCAAGTTCCGCGACGGCGCGGCGCAGAACGGCCTGGACGAATTCAAGGCCGACGAGATCTTCGACCTGATGGAGAAGTTCGCCGGCTACGGCTTCAACAAGTCGCACGCCGCCGCCTACGCCCTGGTGAGCTACCAGACCGCGTGGCTGAAGGCGCATTACCCGGCGCAGTTCATGGCCGCGGTGCTGTCCTCGGACATGGACAACACCGACAAGGTGGTCACCTTCCTCACCGAATGCCGTGCCATGGGCCTCACCGTGCTGCCGCCGGACGTGAACGCATCGGACTACATGTTCGAAGCCGTGGACGCGCGCACCCTGCGCTACGGCCTGGGCGCGATCAAGGGCGTGGGCGAAGGCGCCTGCCGCGAGATCGCGCGCCTGCGCGAGGAAGCCGGCGCGTACCGCGACCTGTTCGATTTCTGCCAGCGCCTCGGCCAGAAAGTGAACAAGCGCGTGCACGAAACCCTCATCGCCTCCGGCGCCGTCGATGCCCTCGGCCCCAACCGCGCCACCATGGCCGCGCAACTGCCGGACGTGCTGCGCGCCACCGAACAGATGGCGCGCGACCGCGCCGCCGGCCAGGTGGACATGTTCGGCAATGCCGCCGCCGTGGAAACGCCCATCCTGCCCGCCTTCGATCCGCTGCCCGAATGGCCGCTGCTCGAACGCCTCAACGGCGAGCGCGACACCCTCGGCCACTACCTCAGCGGCCACCCCATCGACCCGCTGCGCGAATTCGTTTCCGGGCTCATCGCCTGCACTCTCGACGGCGTGGACGCCGCCTTCGAGCAGCGCCGCTTCCAGCGCGGCAACGAGGCACTGGTGCTGCTGGCGGGCCAGGTGGTCGCGGTGAACCGGCGCAACGAGGACCGCGCCTTCGTCGCCATCGAAGACGGCTTCGGCCGCATCGAAGCCACCGTGTATTCCGACGCGCTGCGCGAGATGGACGACGCCCTGCTCCAGCGCGACGCCTTCGTCCTCATCGAAGGCCAGTTGCACGAAGACCGCTTCCGCGGCGGCACCGGCCTGCGCCTGCGCCGCGCCTGGGACATCGCCACCTACTGCGCCACCCACGGCCAGCGCCTGCGCCTCACCCTCGACGCCACCGTCCCCGGCATCGACGCCGCGCTGCGCGACGCCATCGCCCCCTACCGCACCAAGGGCCAGGCGCCGCTCACGCTGGAAATCCTCACCGCCACCGCGCGCGGCATCCTCGACACCGACGACAGCCTGCGCCTGCGCACGGAACCTGCCCTGGTGGAAACCCTCCGCGCCCTGCCCGGCGTTTCCCGCGTGGCCCTGAAGCTCGGCCGCCCCGCGGCGGCGGCACCGCGTGAGCGGGAGATGGCCTATCCGAACTGATGGGTGCCGACAGCCGCCGGGATGACGATCCTTTCGGGCCCTACCTGCTCCGGCTCGCTACTCCGGCTCGCGCACGTACAGCGTGCCGTCTTCCACCTTGAGCGGATACTTGCGCACCGGCTCGTACGCCGGCGGGCACATGGCCTCGCCGGTGCGCACGTCGAAGCGAGCGCCGTGGAGAACGCATTCGATCTGGCCGGTCTGCGGATCGAAGGGGCCGGCGGAGAGTTCGAACTCGTCGTGGGTGCACTTGTCTTCGAGCGCGTAGAACTCCCCGTCGTGGTTGACGACGACGAGCGGCACGTCGCCGAACCAGGCGACGTGGGTTTCGCCGGGAAGCACCTCGGCGGTGGCGCACAGGGGGGTCCAGCCCTCCTGGCTCACAGCGGCTTCTCCAGCACCTCGAAACGCAGGTCGTCGCGCAGCGGGATGCCGAAGCGCGCGTCGCCATACGGGAAGGGTTTCTTCTCGCCGGTGCGGCGGTAGCCGCGGCGTTCGTAGAAGGCGATGAGTTCGTCGCGCACGTCGATGACGGTCATGCGCATGCGCGAGACGGCGTAGTCCCGCTGCACGAGGCGCTCGGCTTCGGCCAGCACGATCTTGCCCAGGCCCGTGCCCTGCCGGTCGGGGCGGACGGAGAACATGCCGAAGTAGCCCTGCCCGTCCTGCACGGCGACATGGGCGCAGGCAACCAGTTCCCCGGCGCGATGCGCGAGCAGGATGCGGCTGTGCGGGCGCTCGATGTCGGCCAGCAACACCTCCGGCGCGATGCGCCGGCCGTCGAGCAGGTCGGCCTCGGTGGTCCAGCCCTGGCGGCTGACATCGCCGCGATAGGCCGATTCGACCAGCGCGACGATGGCACCGACATCGTCCGGCGTCGCATCGCGGAAAGCCAGTTCCGCGCTCACGCCAGCAGCCTCCGCACCTTCTCCAGCGCGGCGATGAAAGCGTCGATTTCATCGAACGTGTTGTAGAACGCCAGCGAAGCGCGGCAGGTGGCCGGCACGCCGAAGTGCTGCATCAGCGGGTGCGCGCAATGGTGGCCGGAGCGCACCGCGACGCCTTCCAGGTCCAGCAGCGTGGCCAGATCGTGCGCGTGCGCGCCTTCGACCAGGAAGCTCACCACGGCCGCGCGTTCGCGCGGTGCGCCGAACAGGCGCAGGCCGGGCACGCGGGAGAGCGCGTCGATCAGGTAGCGCGCCAGCTCGTGCTCGCGTGCGGCGATGGCTTCCATGCCGATGCCCTCGAGGAAATCGATGGCGGCGGTGAGGCCGGCGAAGCCGGCAATGTTCGGCGTGCCGGCTTCGAAGCGGTGCGGCGGATCGTTGAACACCGTGCCTTCGAAACGCACTTCGCGAATCATCTCGCCGCCACCGAGGAAGGGCGGCATCGCTTCCAGGTGTTCGCGCCGCGCCCACAGCGCGCCGGTGCCGGTGGGGCCGCACATCTTGTGGCCGGTGACGGCGTAGAAGTCGCAGCCGATGGAGGAGATGTCCAGCGCCAGGTGCGGCGCGGCCTGCGAGCCATCGACGAGGCTCGGGATGCCGCGCTTGCGCGCCTCCCGGCAGATCTCGCGCACCGGGTTGATGGCGCCGAGCACGTTGGAGACGTGCGTCACCGCGACGAGCTTCACCTCGGGCGTCATCTTCGCGAACATCGCCCCGATGTCGAGGTCTCCGTTGTCGTCCAGTTCGGCCACCTTGAGCGTGGCGCCGGTGCGCTGGGCGACGAGCTGCCACGGCACGATGTTGGCGTGGTGCTCCATGCGCGTGACGAGGATGGCATCGCCGGGCGCGAGGCGCGGCAGCGCGAAGCTGTACGCCACCAGATTGATCGCGAAGGTGGTGCCGCTGGTGAGCACCAGTTCCTCGGGCCGCACCTTGAGGAAGGCGGCGAGGCGGCGGCGCGCGCCTTCGTAGGCCTCCGTGGCCTCGGTGCCGAGCGTGTGCACGGCGCGGCTGACGTTGGCGTTGTGGCGGCGGTAGAAGGTGTCCACGGTGTCGATCACCGTGTCCGGCTTCTGCGAGGTGTTGGCCGAGTCCAGATACAGCAGCGGCTTGCCGTGCACGGTGCGGGCGAGCACCGGGAAGCGTGCGCGGATCGCAGGCCAGTCGGGCGCTGCCATGGTCATGTCCATGGTCATGCCAAATCTTCCAGCCGGGCATCGAGCGCGGCTTCGGCGGCGGCGCGCATGGCGCCCTGGCCGAACACGCCCAGCGCCTCGCGGCAGAACGCGGCGGTGAGCAGGCTGCGCGCCTGCGTTTCCGGCAGGCCGCGCGAACGCAGGTAGAACAGCGCGGTGGCATCGAGACTGCCGACGGTGGCGCCGTGCGCGGCCTGCACTTCGTCGGCGTGGATTTCCAGCACAGGCTGGGTGTCGATTTCGGCGTCGGCGGAAAGCAGCAGGTTCTTGTTCGACAGCCGCGCATCGGTGCCGTCCGCGCCTTCGCGGATCAGGATGCCGCCGTGGAACACGGCGCGCGAGCGCTGCGCGGCCAGTCCGCGCCATTCCAGCAGGCAGGCGGTGTCGCGCGCGACGTGGTCGATGCCCAGGCGCGTATCCAGATGGCGCCTGCCATCGCCGAGCAGCACGCCGTTGGCATGCGCCTTCGCGCCGGTGCCGTGCAGGGCGATGTTGAGTTCGTGGCGGGAAAGGTTCGCGCCCAGCTCCAGGTCGAGCCTGCGGTAGTCCGCCTCGCGCGCCAGTACCGCGTCGGTGCGCAGGATCTGCGTGGCGGCCGGCGCATCGTGCTGGATGCGCAGGTGCGACAGCGCGGCGCCGGGCTTCATGTGGATGTGCGCGATGGCGTTGGACAGGTTGGCGTGCGCGCCGGGCGCGATGTGGTGCTCGATCAGCGACACGTCGGCGGCTTCGCGCAGTTCCACCAGATGCCGCAATGCGAACGCGCTGTCGGCCGCCTCCTGCGTGCCGATGAAGACGATGTGGATCGGCGCCTGGCAACGGACGCCCGGCGCGGCGCGCAGCACCACGCCGTCGCTGGCGAGGGCTGCGTTGAGCTGGGCGAAGGTTTCGTCGGCGGCATCGAAACGGCGCGCGAGGAAGGTGAGATCCTGCGGCGCATCGTGCGCGAGCGCGTGCGACAGCGGACGCAGTTCGATGCCTTCCGGCAGGCCGGAGACATCCGACAGCGCCTGCGCGAACACGCCATTGGCGAACACCAGGCGCGGGGCCGGCGGCAGCACGAGGCCGCTGGCATCGAACGCGGGCAGCGCCGCCACGGGAGCGAACGCGCGGCGTTCCAGCGCGCGCAGCGAGGTGTATTTCCATCGCTCGGTGCGCGAGCCCGGCAAACCGTGGCGCAGGGCCAGGTCGAGCGCCGTGCGGCGCGCCTGCGCCAGCCCGCCGGCATCGCGCAGCGGCAATGCCTCGTAGCCTGCGGCGAGGGATTGAAGCAGCACGCTCATGCCGCAACCTCCGTCAGCGTCGCGCTCATAAACACCGTCGCTCCCGCGAAGGCAGGTGCCCAGTGACTTTCATACGGCACCTGAAAACACCTCACCAGCAAAGTCACTAGGCTCCCGCCTTCGCGGGAGCGACGAGCAAAAGCACGGAATGCGGACGACATCACGCCGCCTCTGGCCCGAGGCGCTGGCGAATCCAGTCGTAGCCGTGCGCTTCCAGTTCGCGCGCCAGTTCCGGGCCGCCGCTTTCCACGATGCGGCCATCGGCAAGCACGTGCACCACGTCCGGCTTGATGTAGTCGAGCAGGCGCTGGTAGTGGGTGATGACGATGAAGGCGCGCTCGGGCGAACGCAGCGCGTTGACGCCATCGGCCACGGCCTTCAGCGCGTCGATGTCCAGGCCCGAATCGGTTTCGTCGAGGATGGCGAGCCTGGGCTCGAGCACGGCCAGCTGGAAAATCTCGTTGCGCTTCTTCTCGCCGCCCGAGAAGCCCTCGTTGACACCGCGATGCAGCAGTTCGTCCTTCAGGTGCAGCACGGCGAGCTTCTGGCGTACCAGCTTGATGAACTGCATCGAGTCCAGTTCCTCCTCGCCGCGCGCCTTGCGCTGTGCATTCAGCGCGGCGCGCAGGAAATAGGTGTTGTTCACGCCCGGAATCTCGACCGGGTACTGGAACGCGAGGAACACGCCGGCCGCGGCGCGTTCCTCCGGCGCCAGTTCCAGCAGCGGCCTGCCGTCGAACTCGACGCTGCCGGCGGTGACCTCATAGCCATCGCGCCCGGCCAGCACGTTGCCGAGGGTGGACTTGCCCGCGCCGTTCGGACCCATGACGGCGTGCACCTGCCCCGGCTTCACGTCGAGCGTGAGGCCCTTGAGGATTTCCTTGCCGGCGACGGCGGCGTGGAGGTTATCGATCTTCAGCATGTTCATTTCCAGTAGGACGCTCGTTGTCGTCCAGATGTTCGAGGTCGGCCAGATCCTGCGCCCGGCCGACGGCGCGCTTGTTTTTCCGCAAATCTTTCCAGGCCGATGATGGCCACATCGGCTCCGGCGAGCGGAACCACGGTGCGGCGCGGAAAACACGCATCGAACTCCACGCCATCAGCGAAGTTGATCAGTTCGATCGCGTTGGGTTCCTGCCCCAGAACCGGCATCGCCCGAGGCTTGCAGAACTGCGCCAGCGACTCAGGGGCCACCGGGATACCGAAATCGCCAAGGGCGGCAGCCAAGCGCCCTGCGTTCTCCTGCGAACCGCGAAACCAGACATCGAGGTCCTTGGTGTAGCGCACATGACCGTAGACACCCACGGCGATGCCACCAACCACCATGTACTCGACGCGGTGAGCTGCAAGCGCGGCGAGAAACTCCTTCCAGTCATCGCCGATCTTCTGCACGACGTATCTCCATCGTGTATGCGAACGGCGGATTCCCGCCCCAGAACAACTCGTTCCCCTCCCGATGCAGCTCCAGCACCGCAGCCAACCGCTCCGGCAGTGGACGCGTACGCCAATAGTCGCTCGGCCGCGGCGGGCGCTCGCCAGCGGCCAGATCGACGATGCGCAACGTGCGTTCGGTGCGGGCACTCATCCCACCGCCCCTTCCAGCGAAATCTCCAGCAGCTTCTTGGCCTCCACCGCGAACTCCATCGGTAGTTCGCGGAAAACCTGCTTGCAGAAGCCGTCCACGATCATCGAGACGGCATCCTCCTCGCCGATGCCGCGCGAAAGGCAGTAGAACAGCTGGTCCTCGGAAATCTTCGAGGTGGTGGCCTCGTGCTCGACGATGGCCTGCGGGTTCTTCACTTCCACGTAGGGGAAGGTGTGCGCGCCGCACTTCTTGCCGATCAAAAGCGAATCGCACTGGGTGTGGTTGCGCGCACCGAAGGCGTTGCGCTCCACCTTCACCAGGCCGCGATAGGTGTTCTGCCCGCGCCCGGCGCTGATGCCCTTGGAGACGATCTTGGACTTGGTGTTCCTGCCGATGTGGATCATCTTGGTGCCGGTGTCGGCCTGCTGCGCGTGGTGGGTGAGCGCGACCGAGTGGAACTCGCCGACAGAGTCGTCGCCACGCAGCACGCAACTCGGGTATTTCCAGGTGATCGCCGAGCCGGTTTCCACCTGCGTCCAGGAAATCTTGCTGCGCGCGCCACGGCACTCGCCGCGCTTGGTGACGAAGTTGTAGATGCCGCCGACGCCGTTCTCGTCCCCGGGATACCAGTTCTGCACGGTGGAATACTTGATGTTCGCATCCTCCAGCGCCACCAGTTCCACCACGGCGGCGTGGAGCTGGTTCTCGTCGCGCATCGGCGCGGTGCAGCCTTCAAGGTACGAGACCTGCGCGCGTTCCTCGCACACGATGAGGGTGCGCTCGAACTGGCCGGTGTCGCGCGCGTTGATGCGGAAATAGGTGGACAGTTCCATCGGGCAGCGCACGCCGGCCGGCACGAACACGAAGCTGCCGTCGGAGAACACCGCCGAGTTGAGCGCGGCGAAGTAGTTGTCGCCCACCGGCACCACGCTGCCCAGGTACTGCTTCACCAGTTCCGGATGCTCGCGGATGGCCTCGCTCATCGAGCAGAAGACGATGCCCTTCTCGGCCAGTTCCTTGCGGAAGGTGGTGCCCACGGAGACCGAATCGAACACCGCGTCCACCGCCACGCCGGCCAGACGCGCGCGCTCGTGCAGCGGCACGCCGAGCTTGTCGTAGGTGTCCAGCAGTTCCTTGGGCACTTCGTCCAGCGAGGCGTACTTGGGCCCCTTCGGCGCGGAGTCGTAGCTGATGGCCTGGAAGTCGATGGGCGCGATCTTCAGCTTGGCCCAGTGCGGCATCGGCATCGTCAGCCAGTGGCGATAGGCCGAAAGCCGCCACTGCGTCATCCACTCCGGTTCATCCTTGCGCGCGGAAATGGCGCGGATGGTGTCCTCGCAGAGACCCGGCGGCAGCGCGTCGGATTCGATCTGCGTGACGAAGCCGGCCTCGTAGCGCCGGGCCAGCGCCTGTTCGATGTCTTGTCGTTCGGTTGCCATGGCTGCCTTGGGGTTCAGGTCGCGAGCCGCAGCTCGATGCGGCGCCGGGCGGGCGGCGCGACGGGCGGGTCGAGCATCTGCGCCAGGGTCATGCCGCGCAGGGTATCGGCGATGATGTCGTTGACCTGGCGCCAGTGCGGGGCGACGCCGCAATGGGATTCGTGCTCGCAGCGCGAGTGGTCGCCGCTGCATTCGGTCATTTCCAGCGGGCCTTCGATGGCCTCGACGATCTCGAACAGGCTGACCGCCTGCGGCGCGCGCGCCATGCGATAGCCGCCGTTCACGCCACGCAGCCCTTCCACCAGCCCGGCCTGGGCCAGGGATTTGAGCACCTTGCTCACCGTGGTCAGTTCCAGGTGGGTGCGCTCGGCCAGCGCCGCCGCGCTGTGCACCGTATCGGGCGCGGCGGCCAGCACGGTCATCAGCAAGGTGGCGTAGTCGGTCAGGCGGGTGACGCGCAGCATGGCGGTTCCTGCGGGAATGGCATACGGCGAGTGGCATCACGTCCCCACCGTAAAGAGGACGAAAATTGTACTCTTTATGGGTGCGGTGCAACAAGCCATGCGCCTGCGCGGCAGAAGGCGCTTGCCGCCGCCGCATTGCCGTCGCGCGCCGGTTTGCGGCAAGCTGGCAGCCGTTTTGGCCGGACGATTTCCCAGTGCCCCGCACCCGCCTCGCCCTTTCGCTCGCCACCGCGCTGGCCGCCGGCTTCGCCGCCCCACAGGCCGGCGCCGCCTCCCGCGCGGAATACGACCCCGCGCAATGGGTGCTGTGCAGGCCCAATGCGCTGTACGAGTTCTACCGCCCCGACCTGGGCCTGGAAAGCGAGCGCGAGCAGGCGCAGACCACGCTGTACGCGGAAAGCTTCGACATCCACGACCAGCGCGACTACGTGCTCAGCGGCGACGTGGAAATCCTGCGCGCCGATCAGCGCGTGGCGGCGGCGCTGATGCGCTACGACCCGGAACGCGAGGCCTGGAGCGCCGAAGGCCGGGTGCAGTACCAGGACAGCGGGATGCTGATGGAAGCCGCGCGCGCGCAGGGCGAACTGGAAAACGATCGCGCCGAGCTTGAATCGCTGCGCTACCAGTTGCTGCGCATGCGCGGGAACGGCGAGGCCGAGCGCGCCGCCAACGAAGGCGACAGGAGCCGGCTCGACGGCGTTTCCTACACCACCTGCGATCCGGGCGACCGCCAGTGGGTGATCCGCGCCGGGCGCCTGGACATCGACCAGGCCGAAGGCATCGCCACCGCGCGCCATGCCACGCTGCGCCTGGGCGGCGTGCCGCTGCTGTACCTGCCGGTGGCGAGCTTCCCCATCGACGACCGGCGCAAGAGCGGCTTCCTGTTCCCCTCGCTCGGCGCCTCGCGCTCGCGCGGCGTGGACATCGCCGCGCCGTATTACCTGAACCTCGCGCCCAACTACGACGCCACCCTGATCCCGCGCCTGATGACCAAGCGCGGCGCGATGCTGGGCGCGCAGTTCCGTTACCTCACCGACAACCACAGCGGCGAGCTCTACGGCGCCTGGCTGCCCAACGACGACCAGACCGGCTCCGATCGCGGCACGCTCACCTGGGAACACCGCGGCCGCCTCGGCCACAACTGGCAGTTCGTCTCCAACATCAACCACATTTCCGACGACCGCTATTTCGAGGACTTCGGCGATTCGCTGTCGATGGCCGCCACCAGTCTGCTGGAAAGCCACGCCACCCTGCTCGGGCGCGGCGCGACCTGGAACGCGAGCGTGGCGGTGCAGGAATGGACCATCGCCGACCCGTACATCCCCGACAGCGCCGAACCCTTCCGCCGCCTGCCGCGCGCATTGTTCGCCTGGGAGCGCCCGTTCGCGGGCGGCCTGGCCACCGGCCTGCGCAGCGAGGGCGTGGTGTTCGAGCACAGCCAGCGCCCCGGCGCGACGCGCGTGGACCTGTACCCGTACCTGGCCTGGCGCTACGAGCGCGCCGCCGGCTTCCTGCGCTCGGAACTGGGCCTGCGCCACACCCAGTACCAGCTCGACGGCGACTACCGCGCCGACTACCCCGACACCTCGCCCTCGCGCACCACGCCGATCCTGAGCGTGGATGGCGGGCTGGTGTTCGAGCGTCCGGCGAACTGGTTGGATACGCGCATGCTCCAGACGCTTGAGCCGCGCTTCCACTATCTCAACGTCCCCTACCGCGACCAGACCGGCCTGCCGGTGTTCGATTCGCAGGAACTGGGCTTCAGCTGGGGCCAGTTGTTCCGCACCAACCGCTTCGCCGGCGCGGATCGCCAGTCCGACGCCAACCAGGCCACGGTGGCCGTGACCACGCGCTTCTTCGAGGAGGACACCGGGCGCGAGCGACTCTCGGCCAGCCTCGGGCAGATCCGCTACTTCCGGGACCAGCGCGTGCAGATGCCGGGCATCGCCGCGGTGGACCGGGCCGGCTCGGCCTACGTCGCCGACGCCGAACTGATGCTGGACGACCGCTGGAGCGTGGGCGTCAGCCAGCAGTGGGACCCGCACCGGGAACTGTCGGACCTTTCCACCCTGCGCGCCCAGTACCGCTGGGGCAGCGCCGGCGTGGTCAATTTCGCCTACCGCTTCCGCCGCGACGCGCGCACCGGCATGGCCGACCGGGTGACGCTGGAACAGTTCGACGTCTCCGCGCTGGTGCCGCTGAACGAACGCTGGCGGCTGGTCGGGCGCTGGAACTACTCGCTGCTGGACGACAGCACGCTGGAAGCCTTCGCGGGGGTGGAGTGGGAGAACTGCTGCCTGGCCACGCGCATCCTGGCGCGGCGCTACGTGCGCAACGTGGAGAGCGAGCGCAATACCAGCCTCTACGTCGAACTTGAACTGAAGGGCCTGTCCACGCTGGGCCGCAAGTCCGGCGAGCTTCTGGAGCGTGCTATTCTCGGCTATACCCCGTAAAACCACCGAGCCAGCCACCTCGCGCGGCTCCCGACGGACCTTCCGTTCGCCGCTTCCGCCATCGATTCCAAGCCATGACCCGACTCCCCGCACGTCTCCTCGCCCTCGTTCTGTTCCTGGGCCTGTCGCCCATCGCCTTCGCCCAGGCCCTGCACACCTCGCCGATCGACGGCATCGTCGCCGTGGTCGAGGAGGACGTGATCCTGCGCTCGGAACTGGACCAGGCCGTGCGCAACATCCGCCTGCGTTTCGCCGACCGCGCCGACCAGCTGCCGCCGGCCAACGTGCTGGAGAAGCAGGTGCTCGAACGCCTGGTCACGATGCGCCTGCAACTGCAACGCGCCGAGGCCATGGGCCTGCGCGTGGGCGACATCGAACTGGACCAGACCCTGGCCCGCATCGCCCAGCAGCAGGGCATCACGCCCGACCAGATGCGCGCCCAGCTCGCGCGCGACGGCGTGAGCTACCAGGACTTCCGCCAGCAGGTGCGCGACGAACTCATCGTCTCGCGCTTGCAGCAGAACTTCGTGCAGAGCCGTGTCACGGTCAGCGAGAGCGAGATCGACAACGCCCTGGCCGCGCGCGGCGAGGATCAGCGCCAGGTGCACCTGGGCTACCTGCTGGTGGGCACGCCCGACGGCGCCACGCCCGAGCAGATCGACACCGCGCGCACCAAGATCGAGGGCATCCGCGACCTGATCGCGCGCGGCGAGATGGATTTCGCCGCCGCCGCGATGCGCTATTCGGACCACCAGACCGCGCTGGAAGGCGGCGACATGGGCTGGCGCGGCATGGACGAGATTCCGCCGCTGTTCGCCAACGTGCTGCCGTCCATGCAGAAGGGCGACGTTTCCCAGCCGCTGCGCGGCCCCAGCGGCTACAACCTGATCCAGCTCATCGACAGCCGCGACCAGACGGTGGAAACCCTCACCGAATACCGCGCCCGCAGCATCCTGGTCCGCACCACCGACCTGGTCACGCGCGACCAGGCGCGCGCGAAGATCGACTCCCTGCTCGCGCGCGTCAGGGCCGGCGAGGATTTCGCCACCCTCGCGCGCGAAGCCTCGGACGACCAGGTCACCCGTTCCCAGGGCGGCGACATGGGCTGGTTCCCGCTCAACGCATGGGGGCAGGCCGTGGCCAACGTGCTCACCGGGCTGGCCGACGGCCAGGTGTCCGAGCCGTTCCAGAGCGACGTGGGCTGGCACCTGATCCAGCGCCTTGAAACCCGCGAGCAGGACATCACCCGCGAAGCCCAGCGCAACCGCATGCGCGAGCTCATCGTGCGGCGCAAGGCCGACGAGGAGTTCGACCGCTTCCTGCGCCAGCTGCGCGACGAGTCCTACGTCGACGAGCGCCTCGGCAGCTCCTGAACCCTCGGCGGCGACCGCGCCGCGATGAGCTTTCCACCATGACCGGCCCTTCGCCCACGTTGCTCGGCCTGATTCCCGGCGAGCCGGCCGGCGTCGGGCCGGAACTGTGCGTGCGGCTGGCGCAGACGCCGCACGCCGCCGCACTGCTGGCGATCTGCGATGGCGACCTGCTGCGCGAAGCCGCGCGCGCCATCGGCCTGCCGCTCGACCTGCTTCCGGCCGATGCCGCGCACGCCGCGCCCGGCCAGCTGCGCCTGCTGCACCGTCCCCGCGCCGTGCCCAGCCATTTCGGCACGCCCGATCCGCGCAACGCCGCCTACGTGCACGACGGCCTGATCGAAGCCGCGCGGCTGGCCGGCGACGGCACCCTGGCCGGCCTGGTCACGGGCCCGGTGCACAAGGGCGCCCTGAACGATGCCGGCATCGCCTACACCGGCACCACCGAGCTGCTGGCGCGCGAGGCCGGCTGCGACGTGGTGATGATGCTGGCCTCCTCGCGGCTGCGCGTGGCGCTGGCGACCACGCACCTGCCGCTGCGCGCGGTGCCCGACGCCATCTCGCAGGCATCGCTCACCGACACCATCGAAACCGTGCATGCCGCGCTGCTGTCGGACTTCGGCATCCCCGCCCCGTGCCTCGCCGTGCTCGGCCTGAATCCGCACGCCGGCGAAGGCGGTTATCTGGGGCGCGAGGAAATCGAGGTCATCGAACCGGCGCTGCAACGCCTGCGCGCGCGCGGCATGCACCTGATCGGCCCGCTGCCGGCCGACACCGCCTTCCTGCCGGGCAAGCTCGCCGGCTTCGATGCGGTGCTGGCGATGTACCACGACCAGGGCCTGCCCGTGCTCAAGCACGCCGGCTTCGAGGATGCCGTCAACATCACCCTCGGCCTGCCCTACGTGCGCGTGGCCGTGGACCACGGCACCGCGCTGGAACTGGCCGGGCGCGGCGTGGCCGATGCCTCCAGCCTGATCCTCGCGGCGCGGCGCGCCGGCGAATTCGCCGCCCGCCGCGCCGCGCTCGCACCCCGACTCCTGGCCTGATCCCGTGAACGACGCCTCTTATCGGACAAAAAAGCAACTCGGCCAGCACTTCCTGCACGACGCCGGCATCGTCGAGAAGATCGTCCGCGCCATCGATCCGAAACCGGGCGAGCGCCTCGTCGAAATCGGCCCCGGCCAGGGCGCGCTGACGCTGCCGCTGCTGCGCCGCATCCTCGCCGTTTCCGGCGATGCGCCGCCTTCGCCGGCACTGACCGTGATCGAGTTCGACCGCGACCTGATCGCCGGCCTGGAACGCATCGGCGCCGAGCTCGCGCCGCTGCGCATCGTCCATGCCGACGTGCTCGCCGTGGACCTTTCCGAACTGGCCGGCGGCACGCCGGTCCGCCTCGTCGGCAACCTGCCCTACAACATCTCCTCGCCGATCCTGTTCCATGCGCTCGACCACGCCAGCGCCATCGCCGACATGCACTTCATGCTGCAAAAGGAAGTCGTGGACCGCATGGCGGCCGAGCCGGGCAGCAAGGTATACGGACGGCTCTCGGTGATGTTGCAGGCGTATGCGAACGTGCAGTCGCTGTTCCGCGTGCCGCCCGGCGCGTTCCGGCCTCCGCCGAAAGTCGATTCGGCCGTGGTGCGGCTGGTGCCGCGCCCGCCTGGACAGATCGGCATCGACGACCATGGCGCGTTCTCGCGCATCGTCAAGGCCGCCTTCGGCCAGCGCCGCAAGACCCTGCGCAACGCGCTGGGCGAGGTCTGCACACCCGAGCAGATCGCCGCCGCCGGCATCGACCCTTCCGACCGCGCCGAGCGCATCGAGGTGGCGCGCTTCGTCGCGCTGTCCAATCTCCTGGCCACGGGATGACGCGCGCCGCGCACGGCGCGGTTTGTTCGCCTGTCGTCCCTTTGTAAACTGACCGTCATGGAACAGCCGCCCCGCCACGTCATCGACATCCAGGTCCGCACGCGCTATCTCGACGAGCAATCCGCGCCGGCCGACAACCGCTACGTGTTCGCCTACACCGTCCGCCTGGCCAATCGCGGCGACGCCCCGGCGCAGCTCCTTGCGCGGCACTGGATCATCACCGACGCCAACGGCCGCATCGAGGAAGTGCGCGGCGAGGGCGTGATCGGCGAGCAGCCCCGCCTGCGGCCGGGCGAGGATTTCGAGTACACCTCCGGCGCCGTGCTGGAAACCATCGTGGGCACGATGCGCGGCAGCTACCTGTGGCTGGCCGACGACGGCACCCAGTTCGAATCCCCGATCCCGCAGTTCACCCTGTCGATCCCGCGAACCCTGCACTGATGACGACCTGGGCCATCGGCGACCTGCAAGGCTGCCACGACGCCACCTGCCGCCTGCTCGACGCCATCCGCTTCGATCCCGCGCAAGATCACCTGTGGTTCTGCGGCGACCTGGTCAATCGCGGCGGGCAGTCGCTGGAAACCCTGCGGCTGGTGAAATCGCTCCACATCCACAGCGAAGTGGTGCTCGGCAACCACGATCTCTCCCTGCTGGCCATCTCGCTGCGGCGCGAGGAGGACCAGGCCCGGGTCAATCCCGACCTGCGCGAAGTGCTGTTCGCGCCCGACCGCGACGAACTCATCGACTGGCTGCGCCAGCGCCCGCTGATCCACGTCGACCGCAAACTCGGATGGAGCATGGTGCACGCCGGCCTCGCGCCACGCTGGAGCATCGCGCAGGCCGAACGCCACGCCGCCGAAGTGCACCAGCGCCTGCACGGCAAGCAGTACGCCAAGCTGCTCGGCGCGATGTACGGCAACACCCCGGACACCTTCCACCCGCGCCTGAACGGCCTGGACCGCATGCGCGCGATCATCAACGTGTTCACCCGGCTGCGCTTCTGCTCGCCGCGCGGCACCATCGCCTTCGGCGACAAGGGCGCTCCCGGCACGCAGAAACCGGGCATCTACCCGTGGTTTTCCGTCCCGGGCCAGGTTGCCCGCGAAACCAGGCTCGTCTTCGGCCACTGGTCCACCCTGGGCCTGTGCATCGCCAACGGCGCCTACGGCATCGACACCGGCTGCGTCTGGGGCGGCAAACTCACCGCGCTGGCGCTGGACGAGGAAACCCCGCGCTTCGTGCAGGTGCCGGGCCGGGAAGGTCCGCCGCCGGTGGTACGTTGCCGGTAGGCGCCCGGAAACGAAAACGGCGGCACGAACCGTTGATTCGTGCCGCCGCTGGTTGATTGGTCGGGGTAGCCGGATTTGAACCGACGACCACTTGTCCCCCAGACAAGTGCGCTACCAGGCTGCGCTATACCCCGACGGGGTGGATCCTGAGCCCGCCGCCACTGCGGCGAGCTGCGCATGATAACAGAAATGGCGTTATCGCCACAGCCATCGGAGCGCGTCGGGTTCAGCGCCGCAGCAGTTGCAGCACTTCTTCCAGTTCCATCCGCACCTGGCGGACGATCTGGGTGGAGATGCTGGCCTCGGCCTTGCCCTGCTCGCCTTCCAGGCGCTGGCGCGCGCCGGTGATGGTGAAGCCCTGGTCGTACAGCAGCGAGCGTATCTGGCGGATGGTCAGCACGTCGTGCCGCTGGTAATAGCGCCGGTTGCCGCGGCGCTTGACCGGCTTGAGGTTGGGGAATTCGGTCTCCCAGTAGCGCAGCACGTGCGGTTTCACGTCGCACAGTTCGCTGACTTCACCGATGGTGAAGTAACGCTTGGCCGGGATCGGCGGAAGCTCGCGGTTACTGCCCGGGTCCAGCATACGCTTCCACCCGCTCCTTGAGTTTTTGACCCGGCCGGAATGTCACCACGGTGCGCGCGGAAATGGGGATTTCCTCGCCCGTCTTGGGATTGCGGCCGGGGCGTTGGTTCTTCTGGCGCAGGTCGAAATTGCCGAAGCCCGACAGTTTCACCTGGCGTCCACCCTCCAGCGCTTCCCTGAGCGTATCGAAGAACGCATCCACGAATTCCTTGGCCTCGCGCTTGTTGAGGCCCACGTCCTCGAACAACCGTTCGGCCATGTCGGCCTTGGTCAACGCCATCACACCCCCCTGAGTAACGCGCCGCAATCCTGCGCCAGACCATCCAGCGCCGCCGCGACAGCCTTCTCAATATCCTGTTCTCCAAGCGTGCGCGAATCGTCCTGCAAAATCAAGCCCATAGCGACACTCTTGAAACCTGTTTCGGTGCCCTTGCCTTGGTACACATCAAATGGCACGACGCGCCGCAACAATCCGCCCAAGGAGCGCGCGAGACTGGCTTCCAGTGTGCTCCAGGGCACGGTTTCGGCGACGATCACAGCCAGATCGCGACGTACCGACGGAAAGCGCGAGAGTTCGCGCGCGGCCGGCACGGCCCGTTGCGAGAGCAGCGTGGCATCCAGCTCGAACACCACCACTTCCTGATCGATGTCAAGCGCATGCAACAGGGCCGGGTGCAGATGGCCGATGTGGCCCAGGCTTGCGCCCTCGCGTTCGATCCGCGCGCTGCGTCCCGGATGCAGCCACGGCAGTTCGGCCGGCCCGAAGCCGACCTCGCCCTGCGCGCCGGTCAGCGCCAGCAGCGAATCCAGGTCGCCGCGCACGTCGAAGAAATCGACCTCGCGCGCGCGGTCGCCCCACTGTTCGGCACGCGCCGGGCCGCAGGCGACGCCCGCCAGGTGCAAGGCTTCGACCGGGCCATTCTCGCCCTTGCGGAACACCCGGCCCGCCTCGAACAGCCGCACGCGCGGCTGCTGGCGCGCGAGGTTGCGGCGCAGCGCTTCCACGAGGCCGGGCAGCAGCGCGGTACGCATCACGCCCAGTTCGGCCGAGAGCGGATTGACCAGCGCCACGGCGTCGACATCGGCACTCCAGGTCTTGAGCACGGCGGCATCGAGGAAGGCGTAGTTGATCGCCTCGTAGTAGTCGCGCGCGGCCAGTTGCGCGGTGAAGGCAGCCAGCGGCACCTGCGTTTCCGGCAGCGGCGCGAGCTGGATCTGGCCGGTGGGCGCATGCAGCGGCACGCGGTCGTAGCCGTGGATGCGCGCGATTTCCTCGATCAGGTCTTCCTCGATGGCGATGTCGAAGCGGCGCGACGGCGGCGCGACGAGCCAGCCCTCGGCATCGGCCGACACGCCCATGCCGAGGGCGCGCAGGATGCGCTCGACTTCCGCATCGGGCACGTCCATGCCCAGCACGCGCGCAAGGCGCGCGGCGCGCAGGCGCACCGGCGGACTGGCGACGAAGCGCTGCGCATCGACCACCTCGACCACCGGGCCGGGTTCGCCGCCGCCGATGGAAAGCACCAGCGCGGTGGCGCGTTCCAGCGCCTGGCGCGGCAGCTCGGGATCGACGCCGCGCTCGAAGCGGTGCGAGGAATCGGTATGCAGGCCGAGCCTGCGCGCACGCCCGACGATGGCTTCGGGCGCGAAGAAGGCGCTCTCCAGGAACACATCCGCCGTGGTGTCGGTGACGCGCGAATCGAAGCCGCCCATGACGCCGGCCGCGGCCAGCGCGCGTGCTTCGTCGGCGATCACCAGGAACCCCGGATCGAGCGCGACCTCGCGCTCGTCGAGCAGGGTCAGGCGTTCGCCTTCGCGTGCGCGGCGCACGTGGATCGCGCCCTTCAGCGTGGACAGATCGAAAGCGTGCATCGGCTGGCCGAGTTCGAGCATCACGTAGTTGGTGATGTCCACCAGCAGGCTGATCGGGCGCAGGCCGGCGCGTTGCAGGCGCTGGCGCATCCAAAGCGGCGAGGCCGCAGCCGGGTTCACGCCACGGATCACGCGGCCGCAATAGCGCGGGCAATCGGCCGGCGCGTCGAGCACCACCTGCACGGCATCGTCCACGCGCGCGGGCACGGCGGGAATCTCGAAGGCGTTGACGCTGCTGCCCAGCGCCGCGGCCACGTCGTAGGCCACGCCGCGCACGGAGAAGCAGTCGGCGCGATTGGGCGTGAGCTTGAGCTCGAAGCTGGCGTCGGGCAGGCCGAGGTACTCGGCGATCGGCGTGCCGACCGGCGCGTCGTCAGGCAGTTCGAGCAGGCCCGAAGCGTCGGCGTCGATGCCCAGTTCCTTGGCCGAACACAGCATGCCGAACGACTCGATGCCGCGCAGCTTGGCCGGCTTGATCGAGAAATCGCCCGGCAGCAGCGCGCCGACGGTGGCCAGCGGCGCTTTCAGGCCCTCGCGCGCGTTCGGCGCGCCGCAGACGATCTGCACCGTCTCGTTGCCGATGGACACCTGGCACAGCCTGAGGCGATCGGCCTCCGGATGCTTTTCGCAGGAAACGATCTGCGCCACCACCACGCCGGGCAAGGCCGCGCCGATGGTTTCGACGGCTTCCACTTCCAGGCCGATGGCGGTGAGCGTGGCGGCCAGCGTGTCGCGGTCGGCATCGACGGCGACGTGTTCGCGCAACCAGGATTCGGGGAATTTCATGGGAATCTTCCGAAGGTTTATGACCGCGTCATCCCTGCGCGGGCAGGAATCCAGTCCTTGGGTCGCTCGTGCGGAAAACTGGATTCCCGCTTCCGCAGGAATGACGGCTCAAAAGCACTCAGGCAAACTGCCTGAGAAACCTCAAATCGTTGTCGAAGAAGCTGCGCAGGTCCGAGACGCCATAGCGCAGCATCGCGAAGCGCTCCACGCCCAGGCCGAACGCGAAGCCGCTGTAGCGCTCCGGGTCGATGCCGCAGTTGCGCAGCACGTTCGGATGCACCATGCCGCAGCCCAGCACTTCCAGCCAGCCCGGCTCGCTGCCGTCGCCGCGGTCCCAGGCGATGTCCACTTCGGCCGAGGGCTCGGTGAAGGGAAAGTAGCTGGGGCGGAAGCGCATGGAGAAGTCGCGCTCGAAGAAAGCATCGACGAACTGCTTCAGCGTGCCCTTGAGGTCGGCGAAGCTGGAGGTCTCGTCCACCAGCAGGCCCTCGACCTGGTGGAACATCGGGGTGTGGGTCTGGTCGCTGTCGCTGCGGTAGACCTTGCCCGGCGCGATGATGCGGATCGGCGGCGTGCGTCCCTGCATGGCGCGGATCTGCACCGGGGAGGTGTGGGTGCGCAGCAGGCGGCCATCGGGGAAGTAGAAGGTGTCGTGCATCGCGCGCGCCGGATGGTGCGGCGGGAAGTTCAGCGCCTCGAAGTTGTGCCAGTCGTCCTCGATCTCCGGACCATCGGCCACCTGGTAGCCGAGGCGCTCGAATATCGCGACGATGCGCGCCAGCGCGCGCGACACCGGATGCGCCGCGCCGCGCCCGCCATCGCGGCCCGGCAGGGTGATGTCGATGCGCTCGGAAGCCAGGCGCGCGCTCAGCGCGGCCTGCTCCAGCGTGGCCTTGCGCCGCGCCAGCGCCTCGCCGAGGCGGTCGCGCACGATATTGATGCGCTCGCCCTGCGCCTTGCGTTCGTCCGGCGGCAGCTTGCCGAGGCTTTTCAACTGCGCGGTGACGCTGCCGGCCTTGCCGAGCAGGCGCACGCGGATCGCATCGAGCGCATCGAGCGAGGCGACGGCGTCGATCTCGGCCAGCGCCGCGTCGGTGAGCGTGTTCAGATCGTCCATTCCGATCCCTTCCGGCCGGCGATGCCGGCATTTCATTCGTCTGAAAACGAACATGGGGAAGAGCTTGCGCCCTTCCCCATGCGTGGGCGGCAAAGAACCGCCATCGGGTGCTGGACGGCGCGGACGCCGCCTCCCGGATTACGCCGCGAGCGCGTCCTTGGCCTTCTGCGCGATCGCGCCGAACGCGGCGATGTCGTGCACCGCGATGTCGGCCAGCACCTTGCGGTCCAGCGCGATGTCGGCCTTCTTCAGACCGTTCATCAGGCGGCTGTAGGACAGGCCGAACTGGCGCGCCGCCGCGTTGATGCGGACGATCCACAGCGCGCGGAACTGGCGCTTGCGCTGCTTGCGGCCGATGTAGGCGTACTGACCGGCCTTGATGACGGCCTGGTTGGCGACGCGATAGACCTTGCGACGGGCGTTGTAATAGCCCTTGGCGCGCGACAGCACCTTGTTGTGGCGGCGGCGCGCGATGACTCCACGTTTGACTCGTGCCATGGCTCAGCGCTCCTTAGAGGTAGGGAAGCATGCGCTGGACGCGACCTGCGTCCTCGGCACGAACGTGGTTGGTACCGCGAAGGTTGCGCTTACGCTTGGTGGCCTTCTTGGTCAGGATATGGCTCTTGAAGGCGTGGCCGCACTTGAACTTGCCGGAAGCGGTCTTCCGGAAGCGCTTGGCCGCCGCCCGGTTGGTCTTGATCTTGGGCATGACGTGTTTCCTTGAGGTGCGGCTGTGCGCCGCTGTTTATGTCACCGATGCGAGCGGCGGTTGCCCGCGCTTGCCTCCTGGGCTCGCATCCGCTTGATGGCCCGGCGATGCCGGGCGGTACTGCACCCGATCCTGGCGGACCGGGCCGCGCAGTATAGCAAGGCCCGTGCCCGATGCGAAGCACCCGGCGAGGAGGACATCGGCGCGGCCATCGCCCGTTTCACCCAACTGGGGTAAGACTTCTCTGATACCGCCACCCCCCATCCGTGTGCCTAAATACCCAGAGCGCACATTCGCACGCGCAGAATAATTCCAACCAATTGATTCAATTGGAATTAATTCCCACCAGCCGCGCAAGCACACCCAGGGGGCCACCAATGCATCCGAACCACACCGAACCTGCCGCCACGCACGCCACCACCAGCGGGAACGCCCGGACATGACCACCGAGCGCATCCGCCCCGACGCCGCCGCCCCGCCCCGCACGCCCGAGGCCGTGATCTTCCAGCTCCTGGCCGACCTGGATGCGGCGCCGGACGATGCCAGCGCCCTGCGCCTGGCGCTGGAGGCGATCACCGCCGTCGTGCCCTGCGAACAGGCGTTCTTCTACGCCTGGGCCAAACACGCCGGGCAGCCGCAACTGCGCTGCAGCGCCGCCACCGACCAGGATTTCTTCAACGACTATGCCGCCCACTTCCGCATGATCGACCCGTTCGCGTCCGAAGCGGTGCAACAACGCTGCATCCGGGAGAACCGTTGCCTGTCCTCGGAAGACGTGCTGGCACCCGCCGCGATGCGCCGCACGCCGTTCCACCTGCGCTTCCTCGCGCGGCACGGCGATCTGGCGCACGGCCTTTGCCGCTACGCCGCGCCGGACGAACGCCAGCGCACCGGCCTGCGCCTGTTCCGGCGCGCCGACCAGGCACCGTTCTCGTGCCAGGAACGCGAACTGATCGACCTGCTCCACAGCCAGATCGCCGTTCCGCTGCGCCTGCGCTACGCGCTGTCGGAAGCGCGGCGCGAACGCGATGCGCTGCGGGCCGGCATGGACCTGATGAACCAGCCGGTGTTCCTGCTCGATGCCCACGCCCGCGTCGTCGCCTGCAATCGCGCGGCCACCACGCTCGCGCGGGAGGGCCGGCAGGTGCGGCTGGCCGACGACCAGTTGCTTCCCGGCCGGCTGATGGACCACGCCTCGTGGGTGCCGGCGGCCATCGAGCGCCTGCACCACCCGACCTCCCGGTCGCACCTGGAGGCACTGCCGGGCCGGCGCAAAGGCCCGCCGCACCACTACGGCATCCTCTCCCTGCTGGACGAACGCAAGCCCAGCAGCGCCGCCGTGGCGCTGCTGACCATGATCGACACACGACAACCCGCGCCACGCCATACCCTGGACGAACTGCGCCGCGCCTTCGACTTCACCGGCGCGGAGGCGCGCATCGCCGACGCGCTGATGGCGGGCATGGGCACCGAGGAAATCTCCAACACCTTCCTGATCCGCCGCGACACGGTGCGCAGCCACGTCAAGCGCCTGCTCGCCAAGACCGGCACGCACGGCCACGCCGACCTGCAAAAACTGCTGCTGCGCATCTCGCCGAACTTCTCGACGCTGCGGCAGAAGGACGTGACCTCGGCCTCGCAGTAGCGGCCCGATTCCCCGCGCGGGAACCTCGTGGCTCTCGCCAGCGACGGTGCAAAGAGCCGGGATGAGGGGAATCGCCAGCGGCCAGGCCAGAAACGCGCTCGCCACCGTGCCCCTCGCCCTGATCCTCTCCCCCGCCGGCAGCGGAGGAGAGGAAACGGCCATGCCGGATTCGGCCGGCCTGGCTGCCGAGAGCCGCCGCAATGGCGGCGGCAAGTGGAGGCCGCCGCGGGGAGAACCTACTTCGCCCCCGTCCAGCGCACCAGCCAGTCCTTCACGGCGTTGTGCCACTGGATGCTGTTCTGCGGCTTGAGCACCCAGTGGTTCTCGTCTGGGAAGTACAGCAACTGCGATTCGATCCCGCGCCGCTGCAATGCGGTGAACGTCGCCAGCGCCTGGTCCACCGGCACGCGGTAGTCCTTCTCGCCCTGCACCACCAGCATCGGCACGCGCCACTTGGCGACGTGGTTGAGCGGGTTGAACTTCTCGTAGTTCGCCGGCTGCTCGAACACCGTGCCGCCGTTCTCCCATTCGGTGAACCACAGCTCCTCGGTGACGTAACCCATCGCGCGGGTGTCGAACACGCCGTCGTGGTTGACCAGGCACTTCCACGGTTCGTTCCAGTTGCCGGCGATCCAGTTGATCATGTAGCCGCCATAGCTGGCGCCCAGCGCGCAGGCGCGGTCGCCATCGAGGAAGTCGTACCTGGCCAGCGCCGCGGCCCAGCCCTTCCGCAGGTCTTCCAGCGGCTTGCCGCCCCAGTCGCCGGAGATCGAATCGGTGAAGGCCTGGCCGTAGCCGGTGGAGCCATGGAAGTCGATGAACACCGCGGCGAAGCCCGCGCCGGCATAGGTCTGCGGGTTCCAGCGGTAGTGGAAGCTGTCGCCCATCGAACCCTGCGGGCCGCCGTGGATGATGAAGGCCACCGGGTACTTCGCGCCCGGCGTGTAATTCCACGGCTTGACCACATAGCCGTGCACGGTTTCATCGTTCCAGCCGGCGAAGCTGAACTGCTCGTACTCGCCCAGGCGCACGTCGGCCAGCGCCTGCGTATTGAACGCCGACAGTGCGCGCTCGCCGCCGCCATCGGGCCGCGCCGCGTACACCTGCGCGGGCGAAGTCAGCGTGCTGCGCGTGAACACCAGCGCATCGCGGCCCACGTCCAGGCCTTCCACGCGTCCCACGCCCGGCAGGCGGCGCGCCTTGCCGCTGGCGATGTCGATGACGTGGATCGGATGGTTGCCGGTGTCATCCACGGCGGCGTAGATGCGCCTGCCGTCGGCCGAGAGCGCGATGCCGTGCGCCGAGAAATCCCAATCGGGCGCGATCTCGCGCGTGGCGCCGTCGGAGAGCTTCTTTTCCATCAGCGCGAAGCGGTCGGCCTCGAAGCCGGGGCGCTTCATCGCCAGGTAGTACAGCGTGCGGCCATCGGCGCTGAAGACCGGGCCGGTATCCCAGGCCGGATTGTCGGCGGTGAGGTTGACCGGCGTGGCCGAGCCGTCGGCCGGCACGCGATACAGGTCGAAATTGGTGGACCACGGCTCGCCCTTGCCGGCGATGCGCGCGGAAAACACCAGGCTCTTGCCATCGGGCGACCAGGTGTACTCCTCCGAACCGCCGAACGGCTTGGACGGTACGTCGCCGTCGATGTCGCGGCTCACCTTCACAGGCTCGACCGTGGCGCGCCCATCGCCGCCAAGGGCGGCGGTGAACAACTGGCTGCGACGTCCATCCTTCCACGTATCCCAATGCCGCACGAACAGCCGGTCGTACAGCACGCCGGTGGATTTCCTCGCGGCGGTTTCCTCCAGCCGCTTCGTGGTACAGGCCAGGTCCGGGCAATCGTTGAACACCTCGAAGCTGAGCGCGATGGCCTTGCCATCCGGCGACACGCGATAGCTGCCCACGTCCAGCGCATAGGCCGTCACCGGCTGTGCTTCGCCGCCGGCCAGCGGCAGACGCCAGACCTGCATCGACCCCGAACGCGGCGAGAGGAAATACAGCGACGCGCCATCGGCGGAAAACTGCGCCGATACCGCGCTGGCGCTGGCGGAGGTCAGGCGACGCGCCGGCGCGCTGCCGTTCACCGGTTGGATCCACAAGGAAGTGACGGCCTTGTTCGCCGCCACATCGGCCTCGCGCAGCGCATAGACCACGCGCTTGCCGTCGGGCGACAACAGCGGCGAGGACACCCGGTCCAGCGCCACCAGATCCTCCGCCGTCAACCCGCGCGGCGCGGCCTGCGCGCCGACCGCCATCAGCACCAGGGCCGAACCTGTCAGAAACCGCCTCATCTGCTTCTCCCTTCCATCGTGCGAACGAAAGCGCCGATGGTAGGAGGGGCGAAGCCGGACGCAAAGTGCCGGAAGGAGGAAGTCGCCCGTCAGGAGACGTCATCCCGATCCGAGGCCATGCAGGCCGCCTACGCACGCAACAACGCGGACGCCCCGGAAACGTCCGCCCGCGCAACGAGCCCAAAAGCGGCGGGACGAAGCAAAGGCCCCGTCCCGCCGTTCCCCCGATGAAGCCGCGCGATCAGCGTACTGATGCCCTCAGCGCACGGGCGCTCTCGGGGATCGGCGCGCCGGCGGGCAGGTGCAGTTCCACCACCGCCGTGCCGCCGCCCGCGGGAGCGAAACGCAGCACCAGTCCGTCGGTCGACAGATCCCAGCCGTAGCCCAGCGCCTGGCCCGCGTGCCAGCGACTCCACGCGCCGGCGCGCTCGAAGCCATCGGCACCGCGCTGGCGCAGGCGGACCAACTGCGCATCGCCGGCCTTGAGGGTGTCCAGCCAGGCCACGGCCTTGCCGGAGGCATCGACCAGTTCCAGCGCCGCGCCCGGCGTGCCGGAGCCGGCCGGATGCACGACCCAGCCGCGCACGCCGGACGTAGTGGCCACATCCTCGCCCGGCAGCGCCAGGGCCTTGCCTTCCGGCTCGTCCTCGAAACCGTCGCAGAAGATCGCGCACGGGCCGGTGTCGGCGTGCACGATGCTGGTGCTGGCGCTGTCGGTGGCCGCGCCCGTCTCCCAGGTCGCGGAGGCTTCGTTGGTCATCGTGCCGATGGCCGCATCGCTGCCCACCGTGGCCGACACCACGACGGTGATGCCGCCGCCCGCCGGAATGGCCGAGGTGAACTGGATGTCGCCATTGCCGCCGGCCTCGCCGCACACCGCGTCGCCATCGGCCACGCAAGTCCAGGCGATGGATTCCAGGCCATCCGGCAAGGCGTCGGCCAGCTCGACCTCGGCCGTGCTCGGGCCGGCGTTCTCCACCACGATGGTCCAGGTCAGCACCTGGCCGGCATGGGCCTGCGCCAGATCGACGGCCTTGCCGATCGACACATCCGCCTCCTGCGTGCCGGTGGCGTTGAACACCAGCGTCGGCAAGCCGCCGATGCCCGATACCTGCGCCGTCAGCGTGTTGCCGCCGGCCACCGCGCCGAGCACCCACTCGGGCACCGTGGCATGGCCGGAGGCGTCGGTCGTCACCGTGGCGGTGCCGTTGCCCAGGATCGAACCGTCGCCGGCCGTCACGCTGAACAGCACGCCGATGCTGGCGACGCCGTTGTCGCTGGTGTCGAACACCCGCACCGTCGGCAGCGGGGCCGCCAGCGCCTCGCCGGCCACGCCGGTGAACGCGTCGTCGCCGACGATCTCGAAGCCGGCGATGGTCGCGGCCACGATGGTCAGGGTTGCGTTGACCGACACATCGGCGTAGTTCTGCTGCCCGCTCAACGACGCGGTGACGGCGTAGCTGCCGACATCGACCGGGTTCGCGGGCACATAGACCACCGACACATCGCCGGCCAGCGACGCCGGCGCCGTGGCGACCGCCGCGGACTTCACCGAACCGTCGTACACCTGCGTCAGGTTCGACAGGAAGATCTGCGCGGTGGCCTGGGCGATCACCAGTTCGGCCGTCGTCGCGCCCGTCAATGTGTAGTTCGAATTCGACAGCGTGGCCGTGACCGTGTAGCTGCCCGCATTGGTCGGCGCCGCATCCGGGCCGTAGGCCAGGCTCACGCCCGTCACGCCCGCCGGCGTCGTCGTCACCGTGGCCGCCTTCGCCGTGCTGTCGTAGACGTGGCTCAGGCTGCCGAAGCCCAGCGTCACCGTGGCCGGCACGATGTCGATCGGCACGGTCAGGAACTGCGAGGCGTGGTTCGGATCGGTCACCGTCAGCAGCGCGACGTAGTTGCCCACGTTCACCGGCGGCAAACCATTGCCGGTGTCGTAGGCCAGCGTGTAGGCCACCCCGCCCGGGTTGTCCACCGTCGCAGGCTTCGCGGTGCCGTCGTAGACGAAGCTGCCGCCGGTCAGCACGATGCCGGTGTTGCCGGCCGCCGCCGGCGCGATCGTCAGCATCGCGCTGGCCGTGCCATGGACGACGCCATCGTCCACCGTGGCCGTGACCAGGTAGTCGCCGGCATCGGTCGGGGCCGTGCTGCTGCCGTTGTAGGCGAACGCCACGGCGTGACCGCCGGATACCGTGGCGGTCGCCGCCTTCGGATCGCCGTCGTACTGGATGCTGGTCAGGCCGTTGTCGGCCCATACGATGTCCTCGATGGTCGCGCTGCCCAGCGTGTTCTCCAGCGCGAAGCTCACGTTCGTGCCGTTGAAGCCGGCGACGACGCTGTAGCTGCCGACCGTGCCGTTGGCGACGGCCGCGGTGGAGGCGAGACCGCCCACGCCGCTGTTCGCCGTGGCGCTCACCGTGGCGGCCGCGGCGTTGCTGCCGTTGTCCACCGAGACGAATTCCACTTCCACCGCCGCATCGTCCGCCACCGGGTTGTCGTAGGCATCGAGCACGCGCACCGCCAGGTCGGCGAACGCGGTGTTCACCACCGTCGACTGGCCGTTTCCGGAGACGTGGACGATCTTCGCCGCCGCACCCGGCAGGTTCTCCAGCCCGACCGTGGCCGGGGCGACGCCCGACACCACCGCCTGCACCTGGAAGACACCCGCCACGGTATTGGCATTGAACGCCTGCGCCACCCGGCCGTCGGCATCGGTGATGCCCGAGAACACCGCCGGAGCCACGCCCGCACCGGCGCTCGGGCCGATCAGCGTCACCGAGACGCCTTGCACCGGGTTGCCGCCTGCGTCCGCGACGGTGGCGGTCAGTGCGTAGGCGCCGGCCGTACCGACCACCGCATCGTCCGCGGAACTCACCAGGGTCACGCTGTCGGCGCCGCCTGCGGTGTTGGTCAGCGCGAAGGCGACTTCGCAGATCGCATTCGCGGAGCCGGCATCGCAATCCGCGCCGTCCAGGCGCGCCGTCACCGCGACCGCACCGGCGGTGGCGTTGGCCGTGAGCGCACCGCTGCTCGCCAGGCCGTCGGCATCGGTGTCGTCGACGCTGTCCGGCGTCACGCCCGCACCCGTCGTCGGGGCCGAGAACGCAACATCCACGCCTTCCAGCGGGTTGCCGTGGAAGTCGGTCACCTTCGCCACCAGCGGCAGGCCGTAAACGCTGCCCACCTGCGCGGTCTGGCCGCTGCCGGACTCGATCGCGATGCGTACCTGCGCCGGGTCGGTGTCGGCGTTGTTCGACAACGCGAACGGATGCGCCAGCGTCGCGCCGTTGGACAGCGTGGCGCTGACCTGGAAGGCGCCGGCGACGGTGTTGGAAGTGGCCGTGACGTAGGTGCGGCCGTCGCCGTCGGTCGCCGCGGGCACCGACAGCGCGGCGCCCGCGCCGTTCGCGCCCGGCAGGACGTTGAACGCCACCGTCGCGCCGGATACCGGGTTGTTGCCACTGTCGCGCACTTCCACGACCAGGTCGCCGAAGTCGTAGACGTTGCCGCCCACCACCGCCTCGCCGCCGTCGCCGGAGACGACGACGATGCTCGCCGCCGCGCCGACGTCGATGCCTATGGACTGCGATGCCGCCTGCGCGTACACCTTGCCCGTGTCCACGCCCACCACCTGCGAGGTCACCGTATAGGTGCCCGGATGGCTCAGGAACGTGGTGCGGAACAGGAACGTTCCCGTGTAGCCCGCCGGTACCGGCACCCCGCCGGCGCTCAGCGCGCCGAAGTGGCCGTACAGGCTCACGCCGTCCCCGGCCTGGCGCAGGTTGTAGATCGGCACGTAGCTGCCCGAGAGCGGGTTGAAGAACTCCACGTGCACGTCGGGCGAGGCGCAGGCGGCGCTGCCGCAGTTGCCGCCCGGGCCGCTGGTGTCGGCCGGGATCAAGGCTTCTCCCGGCAGCGTGATGGTGAACCTGCCGCGCACGTTCTCGTCGTTCGGCGTGCCCGTCATGTGCGCGCCCAGGTCGGCGGCGCCGGCATTGCCCAGCGTCGCCGCCGTGCTCACCGCCTCGCCCACCACGCCGGCGGCGTTGCCGCTTCCGGTCAGGCCCAGGTCGGCCACGTCCACCGCATGCGCGGCGGTGGCGTAGACCGTGCCGCTCGCCTCGCCCACGATCTGCGCCGTGACGGTGTAGCGGCCGCCGCGCGTGGAACTGGCGCGCCAGGTCGTCGGCAACGATGCCGGCGGCAGATCGAAGCCGGCCGGTTCACCGGCGTCGAACACACCGCACAGGTCCGTACCGCATGGCGTCAGCGTGAAGGGCTGGAAGGTTTCGGCCGGGTCGATGGCCGGATGGAACGCGAACTCCATCGTCACATCGCCCGGCAGGATGCCGCCCTGGCGGCTCAGCGTCATCGCGACCACCACCGGCTCCACGGCTACCGGGCTGTACGCATCGGCCTCGAAGAACGAGTACGTCGCCGGATCGGTATGCGCCACGCCGACGGAATCGCCTCCCAGCGTCAGCACCACATCGTTGACGATGACGAGCGTGGCCGTATCCGGCGCGGCCGTGTAGTTCGGGTCGGCGATCGTCGCCGTCACGGCGTAGGAACCCACCGCGCCCGGAGCCACGGTCGTGGGCGGATAGAGAGTGGCGCCGCTGCCCGCGTAGGTCACGCTGTGGAGCAGGCCCGGCGGGGAAGTGGTGGCGACGACGACCTGCGCCATCCCGGTGAACTGGCGGATGGCATCGTTCACCGTGATGCTGGCGGATGCCGGCGTCACCACGTAGGTGGCGGAGCCGCTGGCGACGTGGTTCTCCCCGTTGCAGGCGGCGAAGACGGTGTAGCCGCCTACCGGCGCGAGCGGTCCCGGCACGCCGGCGACATCGCAGGCCTCGCCGGATTCGGCGATGGTTGCCGTCACCGCGTGGGTGCCGCCATACGCACCCGTCAACGGCGGGGAGAACACCACCGTGCCCGTCTGCGCGCCGATCACGATGAGGCCGGCCACGGGCGCGGCCTCGTAATCGGGGTGGTCGAGCGTGGCGAGCACGGCGTACGCCCCCACCGCCACCGGCTCGGCCGAACCGCCGTTGTAGGTGATGACGACATCCGCTTCCAGGCCCGCAGGCGTGGTTTCGTCCACCGTGGCCGGATGCGCCGATCCGTCGTAATCGAAAGCGCCCAGTCCCGCGAGCGCGATCGTCGCCTGGCCCTTGCCCACCGTCACCTGGAGGTTGTCGGCGGCATGGGCCACGTTGGCATCGTCGGCATCCACGATCGTGCCGCCGATGCTGTAGACGCCCGCGTGCCGGAACTCCAGCCTGAAGCACACGGCCAGCTCCGTACCTTGCGGCAGCGGCTGCGGCACGGTCTGCGCAGTGAGCGTGTCGCCGACGACCGCGAAACTCACCGACTCGGCGAACGTCGCCACACCGCAATCGGCCGCGATGGGCACGAAGCCATAGCTCGCCACGATGTCATCGTCGGCGATGCCCGTGAAGCTGGCGCCGACAACGAAGCGCGCCCTCACCGGATCCTGCACGTTGCCGCCCTCGTTGCGCAGTTCGCCACGCATGATCACCGGCTCGGCCACGCGTGCCGCGACCGGCGTCACGCCATCGGACGCCTCGAACGGACCGGAAAGGCGCAGGTCCACATCCGGATCGGCCTCGATGACATCGGTGGCATGGCTGTCGGCGGCATAGATGGCCACGCCATCGGTATCGGGCACCGCATCCACCACGGTGGCGGCCACGCGGAAGGTGTCCGGCGCACGGTGGTAGGTGACGCGGAACGCCGTGGTCGCGTCATACCCTTCCGTCAGCGTGAAACCGCCCGGCGGGCCGAACGTCGCGCTCAGTTCGCCCGGCTCGCTGGCGTCGAGCACCAGAAGGTCGAACACGCCACCGCCGGCATCGTATTCAACCGTGAGGTCGCCGCCCGCGACGCCACCGTCGCGGGTGAAGACCAGTTCCACCAGCACGTTGTCCGCCACTTCGGCGGCGGTATTGGCCAGCGTGGCGCTGTAGGCCGTGGGCACGTCCTTCTCCACGCCGGCCACCGGGCCGGTGATGTCGAGCGCGATGCCGGCATGCTCGGCGATCACCTCGGTGGAAATCACGTCGCTGGCGTAGACCGTGCCGGACGTCGCACCGATCAGGTCAACGTGCGCCACGAAGACGCCGGCCTTGCCATACACCACGCGGAAGTTGTGCAGGTATTCGTAGGGCGTGGGCTGGATCGTGAAGTTGGTCAGCGGGATGCCGGCGGCATCGCCCGGGAAATCCGCGACCAGGCTGCCGGAGTCCTCGGTCCAGGTCAGCGGCAACAGCGGCGGCCATGGCGGCCCGACAGGATTGACCACCGACAACAGCACGTAGCCGGCGACCAGCGGCGTGCCGCCGCTCACGCGCAGGCGCAGGAACACCGGCTCGGTCAGATCCGGATCGTCGTTGCCGATGTAGCCGGTATAGGCCGTTTCCTCACCCACCCGTACGCCGCCCACCGGACCGTTCAGATCGAAAGCCACCTGCGGCAATGCCGTATTGGTGAGCGTGAAGGCGACGGCACCGGCATCGTCGTTCGTCGCGGTCACGTCGTAGGTGCCGGCGTAGCCGTTGGCGATGGCCGTCGTCTCCACGATGCCGTTGTAGTTGGTGACAAGCCCCGGCAGGGTGCCGCCGAGGGTGGCGGTGAGCAGGGCCGATGCGCCCGAAGCCGGGGCCGCGACCGTGACGGTTTCCCCCATCACCGCGCCGGACAGGGCATCTTCCAGGCGCGCCGTGAGCGGCGTGACGAAAGGCTGGTTGAGCGGCCGGGACTGCCCGCCACCGCCCACGGCCACGAGGGCGACAGCGGCGTTATCGCCGCATTCGTCCACATCGAACGCACCGCCGTTGGTCGGATCGCCAGGCAGCGGATCGGCCACCAGCAAGGCGCCGCCCGTACTGCTCGCCGTCGGCGGCGCGCCGTCGTACCAGTTGGAACCGACGATGAGGCCCTCCGCCAGCGCGTTGCGCACGTCGTTGGCGCCGCCGCTGATCGCGTTGTGGAAGATGCGGACATTGACGTTCGGCGTGTTGCCGAAGAAGACGCCGGCAGACACCGCGTTGTTGCCCGCCGAGAACGCATTGCAGCTTGCGACGAAGTTCGATGTCTTGTCGGAAATGAACAGGCCGCCGGGAGCCGCCGTCACGGTGTTGCGCTCCATCAGCGTTCCGTTCGTGGCGGTGATCACGAACGCCGTGCCGGCGGTGTTCCGCACCTCGTTGTCCGTGATGGTCAGACCTTGCAGCGTGTCGGAATTGCCGCCGTTGAGGTTGGCCGCATACAGCATGGTGTCGAAGACGTTGTCGACGATCTGGACGTTGCAATGGCCGTTGCCCAGGCGAATGCCGCGCCCCTGCGATGCGTGGGTGGTGCTGACGTAGCCGATGTCCCGGAACAGGTTGGCGACGATGGCCACGCCGTCCACGGCGCAGTTCGCTCCGATTTCGGACTCGATGCCCGAGCCGTTGCTCACGTTGACGATGCGCGAGTGGGTCAGGGCGATGCCGTCCGCACTGGCGTTGCCCACGCGGATGGCGGTACCACCGGCCACGCTGCCCTGGATGGTCAGGCCCCGCACCACCGCATCCGGCGCGGCGAAGGTGAGCGCGGTGCCGCTCGCGGGCTGGATCGACGCCTCGCCCGTGCCGTCGCGGTCGTCATGATGCCCCGCCGTGGCAGGGAACGGCCCCTGCACCGTCACCGACTTGCCGACCACCACGTTCTGCGGGAAGTCGCCCGCTTCCACCGTCACCACGCCGCCGACGCTGGCGGCGGCGATGCCGGTGTTGATGGATGCGCTGGCGACAGTGCAGCCGCTGGCGCAAGGCCCGGTGCCGTTGGCGCCCAGCAGGTACGACCGGGCCGAACGCACGAACACCTGCTCGACCTGTTCGCCGGCCACCTGCGGCGCGGTGCCGGACAGGGCGAGATGCCGTGGCGAATCCCCGAAATCGTTGCCCGCGCCGATGGTGAGCCTGGCCGTGCCGGTCCCCGCGACCACCTGGTCGGTGTCTTCCACGTACAGCGCCGAGTAGCCGATGTCCGAGAAGCTCACGTTCCGCACCAGGAAGTCGTTCACCGGCCCGGTGTAGATCGTGCCCGCGTCGCTGGACAGCACGCCCACATCCACGTTTTCCACCGTACCGCCGTCGATGACGCGGGTGGCGACCGGCGCGGCGCTGGTGATGTTGCCGAGCGCGTATCCCAGCCGCCGGCGCGCGCTGGTCCAGGCGTCGCCGCCGTCGATCGCGTTCGCGCTGAGCGCAAGCTCCTGCGACCCGCCCATCGATTGAATCCATACACCCGCCCAATGGGCCGTTTCGCTCGCCGCATCCACTGCGAAAATCCGGTTGCCGGCGATCGCCGTCGGCGAGGCGTCGTTGTAGAACAGGTTGTGCCAGACACCCGCCCTGCTGGCGTGGATTTCGTTGTCCGCGAACTGCTGGACGTAGCCACCACCCACGGGCGTGTAGTGGTTCTCGGTATAGATGCCGACCCTCGCCTGTTCGATCAGGTTCTCCGTGATGTCGGCATAGAAGTTGTAGAACAGCACCACGGCCCGGGCGAAGCCGCCGTCCACCGGAACAGGGCCGATGCGGCTGCGCGTCAGGCTGTTGCCGCTGTATACCGTGGACACGGAGTATCCGCCCCACAGCGCCGATCCCAGCACATTGCGGAACACCAGGTTGCGCAGCTCGATGTCGCTGCCCTGCGCGAAGATGCCCGAGGGCTTGTCGGGGGTGCCGTAGGACGTCGTCACTACGGGCGGCAATGCCGTGTTGTCGGTGTCGATGACGATGCCGTCGATGGCGACGCCGCTGGCCGGGATGCTGACCACGAAGCCCCAGTAAGACGACATGTCCAGGCCGGGAGCCTGCGTGGCCGGCACGATGATGGTTTCATTCGCATCGCCGACACTGCGATCGCGCGCATCCACGCCCGCCTGCGCGCCGAGGATCGTCACCGGCGCCGATACCGTCACGTCCTCCGCGTAGACGCCCGGCGCCACGCAGACGATGCCGCCGCTGGTCACATGCGCCAGCGCTTCGGTGATGGTCGCGAAGGCATCGACGGCGAAGGTCGCCGTGGCGGCGGCGCAGGCCGGCGCGGTGTTTCCGACGAAACCGACCGATGCGCCGTTCGTCGTGCCGGCGAACCCGTCGTCCACGTAGACCGTTGCCGCGCTCGGGAACGACAGGTGCTCCCAGCCGGTGAGCGGTGTGGCGCTGGTGACGTTGACCACGGCATCGCCGTTGCCGGCGGCGTTCTGTTCGTAGCCGCTGACGCTGTAGTCCAGCTCGATGAAGGTGTTGGGCGTACCGCCCTCGTCGCAGATCACGACCGGGGTGTAACCCGCGCTTCCGGCCTGGTCGTAGACGTAGACGCCCACTTCCTGGGTGCCGGGGTTCGGGGTTTCCTCGAAGGTGTTGCCGCAGATGCGGACGGTCCCCAGCGTCGCGCCGGGACGCGAGCGCAGCGTGATGCCGGCGCGGTTCAGCATGCGCCCGGCCACTTCGCGCGCGCTGCCGTTGTCGGCGAAGGTCGCGCCGTGCACGTAGATGTCGTCGACCAGACTGCCCACGCCGCTGGTCTTGATCCACAGGCCGCCACCCGCGCCGAAGGGCGTGTCGATGTGCGTGCCGTCGTTGGTGGTGGCCTGGTTGTTGCGCAGGAAGTTGCCGCCGGAAATCTCCCAGCCCGTGACCTGCGAACCGCTGGCGCTGCTGTTGGCGTTGTTGATGACGATGCCGCCGAAGGCGTTGTCGAGGAAGTCCGAGTCCTCGATCAATACGTTGCTTACCTCGACAGCATCCTGCGAGGTCGAGAAGCCGGCCCCCACGTTCAGCGACTCGGTGGCCGGATACGTGGTGTAGCCGTTCCGGTCGAAGGTGGAATCCCGGATCACGAGATCGGAAACATCGCCTCCTGCGGCCACCCACAGACCATGCTGCACATTGCCCCAGACGCGCAGGCCGGACAGTTCAATGAACCGGTTGCTGCCGGTGAGCGCGATGCCGAAGCCGTTGGCCGGCGCGGCGCCGGCGGTGTTGCTGACTTCCAGGTTGCGCAAGGCGACCGGATCGTCCGCATCCACGCCGCTCGCACCGACCGTCACCTGACCCTGGATCAGGGTGTTGTCGTCGCCATCGGCCGCGCCGTCGCGGTCGCTGTCGTTGCCGATCAGCGCCGCGTGCTTGTTCAGCGTGAAGCCGTCATACGTGCCCGGCCCGATGTAGACCGTGCCGCCGGCTTGCACGTTGACCAGACCCTCGGGGATCGTGGAGAAGGCGTTGACGCCGAACTGCACAACCTGTCCATCCGCTGCCGGATCGGCATGCGCGAAGGTGAAGGTGTCGCCATAGGCGGCCCCGGTGAAGGCATCGTCGTCCACGTAGACGGCCGGCTGCGTCGCGGCGAAACCGTAATCGACCCGGCCGAGCGCACTGGTGAATCCCACGTCCTGCGTGCGGGCGAGCAGGGCATTGCGCTGCGCCGGGTCCATGTCGGCCGGCGCCACGCCGTCGAAAAGGTTGTGCTCGGCGCTCACCAGTCCGGCGAAAGGCCGTACCTGGGTGTTCTGCACGCCCGCGCCGACGCCGTTGTAGTTGAGGAACGCGCACTGGGGCGGGGTTCCGGGCGGCACGCGCGTATCGCAGTGCGACGCGTTGAGGAAGAAGGTCCAGCGCAGTTCGGCGCTGAACTCGTTTTCCGCGCCGACACCCCCGAACGTCAGCGATCCGTAGGCCGCACCGCCGTCGAAGTCGTTGTCGTTGATGAACTCGACCGCGCGGCCACGCGGCCCGGCGCCGGCGCCGTCGAAGCGGTTGCCGGTCGCCGTGACGCCGAAGGCGGCGGGCAGGATCGGCGCATCGGTGGTCAGTTCCTTGTTGCTGATGACCAGGCTGACGAAATCGGCGGCGCCCGCGGCGGGCGTGAAGGTGTTGCCGTCCAGTTCCACGCCGTGGAAGTTCTGCACGGTGACGCCGCGGTAGTGGCCACGGTGTCCCTGGAAGGTGTTGCCGGCGACGCGGGTGGGAACGCCGGCGGCGTTGTGGATCAGGCGCACCAGGTTCCAGTCCGCCGGATAGAACGTGACGTCGTCGATGCCGGCCAGCGCGGTGATGGTGTTGTCGAGCACCTCGATGCCCGTGCTCGTGGCGTTGGGAGAGGTGATCTGCAAGCCCCGGCCGGACAACTGGTTGTTGCTGATGACGACGCGCTTGTCGGGCGTCGTCGGCAGCGCCCCGGCGAAACGCACGGCGATGTCCTGGGTGCCCGCGGCGATGTCGTTGTGGTCGATCAGGCCGACGCCGGCGTCCATCGAGATGCCGCTGCGCAGGCTGGCGCCGGAAGGAAGTCCCTGCACCGTGTTCCCGCGGATCGCGACGAAGGAACCGTCCACACGTCCCAGCGACGCCGAATTGGCCACGAGGTTGATCGAAATCGCGTTGCGCCAGCCGAAGGTGCTGGTCTGCGCCGGCACGGTGTGGCTCGCAATGAAGTCGTTGCCTTCGATCGTCAGGCCATCGACCAGGCCATTGGCGAGGATGCCTTCGGCGACGTAGCTCTGGTCGATCGCGAAATGGAGGTTCTCCACGCGCACGCCGCGCGTGCCGTGGATGGTCAACAGACGCTGGTTCGCCGCGCCGGAAAGGCGCGTCAATACCGGTTTGGCGGGGCCTTCGCCGAGCAGCACGAGGCCGTCCTTGGCGGTGCCGGCGATGAGCACGGGGTCGATGTAGGTGCCCGAAGCGATGTGAATCGTGTTGCCGACGTCGGCCTCGTCCACGGCGTGCTGGATGGTCAGGCAGGGATTGGCGGCGATCGAGCAGTCGTTGCCCGCATCGCTGCCGGTGGTGGCGACGTAACGGTCGGGGCGAACCCAGACGATGGCGTAGGCTTCGAGGATCTCTCCATGCACCTCGACGCCGCCGCTGGCGGTCGTCGATGCGCCAGTGGCTCCCAGGTACTGGCCATCGGGCTGTTGCAGCGAGACGATGTAGGCGAAGCCTGCGGCGATCTGCGACTGGTAAAGGACGGGATCCACGGCTTGCAGCGCCTGGATCGCGAACGAGGTGACCTGCCCGCTCGCGTTCGCGTCCGTGACCGACAGGGCGGTGGAGCCGACGAAGCCGCCGCTTGGCGCCTGGTAGCCCAGCAGCAGGCCGGCGAGCGCGGCATTGGAGTCCGCCGAAGCCCAGGGGCCCGACGTGGGATCGAGGTCCGTCCCGGTGGCGGCGCCCGCCCACAGGCCGCCGGCGAGCCCGATCACGTCGTAGGTGTCATGGGTCGGGCTGGCGAGGTTGAGGCTGTCGAGTACCTGCGCCATCAACGCGGCATGTGCCGTGGACTGGCCGGCAAGATGCGCCGCGATTGCGGTCTTGCTCAGATCCCAGGCGACCAGCTCCGGGATACCGCCGCCGGTGCGCGACGCCATCACCGCGCCGGCGTAGCCCGCCGCGTCGAGATTTTCGCTCGCCCCGTATGTCCCCGATGCGAGCCCGTCCCAGAAATCGGTCTGCACCAGGGCGGCGTAGGCCGGATCGCCCGAGGCGGACGACAGTTCGATCAGGAACAGTTGATCGTGACTGGCGAAGCGGTGGCCTCCGTGCCCATACCGGAAATCCGCGATGCAAGCGTTGCCCGCCAGGAAGCAGTCGCCGTTGGCGACGGCGGCGGCGAGATGATCCGCATCGCCGGTGTGCGCGTAGGCGCGCACGAGGCCGAGCGCCGTCGCGCCCTGGGTGTTGGCGAAACTGCCGCCGCCGACCGTCCACGGGAAACTACCGTTTGGAGCCTGCTGCAACACCAGCCAGCCGGCCGCGTCCTGGAGCACCTGCACCTGCCCCGCCTTGGGACGGACAGGCTGCGGCTTCTGCGCGGACACTCCCCTGTCGGAAACAAGCGCCGGCGGCGGCTGGAGACCCAGCTCCCATTCCGCGCCCGCCGCATGCGCCGGCGGCGAGAACGTCCCCACCCCCACCCACGCCACGAGCGCGAGCATCAGGCGGGAAGACCAGCGCCCGATGCGGGCGTTCGAGGTGGAGGCGGAAGGACTGCATGCAGTGGAGGACATGGTGGCTACCCTGTGATGCGGAACGGCGGTGAGACTGGAAAGGCCGGAAACGACGGATGCCCCGGCTCCGGCAACGGGCCGGGTCAGGGGCACATAGCGAGAAAACGTGCGCGAATGGATCAGGCGCGTTGATCGCCGCACGGCGGTGTCGGGATCGGAAGCGCTGTCGCCCGGCCCGGCGGGGAAGGAGGCGGGACGATCCGCGATGGCATCGTCTTCGCACGGGCACTGGGTGCCAGGGCCATCCCTCGTGCCGGTCGATGACCGCGGCCGGAGTCGCCCCAACATGCAAACCGGCACGGGGTAGGACGTGCGAGGACGTGAGGAATCACACCCGGCCCCACTCGCCGGCGAAGCACCGACAACAGGACCGGCCTCGGATTTCGCCGGCAAGCCGCCGTCGAACAAGGATTTCTTCCTCATTTCCCCCTCCTGGTTCTGGAGTGCGAGCGCATCTCCATGCCGATTCCCCGTCGGCATAGGTCAAACCTTACTCACTTTTTATGTCGAATTCATCACCTATTTTGGTTGGAAATCCCGAAAAGACGCGTTTTTCTGCACCTAATTCCTGGTGAGCAATCGTGAGCCATGAGTCCTGGCCGCCTTCCGCACCCCGATCATGGGGACTGCTCGCGGGCGAACCCGCTCCCGCAATGCCCACGGCTACAATCGGGGTTTCGTGCCGATGTGCATCACTACCCAAGGAGAGACGCGATGAAACCCTGCGATGTACGAGCCGTGGTCAGCGGCGGCGCTTCCGGTCTTGGCCTGGCGACGGCACGGCGGATCGTGGCCGATGGCGGCCAGGTGACGCTGCTGGACGTGAACGACGAGAAGGGCCAGGCCGCAGCGGCGGAACTGGGTGCGGCGGCGGGTTACCTGCACCTGGACGTGACCGACGAGACGGCCGCGATGGCGGCGCTGGCGCAGGCTCAGGCGCGCATGGGCGGGTTGAACGCGGCGATTTCGTGCGCGGGCATCCTCGGCGCGGGGCGTGCGCTCGGGCGCGAGGGCGCGATGCCACTGGCGCAGTTCGCCACCACGGTGAAGGTGAACCTGATCGGCAGTTTCAATCTGGCCAAGGCGGCGGCGGAACTGATGCAGCACAACGCGCCGGGCGCGGACGGCGAGCGCGGGGCCATCGTGTTCACCGCGTCGATCGCCGCGTTCGAGGGGCAGATCGGCCAGGCCGCCTATTCGGCCAGCAAGGGCGGCGTGGTAGGCATGACGCTGCCGCTGGCGCGCGAGTTCACGCGCATCGGCGTGCGCGTGATGACGGTGGCGCCGGGCGTGTTCCACACGCCGATGGTGGATGGCATGCCGGACGCGGTGTACCAGTCGCTGTGCGCGCAGGTGCCTTTCCCTTCGCGACTGGGCGATCCGGCGGAGTTCGCCGATGCGGTGGCTTTCATCCTGGGCAATGGCTACCTCAACGGCAGCGTGATCCGGGTGGATGGGGCGATCCGGCTGCAACCGAAGTAAAAGCTCAGCGCGCCCGCCACCACGCCCGGAACGCCGCGAGCGGGAACCGCGCGGCAAGACCCAGCGGCACGAGGCAGCGCAGCCACGGCGGGCTGGAAGCGGCATCGAACTTGCGGAAGTAGCGCCACATGCCGCGATGCTTCTGCCATTCCACCCAGATCGGGCGGCGACGGCTGGATGTGCCTTTGTGGTGGGTCACGGGAACGTCGGCGGCGACGGCGATACGATGACCGGCGGCGAGCACGCGACGGCACAGGTCCAGGTCTTCGCAGTGCAGTACGTAGCCGGTGTCGAAGCCGCCCAGCCGCTCGAACACCTCACGGGGTACCAGCATCAATGCCCCGGAGGTGGCTTCCACGTCGATCAAGCCGGCATCGGCGGGAACGGCAACCCCGCATTCGGCAGCGCGAAGCCCGAAAGCCTGCGCGATGGCACGGCCCGGAAGCGGCGTGCGGCGCTGCGCGGCCGACTGCGGCGTGCCATCGGCGTTCTGCAATCGCGCGCCGAGCAGGCCGATGCCGGAGTTTGCATCCAGATGCCGGCACAGGCGCGAGACGGTATCCGCCGGCAGGCGGCAATCGGGATTGACGAACAATAGCCGCGGCGCCCGGGCGTGGGCTGCGCCCTGGTTGCAGGCGGCGCCGAAGCCGGGATTGCCGGGATTGCGCAGCAGTTCCAGCCTCGGGTCGGTGGGAAGGCGCCCGGGCGCGCCATCGCGCGAGGCGTTGTCCACCACCACCACCTGCACCGGCACGTCCTGCGCCAGGAGATCGGCGACGCAGGCGATCAGATACTCGCCACTGTCGTGGCTGACGACGATGGCCGTGACGGCGGGCGGCTGCGACATGCCGGGCGCGGGTCAGGCGGCGAGCGCGTCGCGCCAACCGGCGCTTTGCGATTGCGCGATGGCGAAAGCGGCGGGCCAGGCACGCAGGCCGCTGGCCAGGCCATGCAGTTCGGCGCGGAACGCGGCGATGCACGCGGCGGCATCCGAATCGGCCGGCCAGCCCGCCAGGCGCGGCACTTCGCCGCCTGCCAATGCCTTGCCCTGCGCTTCCACCGCCGCGCGCAGGTCGGCCAGCCAATAGACCGGCGGCGACTGCGTGCCGGCGAAGGCCTGCTGCATGCGCTCGACGACGCTGGAGCGGTGATAGGCGAGGAACTCGGCGAGGTAGGTATCGAGCGTGCGGTCCGATGCCGCAGCCATGTCGTCGAGCTTCGCGGCCAGCACGCCAAGGCGGTGCACCGGGTCGGCCGCGTACACGTCCTGCGCGACGTGCGCGGCAAGGCCGGCCAGGCACTGCGCGGTGTCCGGGCGTCCGAGCGCATCGTCGGCGCCTGCGCCGGGGGCGATCCGCATCAGCGCGAACGGAAAATCGAGATCCACGCCATCGGCATGCGCAAGGCGCAACAGCTCCACCTGCAATTCGCTCGCATGGGACGCCCCGGGCAAGGTGCACGGAACCAGACGGCTGGCATCGAAGGCCAGTGGCGCCAGGCGTTCCCCGATCCCCGCGCCGAAGCGGCTCGAACCGTTCCACAGCGCGGGCGTGCGATAGCTGGCCAGGTAGGTTTCGCGCGTGGCGGTCATGCCGGCGCGCTCCCTGGTGCCGAGTTGGAAGGGCAAGGTGGGATCGCTGGGGGCGAACCGCCCTGCCTGGCCCACCGCGGTGAACGCGATGCGGCGCTCCGGATGCAGCCACGGCGCGCGCGCGGCAACGATGCCGCGCAGGCCCTCGCGCTGCGGCCTCGCGGCCGGCTGCAACGCGCAGGCTTCGGCCAGCGTGATGCCGCAGACGGCCAGATGCTCGGCCAGGGGATCGGCATCCGGCGCGATGCCCGCAGCCTGCGCGCTTTGCGCCGAGTCGAAACTGCGTACCGCCAGCGCGCGCGCATCGGCATACAGGCCGGGCGCGAACTCGGGATGGCGCAGCAACGGCAACGCGGCATCCGCATCCAGGAACAGATGCCGCGTGCCAGCGGCCAGCAGCGCGACCAGATTGCGTGCCGCGCCGGATGCGCCCCCCGCCGGCGTCAACAGCCAGCGCAACGCATCGGCCTGCTCGGGCAGTGCGGTGGCGAGCGCGGCGACGATGCGCGCGGCCTTGCCGGCGGTGACGTGGTGCACGGCGATGCCGGAATCGCGCGAGAACGCGGCGAGCGCGTCGGCGTGTTCGGCCGCGAGCGCGGCATCGGCTTCCAGGTCGATGGCGTACACCGGCCAGGCGAAACCTAAACGCTGCGCGTGCGCGGCCAGCGCATCGAGCATGGCGCGCAACCGGCCGGAGACCGACGGCGCGCGCAGGAACAGCCCGGACACGGGCGCCTGCGCACTGGCGGCCTGCGGCGCGAAGCGCGCGACGAACTGCGCATCGGTCTGCATCAGGCCACGCGCGACGAACATTTCCAGCACCCGCTGCACCGCCGCGCCCTGCCCTTTCAGCGCCGGCAGCGCCTCCATGATGCGCGTGACGTGCTCGGCCATCGGCAGGAAGGGCCGGCACAGCTCGAAGGCGCGCGCGACATCGGCGGTCATCACGTGGCTGCGGCCGGTTTGCGCCTCGAAGAACACGGCCTCGCCCGCGCCGAGGCCGGCCATGCGGCCATCGACGGAGGCGTAAAGGGTGTCGGGATCGCTGGGTGCGGAAAATGTCATGGGATATTCGTTGTGTCAGCGTGCGGTGAGCCGCGCTTCCAGTGCCGCGCGTGCGGCGCGTTCGGTCGCCAGTTCGGCTTCCAATTGCTGGAGCCGCAAGCCGGCGGCGATGTGGCGGCGCACTTCGTCGTTGTAGTGGGTGTAGACGCTTTCGGCCGCATCGCCGAACAGCGCCAGCGACGGCAGTCCGGCGAGGCGCTCCGGCGAGGGGCTGCATGCGGCGATGTAGTACATCGGCGGGTATGCCGGCGCTTGGGCGATCGCGCCATCGCCGCCGAGCACGGCGACCTGCCAGGCGTCGCGGCGCGAAGGGTCGGTGACGTCCCACAGCGCCGACTGGAACAGGAGCTTCTGCCCGAACAGGCGGAACGCGGCGAAGCGCGGGGCCAGCAGCGCCTCGAACTCGTCGCGGTACAGCTCGCGCACGTGGTACTCGTTCACCACGCCGGGGATGTCGGTGTAGTTGCGCTTGTCGGGCGTGGAGACCAGCAAGAGGCCATCGGGCTTGAGCAGGCGCGCGAAGCCGTCGAGCATGCGCTCCTGCGCCTGCACGTGCTCGAGCGTCTCGAAGCTGGCGATCAGGTCGAAGCTGGCCGACGGCAGGTGATCGAGGACGGTGCAATCGGCCACATCGAAGCGCAGGTTCGCGCGCGTGCCGTAGCGGGCGCGGGCATGGGCGATGGCTTCGGGCGAAATGTCCAGGCCGACGACTTCAGCGGCGACATCGGCGAGCAGCGCCGAGCCGTAGCCTTCGCCGCAGGCGGCATCGAGCACGCGCAACCCGTGCGCGAGCGGGCGTGCGAAAGCGTAGCGGTGCATGTGTTCGTACCAGATCTCGCGCACGCATTCGGGCGTGAAGCGCTCGCCGGTGAACTCGAGGGTGGGCGTGGTCATGCGGGCGGGAACAATTCCTGTTGGATGCCGGCATCGCGCGCCGGTCGCGGCGGTGCGCCCGCAAGCGTGGCGACGATGCGTTCGCGCAGCGGCGCCAGCGGATCGCGCAGGATGAAATCGGCGACCTGCGCATTGTAGTGCGGATAGCGCGCCGCGAGCCGGGCCAGGTTTTCCCCGCCGGGAGCCTGGCCCTCCGGCCCGAACGAAGCGCCGCCCCGATGCACGACATACGCCGCATCGCACAGCACGTTGCGCCAGCCGTGGCCGGCGGCGCGCTGGCAGAAGTCGTTCTCCTCGCCATAGCCGCGCCCGAAAGTAGCCACGTCGAAATCACCGAGCGCCGCCAGCGCGGCACGGCGGACGAACATGCAGAAGCCCACGCCGGTGGGCAGGTCGGGATACGCCGGCGATCCCGCCCCGCGCACGGCATGGGCGATGCGCTCGGCGTCGTCTTCCGAGGGCACGGGCGCGGCGCGGCAGAAATCGGGCAAGGAACAGATTTCGGCGTTGTTGGACCACGGCGTGACGGTGGCGATGCGCGCATCCGAAGCGGCGCAGGCCAGCATCGCCTCGTACCAGCCGGGCGTGGCCCAGGCATCGGCGTTGAACAGGATCGCATCGTCCGGCGCGGTCTCGGCGAAGGCGCGGTTGACGTTGCCGACGAAACCGAGATTCGCCTCGCGCCGCACCGATTCGAGCGCCAGCCGGCTCGATGCCGCATGCCGCGCGATCAATTGCGGCACCGCCGGATCGGGCGAGGCATCGTCGGCCACCAGTACGCGGGTGCCGGCCGGCAGCGTGCGTTCCAGGCTGGCCAGGCAGCGGGCCAGGTCCTCGGCGGCCTGGTACGCCGGCACGATGATCGTCGCCCGCATCGCTCAGCCCCAGCGCCGCTCTATCACGATGCAGCCCAGATGCCGCGATGCGCCTCGCACCGTCAGCCCGCGTTCGACCGTATCGAACAGGCGCAAGCCTTCAGGATCCATCGCGTGCAGGCGCAGCATGTAGCTGGCCGGCAGCAGCGGCAGGCTCTGGAGGCGCACGCGGAAACGCCAGTGCGCGTCGTCGATCCGCTCCGGCCTGGCCTCGTCCAGTTGGCTGGTGGTGCCGAACAGGCCGCTGCCATCGCTACGCACCACGCCCACGCCAAGCCCCGGCATGCGCCCGTCGGGCGAATAGACATCCGCCTCGATGGCCACGTCCGCGCCGCTCGCGAGCAGATGCGGAATCTCGTCCTCGTTGCCCTGCACCGCCACCCGCACGATGCGGTACATGTCGCCGGCGTAGTCGCGATCCAGCGCCGGGCCTTGTTCGGCGGCCTGCCGGCGTTCGTGGAAAGCCAGGTAATCCTGCGTCACGTCGAACACGTCGCCATACGCCTGCACCCGGCCTTCGTTGAGCCACAACGCCTGCCGGCACAGCTTCTGCACGTGGTACATCGAGTGCGATACCAGCAGCAGCGTGCCACCGCCTTCCAGATAGCCCTCGATCCAGCGGATGCACTTTTTCTGGAAGGACTCGTCGCCCACTGCCAGCACTTCGTCGGTGATGAGCAGGTCCGGCCGCACCGCGGCGATCACCGCGAATCCGAGCCGCACCACCATGCCGGAGGAATAGTGCTTCACCGGCTCGTCCAGATAACGGCCGATGTCGGCGAAGGCGACGATTTCCTCGAACCGCTCGCGCACCTGCGCGCCGCTCCAGCCGAGGAAACCGGCCGCGATGGCGATGTTCTCGCGCCCGGTGCGTTCCAGATCGAAGCCCGCGCCCAGTTCCAGCAGCGCGCCCATCGTGCCGTGGCGCTCGATGGTGCCGGCGCTGGGCATGAGCACGCCGGAAATCAGCTTCAACAGCGTGGACTTGCCCGCGCCGTTCTCGCCGATGATGCCGAGCGATTCGCCGCGTCGCACGGTGAAGCCGACGTCGCGCAACACGTCCCACTGCGGGAAGCGCCGCCCCAGAAGAATCCGGCCAAACGCGCCCAGGCGCGTACGCGCATCGCCACTGCGTGGATAGGCCTTGCCCAGGTGCTCGGCGTGCAGCAGTACCTCGCTCACAGGAACTCCCGCACATGGGGGCGGAACCGCCGGTGCATGCCCCACGCCAGCAGCAATGCCAGCCCCGCCACGAGCAGCGACATCCACGGCAACGCCGCGTCGGCATTGCGCCACAGCAGCGGATCGCGGATGCCCGCGATCAGGCCGGCCATCGGGTTCGCCTGCATCCACGGCTCGAACATCGCCGGCAGCAGGCTGGAGTCGTAGAGGATCGGCGTCAGGAACATCCACGCGGTGAGCAGGTAGTTGAGTATCTGCTGGGTATCGCGCGCGAACACGTTGCAGATGGCCCCGATCTGCGCCAGCGCCAGCGCCAGCGCGAACATCCCGGCCCACGCCGGCAAGGTCAGCGGCCACCACCCCAGGCTCACCTGCCCCTGCCACGCCGCCAGCAGCACCGCCACCAGCAGGAAACCCACGCCATGCACGATGAAGGCCGCGATCACCCGCGCCGCCACCACCTGCCAGGTGGGTACAGCCACTTTGCCGAGCAGGCCGGCGTTGTCGGTCAAAGCGGTCGCGCCGCGCGCCACGGCTTCGGAAAACGCGAACCACGGCCACATGCCCAGCGCCAGGAACGCCACATAGCCGCGCTCGTCCAGCCCCGGCACCCGCGCCTTGAAGATGTGCACGAACACCAGCGCGAACACCAGCAGTTGCAGCAACGGCGCCAGCACCGCCCACGCCGCCCCGAGCACGTTGCCGGTGAAGCGCTGGCGAAGGTCTTGTGCAACCAGCAGTCGCAGCATGTGTCATCCCGATGAAAAGGACGAAGGCGGCGTATCGCTCGCCGCCTTCGCGTCCGACCCGCAGAACGTTACCCGAACCGGGTCATTCCTGCGTGGGGAGCTGCCTCATGGTTTCGTCGTTCAACTTCAGGGGCTGCGAGGTGAAGCTCTCCACATAGTGGGCGCGCGCCGCCATGCGGGTCTCCCTCCTGATCTCATCGATCAGCTCATCCTTCACTTCATCGTAGGAGCGGTCGCGGGCGGGCTTGGTGCCTTCCAGCCGGATGACGTGGTAGCCGAAGCTCGAGCGCACCGGCTTGGACACCTCGCCCGGCGACTGCAGGGCAAAGGCCACTTCGGCAAAGGCCGGATCGAGGCCGCCATCGTAGCGGACGTCGCGCACCCAGCCCTTGAGCGTGACATTGGAGTCCTCGGCGTATTCCCTGTACACCTCGTCGAAATCGCCGCCGGCCACCAGCAAGCCGTGGACCTTCTCGGCAATCGCCTTGGCATCCAGCTCGCTGCGGCCTTCGACCGGCATGCGGATCAGGATGTGGCGCACGTCGCGCAATTCGGGAAGGGCGTAGCTCGCCTTGTTCGCAAGGTAACGCTCCCTGGCGAGGATTTCGTAGTTCGGCTCGTCCAGCGAGGCCAGGTACCGCAGGATCTCGCGACGCGCGAGCAGTTCGAGCTCGTAAGCCTCCACTTCGGCGCGCAACTCCGGGTCCTTGTCCAGGCCGTTCTCCCTGGCCACGGCGGCAAGCTGGCGGGTTCCCAGCAGATCATCGATGAGCGGGGCAACGCGCGCGCCATCGGTAAAGAAACCGCGCCGCTTGTCCGCAGGCAGCGAGGCACGCAGTTTCGCGCGCATGTCGCCGAACGTCAGCACCGCACCGCCACGTTCAGCGACCACCGCCGAATCGGGCAGGGGCTGCGACGCCGGCTGTTCCGCATCGTCCCGTACGGGCTGGGCGAACGACTGCGAAAAGGTGAGCAGGAGCACCGCTCCCGCAAGCAACGGGTTTTTCATGATTTCTCCGAAAACATCATCTGGAAACCCAAGGCGATGCCCTGCCCGTCAGGCCGGGGAAGCCCCAAGCTTGACCATGCCGATAAGGCGACTCATCCAGGCAGCGCCCTGCCATATGCAAGATGCCGGACCAGGCGCGATGCCTGGCCCGGCGTCATGACACGCTATTACCTGGAAATCTGCGCACCCACGCCGCATTGCGTGGTCGAGCCGCACGTAGCCGGCGGAACGGAACTGCCCGGCGTGGTGTACAGGTCGTGCTTGGTGATGTTCAGGTACATCGTCTGCCCGACAGGGATGTTGCACCACTCGCCCGTCGTCGCACCCGGCACCGCGCCGCGCACCGTCTTGCCGCTCGAATCGTAGGTGGTACGGCAATAGGCGGACGTATAGTGCTCCGCACCGGAACTGGTGTTCCTCGGGCGGAAATCGCCCGGGCATGGGCTGATCGTGATGATGGCAGGGTGCGAGAACCCTGTTCCCGTCTGTGTCTGGAGGGCGAACTTGCCTGTGTTCACTTCCCCGGGCGTCGGAAGCGTGAAGCTGAGCGCCAGGTATTGCGTGTTCCCCAATGCTCCCGGAAGCATCGCGTTGATCACACCGGAGTGTTGACCCAGTATGCGCGTGGTCTTCTGCTGGAACGTCATTTCCTGCTTGGTGAACTCGCGGCTGTCGGCATGGTAGGCGTTGTAATGCTCGCGCTGCTCCGGACTCAGCGAGTCGAGGTAGGCGGCGCAGTTGCCGGCCGGCGTCGTTCCGGCGGACGGCGCCAGGGTCACGGCGCGCGTGCTGTCGGTATAGGCCATGATCGGCGTGCTGCCTGCGATGCCTACGCTGCTGGAATAGCAGCGCAGCGTGAAACTGTAGGTGGTGGGATCGGTGGCATGCCGCGCCAGGTTGCCGACAAGGAAACCATTGGAAGACGTCGTACCCGCAGGCCATTCCTTGACCCAACCGGTGATGCCACTGGGAGCGGTCAGCCCATAGCAGGTGTGTGCATTGCTCGTGGTCCAATGCAGACGCGCAGACGTATCGTTTGCGGTGACGGTGCCGGTTGGACCGTTGAAGGTGATGATGGGCGCGGTGAGTGCGCCACTGCTGCCGGAACCCACGTTCGAGCAACCCGTGCCATGCGTGCCGGTTTGGCAAGTGACCACGATGTTGCCCTGGGAGTCGACCTGGGCGCTGCCCGTCAACGGAATCGCGGCCTTGCCACCTACCTGCGCCTGGCCTGCTACACCGTCCACATTGGACAGTACGACGTGCTTCTGCTGTGCACCTGCGGCGGGCAGCCATCCTGCCAATGCGCCCGTCACGGCGACGAGCAGCAAATTGCGTGACATCATGTCGAGTTCTCCTTGAAGATTGATGACTGCCGGATACCGGCTGGCGCTGTCCAGACCATGGGACTCACGCCGAAACGTGCGGATGATGCCAGAAGCCGTCCACCCAAGGATGAACGCGCCCCCTTGCCGCACACTGCCCCGCCGATCCGCAAACCGATCGCATGGTCCAGTGCAGCGATAGTCGGGCGTGAGACATCCGCACCCCATCAATGTTCCCGCAAAGCACTCCTGAGGGCAACCACTTTGGCCTTCGCCGTCGGGCGCTCGCTGATAAGCGGCAGCGTGACCGGAGGATCGGGATGCTGGCTGGGCGCGGGCGCCACCATGGGTGCGCGCTTTCCGCTGCGGATCCGGCCAAGGCTCGGCCATCGCATCTTTGATGCAGACCACCCAGGGATGGGGCGACCAAAGCACACCAGTCCTCCCCTGCCGGCCCGCTGTCGGAAGGAATCCGGCCTCGTAAAAAAGCATTGGGGCCCGAAGGCCCCAATGCTGTACTGCTAGATCAACTGCTTCGTGGGAATACTCCCCACGAAACCAATCCCGAACGAATCAGGGACCGGCAGCCGGGCTGATCTCACGCGTGACGCGGTGACGGTGGATGATGTTGTAGAAAGCCGATACACCTTCCGACGCAGCGTGGTTGACGTGCTTGGCTGCCCAGAAACCGATCACCGGCAGACCATGGATGGTCCACGCGCCGTAGTTCTGGCCACCGACAACCTCAGCGCCCGAGGAGAGCGACTGCGTACCGAAACCGATACGCGCCCAACCCGAACGGAAGCCTTCTTCCAGAGCGACGGAGTAACCGCCACCCCAGGTGCCTTCCGGCGCGGCCAGCACGCTGACCGGATCCGTGTCTTCGGTGTAGAAGGTCAGCACGTTGGCTTCCTGACGGAAGGCCAGCACCAACTCTTCACCCGGAGGCGGCAGCGGCGACACGTCGAGGTAGCCCGGAGGCGCCGAGGGTTCACCCTCTTCGCGATCCCAGTAGGCCATCGAGAACACTTCCGGCAGCGAGCCCATGAACTCGTTGGTGCCGACATTGTTCAAGGAGCCAGCGCCCTGGGCCTGGGTGAACGGATCAACCAGCCCGCCGGTGGTTCCCCACACACCGCGGTAGGTGTGCAGCTGCTTGGTCGGGAAGGTGACAACCCAGTCGCTCACCGCACTGGTGACGCCGTTGATGGCGTACTCGTTGGCGACGTAGCGAGCGGTCAGCACTGCCGAAACGGCCTGCGGCGCACTGCTCTGGACGAAGGCCATGTCGTACGGATTGCCAGCGGCGTCGAACACGCGCGCGAACGCGTAGTAGTCGCCACCCTCGTAGGCATTGGCCGCCTGCTCCAGCGACGGCAGCACGGTGCCCGGCGCGTAGTGCAGGTTCTTGTCGAGCGGGTTCGGGGCGGTTTCCGCACCGATGGTGTAGAAGCCGTTCAGGGCCTCGGCGTTGTAGCTGTACGCCGTGCCTTCCGCGCCATTCACGATGTAGGCCGAGCCGAAGATGCCGCCCTGGCCGCCAGCGGGGTGACACACGCGCTGGTTCGCATCGTTGATGTAGCCGGCGCCCGGGGCGCACACGCTGTGCAGACCCTTGCCGTAGTTCGGCTGGTCGACCACGCCGCCGCTCTCCGTGAGCCACGTGCCGGCAGCGCTGCTGCTCCACTGGTTGGCGAACCAGTTGCAGTTCAGCGGACGCCAGGTGCCGCCATGCAGGCCGTGCTTGGAGTTGGTGTGCGCGTCACCAACCAGGTCGCCCATTTCGATCACTTCGATGTGACCCTGGCGCTTGCGGCTCTCGTTCCTGGCAGCCGCATCGGCACCGGAGCTACGACCCAGCATGTCGGGACGCCAGTTGGCGAACTCGTAGTCACGGAACTCGGTGAACTCCGTCATCACGCGCAGCGGCGCGATGCAGGAGGTGTCCGAGGTACGGATGCCCGGGGCACCAGCAGCATTCTCGTGAATGTTGGCGGTCCAGACATCGAACGGGGACAGGTACAGGTTGAAGTCGAGCACTTCCTTCGAGTTCAGGGACTCGAGGAAACGGACCTTGACGGCCTTGCCCATGTCGGAGGTGTTGACCACCGAGATCAGCGTGCTGTTGCCACCATTGACGGTGTAGTAGGGGTACAGGAGGACCTGACCGATGCCATCGGGGTTGAGGTTGACGGCATGGGCCACGCCCGCCAAGCCGGCGACGCCGGCGACGATAGCTGTGGTCAGCGAATTCTTTTTCATCACAACACTCCTAAGAGTTTCAAATCACAGGGCTTTTTTTCTGCCCACACCTTGCTGGAAAGCATAACGGTCCATTGCCACGCGTTCCATTGGGGTGCAGCGGGCGGGAGTATAAGCACACTGCGCCACCCGATGCAACATCCGCCAAGCCCTTTCCTGCGGGTGTTGCGACCATCCAATCGACCTGCCGGCGGGCAGGTACGGCAGCTTTCAGCGCCCCGTCTTGCCGGGCAGGTGGTACCACTGACCGTCGCTGCGGATCCATTGTTCGAACACGGGGCTGGAGCCTTCGATCTCGCCCATGCCCGCCTGCGCCGCCTGCACCATGTAGGTGAGGTACACCACCGCCCGGCACACGTCCGGCTCTTCGCACTCAACCGATTCGACCTTGGCGCTGGTCCAGCGGATCGAAGCCCCCAGCAGCCGCTTCACGTATGCGTCGTAGGGCGTGGTGGCGCGCGTGCCCGGGGTCAGGTAGTCGTAGGCGGGGCGGTAGTTCTTGGCGATGATGGCGTTCCAGCGGGCCCTCGCATTCCGGGCGACGATTTCCTCGGCGCTCAGGTTCTTGTCCGTCGCCGGGCCGCTGTCGGTCGTCGGGCGCACCTGGCCGGGGGTGGTCCCGCCACAGGCGCTCAGCACGATGGCGGCGACGGCGGCAAGGACGAGATGGCGGAAGTTCATTCTGTAATCCTCGATCACTGGTAGGTGTCATCCACCGCGGGCGATGTGCCGCGACGGGTGGATGTGGATGGGGTGTCGTCCTCGGGCAGGATGCCCTGCGCGCGCAGCGGCTCCAGCGCGCGGAACTGGCTGGAGTATTCGTCGGTGAGGCGGCGGGCGTCGTCGCCGTTGCGGATGACCACGGGGGTGAGCATGACGAGCAGTTCCTGGCGCTGCATCTGCTTGTTCTTGCCTCCAAACAGGCCGCCGAGCACCGGGATGCGGTGCAGGCCCGGCACGCCACTGGAGGACTTGGTGTCGGTCTGCTTGATGAGACCGCCGAGCAGGACCGTCTGGCCGGACTGGATGGCGATTTCGGTCTGGATCTTGCGCTGGTCGACCGGGACGTTGCCACCCACGGCGTCGTCGGCCGCGCCCGGCGTGCTGTCCTGCTGGTCGATCTCCATGAACACCAGGCCACCGGGATTGACGCGCGGGGTGACGGTGAGGGTGATGCCGGTGTCGCGGAACTGGACGTAGGTCTGGGTGCCGCCGACACCGCCGACGCCGGGGTTGTAGAACTGGCTGTTGACGGGGATCTGGGTGCCGACGTTGATCGATGCCTGCTTGTTGTTGAGCACGACCACCGAGGGCGCCG
>JBBCJS010000022.1:0-17102 GCA_037190825.1 Chiayiivirga flava
AAGCCGGAACGAGAAGGGGATTCAGGCCCCTGGCCAGAACCGGATCTCACTCGAACCCATTGGCGAACAGGGCGCCGCCGTGCAACTGCACATTGGCGGTGGCGGTTTTCGGGTCGCTTGCGTGGTTGTCGTTGATCGTGATCGTCAACGTGCCGGGGCCGATGAAGCCCGGCCCGGCCATGCGCGCGTTGCCTGCCGCGAAATAAGCATTGAGCGCGCTCAGGCTGCCGTTGAAGGCGCGGTTGCTGCCGCTGCCCGATGCGGTGACGCCGCCGCTGCTGCCTCCGCTCAGCGTGACGCTGCCGGGCGCGGCCAGCGTAACCGTCAGGGAACCGCCGCCCACGTCAGGATCGGCGAAGCTCACGCCCGACACCGGCGCGGTGCCGGCGACGAACACCGGCAGCGTGGCCGGCGCGGAGATCGAAGGCGGCTGGTTCGACACGCCGATCGGCATCACGCAACTCGATGGCTGGGTGCCGATGCGGTTGTTGAGCGTGGTGACCTGCACCGGGTGGAACAATAGCGCATTGCTGCCGCAGCCTGCCGAGGAAACGTGGCAGTAGCTCATCAGCGTGCCTTTCGGCGCGCCCGGCGAGCCGCTCGGGCAGGAAACCGGGCCTGAATAGCAGGCATTGCCGCTCATCGATTCACCCGACACGCAGCGATCGAGCGTGCTTGCGGAAGCCGGAAACGCGCCGCTGCTGCCGGTGCAATGCGTATGCGCCAGGCCGAAGTTGTGGCCAAGCTCGTGCGCCACCAGCGGCGCGTCCATGCTCGCCGGCCAGCCCGGGGTCTTGAACACGCGATTGATGCTGTAATGCCCGGTGGTCTGCCCGCTCCAGACCGTGCCGGTGGCCGCGCAATAAGTGCCGGAGTTGAGAATCCACGCGATGCCCGCGGCCTGGTTGGAGGCCGGCGACTTGCCGGAAATCATCAGCGCGAACGCACGCGACACACCGCTGTAATTCCCCATCCAGTACGTACCGAACTCGTTGAGCTGGGTGGAAATCGAGGAGCCGACCGCCGAAGGATAAGGATCGGTCGTGCTCGAAGGCCGCAGGATCTGGTGCCCGATCTGCAACTGGAGTTGCGCGCCGCCGGCGCCCGGGTCCATTTCGTAGATCGCGCTCATTCCCGCCACCAGCGCGGCGAGGTAGTTGCCTGCCGTGGTCAGGTTGTTGGAGAACTTTTCCTGCAGCAGTTCGTTGTCGGTGTCGATCGCCAACAACACGCGCCGGGTGGCGGCCTTCGGCGTCGCCAGGGGCGCCGCGTCGGGCGGCAACGACAGCTTGTGCGAGGCTGGGGAAGCATCCAGGCCGCCCATGCAATCGGATTCGGGCAGGCTGCCATCGGGCAGCGGGGCGTCCGTGGATTTTCCGGTGAGGCGCAGGCCATCGCGCGAGGCCGCGACATCGAGCCGGTACGTACCTTTCGCGTTCACCAGCAGGCCGCTGCCCTGCGTGCCGTCGGGCATCAGCGACAGCGCGATGCGCTCGTCCCGGCGCGCGCCGACGTAATGGTGCAGCGGGCTGCGCGGGAAAGGTTCCAGCCCCCTGTCCGTCGCCACCCACAACCGCGCGTCCTCGGCATAGACCTCGATGCGGCGCAGCGACCACGCTTCGGTTCCGGCCTTGGCGTCGTCGCGCAGTGCCACCTGCGCCTGCATGCCGGGCGCGAGGCTTCGCAGCCGGGCGAGACTGGCCCCTTCCAGATGCAGTTCCACCGCAGGGTGCGCCAGCGCGCACGCCGGCAGCAGCATAAGCACCAAGCCCATGATCCGGGCACGGGCACCGTGGCGCCTCGTATCCATACGAACCTCCGCGCAATATCCGGAATCTTCATTCTGACGGGAACAGCATACAGAACGGGCCATTGCGCGGCGAACGGACCCGCCGGCTTCAGAACCCGTGGCGCAGGAACCCTCCGTCCACCGCGATGCACTCGCCGGTGACGTAGCTGGCCGCCGGCAGGCACAGGAACGCAACCGCCGCCGCCACCTCCTCCGGCTCGCCGACGCGGCCCAGCGGCGTGCGTTCCAGCACTTCCTCGCGATACTCCGGCGAAGCCAGCGGGCCGGCCGTGCGGCGCGTGCGGATGTACCACGGCGCGACCGCGTTGACGCGGATGCCGTCGGCCGCCCACTCGCAAGCCAAGTTCCGGGTGAGCTGGTGCAACGCGGCCTTGCTCGCGCCATAGGGCGCGCCGGTGCGCACGTGGGTGAGGCCGGAGACGGAACCGACGTTGACGATGGCGCTGGCCGGGTGCTCGCGCAGCAGCGGGTGGGCGTACCGGCAGATCTCGAAGGCGGCGAACAGGTTGGTCTCGAAGATCGCGCGCCATTCGTCCTCGGCATAATCCATCGCCGCGCGCGAGACGTTGGCGCCGGCGTTGTTGACCAGGATATGCAGCGGCAGGCCGGCATCCTCGATCCAGTCGAACAGCGCCTGGCGCTCCTCCGCCACCGCCACGTCGGCGGCAAAGCCGCGTACCGTGCGCTCGGGAAACGCCTCGGCCAGTTCCTCCTCGGCCGCGCGCAGCGCATCGCCATCGCGCGCGATGAGCAGCACGTCCGCGCCCAGGCCGAGCAGTTCGCGCGCCACGGCAAAACCGATGCCGGCGCTGCCGCCCGTCACCAGTGCGCCCTGTCCATCCAGCCGCCAGCGCGGATCGACCATCGCGATGCCTCCCATCCTTCGTCGCGGTTAGGATACGGCCATCCGACGACAATCCAGCTTCCCGACATGACCCTGCGAACCTTCCTGTCTCCACTCGCCGCCGCGCTCTGCCTCGCCCTGCCTGCCGCACACGCCGCCGGGCCGGACTGCACCGAGATCGGTGGCTGGAACACCGGCCGCGACGGCAGACCCGCCGACACGGCCTGTACCACCGATGCCTATGCCGAAGCCTTCCGCCTCGGCGAAGCCCTGGCCGATCTCGTCAGCCGTCGCGCCGCATTGGATGCGCGCATCGCCCGATCGCCGGACGACGCCGGCGCGCTGCGTCGCCAGCAACGCCAGATCGACGTCGACATCGAAGCCATCCACGGCGTCGCCACCTTGCGTGGCTGGCCGACCAGCCCACCGGAAGGAGAGACGCCATGAACCGTTTTCAGAGGGGTGCTTTCGCGTTGCTGTCATGCCTGACGCTGATGCTCACTGCCTGCGGCAACTCCGAGCCGCCTCCGCCGCCGAAGGACGAGCACAAGGCGCTGCAACGCGCGATCCAGGAGCCGCTGGACAAGGCGCGCGCGGTGGAAGGGCAATTGCAGGAGCAGCAGAAGGCGATGCAGCGGCAAGTGGACGACATGGAGCAGTAGTCGACACGGGCCAACCCCGGAGTCCTTGCTTTTCAGGAGCCGGGCCGCGCGGGGTTTAGCCCTGAGGGAATCCACCAAGCTACGGTGAGAGGGCCTGATCCGGCTCGAACCCGTCGGCAAACACTGCGCTTTCGACAAGCTTGATGACCACGACACGCACCCCTTCCGGCGGTGTCGCAATACCGGCAACACGCACACTGTCGTCAGATGCGACCTTGACGGCATAGGCCCAGTCGTAGCCGGACGTACCATCATAACGATGCGCCCACAGAAGGCTGCCATCGACTCCGGCATATTTCACCGTGGCGTAGTCATCACCCGTGCCGTCACCGGTGGATCGGCCTGTCACCACCACGTTGTCTGCGCTGTCCAATGCCACGTCATAGGCCAGATCGAAAGTCATGTGAGGATCGCTGGCGGGGCCACCATAGTGCGCCACCCACAAACGTGCACCGTCGCCCCCCGCGTACTTCACGGTGGCGTACTTTGATCCCAGGCCCCAGGACTGGCCCGTCACCACCACGTTGTCCGCGCTGTCCACCACCACGGCATAAGCGCCGTAACCCATGTGTTCCACATCGCCATAGCGGCTCACCCATTGCTGGGCGCCATCGGCAGCGGCGTATTTCACAGTGACATGGTTGTCCGCTACTACACCATGGCCACGGGACTTCCCGGCTACTACCACGTTGTCCGCACTGTCCAGCGCAATGGTATAGGCCTCATCGATATGGTTGCCCGGACCGTTGTAACGGCTGATCCATAGCTGAGTGCCATCGGCACCGGAGTACTTCACGGTGGCATAGTCCAGACCTGAATCGCTGCCTGGGGAGCGCCCTGTCACCACGACATCGTCCGCACTGTCTATCGCCAGGGCGTAGGCACCGTCAAAACCATTGCCAGTGCCATCGTAGCGACTTTCCCATTGTTGGGTTCCATCAGCGCCCGAGTACTTTACCGTGAGGTAATCGCTGCCGGATTGACCCGTCACCACCACGTCATCCTTGCTGTCCACCGCAACGGAATACGCAGCAGTACCGAAGTCCCCGTCGGGGCCAGCATGGCGACTCACCCACTGCTGCGTGCCATCGGTACCGGAGTATTTCACTGTGGCGTAGGTGTAAACGCCGCCAGCGCCGCTTTCTCTGGAACGCCCCGTCACCACCACGTCTCCTGCGCTGTCCAATGCCAACGCATAGGCGGCCTGGTCGTAACCGCCGCCCGGGCCTTTGTAGATCGCGCTCCACAACAGGCTGCCATCGGGGGCGAACTTTCGGGTCAGATAGTGGTAGCTGTTTTTCCTGCCATCACTGACGCTTCCCGTGACGAAGGTGTTCCCCGCTGCGTCTACCGCAAGCACGCCACGCCGGTTGGGTTCCGGGCTGCCTGCTCCAAGCAAGCCCACGAACACATCATCGATATCCTCCGCACCACTGTCCCAAAGCTGTACGCCATCACTGGCGTAGGCAACGACACGGATGTCCTCGTTCACCAGCCCGTACGAGTTGCCTGCCACACGGATGTCGCCGGCACCATCCACCGCCACAGCGTAGGCAATGTCCTCGTCGTTGCCTGGACCGTTATAACGACGTTTCCACTGCTGCGTGCCGTCAACACCGGAGTATTTCACCGTAGCGTAGTCGTAGTCGTGACTATTGCCATCACCATCCACGGCCTTTCCCGTGACAACCACATCGCCCGCATCATCCACCGCAACGGCATAGACAGCGCCGCCCCAGAAGCCTGGAATGAAATCACTCACCCATAGCTGCGCACCGTCCGCACCCGCAAACTTCCACGCGGCACCGTCCGCCACCACCACATTATCCGCACTATCCACCGCTACATCGCAGTCAGAACCGTAAGCTGGGCTCACCCACAACGGCTCACCGTCAACGCCCGCGTATTTTCTCGCGCTGCCGCCGCCCACCACGATCACATCATCCGCGCTGTCCACGGCCATTCCGCAGCTGGCGTTACTGGTTCGGCGCTCCCAAAGCTGCGCACCATTCGTGCCAGCGTACTTCACCGTGGCGTGGTCTTCGCCGGTACCACCCCCGGCAGATCGCCCGGTCACTATCACGTTGTCGGCGTCATCCACGACGATGGCGGCAGCTACATCAGTGGCATTGGCTGGGCCGTTGTAGCGACTCACCCACACCTGCGCACCATCGGTGCCAGCGTACTTGACCGTGACATAGTCAAATCCCGTGCCATTGCCGATGGACTGGCCTGTTACCACCACGTTGTCCGCGCTGTCCACCGCTATGGCGAGGGCGCCATCGCTGCTTCCGGCTGAGCCATCGTAGCGACTCATCCACAGCTGCGTGCCATCGGCGCCGGCATACTTCACCGTGACGTAGTCATTGTAGGTTTCATGGGACAGGGAGGTTCCCGTCACCACGACATTTCCTGCACTGTCCAATGCCAGCGCGTAGGCGAAGTCTTCGTCGTGGCCGCTGTAGGTGGCGCTCCACAGCACGGAGCCATCGGGAGCAATCTTCCGGGTCAGGAAGTCACTATCGAAGCCGTTGTACACGCTGCCGGTGATGTAGGTATTGCCAGCCGCATCCAACGCCAGTGCACGCTTCGCCGGCACATCGGTATTCAGGCCCCAATAGGAACCATATGAGCCCAAGTGGGCAGTCGGGTCACCGCCGCCCCCCGGCGATATCGCCACCCATTCTTCGATGGGTGATACAGCCACTGCCGTTCCAGCGCACGCAAGGAAGCCAAGCACTGTAGCGACCTGCAACACACGTTCGCACGAGACGCCTCTGATTCTCCCTGCTCCCATTGCTGCCCTTCCTTGAAATCACAGCATCCCTGCCAATCATCGTGGCATGGTTTTCCTGATGGAGGATAAAGCAGCGCTGTAGACGAATGGCCGACACCCACGCCGGCCACGTGCTCCACGGCTGCCCGCCTATTGGGCAGCTTTCTTCGCCACAGCCTTCTTGGCAGGTGCTTTTTTCGCTGCCACCTTTTTAGCCGGCGCTTTCTTGGCAGCGGTTTTCTTGGCGGCAGCCTTCTTCGCCGGAGCCGCCTTCTTGGCCACGGCCTTTTTCGCGGGCGCCTTCTTCGCCGCAGCCTTGCGCCCGAAGCCGCGACGCGCCGGCTTGCCGGTTTCGGCCATCAATTGCTGGGCTTCTTCCAGCGTCAGGCTGGCCGGCTCGCGATCCTTGGGAATCTTGCCGTTGAGCTCGCCGTCGGAAAGATAGGGGCCGAAGCGGCCGTTGAGCACCTGGATGTTGGAGCCTTCGAAGGTCTTGATGATGCGGTTGGCGGCGATTTCTTCCTTCTCGCGGACGAGGAACAGCGCGCGGTCGAAATCGAGGGTGTAGGGATCGTCCTCTTTCGTCAGCGAGGCATAGGTGCTGCCGCGCTTGGCGAAGGGGCCGAAGCGGCCGATGGCGACGGTGACGTCTTCCTCGCCATCCTTGCCGAGCGTGCGCGGGAGCTTGAACAGGTCCAGCGCCTGCTCCAGCGTGATGGTGTGGATGCTCTGGCCGGGGCGCAGCGAGGCGAAGCGGGGCTTGTCCTCGTCGTCCTTGGTGCCGATCTGCGCCATCGGCCCGAAACGGCCCAGGCGCACGCTCACGGGCTTGCCGCTGGCCGGATCGTCGCCGAGCACGCGCGCGCCGGTGGCTTCGGAGCGATCCACCGATTCGCTCTTTTCCTCGACCAGCGCCTTGAACGGTTTCCAGAAGCGCGCCATCAGCGGCAGCCAGTCTTCCTCGCCACGGCTGACGGCATCCAACTCGTCCTCGAGCTTGGCGGTGAAGTCGTAATCGACGTAGCGGGTGAAATGGCCGGACAGGAACTTCGCGACCGCGCGGCCCACGTCGGTGGGGCGGAAGCGGCGCGAATCCAGGTACACGTATTCGCGGTTGAGCAGGGTCTGGATGATGCTGGCGTAGGTGGACGGGCGGCCGATGCCGTATTCCTCCAGCGCCTTCACCAGACTGGCTTCGGAGTAGCGCGGCGGCGGCTCGGTGAAGTGCTGGTCGGCCAGGATGGCCGACAGCGGCACCTGTTCGTCGCGGCGCAGCGCCGGCAGCTTGCGGCCTTCGTCGTCGTCCTCGGCGGCGCGGGTGTCGCGGCCTTCCTCGTAGACGGCCAGGAAGCCCGGATCGACGACGGTGGTGCCGCTGGCGCGGAAGGCGTGGTCCTTGCCGGCGGCCAGATCGACGCTGACGGTGTTGAGCGTGGCGTGGATCATCTGGCAGGCGATGGCGCGCTTCCAGATCAGTTCGTACAGGCGCGCCGAATCGGCATCCAGGTACTGGGTCACGGACTTGGGCGAACGCAGCGCGGAGGTGGGGCGGATCGCCTCGTGCGCTTCCTGCGCGTTCTTGGCCTTGGTCTTGTAGACGTTGGCGGCGGGCGGCAGCGCATGCGCGCCGAAGTCGCGCACAATGGCTTCGCGCAGTTCGGCCACGGCTTCCTGCGAGAGGTGCGTGGAGTCGGTACGCATGTAGGAAATCAGGCCGACGGTGCCTTCGCTGCCCAGTTCCACGCCTTCGTAGAGTTTCTGCGCGATGCGCATGGTGCGGCTGGTGGAAAAGCCGAGCTTGCGCGCGGCTTCCTGTTGCAGGGTGGAGGTGATGAACGGCGGCGCGGGGCGGCGCTTGCGTTCCTTGCTCTGGACGTCGGTGACGAGGAGCTTGCCGCCGGCGGCGGCGAGCAGGCGGCCGCGCGCGGCTTCGGCATCGGCTTCGTTGGTGAGGTCGAACTGCTCGAACTTCTTGCCGTCGAGTTTGGTGAGGCGCGCCGTGAACGGCTGCACCGGGTGCGCGAGCTGGGCTTCGACGGTCCAGTACTCGCGCGAGACGAAGGCTTCGATTTCTTCCTCGCGCTCCACGATCATGCGCAGCGCCGGGGATTGCACGCGCCCGGCCGAGAGGCCGCGCTGCACCTTGCGCCACAGCACCGGCGAGAGGTTGAAGCCGACCAGGTAGTCCAGTGCGCGGCGCGCCTGCTGCGCGTTGACCAGGTCGGAGGAGACGTCGCGCGGGGCGGCGATGGCTTCCTTGATCGCGCGCGGGGTGATCTCGGTGAACACGACGCGGTGCAGCGGCTTGTCGCCCACCAGGCCGCGCTCCTTCAGGATTTCGCCGATGTGCCAGGAAATGGCCTCGCCTTCGCGATCCGGGTCGGTGGCCAGGTAGAGGGCGTCGGCGCCCTTGGCGGCACGGGCGATGGCATCGACGTGGCGTTCGTTCTTGTCGATGAGGTCGTAGCGCATCGCGAAATCGCGCTCGGGATCGACCGCGCCCTCCTTCGGCACCAGGTCGCGCACATGGCCATAGGAGGCCAGGACCTGGAAGTCCTTGCCGAGGTATTGGTTGATCGTCTTGGCCTTGGCGGGCGATTCGACGATGAGCAGGTGTTTGGGCATGTCGCCTTCTTGTCGGTGTTGGGCGGCGTCGCAGGGCGCCATCGCGGCGCGCCGGGGGGCGCGCCTTTTTCTAGTCAAAGCATGTGCCGCGCGGGGCTGTCAAGCTCGGGCTGTCGGGAAGCGGGTGGTGCGCGGCGGGGCGGAAGCGTCAGTGGCACCAGCCCGGCAAGGTCAGCTCGCCGGCCTTGTTGGTGCAGTACCAGATGCCTTCGTCGGGGTCGAACTCGGCCAGGAACTGGCGCTCCACGGTGCCCCCGGCGGGCGGCATCCAGACCGAAATCCCGCAGAAGCCGTCCTCGAACTCGCCCACGACGATGCGGCTGATGCCCGGCGCCGCGTAGCTTTCCGGCGCGCCGAAGCCGGGGCTGGCGTTGTCCGGGCACCTGCCCGTTTCGGTCACGGTTTCCTGCACCTGGGCGCGAAGGGGGGCCAACGAGGCATCGACGCCGGCGAATTGCGCGCGCGCCGTGTACTGCTGATACGCCGGCAGGGCGATGGCGGCCAGGATGCCGATCACCATCACGCCGATCAGCAGCACCATGGCGATGGCGAACGCGATGGCGCACCCGCCCAGGCCGCGCTGCTGGCGCTCGGGAAACTCGGTGTAGGCCCAGCGATCCACCACGAAGGTGCCGGCCACCATGTCGTGCAGCGCCTGCTTCTTCTGCGTGAACGCCGCCAGCAGGAAGCCGATGTACAGGGTGAGGTAGGACAGGCTGGCGGCGAACCAGCGCCCGAGCGCGTGCGGAAAGGAGAGCCGGCCGCCATCGCGGTCCACCACCTTGATGCCCAGCGCCATCTTGCCGAGCGTGGCCTGGTGCGAGGAACTTTCCATCAGCGAGTAGTACAGCCCGGCGGCGACGTAATACAGCAGGGTCACGCCGATATAGGCCGCGATCACCCAGCCCGGCGGATCGTTGGAATCCATCGCCTCCAGCCGGTCGAAACCGCCCGCCACGCCCGCGATCAGGATGAACACGAAGAACAGCGCGTAGAACCCGGCGCCCAGGATGAGGTTGTCCAGGAACAGCGCGGCCCATCGCTTGAGGAAGCCGGCTTGCACGACATCGAGCGTGGCGGACGGCGGCGGAATGGTCTGGTTCGGGTCGATCCAATGGCTCGACATGAGGTTTCCCCGGATGCGAAGAATGCGGCCTGCGCCGCATCCGATGGTGAAGAACCCGCCGCGAGGGCGGGTGGTTGGCGAGGCGTTGCCGGTCAGTGCACCGGCTCGTCCTCGTCGTGGAACATGTGGCTTTCCATCCAGGCGAAGGCCGCTTCCTGTCCTGGCTGGTTGAACAGCACCATCAGCACGACCCACTTGAGGTCGTCCAGGTCGATTTCCTCCTGGTCCAGCGCCATCGCGCGCTCCACCACGTGCTCGTGCTGGACCGCATCGAGGATGCCGTTGTCGGTCAGGAACATCAGGAAGCCGCGGCAGTCGGCATCCAGCCGTTCCATTTCCTGCTCGGCATACAGCCGCACCGGGCCGGGCTGGGAGCCGTCGCGCGCCGGCTCGAACCCCGCGCGCTGTCCCGACAGCGCATCGAGCCAGTCGAACGCCTTGGAGACTTCGGAGGGGCTGAAACCGGCCTGGATCAAACCGGCCTGGAGGGTTCCCCGATCCCGCGCCAGTTCGGGATCGTCGTAGAAATAGTTTTCGAAAAGGTAAAGCAGTACGTCCAGCAAGGTATCCATCCTCTGCCCGCGCGGCAGGCCGGGCATGTCGTGGGACGTCAGCGACGCAGCGCGTAGCGGCCATGCGAAGCGGCGACGCGCCCATCCAGCTCCATCAGAATCAGCATGGAGGATAGGGTTTCGACCGTCAACCCGGTGCGCTGCGCCAGCACGTCGATGGGCACCGGGTCGTGGCCGAGCGCAGCGCGCAGGCGACGGTAGTCGGCGTCTTCCTCCGGCGCGCCGGGCGAGGCGGCCGCCGGGCCGGTTGCGCCCGCTTCCGCATCCAGCCGCCCCCGCAGCGCGCTGGCCAGCTGCGCCGCCTGCGGCGCGAGCGCCTCGACGATTTCCTGCGCGGTTTCCACCAGCGCCGCGCCATCGCGGATCAGGCGGTGGCAGCCCTTGGCGAGCGGGTTGTGGATCGAGCCGGGCAGCGCGAACACCTCGCGCCCGGCCTCGGCCGCCTCGCGCGCGGTGATCAGCGCGCCGCTGCGCTGGGCGGCTTCGACCACCAGCGTGCCCAGGCTCAACCCGGCGATGATGCGGTTGCGCATCGGGAAATGCTCGCGCTGCGCCGGCGTGCCGGGCGGATACTCGCTGACGACGGCGCCGTGTCCGGCGATGGCCTGCGCCAGCGCGCGGTTGCGCGCTGGGTAGACGATGTCCGGGCCGGTGGCGATCACCGCGACGGTGGGCTGGCCGGCATCGAGCGCGGCACGGTGCGCGGCGGCATCGATGCCATCGGCCAGGCCGCTGGTGACGACCAGGCCCGAGCGCGCCAGGGTCCGGGAAAAATCGCGCGCGTTCGAAATGCCGCCGTCGGTGGGATTGCGGCTGCCGACGATGGCGATCTGCGCGAACCACAGCCATTGCGGGTCGCCGTCGACGAACAGCGCCGCCGGCGCGCGCGGGGCGCGTTGCAGCAGCGCGGGAAAGTCGGCGCTGTCGCAGGTCAGCAGGTGATGGCCGGGCGCGTCGAGCCAGGCGTGATCGGCAGCCAGGAGCGCGGCATCGGGCTCGGCGAGCCAGTCGATGGCGGCGGCCGGTGCGCCGGCGGCCTTGAGCTGCGCGCCGCTGGCGCCAGCCGCGGACTGGATCGAACCGAAGCGGTCGAGAAGCTGCCGGATGCGCACGCCGCCCAGGCCAGGCGCGCGGATCACGCGCAACCAGGCGTCGCGGGCGTCTGAAACCGGAGGAGAGCGCATCGCGCGGAAAGCGCGCGCCGCAGAACGCCTGCGGCGCGGGTGCCGGGCCGGATCAGAGGCGATCCGGCGCGTCGAGCCTGTCGTCGAGCTGGACCGGACGGATGCCGTCCATGACCAGGCCGTAGCTGACCTTGTCGAAAGTGCGGAAGATCATCACGTGGCCGACGAACTCGTCGGGCAGCTTGACCTTGTTCTTGTCCAGGTTCGCGGCCAGGCGATGCTTGTGGCGTACATCGTCGCGCACCTTCTCGCCGTGGTGCCAGATCGAGAACACCTGGCCGTTCTCCACCCCTTCGCGCGCGCCGGCCGAAATCGCCACCACGTCGTGCGTGCCGCCGAACTGGAGATGGTCGGTGACGGCGAGGATGCGGGCATTGGCCGGAATCCGCTCGGGAGCGCGCGGGTAGAAGCTCAGGTCGTAGGGAAAGGCGTCGTAGGGCATCAGCAGGTCGCCCTGGCGCACTTCGTGGCCGCCCGGCGCGATCAGCACCGTGCTCGGGTCGCCGTCGCGGGTGACGTGGCCCTGCGCCACCTCGACCACTTCCCAGCCGAGGAAGTCGAAACGCTTGTTGGCGACGAAATGACGCGCCCAGCGGATGCTGTTGCTCTTCTGCTCCAGCCCGCCGGCCCGGCTCCACTCGTCGCGACGCAGGATCGGCTCGCGGTTCGGGCGCTTCTCGGTGGCGATCGGCATGATGCCGTAGCGCAGCGTCGGACGCACGATGGAGACGCGGTCTCCCGGCGCGAAGCCGCTGCCGCGCACGTAGGCGACCTGGCCCTCGGCGCTGCGCAGGCGGCTTTCCTCGATGCCGACCACGTAGGGCAGCGACTTGTACTGCTCCTCGTCCAGCACATGCTGGTTGGTCAGGAAGTCCTGCACTTCCGACAGCGGCACCGCCGGGATCGGCAGCGACTCGGCGCGCACCTGCGGCGACAGCCGGTTGACACTCAGCGCCGGCTGGCCCTGCCCCAGGTAGGCCAGGCTCAGCACGTCGCCCGGATAGATCAGGTGCGGGTTCTCGATCTGGGGGTTGGCCTGCCAGATCTCCGGCCACAGCCACGGCTCGTTCAGGAATCGCTTGGCGATGCCCCAGAGCGTGTCGCCCTTCTTCACCACGTAGGTGTCGGGATGGTCGGCCCGGAGCTGGGTGGCCACGACGCCGGTAGCGACGGTCAGCAACGCTGCCGCGGAAACTGCAAGAAGTTTTTTAAGCATGGCTTCCATCTACCTGATTCCCCTAGCAGGTTTGCCCCCCTGAACCTGCGCGGAATATAACGGAAATCCTGCCGGAAGCGAAACTGCCGCCTCCGGAGGGCGGGAACGGGGCGGCGATGGCGCTAGAATCGGCACCCTCTCCGAACCCGCCGGAATGGCCCCGCGCACCGCGCCGAACCGGCTTCCGGGCTTGCATCCGCCCCCCAGCACCCGCATCTTGAGCGCCATGAGCCTGCTCCCCATCCTCGAGTTCCCCGATCCGCGCCTGCGCACCGTCGCGCGCGAGATCGATCCCGCCGAACTGGACGACGCCTTCCGCGCCCACGTCGCGGACATGTTCGAGACCATGTACGACGCCCCGGGCATCGGCCTGGCGGCCAGCCAGGTGGACGACCACCGCCGCTTCATGGTCATCGACATCTCCGAAAGCCGCGACGAGCGCCGCGTCTTCGTCAACCCCCGCATCGTGGCGCGCGAAGGCGAGCAGGTCTGCCAGGAAGGCTGCCTCTCGGTGCCTACGATCAACGCCGACGTGACCCGCGCCGAGAAGATCGTGGTGCAGGCGCTGGACGAATACGGCACACCGTTCGAACTGGCCGCCGATGGCCTGCTCGCGGTCTGCGTCCAGCACGAAATGGATCACCTCGAAGGCAAGTTGTTCATCGACTACCTCTCCCCGCTCAAGCGCGACATGGTCAAGCGCAAGCTCGCCAAGCTGCGCCGCAGCGCCGCTTGAGAGTCGCCACCATGGGTTCCCCCCGGCGCGCGGCTTGCCCGCGCGTCGTCGTTTCCGAAGGAATGAAATGACGCTTCGACTGTTGTTCGCCGGCACGCCCGAGTTCGCCGTGCCCTCGCTGCGGGCGGCGCTGCAAGGCGGCGACGTGCTCGCGGTGCTGACCCAGCCCGCCCGCCCGGCCGGACGCGGTCGGCAGCCGCAGGCCAGCCCGGTGAAACAGGTCGCGCTCGAACACGCCCTGCGCGTATTGCAACCGGAAACCCTGCGCGATGCCGGCGCGCAGGCGCAACTGGCCGCCTTCGCGCCGGATCTTTTGATCGTCGTCGCCTATGGCCTGATCCTGCCGCAGGCCGTGCTCGACATCCCGCGCTTCGGCGCGTGGAACGTGCACGCCTCGCTGTTGCCGCGCTGGCGCGGCGCGGCGCCCATCCAGCGCGCCATCGAGGCAGGCGACGCGGAAACCGGCATCTGCCTGATGCAGATGGAAAAAGGCCTGGACACCGGCCCGGTGCTGCTGCGCGCCGCCACGCCGGTTTCCCCGGACGACACCGGCGGAAGCCTGCACGACCGCCTCGCCACGCTCGGCGCGCGGACGCTTGCCGAAGGACTCGCGCACCTGCGCAGCCACGGCGCACCACCGCCCGCCGAGCCGCAGGACCACGCGCTCGCCACCTACGCCCACAAACTCGACAAGACCCAGGCCCGGCTCGACTGGCGGCGCCCGGCGGCGGAGCTGGCGCGCAAGGTACGCGCATTCTCGCCCTGGCCGGTGGCCGAGGCCACGCTCGATGGCGAACGCCTGCGCATCCACACCGCCGTCGCCATCGAAGGACGCGGCGATCCCGGCAGCGTGATCGCCGCCGGGCGCGAAGGCATCGACGTGGCCTGCGGCGAAGGCGCGCTGCGGCTGCTGACGGTGCAGCGCGACGGCGGCAAGGCGCTGGCCGCCGCCGATTTCCTCAATGCCCGGCCGGAATTGCGCCGATGAACGCAAGCCGGGACAGGAACCTGGGAGCCGACGCCCGCGCGAAGGCCGCCGGGGTCATCACGGCGGTGCGCTTCGAAGGCCGCTCGTTGAAACTGGCTCTGGCCGAAACGCTCGCCCGGATATCCGACGAACGCGACCGCGCCCTGTGCGAGGCCATCTGCTTCGAGGCGATCCGCTGGATGCCGCGCTACGAGTTCTGGCTGTCGCAGGTGCTGGACAAGCCGCTGAAGCCCGGCGCGCGCGCCGCCCACAGCCTGCTGCTGGCGGGACTGGCGCAACTGGACGCCATCGGCATGTCCCCCTATGCCGCGATCTCCGCCACCACCGAAGCCGCGCGGCTCCTCGGCCAGCCGAAACTGGTGGGACTGGTCAACGCGGTGCTGCGCAACTTCATGCGCCGGCGCGACGAACTCGCCGCCGCCATGCCGGGCAGCATCGAAGCGGTCACCGCGCACCCGCGCTGGCTGGTCGAGCGCCTGCGCGCCGACTGGCCGCAGGAGGCCGAATCACTGATCGAACAGAACAACGCGCGCGCCCCGATGTGGCTGCGCGTCAACCGGCGGCGCGGCACGCGCGAGGACTATCTCGCCGAACTGGCCGCCGCCGGCATCGAGGCGTTCCCCGCCGACGAGACGTTCGCACCCGCCGCCGTGCGCCTGAAACACCCACAACGGCCCACCAGACTGCCCGGCTGGGAAAAAGGGCGGGTGTCGGTGCAGGACCTTTCGGCGCAAGGCGCGGCGCCGCTGCTCGCCGCACGGCCGGGCGAGCGCGTGCTCGACATCGGCGCCGCGCCCGGCGGCAAGACCGCGCAGATACTGGAGACCTGGGAGTGTCTGGACAAGGTGATCGCGCTGGACGTGGACAAGGAGCGCATCACCCGCGTGCAAAGCACCCTGACCCGGCTGGGCCTGGAGGCGCACCGCGTCGTCGGCGATGCCGCCACGCCGGAACCGTGGTGGGACGGCGTGCCCTTCGACCGCATCCTGCTCGACGCGCCCTGCTCGGCGACCGGCGTGATCCGCCGCCAGCCCGACATCAAATGGCACCGCCGCGCAGGCGACATCCCGGCCCTGGCGGCGCTGCAGGCGCGCCTGCTCGATGCGGCCTGGCCTATGCTGCGCGAGGGCGGGCGTCTAGTCTATGCAACCTGCTCCGTGCTGCGTGACGAGAACGACCGCCAGATCGATGCCTTCCTTGCGCGCACCCCGTCGGCCGAACCCGTGCCGCTGCCCGCCGCCCTCGGGCAGGCGGTCGGCGCAGGCGTGCAACGCTTCCCGCAGGCCGATGGCGGCGACGGCTTCTTCTATGCGGCGCTTGAAAAGCGTGGCGCTGGCGATGGCGCTGGCGGTATCGGCGGGCTGCGCTGACCCGCCCGAACGCGCCCATATCCTGGCCGCGCGCACCCTGCAGGGCGTCGACGGCCTGCACCTGGAACTGACCCAGGAGATCGAGCTGTCGCAAGCCATGCGGGACGCGCTCGACCACGGCATCCCGCTGCGCCTGGCCTACCGCATCCAGGTCTGCGGCCAACACCGCGAGCGCGCGCTGTGGCTGCGCCATGCGCCGCTGAACCGCCAGTACGAGATGCAGCGCGAAGGCGACGCCGAAGTCCGCGGCTTCGCCCGCCTGCCCGCATTGGCCGCCGCGCTCGACCGCGTGCGCCTGCCGCTCGATCTCCCCGCCGACGCGCGCTGCGATGGCCGCGCGGAGGTACGGCTCGACCTCGCCGCGCTGCCGACGCCATTGCGCTTTCCCGCGTTCTTCGAACCGGAGCAGTGGCAGCTGGCCTCGCCACCGTTCGCGTGGACCGCGCCATGAACGACGAACGCCGCGACTGGCTGCGCCGCATCGCGTTGCCGCTGGCGCTGCTGGTGCTGCTGCTCGCCGGCCTCTACCTGGTGGCCGACGCGCAGGGCCTGGGGCCGCGCTACGCGCGCTGGTATCCGGCCGTGTTCATCGCAACGCTCATCGCGCTCGCGCTGCTCACGCTCGCCATCGTCCACCGGCTGTGGCGGCTGCGCCGCCAGCTCGCGCGCGGCGAGCCGGGCGCGCGGTTGACCCGGCGCCTGCTGATGCTGCTGGTGCTGCTGGCGTTGCCGCCGCTGCTGCTCGTCTACGGCTTTGGCGTGCGCTTCATCGGCACCACCGTGGATTCGTGGCTGCCGGCCAACAACGTCGATGCGCTGTCCGATGCGCTCGCGCTCGGCCAGCGCTACCTGGACGAACGCACCGCCGAGGCGCGCGCCGCCACCGAGCGGCTCGCCGCCGACCTGGCCCGCGCCGGCGACGCCGGCCTCGACCTCGCGCTGGAAGACGCGCTCGACGCCAGCGGCGCGCGCCAGATGGCGGTGTTCGAATCCGATGGCCGGCTGCGCGCCGTGGCCGCCGCCGACCCTTCCCTGCTGCTGCCCGGACCACCGCACGACGAAGCCCGCCTCGCGCTGCGCAACCGCCCGCTGCACGCGGCCACCGAGCGCGATAGCGCCGGCCTGCGCATCCGCGTTCTGGCGCGGGTCGGCGATACCCGCACCGTGCAGGCGCTGTTCGAACTGCCCGCCGA
>JBBCJS010000023.1:0-2535 GCA_037190825.1 Chiayiivirga flava
CGCCAGGCGCGTCAGCTCGTAGCGGTAGAAATAGTCCGCGGCCGCGAGCTTGCCCTGGTAGAAGGCCCGCTCGTCGCCCGTTGCGCCCGCGGCCAGGCCGCGCGAGGCAGCGCCCGCCTGGCGCAGCCACATCCAGGCCACCGCCACGTGGCCGAGCATGTCCAGGTACATGGTGGCGTTGGCGGTGCCGGTGCGCTCGTCGGCGGCGTTCGCCTGCATGGCCTGGGTGGCGGCCGCCACCCGGGCGATCGCGTCTTCGAGCCGGCCGGCGAAAGGGCCGGCGTTTTCATCGCCGCGCCAGGTCTCGATGTCCGCCCGCAGGGCGGACAGCAACAACTCGAGCGCGGCGCCGCCTTGCATGCGGATCTTGCGGCCCACGAGGTCCATGGCCTGGATGCCGTGCGTGCCCTCGTGGATGAGGTTGAGGCGGTTGTCGCGGTAGTACTGCTCCACGGGATAGTCACGCGTGTAGCCGTAGCCGCCCAGCACCTGCATGGCCAGCTTGTTCGCTTCCAGGCAGAACTCGCTGGGCCAGCTCTTCACCAGCGGCGTGAGGATCTCCAGCAGCAAGGCGGCACGGTCTCTCGCTTCGGGCGTCTCGCCGCTGCGCACGTCGTCCACCAGGCGCGCCGCGTACAGGCACAGCGCCAGGCCGCCTTCGGCATAGGCCTTCTGCGTGAGCAGCATGCGGCGCACGTCGGCGTGTTCGATGATGGCCACGGGCGGGCTGGCCGGGTCCTTGGCGCCGGGCAGCCGGCCCTGGGGCCGGCCGCGCGCGTAGTCCAGGCTGTAGAGATAGCCCGCCACGCCGAGCATGGCCGCGCCGGTGCCCACCGAGATGCGCGCCTCGTTCATCATGTGGAACATGCACGGCAGGCCGCGGTGCGGTTCGCCCACCAGCTCGCCCACGCAGTCGGCGTCTTCGCCGAAGTTCAGCAGCGTGTTGACCGTGCCGCGGTACCCCATCTTGTGGTTCAGACCGACCAGCGTGACGCCGTTGGACTCACCGCTGCGGCCCTGCGCGTCGAGCCGCTTGCGCGGCACGATGAAGAGCGAGATGCCGCGCGTGCCGGCCGGCGCGCCGTCGATGCGCGCCAGCACCAGGTGCACGATGTTCTCCGACAGCTCGTGCTCGCCGGCGGAGATCCACATCTTCGTGCCCTTGATGCGGTAGGTGCCATCGGCCTGCGGAATGGCGCGCGTGCGGATGTCGGCCAGCCCGGAGCCCGCCTGCGGCTCGCTCAGGCACATGGTGCCCAGGAAACGCGCTTCCAGCATGGGCTGGACGTATTTCGCGCGCTGCGCGTCGGTGCCGAACTCGCGGATCACCGCCGCGCCCGCGATGGTGAGGAAGTTGTAGCTGGAGGTGCCGATGTTGGCGGCCTGGAAGCACGCCAGGCAGGCCTGCAGCAGCGTGAACGGCAGTTGCTGCCCGCCCTCCTCGAACGGCCGGTCGGCCGCCATGAAGCCTGCTTCGGCGAAAGCGCGCAGCGCCTCGCGCACCTGCGGCACCACCCGCACCTTGCCGTCCTCGATGCGCGGCTCGTCCAGGTCGGACTCGCGGTAGTGGGTCTGGAACTTGTCGGCCGCCAGGGTCTGGGCCACGTCCAGCACCGCATTGAAGCTGGTGGCGTCGTGGTCCGCATGCTCCGCGCGGCGCGTCAGCGCAAGGGCGTCGAGGACTTCGAAAAGCTGGAAATCGAGGTCGCGCCGGTGAATGGTCGGCAAGGTGCTGGACAGGCTCATGTCAGTTTTCCAAGGCGCTGCGCGCCACCCGCATCGCATCGAACGCAGGGATCGTCTTGGGCGCACCACGGAACCGGCTCCGCCGGGCCGTAGGTGCGGTCCCCCTCCCGCCGAAGGCGAGAGAGGGGGAAGCCGCGAAGCGGCGCAGGGGGTGCTTCATGCCGGGGTGTTTCATGCCCTTCAATTCGTGAGGTAGCCCCCGTCGGCGCGCAGCGTGGCGCCGGTCACGTAGGCGGCCATGGGCGATGCCAGGAACACCACCGGACCCACCAGGTCCTCGGGCTGGCCGATGCGGCCCAGCGGCACGCGGCGCATCAGCCGGGCCATGCGCTGCTCGTCCTGGGCCGACGGCGACATGGGCGTGGCGATCGCGCCGGGCGCGACCGTGTTCACGCGCACGCCGTCCTTGCCCAGTTCGCGTGCCAGCGCCACCGTCAGCATGTGGACGCCGCCCTTGGACGCGGAGTAGCCGACGGTGTTGCCGGTGTAGATGTAGCCGGCGATGGAACCGATGTTCACGATGGACCCCCGCGTGGCCTTGAGCGGCGCGAGGAAGGCCATCGCGGTGTTGAAGGGTCCGTCGAGGTTGGTCTCGATCATGTGCTTCCAGGCCTCGCCGATGGCCTCGTCCTCGACCGGCACGTATTCGATCACGCCCGCGTTGTTCACCAGGATGGAGACCTGGCCGATGTCGGCTTCGATGCGCCGGGCCGCCGCCTGGCACGACGCGGCATCCGACACGTCCATGGCGACCGCGTGCGCGCGACCGCCGGCGGCGCGCACGGCGGC
>JBBCJS010000024.1:0-19771 GCA_037190825.1 Chiayiivirga flava
GCGTATCGCAAAGGCCTTGGCGCCGCCGGGCGCGGCAGCGTCCACCTGCACGCGCGCGTCCAGCGCGATCACGCCCTGGGCGTCGGCCAGCAGCGGGTTCGCCGCGCTGCGCAGCAGCAGGCCGGTGCTGCCGAGCAGCGCCGTGGTCAGCATCACCTGCACCACCAGCATCGCCGGACGCAACCGTCCCAGCGAACCGACGCCGGCGCGGCTGGACAATCCCACGCGCGCCGCCGGCAACGCCGCCAGCGCGATGGCGACGAAGGCCGCGGCCGCCACGCACAGCCCCGCCAGCCAACCCGCCGCGCCGAAACCCGTGCCCTGGGCGAGGTCGTCCGGCAACAGGCCGCGCAGGCGCAACAGATGCAGGCCGACAGGCGCCAGCGCCAGACCGAGCGCGGTGCCCGCCAGCACCGGCGGCAGCAGATCGCCCATGGCCTCGCGCAGGATCGCGCCGCGACGCGCGCCCAGCGCGCGCCGCACCGCCAGTTCGCGCACCCTGCCGAGCATGCGGTCCAGGTTGAGCATCACCAGGTTGGACACCGCCACGAGGAACAGCGCCAGCGCGCCCAGCTGGAGCAGGCCGAGCGCCTGCATGCGCTCGCCGCCGGAACGCTCGCGCCACGACCGCACCTTCGCGCCCAGCCCGGCGTTCTCGCGCAGGCCACGCATGGCCGGATCGTGTTCGAAGACCGCGGCCAGCCGCGCCTGCGCTTGCGCCGGGCTCACGCCGGGCGCGAGCCGCGCGACGACGTCCAGGTCGCCCACATTCGTCGCGACGCGTTCCTCCGCGCTCAGCGCCAGTGGCCGCCACGCATCCGCGCCCGCATCGGGGAACGCGAAACCGCGCGGCATCACGCCGATCACGGTGTAGCGCGCGCCATCCAGTTCCAGCGTGCGCCCGACCACGCCCGGATCGGCCTCGAAGCGGCCGCGCCAGGCGGCGTCGGAAAGCAGCAGCACGCGATCCGCGCCTTCGCGCATGTCCTCGGCCGCGAACCCGCGCCCGAGCGCGGGCGCGACGCCCAGGACCTGCCCGAACTCCGCGCCCACGCGCGGTGCCTGCCAGCTTCGGCCCACGGCATCGGACAGCGACGTGCCGCTGCCCTTGAACCCCATCGCGCCCGCGAAGGTTCCGGTATCGGCCGCCAGTTGCGCGCGCAGCGGTTCGCTCAGCCCCACCGCGAAACCGAAGCCGCGCAGGTCGGCCTGCGGTTCGATGAGCCGCTCGCCCGCGGGGTACGGCAGCGCCTTCCAGCGCAGCGCGTGGATCGCGCTGAACGCGGTGGCGTTGACCGCCACCGTCGCGGCCACCAGGACCACCACGGCCAGCGCGAATCCCGGCGTGCGCAGCCAGCGGCGCAGCACGGCGGGCGGGAACATCGACATGGCGGCGGCTCCACGGGAGAAGAACATCCCGTTCCACGCAATTTCCGGACCACCCCGTCGCCGCCGCGAAAGAACGCGCTTCCGCCCACCGCACCGTCCGGAAACGGACACTGCCCTGTCCGGTTTCGCGCAGACCGGCCCGAACGCCGGTCGAGTGCGGCGACCGCAGCGATGCCATCGCCTGCCAACCGGCGGGGGTATCCACCAGTGCCGCTGCCGCGCGCGTCCGCCACGGTCGTGTGGCGGAAACGGCGCGCATCAGATGCCGCGCGCCAACGTCTCCGCCAACCCGGCGTAGGATCCCGGCGTCAATGCCAGCAACCGCTGCTTCGCTTCCACGGGCAGGTCCAGCGATTCGATGAATCCGCGCATCGAGGCCCGCGTGATGCCCTGCCCGCGCGTCAACGCCTTGAGCTGTTCGTAGGGGTTGGGCAGGCCGTGGCGGCGCATCACCGTCGGCACGGCTTCGGCCAGCACTTCCCAGGCGGCATCCAGGTCGGCGTCCAGCCTCTCCGGATTCACTTCCAGCTTGCCCAGCCCCTTGGCGAGCGAGTCCAGCGCGATCTGGGTATGGCCGAAGGCGGTGCCCAGCGCGCGCAGCACGGTGGAGTCGGTCAGGTCGCGCTGCCAGCGGCTGATCGGCAGCTTGGCGGAGAAATGCTCGAACAGCGCATTGGCCAACCCGAAATTGCCTTCGGCGTTCTCGAAGTCGATCGGGTTGACCTTGTGCGGCATCGTGCTGGAGCCGACCTCGCCCTCCTTGAGCTTTTGCTTGAAGTAGCCCAGCGAGATGTAGCCCCACACGTCGCGGCACAGGTCGATCAGCACGGTGTTGGCGCGCCGCACCGCATCGCCGATCTCGGCCACGCAGTCGTGCGGCTCGATCTGGGTGGTGTAGGGATTGAACGCCAGCCCGAGGTTCCCGACGAAGCCCTGCGCGAACGCCGGCCAGTCCACGTCCGGATACGCCACCAGATGCGCGTTGTAGTTGCCCACCGCGCCGTTGATCTTGCCGGTGAGCGGCACCGCGCCGATCTGCGCCATCTGCCTCTCCAGCCGCGCCACCACGTTGGCGATCTCCTTGCCAAGCGTGGTCGGCGAGGCCGTCTGCCCATGCGTGCGCGAGAGCATCGGTTGCGCCGCCTGCGCGTGCGCCAGGGCACGCAGGCTCGCCGCGATGCCGCCCAGCGCAGGCAGCAGCACGGCATCGCGCGCATCGCGCAGCATCAGGCCATAGGCCAGGTTGTTGATGTCCTCGGAGGTGCAGGCGAAGTGCACGAACTCCCTGGCCTGCGCCAGCTCGGGGTGGTCGGCGATCTTCTCCTTGATGAAGTACTCCACCGCCTTCACGTCGTGATTGGTGGTGCGCTCGATGGCCTTGATGCGCTCGCCATCGGCTTCGGAAAACCCGTCGGCGATCGCGGCGAGGAACGCGCGCGCCGCAGCGGAAAGCGCCGGCACCTCGGCGATCCGCGGATGGTCGGCCAACGCGATCAACCAGGCGATCTCCACCCGCACGCGGCAGTGCATCAGGCCGAATTCGCTGAAGATCGGGCGCAGCGATCCAACCTTGGCGGCGTAACGGCCATCCAGCGGCGACAGGGCGGTAAGCGGAGAAGTCATGGCAGTGCGGGCGTGCGAGGGGAATCGACGATTTTACCTGCTCGCCGCATGCACCCCGCACGGCACCGGGCGGGCTAGAATGGCGGCCATCCAGTAAATGAGAATCATTGTCATGAAAAAACAACCGAACACCCGCATCGAACGCGACAGCATGGGCGAACTGGCCGTGCCCGCCGACGCGCTCTACGGCGCGCAGACCCAGCGCGCGGTGCGTAACTTCCCGATCTCCGGCCTGACCATGCCGCCGGCCTTCATCCATGCGCTGGGCCAGGTGAAAGCCGCCGCCGCGCGCGCCAATCACGCCCTCGGGCATCTGGACGCCGCACGCGCCAAGGCCATCGCCGCGGCGGCCAGCCAGGTGGCCCGGGGCGCCGCCGATGACCAGTTCCCCATCGACGTGTTCCAGACCGGCTCGGGCACCTCCACCAACATGAACGCGAACGAGGTCATCGCGCACCTGGCCAACGCCGCCGGCAAGACCAAGGTGCACCCGAACGATCACGTCAACATGGGGCAAAGCTCCAACGACGTGATTCCCACGACGATCCAGGTCTCCGCATGGATCCAAGTCAACGCCAGGCTCCTGCCCGCGCTCGACCACCTGCGCAAGACCATCGAAAAGCGTGCGAAGGAACTGGCCCGCGTGGTCAAGACCGGCCGCACCCACCTGATGGACGCCATGCCCATCACCTTCGGCCAGGAACTGTCCGCCTGGGCCGCGCAGATCGCCTCGGCGCGCGAACGCCTCACCGATGCCGGCAAGCGCATCCGCCTCCTGCCGCAAGGCGGCACCGCCGTCGGCACCGGCATCAATGCCGATCCGCGCTTTGCCGGACACTTCGCCGAAGAACTGTCCAAGCTCACCGGCCTGCGCTTCAAGCGGGCCGGCAACCTGTTCGAGGGCATCGCTTCGCAGGATGCCGCCGTCGAGCTCTCCGGCCAGTTGAACACGCTGGCCGTGGCCCTGATGAAGATCGCCAACGACCTGCGCTGGATGAACTCGGGCCCGCTCGCCGGCCTGGGCGAAATCGAACTGCCGGCGCTGCAACCGGGCTCCTCGATCATGCCCGGCAAGGTCAACCCGGTGATCCCCGAAGCCGTGGCGATGGTCTGCGCGCAGGTGATGGGCAATCACACCACCATCACCATCGCAGGCCAGAGCGGCAACTTCCAGTTGAACGTGATGCTGCCCGTGGTGGCCCTCAACCTGCTGCAATCCATCGAGCTTCTGTCGAACGTCTCGGTGCAGCTCGCCGATGCGGCGATCGCCGGCTTCGCCGTGCGCGCCGACCACGTCGCCGAAGCCGTCGCCCGCAACCCGATCCTCGTCACCGCGCTGAACCCGGTGATCGGCTACGAAAAAGGCGCGGCCACCGCCAAGCAGGCCTACAAGCAAGGCCGCCCGATCCTCGACGTGGCGCGCGAGACGACCGGGCTGTCGGAGAAACAGCTCAGGAAACTGCTCGATCCGGCGGTGCTCGCCAAGGGCGGCATCCACGGCGCGCCGGGTGGCGGTGGCGGCTGAACACCGCCATCCCGCGACTTTCGCCCGCCCCCTTTCAGCCCCGCTCCGATAGGATCGCCCGGTCGCCCGCCATCCCCTCGCCCATGACTCCCGCCTCCATCGACCACTACGGCATCCTCACCGCGATGCTCGCGCCGGCGTTCTTCCTCACCGCCACCGCCTCGCTGATCCTTTCGGCCAACAACCGCCTGGCGCGCGTGGTGGACAGGCTGCGCGCGCTGATGCGCGAGATCGAGGAGCCGCAGGACGACGAGGACCTCGCCGTGCTGGAACACAACATCGCCACCCAGCGCAGGCGCAGCATGCGCATCCTGCGCGCCGGCATGCTGCTCTACCTGGCGATAAGCTGCTTCGTCGCCACCAGCCTGGCGGTGGCCGTGGATGCCTTCATCGGCTTCCGCCTGGGAATGCTGCCGACCGTCTTCGCCGCCGTGGGCGTAGTGAGCCTGTTCGGCGCGAGCCTGCTGCTATGGCAGGAATCCCACATGGCGGTGGCCGCGGTGAACGAGGAAATGGACCAGGCCCATGCGCGGGCGCGCCGCAAGCGCCGCGTGGTGGCGCCGGGGGAATGAACCGGCGGCGCATTGCGCGCCGCCGGTTGTCGGACGTCAAGCGATCGGAACATCAGGCATCGTCGCGCCTGCGCCGCAGCCAGATCGCCAGCGCGATCATCGCCGCGCCCGCCGCCATGCCGATCCACACATCGGCGCCGGCGAAGATGTGCCAGCCACGGCTGAGGTCGATCACGCGCATCAGGTCCGAGGGGCTGTCGATATTGTTGGCGCTGGCGGCCAGGCGGCCGATCAGGGTGCTGTCGATGTACCAGGTGCCCGGCGCGATGCTCAGCAGGCCGCGATAGCCGAGCACGTACCAGATGGTGCCGTGCGGCATGGAGATGCCGGGCAGCGCGCCCATCCAGCTCAGCAGCGTGGCACCGAGGATGGGCACCAGCACCGCCCACAGGAACGGCTTGCTGCGCGCGAAGGCCGAGCAGAGCATCAGCCAGCCGACCGTCGGCAGCGACCAGGCGGCGTACACCGGCACGATGCTGATCGCGTTGAGCGTGACCTGGATCGGATGCGAGTGCCAGATCATCGACCAACCGCCGGGCAGGCCATTGAGCTTCATCGTCAGCGCGGAGATCAGCAGCAGGCAGACACCGATGCAAAGGCCGATCAGGATCGCCAGCATCGGGGCCAGCACCAGCGCCCAGACGAGCTTGGAGACAACGGTGAGCCAGTCCGATACCGGCAACGATTTCCAGAACAGGATGCTGCGGTCGCGGCGATCGTCGTAGAGCGCCCCCAGGCAGTAGAAGAACACCACGAAGCCGAGCACCACGCCGACGATGCCCACGCCCGAGAGCAGGCCGCCATCGCCGATGAAGCCCATCTGCTGGGCGAACTCGCCATCGCTCATGCTCACATTCATGTTCCTCGGCTTGTCCATGCCGGAAAGGTGCAGGCTTCCGGCCACGGCCCCGAGCAGGCTCAGCACGCAGATCACCAGGCCCGCGATCACCGGCGCCCAGAAGAAGCCGCCGCGGTTTTCCCAGAACTCGCGCCGCAGCAGCCAGCCGAACTTGCGCGCAGGGGAAATGGAGGGCGTGGAGGTGCTCATGCGTAGGTTCCTATCATCGTGGCGACGAACAGGTCGGCGACATTGGGGGTGCGCAGTTCGCCCAGTTCGGAGAGTCGGGATTTGTCGATGCCGTCGAACAGGAAGATCGACTTGCCGAACACGGTGCGCTCGTCGAGCGGGCCGAGGGCGCGCGCGGCATCGGCCTGCGCCGGGGCGACCATCACTTCGGTGAAGCGTTCGGCCACCTCGTCCATCGTGGCCGCGAGCGCGATCCGGCCGGCGCGCACGAACAGGATGTCGGTGAGGATGTGTTCGATTTCCTCCACCTGGTGCGTGGTGACGATGATGGTCTTCTCCTCGTCGAAGTAGTCGTTGAGCAGGCTCTGGTAGAACTGCTTGCGATAGAGGATGTCCAGGCCCAGCGTGGGTTCGTCCAGCACCAGCACCTTGGCGTCGATGGCCATCACCAGCGCCAGGTGCAGCTGCACGATCATGCCCTTGGACATCTCGCGCACGCGCTGGCGCGGCTGGAGCTTGGTGCGGGCGAGGAAGGCTTCGCACTTCTCGCGCGAGAAGCGCGGGTGCACGCCTTCGACGAAGTCGATGGCCTGCGATACGCGAATCCAGCGCGGCAGGATGGCCACGTCGGCGATGAAGCAGACATCGTTCATCAGCGCGTTGCGCGCCACGCGCGGGTTCTGTCCCAGCACCGAAAGCTCGCCGTCGAAGGTGGTGAGGCCGAGGATGGCCTTGAGCGCGGTGGTCTTGCCGGCGCCGTTGGGGCCGATCAGGCCGACGATGCGGCCCGGTTCGATGGAGAAGCTCACATCGTCCAGCGCTGGCTTGCCGTTGTACGTCTTGGTGAGGTTGCGGGCGACGATGGCGCTCATGGGCGTTCTCCGGAAGTCGGGGCGGCATCGATCTGGGCGCGCAATGCGTCCCAGGCCAGGCCGAGGCGCTGGATGCGCTCGACGATGACGGGCCACTCGTGGGTCAAGAAATGCTGCCGCTCGGAAGCGAGCAGTTGTTGCGGAGCGCCTTCTGTGACGAACATGCCAAGTCCTCTGCGTTTTTCCACCACGTTCTCGTCCGCCAGTTCCTGATAGGCGCGCGAGACGGTGATGGGGTTGAGTTGATAGTCAGCCGCCACCTGCCGCACCGAAGGCACCGCGTCGCCGGGCTTGAGCAGCCCGTCGAGAATCATCGCGACGATGCGTTCCTTCAGTTGCAGGTAGATCGGCGTGTTGTCGTTCCAGGCAACGGCCATGCTCAGGACTCCGAAGGCAGGGGCGCACGCGGGAGCGTGGCGCCGAATGAGAAGTAAGGCATCTGGAAAGCCCCATCGCGGCGTCGGGTGGGCCGCGTCTCGGCGGCGGGTGCAGGCGACACGAGGCGGATGTGCACGCCATCCTCGCGCACGTCGATCCACAGGCCGGGCAATTCCACGCCGACCGGGTCGGGGGCGAGTTCGACGGCGACCATCGGTGCCGGCTCGTTCACGGCATGAGGGTGCGCCGGCTCGCCGAACATCGCGCCGCCCACCAGCGCCACGCAGGCCATCGCCAATCCGCTCAACACGTTTTTCAGCTTGCGGTACATGGGAAGCTCCTTGGGTTTGCCCGGTTGTTCATTTGGTGTGGTAGTAGACTACAACACCAGTTTGCCATTGGCAACACCCGGCACTGACGGACTTGGGCGCGTTCACCTTCCGTTTATCGTCAAGACCCGGGCCCCCCTTCGCCAACGGCGTATCGTGTAGCCCCGCTTCCCGATGGAGATCGCCCCATGTCCGGATCGCCGCTTCGCCGTACCGCCGCCGCGTTGCTGGTGCTGCTGTTCTTGCCGATCGCCGCGCCGGCGCAGACGTGCAGCGCCCTGCTCGACCGCGAACTGCGGCCCCTGGCCGGCAAGACGCCCGAGAGCCTGTGCCGGCATCAGGGCAAGGTGCTGCTGATCGTCAACACCGCGAGCAAATGCGGCCTGACGCCGCAGTACGAGGCGCTCGAAGCCATGCACGCGCGCCTTGCGCCGCGCGGCTTCGCGGTGCTGGGCTTTCCGTCCAACGACTTCCTCGGCCAGGAACCGGGCAGCGAGGAGGAAATCCAGGAGTTCTGCTCGCTCACCTACGGCGTGACCTTCCCGATGTACGAGAAGGTGAAGGTCACCGGCGACGATGCAACGCCGCTGTACCTGCAATTGCGCCAGGCCACCGGCGATACGCCGGGCTGGAACTTCCACAAGTACCTGATCGGGCGCGATGGCGAGGTCGCGGCGAGCTTCGGCAGCCGCACCAAACCCGACGACCCGGCGCTGCGGGCGAAGATCGAAGCGCTGCTGGCCGAGCCTGCGCCGGCCAAGCCTGAATCGCCGCCATCGGCCCAATGAACCCGGCGCACCATGAAGTGTCGTAGCACGCGGCGTTGCGCGTCCCGGCTCCGGGTCGCAGAATATCCCGCCTTTCGCGCCCGCCGGTGCGGGCGTTTTTCCGTTCTCCCACTGGAGTCATAGATGAAATCTTCCCTGCGTCACACGCTGCTTGCCGCCGCCGCGATCACCGCCTTCGGCGTGTCCGGCGCCGCCCTTTCCAAGGACAAGCTCGAAACCGACCGCGACAAGGCCAGCTACCTGGTCGGCATGCAGATCGGCGGTTCGCTGGAGCAGATCAAGGACGAAATCGATCTGCCGACTCTGTTCCAGGCCATCGAAACCACGCTCAAGGGCGGCACGCCGCTGCTGTCGCAGGAAGAGGCCGGCGCGGTGCAGCAGGCCTTCGCCGAGCGCCTGCAGGCCAAGCACGCTGCCGAGCAGCAGGCCGCCGCGGCCAAGAACAAGCAGGAAGGCGAAGCGTTCCTGGCCTCCAACAAGGGCAAGCCGGGCGTGAAGAGCACCGCCTCGGGCCTGCAGTACCAGGTCGTCACCGAAGGCAAGGGTCCCAAGCCCGCCAGCACCGACACGGTGAAGGTGCACTACACCGGCACCCTGCTGGACGGCACCAAGTTCGACAGCTCGGTCGATCGCGGCCAGCCCGCCACCTTCGCGCTGAACGCCGTGATCCCCGGCTGGACCGAAGCCCTGCAACTGATGCCCGAAGGCAGCAAGTACACGCTGTGGATTCCCTCCGACCTGGCCTACGGCGACCGCGGCACCCCCGGCCCCATCGGCCCGAACGCGACGCTGAAGTTCGAAGTGGAACTGCTCGAGATCGTCAAGCAGTAAGTTCCACCTACTGGTTGAAACGACGAAGGCCGGCGAGGAATCGCCGGCCTTTTTCGTGGGTGGAAGCTTTCCTCGCTGCCCGGAGTCTCACAGGCGCTTACCCAAGAACCCTGCCATCTGGGCGCCCTCGCCGTCATCCCAGCGAAGGCCGGGATCCACCTTGCGCAGGGATGACGGGGTGGGGCTTGCCCAGACAGACGCTTGCAGCGATGCGCTATCGTTGCGCCTCGTTTTCTCCGGGAAAAAACCGTGGTCGCAACGCTGGCATGGTGGTTCCGAATCCCGTTCTGGCAGCGCGTGATGGGCGCGTTCGCGCTCGGCGCGCTGGCCGGCTGGCTGCTCGGCGAGCCGGCCGGGCGCTGGTTGCAGCCGCTGGGCACGCTCTACATCACGCTGATCCGCATGATCGCGGTACCGCTGGTGTTCTTCGCGGTGATCGACGCGGTGGGCCGGCTGCACGGGCAGCGCAGCATCGCCGCGCTCGGCGGCAAGACCTTCCTGTGGTTCGCGCTGACGGCCGTGTGCGCGGTCGGCGTCGGGCTGGGCGTGGCCTGGCTGCTGGATCCGGGCAAGGGCGTGGAAGGACTGGTCGCGGCCGAAAACTACGTGCCGCGTCAAGTGCCCGGGCCGGTGCAGGTGTTGCTGGACGTGGTGCCGGCCAATCCGTTCGGCGCGCTGGCCGAAGGGCGCATCCTGCAAGTGCTGTTCTTCGCCGCGCTGATCGGCGCGGCGCTGGTGAAGCTCGGATCGCGCGCGGAAAAGCTGCGTGCGCTGGCCGGCGAAGCCAGCGCCACGATGATGCAGATCACCCGCTGGGTGCTGGAGGTGACGCCGCTGGGCACCTTCGGCCTGATCGCCGCCCTGGTGGGCACGTACGGCTTCGAGAAGCTGCTGCCGCTGGGCAGCTTCGTGATCGCGCTGTACGCGGCCTGCGCGCTGCACATCCTCGTCACCTACGGCGGCCTGCTGGCGCTGCACGGGCTCAACCCGTGGCGTTTCTTCAAGGGCGCGGCGGCCGGCATGCAGGTGGCCTTCGTGAGCTCGTCGAGCTTCGCCTCGATGCCGGTGGCGCTGCGCTGCGTCACCCACAACCTCGGCGTGAACCGCGACTACGCCGCGTTCGCGGTGCCGCTGGGCGCGAGCATCAAGATGGACGGCTGCGGCGCGATCTACCCGGCCATCGCCTCGGTCTTCATCGCGCAGTATTTCGGCATCGAGCTTTCCGCCGCGCAGTATTTCGCGATCCTGCTGGCCTCGGTGCTCGGCAGCTTCGGCACCGCCGGCGTGCCCGGCACGGCCATCGTGATGGCCACGGTGGTGCTCGGCGCGGCCGGCCTGCCGCTGGAAGGCCTCGGCTATCTGGTCGCCATCGACCGCATCCTCGACATGATGCGCACGATGACCAACGTCACCGGGCAGATGCTGGTGCCGGTGCTGGTCGCGCGCGAGGAAGGGCTGCTGGACCGGGCCATCTACGATGCGCCGCCCGGAAGCGTCGGCATCGAAGACGACCTCACCAGCAAGGAACGGGAAAAGGAGACGCTCGCATGAAGCTTCGCATCGCATCGATCATGGCGTTGACGGCGGCCGTGGCCGCCTGCTCCGCTCCCACACGCGCACCGCTGGAGGATCCGCGCGAAGGCCAGGTCGGCTTTGCCGAAGTGGACTCGGCGGTGCCCACCGAGGCCCGGCTGGTGCTGGCCGACAACGAAAGCTTCCAGCCACCGCTGCCCGATACCGGGAACGCCGCGCCGGAGTATCCGGCCGACCTGCTCGCACGGCGCCTGCCGCCACAGGCCGTGTGCGTGCGTCTTTCCATCGACGAGCACGGTGCGGTCGTGGATACCGCGCCGGTGGACCAGGGGCCGGACTGCGCCGTGGGCATGGACATGGAAAGCGCGTTCTATGCCGCCGCCGTGGACGCGGCGATGCGCTGGCGCTTCGAACCGGCGTTCCGTTGCGTGTTTCCCGAAGGCAGCGTGCCGGACATGGGTTGCGGCTTCGCCGGCACGCAGGAAGTGCCGCAGGCGGTGAGCCTGGTGTACCGCTTCGTGTTCGAGCAGGTGGATGGCGAGGGGCGGGTTCGCATCGAGTGAAGGTCAGGCCATTCGCGAGGAATCGGCCTTTTTCTGCTGCTGTGCGCAAATCCCGGCACACAGGCTCCACCCGGCCGGCGCACTGGGCGTGACGCACTGCCGCAAAAGTGTATGATCGGGCGCGGGCCACGCCGCGCCGGAACAGGGCGGTCGCTCATCTCCGACCATCCAGGCACTTCCCACGATGTCAGACCAGCAACCCACGGGCGCGGAAATCGTCGTCCGCGCACTTGCCGACCAGGGCGTCAGGCACATCTTCGGCTACCCCGGCGGCGCGGTATTGCCGATCTACGACGCGATCTTCCAGCAGGACACGATCGAACACATCCTCGTCCGGCACGAACAGGGCGCGGCGCACGCGGCCGAAGGCTATGCGCGCTCCACCGGCAAGGCCGGCGTGCTCCTGGTCACCTCCGGCCCCGGCGCGACCAATGCCGTCACCGGGCTGGCGGACGCGATGATGGATTCGATCCCGCTGGTCTGTATCACCGGGCAAGTGCCGACTCACCTGATCGGCACCGACGCCTTCCAGGAATGCGACACCGTGGGCGTGACGCGCGCCTGCACCAAGCACAACTTCCTCGTGCGCGACGTCAACGAACTGGCGCGCGTGCTGCACGACGCCTTCCACATCGCCACCAGCGGCCGCCCCGGCCCGGTGGTGGTGGACATTCCGAAGGACGTGCAGTTCAGGCGCGGCACTTACGTCGGCCCGCAAACCGAACTCGTCCACCCGACCTACCAGCCGCAGACCGAAGGCGACCCGGCCCGCATCGCGCAGGCGGTGGACCTGATCCTCTCGGCCAGGCGCCCGGTGTTCTATACCGGCGGCGGCGTCATCAACGCCGGCCCGCGCGCCTCGCAGCTGCTGCGCGAACTGGCCAGGCTCACCGGCTTCCCCGTCACCTCCACGCTGATGGGCCTGGGCGCGTTCCCGGCCAGCGATCCGCAGTGGCTCGGCATGCTCGGCATGCACGGCACCTACCAGGCCAACCTGGCGATGAACCAGTGCGACGTGCTGGTCGCGCTCGGCGCGCGCTTCGACGACCGCTGCACCGGCCGGCTGGACGCGTTCTCGCCCGGCTCGCGCAAGATCCACGTCGATATCGACCCCTCCTCGATCAACAAGGTGGTGCGCGTGGACGTACCCATCGTGGGCGACTGCGCCCAGGTGCTCGAAGCCCTGCTTGCCGGCATCGCGCCGCGCGCCGCGGAGATCGACGCCACCGCGCGCGAAGCGTGGTGGGCGCAGATCGACACCTGGCGCGCGCGCCGCTCGCTGGCCTATGCGCGCTCGGAGGAGACCATCAAGCCGCAGTACGCCGTCGAGCGCCTGTACGCGCTCACCCGCGATCGCAAGACCTACATCACCACCGAAGTGGGCCAGCACCAGATGTGGGCCGCGCAGCATTTCCACTTCGACGAGCCCAACCACTGGATGACCTCCGGCGGTCTGGGCACGATGGGCTACGGCATCCCGGCCGCCGTCGGCGTGCAGGTGGCGCACCCGGATGCGCTGGTCATCGACATCGCCGGCGAGGCCAGCGCGCAGATGACGATGCAGGAGCTCTCCACCGCGGTGCAGTACCGCCTGCCCATCAAGATCTTCATCCTCAACAACGAGTACCTGGGCATGGTGCGCCAGTGGCAGCAACTGCTGCACGGCGGCCGCTACGCCCATTCGTATTCCGAAGCGCTGCCGGATTTCGTCAAGCTGGCCGAAGCCTACGGCGGCAAGGGCATCCGCGTGTCGTCCCCTTCGCGACTGGACGACGCCATCCGCGAGATGATCGCCTACGACGGTCCGGTGATCGTGGACTGCCTCGTGGACAAGACCGAGAACTGCCTGCCGATGATTCCTTCGGGCGCGGCGCACTTCGAGATGATCCTGCCCGACGCGGCCGAGGCCGAAGTGACCGAGGCCGGACGAATGATGGTGTAAGCAGCCGTCCGAACGCCCTGTACGTCATTCCAGCGAAGGCTGGAATCCATTTTGCCGCCACGACCGCAAGATCAGGATGGATCCCGGCCTGCGCCGGGATGACGGCAACCAAAGAACGCAGCGAGAACCCGACATGACCACCCAGCCCGCCTCCGCCTACTTCCTCACCGACGACGCCCCGCACACCGTGCGCGCCACCCTTTCGGTGCTGGTGGACAACGAGGTCGGCGCGCTCGCGCGCGTGGTCGGCCTGTTCTCCGGGCGCGGCTACAACATCGAATCGCTGACCGTGGGCGAGACCGACCACCAGAAGCACACCTCGCGCATCACCATCGTCACCTCCGGCACGCCGCAGATCATCGAGCAGATCAAGGCGCAGCTCGGCCGCCTGGTGCCGGTGCATCGCGTGGTGGATCTTTCCGTGGACAAGCCCGGCGTCGAACGCGAGATGGCGCTGGTGAAGGTGTCCGGCAGCGGCGAACAGCGCGCGGAGATGCTGCGCCTGTCCAACGTCTTCCGCGCCCACGTCATCGACATCACCCACACCAGCTTCACGTTCGAATTGACCGGCTCGCCGGTCAAGATCGACGCCTTCGTGGACCTGATGATCCCGCTGGGCCTGGTGGAAATGAGCCGCACCGGCGTGGTGGCGATCGCGCGGGGCGACGAGGCGACATAACCCCGGCCCGGCCGGCGCCCAAAGCCTGAAACGTCGTCATCCCGCGAAGGCGGGAACGACGGGCAACAGCCGGGTCGTTCGAGCCTCCTGCAAAGAAAAACCCCCGCCGAAGCGGGGGTTTTTCCTTCCTGCGTCACTCGCCCATCAATCCTCGAAACCGTCCGAGAAGATGTGCGGATCGGGGCCGCACTGGCCGTCGCGGTCGGTGTACAGGCGCACGATGAAACCGTCGTGGTCGGAGCTTCCGATCAGGTCGGTGCCGTTGTTGCGGAACCTGGCCGGCGCATCGGCATTGCCGCGACCATAGACCAGCTCGGGACACCACAGCTCGGCCGATGCGTTGGCCAGGCCGTGGTCGAGCACCTGCACCGATCCCACGGTGCGCGGCGCCTCGCCCAGCACGTTGCCCAGGTCCTCGGCGAAGGTGTAGGAGTAGCGGTCCTGCTCATCGACCGCCAGCACCAGGTTGCGCAGCGGCGGCTCGGTGATGTTGGCGGTGCCGCCGGCGCCGTCGTCGTCGAGCGTGTACTCGTTCTCGGCGTTGTCGTAGGTGCCGGCGATGAGGCCGACCACATCGACATAGCCATCGGTGACTTCGAAGGCGTTGTAGTCGCCGACCAGGATCAACGGCACGCCGGCGGTATCGGTGGCGTCCGGCTCGTCGCCTTCCAGCTCCAGCCCCTGCTGGAACCGCTGCACCAGGCGCGCGATGGACTGGCCCTGCGCGAAGCGCTTGCCGCGCACGCGCGGGCCCTCGGCGCCGGACTCGTTGATGCCGATCAGCGAGCGGGTGTGGTTGTTGAGCACCGCGAAACGCTCGCCGTTGAACGTGCCCACCAGGAGCTGCGGCGGGCGGTCGTGCAGCACGCAGGGTGAGGCGCCGCTGCAATCGGTGAGGGTGAGCGCCACGTCCAGGTTGCTCACGCCATCCACGGCGACGCGCGAGGCGCGCACCAGGAAAGCGTTGCGGATGGCCGTGGCCGAGGGCGTGGCCGGCGGCACGGTGTTGGCGACGCCTTCGTAGGTCACGTAGTCGGTGCCGTAGTCGGTGTTCAACCGGGTGGCCAGATCGCTGCCGACGGCGCCGAACTCCTGCAGGCCGATCACGTCCGGCAGCCCCAGCACCACGCCGATGTATTCGGCGATGCGCGTCATGCGCGGCTCGCAGGCCGGCGCGCACAGGTTCAGCGTGTTGAGCGAGCCGATACGCAGCTCGTCGCTGTTCCCAGGCGCCGGCACAGGACGCGGCTGTTCGGCCGCGACCAGCGTCAACTCCGTCGGACGCAGCGCGTAGTTGCCGAACTGGTAAGCCATCACGCCGACGGCCTCGAACAGGTCGCCGCCGAAGATCTGGGTGCCGCTCGGCACGGCGCCCGCGCCATCGGCATCCAGCTCGAACACTTCGGGGTTGCCATCCCACACGGGCAGCCCGGGGGCGGGCGGCACGACCGAAAGCAGCAGGCCCTTCTCGCGCCGGGCGCGCAAGCCGCTGGCGGTGACGTAGGCCTCGCCGAAATGATCGCTGCTGAACGTCTGGTTGCCGGTGACCGCGGCGCCCGCGGCCACGCTGACGCGCATGTTCTCCAGGCACTCGAAATTGGTCTGCGTCGCCGGGCAGCTCAGGTTGTCCCGATCGGGCGAGGGCCGGGTTTCGTCCAGCACTACCGGCGTGGGGAGCGTGCCGGCGCCGGTCACGGTGAACGAGGCATTGGCCAGCTGCGTCCAATCGAAGTACTCCTGCACCCGGCCGGAGACATCGACCAGGTCGCCGAGGGATACCGCCGGCGCGGTGCCGGTGAACACGAACAGGCCGGTGGAGGCTTCGGCCGGCGCACTGCCGGCGCGGTCGTCCGGAGTCTGGATGAAGAAGCCGTTGGACGAAATGGCGGTGACGACGTTGTTCTGCGAGTTGACCAGTTCGCCCAGCCCGTTGCCGCTGACCGGCGCGAAGGTCGAACGCAGGCCGGTGCCCTGGATCTCGTAGATCTCGTAGGTCGGCGCATCGTCGTTGACGATGGTGCCGGTGGCCGTAGCGGTGCCCAGGTCGATGCCCGCCGTGCTGGTGGCGATGGTCACCGTGAATGTCTCGTCGCTTTCGACCACCGTATCGCCGATGACCTGCACGACGACGGTGCCGGTGGTTTCGCCTTCGTCGATGCTGAAGGGCGCATCGAGCAGGGCCACGTAGTCGCTGCCCGCCTCGGCCGTGCCGTCCGCCGTGGTGGCGGTCAGGGCGACGCCGCCTGCCGGCGCCGGCGCGGACAGGGTCACGGTGAAGTTCAGCGGCGTGTTGCCGCTGTTGCCCTCGGCGACCTGTGCGTCGGCGATGAAGAGCACGGGGTTTCCGCTGCCGCCGCAGACGTTGAAGGGCGCGGAGGTGTTTCGCGGCGTCGGCGTGCCGGTCGAGAAATCGGCGGCGTTGTCGTCGGTATCGGTGCATCCGCCATCGGCGCGAATCGACGCGGTGGCGTTGGCGATGGCCGGTGCCGGGCCGCTGCCTTCGAAGCAACTGGCCGTGGTGTTGATGCCCAGCAGATCCTGGATCGACGCATCGCTCGGGCAGCCGCCGGACAATGCAGTGGTGTCGCTGACCAGCGCGACTTTTCCGTTCGTCCCGGACATCGCGATGCTGCCCGTCGCATTCGGCGTCGGCAGCGGGGTGCTGCCTCCCGTGCCCGCCGCCTGCTGGATGAGGTAGTACTGGCCCGGTTGCAGCACGAACGGCGCCTCAAGTGGCGTCACCTGCCAGGTTCCGGTCCCGGCCGCGCTCTGGTACTGCACCGACCAGCCGCTCAGATCGGCCGGCGCGGAACCCCGATTGAAAATCTCGATGAAATCGTGCGTATAGGTGGCCCCGCTGTTGCCGCCGCCGCCGTAGGACTGGCTGATCACCACGATCGGCACCCCGGCGCCGCCGCAGGTGTGGGCCGGGGAAGCGGCGTTGCGCGGCACGAAGTCGGGTGCGTCCACCTTTTCGAAATCGGCGGAATTGTCGCCCGTATCGGTGCAGCCGCCCTCCTTGCGGACGAGCGCGGACGTATTGCTGGGCGCGACGGCCGGCGCGGTTTCATTGGCCGCGCCCGTGCCGTAGCCGAGCAGGTCGATCACGCGCGGATCGGACGCGCAGGCCGTGGTCGCGCACGCCAGCGCCTCGGTACCCTCGACCAGCGCAAGATTCCCATTGGTGCCCGAGGGCGAGGAAATGGCGGTCTGGGACACATCCACCGCGACGGGGAGCGCGGCGCCGTTGGCGCCCGCATTGCCCAGCGCCACCAGCAGGTATCCATTGGCCGGGATCGTCGTCCCGGAGGCGAAATTGAACCTGGTGTTCCAGGCGGTGCCCGCGGCCGCCGCGTACTGGAGCGACTTTCCGGCCAGATCGACCGGCGCGTCTCCCTTGTTGAACAACTCGACGTACTTGCGGTTGTAGGTCGCGCCGGAATTGTTGCCGCCCGGATAGAACTGGCTGATCACCACCTGCGCCGAAGCCGTCCCCGCGCCCAGCGCGGCGAATGCCAGCAGTCCCGTCACCACGGCCCGAAGCCGCGCATTTCTCAGAATTCGCATGGAATGTGTCCCCGACATGATTGTGCCTTGCTCGTCATGGCCGCATCGCCACCCACAGCCAATGGCCGCCGAGCGTACCACCCCCATGTGACGCTTTCGTGTGCCATGCCGCGTTTTTGCGCCGCGGCAAGGCATCGCGCCGCATCCCGTCCCGCTCCGCAGCACTTGCCCATCCGGCCGGGTTTGCAGTCGAATGTCCCCCTTCGCGCCACGGGGCGCGGCATGCCTTGGGGGCTTTCATGAATGCTGTCGTCTCTCCGCCGCAGTTGACCCTGCGCGCGGTCCTGCTCGCCATCGTGCTGGCCGTGATCCTCGCGGCGGCCAACACGTATCTCGGCCTGTTCGCCGGGCTGACCATCGCCTCGGCGATCCCGGCGGCGGTGGTGTCGATGGGCGTGCTGCGGCTGCTGGGCGGCGGCACGATCCTGGAGAACAACATCGTGCAGACCGGCGCATCGGCCGGTTCGTCGATCGCCTCGGGCGTGATCTTCACCATCCCGGCGCTGGTGATCCTGGGCTACTGGGACGATTTCAAGTATTCGTGGGTGCTGGCGATCGCCGGCTTGGGCGGCCTGCTCGGCGTACTGTTCTCCGTGCCGCTGCGGCGCTCGCTGATCGTGGACCAGGGACTGGCCTTTCCCGAGGGCAAGGCGGCGGCCGAAGTGCTCAAGACCGGCGAGAACCCGAAGCTCGGGCTGAAGCTGCTCGGCGTCTCGGCACTGATCGGCGGCTTCATGAAGCTGATCGCCGGCAGCGGCCTGCGGCTGATTCCCGATACCGCGCAGGCGGCCGGCTGGTTCGGCAAGAGCATCGGCTACGCCGGCACCAATCTTTCCCCGGCGCTGTTCGGCGTGGGCTACATCGTGGGACTGAACATCGGCATCGTGGTGCTGGCCGGCGGCATCATCGGCTGGAACATCGCCATCCCGCTGTACAGCGCGTTCTTCATCGAACCCGGCTCGGCGCTGGCCGCAAGCATCGCGGGCGCGAGCGCCGAGGACGCGGCCTGGGCGATCTGGTCGGCGCAGGTCCGCTACCTGGGCGTGGGCGCGATGCTGATCGGCGGCGTGTGGACGCTGATCTCGCTGCGCAAGTCCCTGTTCTCGGGCATCAAGAGCGGCATGGCGGTGGCGCGCAGCGGCACGGCGCACACGCTGGCGCATACCGAGCGGGACATCCCGATGAAGTATATCGGCATCGGCCTGATCCTGTTCACGCTGCCGCTGCTGGCGCTGTACCAGAACATCGTCGGGCAGTGGCACGTGAGCGTGCCGATGACGGCGATCATGGTGGTGGCCGGGTTCCTGTTCGTCTCGGTGTCGGCGTACATGGCCGGCCTGGTCGGCTCGTCGAACAACCCCGTTTCCGGCATCACCATCGCCACCATCCTGTTCGCCGCATTGGTGCTGGTGCTGCTGCTCGGGCGCGATTCGAGCATCGGCGCGGTGGCCGCGATCATGATCGGCGCGGTGGTGTGCTGCGCGGCCTGCATCGGCGGCGACAACCTGCAGGACCTCAAGGCCGGCTACATCGTCGGCGCCACGCCGTGGAAGCAGCAGGTGATGCTCGCCATCGGCGCGATTTCCTCGGCGCTCATCATGGCCCCGGTGCTGAACCTGCTGGCGCGCGCCTACGGCATCGGCGTGCCCACCGAGAGCCATCCCGACCCCCTGCTCGCCCCGCAGGCCACGCTGATGGCCTCGGTCGCCAAGGGCATCTTCGGCGGCGAACTGCCATGGACCACCATCGGCATCGGCGCCGGCATCGGCGCGGTCATCATCGCCATCGACCAGTGGCTGATCGCGCGCAAGTCCGGCTTCCGCGTGCCGGTGCTGGCCTGCGCGGTGGGCATCTACCTGCCCATCGAGCTTTCCGTGCCGATCTTCTTCGGCGGGCTGGTGTCCTGGCTGGTGGAGCGCAAGTTCGGCGTCGGCAAGGACGAACAAGCGCGCGACCGCATCCACCAGCGCGGCATGCTGTTCGCCGCCGGCCTCATCACCGGCGAGGCGCTGATGGGCATCGGCATCGCCGTGCCCATCGTCGTCACCGAAAGCGCCGACGTGCTGGCGCTGCCGGCTTCGATGCGGCTTGGAGAGATGCAGGTCGGCGAGTGGCTGGGACTGGCGCTCCTGATCGGCGTCGCCGTGCTGCTG
>JBBCJS010000025.1:0-78955 GCA_037190825.1 Chiayiivirga flava
GGCGCGCCGGGCATGGCCCGGCGCGCCGCTTCGTCATGCGCGCGCGAACGTGCGGGGCGATCGCGTGAACCCGCGTCTCCGGATCGAACAACGCAGCGCTCCCAGGGTTTCTCATGGCCGGAGCGGAATTCCAAAAAGAAAGGCATTGCTTTCAAAAAGCAATGCCTTTCTTTTTGCGCGCGAGGAAAATTCCACGTAACGCATTGATTCAATTGATCTTGAAGTGCCTGGCACGCTAGGTGCTATGGCAAGGCTGTCTAGCAGCTAAATCGTCGGACGCACGAAGCCATTCGAATATTGTGCGCCGCACAACAAGAGGGAGTCAAGCGTGTCGCATCGCATCAAGATCATCGTCCCCATCCCGATGGATGCCGTCGGCGTGGCAGCGCGCGCGGCGCAACTCCCGGCGCACCTGGTGCTGCCGGGGTTCGAGCCGGAGTTCGTCGCCGTCGCCAAAGGAGCGGCGCTGGGCGACAGTGCATACGACACGCTGCTGATGGATTTCTCCGTTGCCCAGGCCGGGCTCCGCGCGCAGGAAGAAGGCTACTCGGCGGTCTGCATCGACACCGTGAGCGATTCGGGCCTGGCCGCGTTGCGCTCGCGCCTGGACATTCCCGTGATCGCCCCCGGCCAGGCGGCGTTCCACGTCGCCTGCATGCTGGGCAAGAAGTTCAGCGTCATCACGATGTGGGACGAGTGGTTCCCGCTGTACGAGAAGGTCCTCACCGAATACCGCCTGTGGCCCCGCGTGGCGTCGTTGCGCTCGATCAAGACCCGCCCGGACCTGGCCGAGCTGCTGGCGGGCAAGGAAGAGGTGGTCTTCAAGAAGCTCGAAGACGCTTCGCGCAGGGCCATCGAGGAGGACGGGGCGGACGTCATCGTGCTCGGCTCGACCACGATGCACCAGTCCCATGCCTACCTGGCCGAACGGCTGCCCGTGCCGGTCATCAATCCCGGCCAGGTCGCCTACAAGCTCTGCGAAGCCTTCCTGACGCTGGGCCTTTCGCACAGCAAGAAGGCCTATCCCGCTCCGCAGGCTCCCAACGACGCCGTCTATCACGGCTTCGCCCGCTGATTCTTTTTCTTTCCTTGCCCATCGATCCCACCGAAGGAGAAGTCCCGTGTCCAAGCTCACCCGCCAGCAGCTGATCGACCTGGCCGTCGATTCCTATTTCGCCAACGTAGACCGCAAGGACATGGACGCCGTGCTGGCCTGCTGCCACGACGATTGCTTCGTGACGGTGCAGACCCAGCCCATCACCCACTCGGGCATCGGCGGCATCCGCCGCATGTTCGAGACGCTTTTCTCCAGCTACGAGGAGATCTGGCACGGCGATTTCGAGGTCACCGCCGACGAGGAGAACCAGACCGTCGCGGCGCGCTTCAACGTCCGCCTGAAGGACGCCGCCGGGAAGGAAACGCGTCTGAGCAACTGCAACTTCTGGTACGTGAAGGACGGCAAGTTCAGCCGCTACTACGTCTTCATGAGCGGCGAGAACGTGCTGCGTTGACGCGCATCCGCCAAGGCATCGAAAGGAAACGAGCAGGATGAGCAACGCACTGGAAGGGATTCGCATCCTCGACCTGACCCACATGCTGTCAGGTCCCTACGCGGGGATGATCCTGGCCGATCTTGGCGCGGAAACGATCAAGGTCGAGCCGCCGGCGGGCGAGGGCACGCGGGCACTGCTGGCGAACGACCCGAAGTTCTCCTTCCGCGGCATGGGCGCGTATTTCCTCACGCTGAACCGCAACAAGAAGAGCGTCTGCATCGACCTGAAGAGCGCCGAAGGGCTGGCCGTGTTCCATGACCTGGTGCGCGCCAGCGACGTGGTGCTGGACAACTTCAGCGCCGGCGTCACCGCCAAGCTCGGCATCGACCATGCCCACCTGAGCGAGGTCAATCCGCGCATCGTCACCTGCTCGATTTCCGGCTTCGGCCAGGACGGCCCCAACTACCTGCGGCCGGCGTTCGACCAGGTCGTCCAGGGCATCGGCGGCGGCATGTCGATCACCGGCGAGAGCGCGGACCGGCCGATGCGTTCGGGCATCCCGATCGGCGACCTGGCCGGCGGCATGTTCGCGGTGATGGGCGTGCTGGCGGCGTTGCAGTCGCGCATCACCCACGGCCACGGCCAGCACGTGGACATCAGCATGCTGGACTGCCAGATCAGCATGCTCAATTACATGGCCACCATGTACCTGATGAGCGGCGAGAATCCGGAGCCGCTGGGCAACGGTCATTTCGTCCATGTTCCCTACAACACGTACCGCACCGCCGATGGATTCATCATCGTCGCGGTGATCTTCGACAGCTTCTGGGAGCGGCTGGTCGATCTGCTGGATATCGCCGAGTTCCGCGATCCGCGCTATGCCAGGCAACCCGGACGGCTGGCCGACAAGGCGGTCATCGACGCCCGCCTCAACGAAGTGTTCTCGACCCAGGGCACGCAACACTGGGTGGACAGGCTCGCTTCGGTGCGGGTGCCGTGCGCGCCCGTGAACCGTTTCAGCGAGGCGCTCGCCGATCCGCAAGTCCGGCACCGCAACATGGTGGTGCGCGTTCCGCATCCGGAAGGCGGGGACGTGGAAGCGCCGGGCAACCCGATCAAGCTGTCCGGGGACGGCGACGATCGTTTCGCGCCGCCGCCGCTGCTGGGGCAGCACACCAGGGACGTGCTCGCCGGGATCCTTGGATACGACGAGGCCAAGATCGAGGCGCTGCGCCAGCGCCAGGTGGTGGGCTGAGCGGCATGAGCGAGCACGTCGTCATCAACGAAGTCGGGCCGCGCGACGGCCTGCAAAGCCAGGCGCGCCATCTGGACGTCGCACAGCGGCTGGCGATGATCCAGGCGCTGGCCGGCTGCGGCCTGCGCAGCATCGAGGCGGGGAGTTTCGTCTCGCCCAAGGCCGTGCCGCAGATGGCCGGTACCGGTGATCTGTTCCCGCGATTGCCCGATTCCGGGCGCATCCGCTATTCGGCGCTGATCCCCAATGCGCGCGGCTACGAGCTGGCGCGTGCGGCCGGCGTGCGTACCGTCTCGGTGGTGCTCTCGGCCACGGAGACGATGAATCGGCGCAACATCGGCATGAGCCTCGAGGAGACCGTCGGCGCCTGCACCGAGTTGATGCGGCGCGCGGCCGAAGACGGGGTGGACGGATGGGCGTATCTGGCCGTGGCCTATGCCTGCCCGTTCGAAGGGAACACGCCGGTGGATCGCGTCCTCGCACTGGCCGACGCGATGCTGGCAGCGGGCGCACGCAAGCTGATCGTCGCCGACACCATCGGCGCGGCCGATCCCGCCCGGGTGAAAGCCTTGATCGGCGCGCTGGTCGCACGCGCCGGCGCGGCGCGCATAGGGTGCCACTTCCACGATACGCGCGGCATGGCGCTGGCCAACGTGCTGGCCGCGCTGGAGTGCGGCGTGCGCGATTTCGACAGCGCCATCGGCGGCCTGGGCGGCTGCCCGTTCTCGCCCGGCGCCAGTGGCAACGTCGCCACCGAGGACGTGATCCTGATGCTCGAGTCGATGGGGCTGGATACGGGCGTCAGCCTGCCCGCACTGACCGCCACGGTGAGGAAGGCGAGCGCGCTGCTGGATGCGCCGCTGGGCGGGCATGCCTTCCGCTGGCTCGACCGCACTTATCCGTCCAGCCGGGAGGGCGACCATGCTTGAGCGCCTCTCCAGCTTCGCCGCGCGCCTGGCACCGTGGGCAATCATCGGCGGCCTGGCCTACGCCGCGGTGTTCGTGAAGGTCGATGTGGAAGCGGACGCGATGCCGCAGCCGCTCATCGAGCAGCGCGATCAGTTCTTCGGTGCGACCGATGCCGATGGAATCCTGTGGTTCGTCGGTCAGGGCGGCAGCACGCTGATGTCCGATCCGTCGACGGAGGGAGGTTGGCAGCGCGCGCAGCTTTCCCCGCCGCTGAATCTCCAGGGCATCGCCGCATCGGATGCGGGTGTGCTGGTCGCGGTCGGAAACGATGGGCGCGTCTTCGTTCGCCAGGGCGACGGGGCGTGGACCGCCAGCCGCCTGCCCGTGGACGATGTCGGCGCCAAGCTGCTGGACGTGGCGTTCTTCGATGGCGCGTTCTGGATCGTCGGGGAGATGGGCGCGCTGTTTCGCGGCAATGCCTCCGGCGATGGCTGGACGCGCCTGCGCGAGGCCGACGACGTGGCCTTCAACCGCATCCGTCGCGGCCCCGGTGGAACGATCTGGATCCCCGCCGAGTTCGGCCGCCTGCTGTCCAGCGACGATGGCGGAAAGCATTGGGAAAGCATCGAGCTGGGGAGCGAGAGCCTTCAGTCGATCGCGTTTTCCGGCGAGCGGGGTGTCGTGGTCGGCAATCGCGGCGAGGCTTTCGCGACGGACGACGGCGGCGTCACCTGGACGCCGGTGTCGACGCCGGGCGAGGAGCATCTGTACGACGTTATCGCCCGTGGCGAAGGCTGGCTGGCAGCCGGTGATCGAGGCGCGCTGTTCGCCGTATCCGCCGATGGCAGGCGCTGGCAGGCCTTGGCGCCCGAGGGGCTGGGCAAGAGCTACATCGCACGCGCGCTGGCGGTCGGCAACGGTGTGGTGCTGGCCGGGCGCGGGCTGGGTCTGCTCACTGAAGAGGGTCGCTATCGCGCCTGGCCCGATGCAAACGGTTCCACAGGGGATACGCCATGACGCGCGCCTTCGACCTGGCCGCGACGATCTCGTCGTTCGCCATCCGCCATCGCGGCAAGGTCTGTTTTGCCATCGGGCTGGTCACGCTGTTCTTCGCCGTGTGCCTGACGCAGCTGGACGTGCGTACCCGCTTCGGCGACATGGTGCCGCACGACCACCCCTACGTGCAGGTGCACCAGAAATATCAGGACAGCTTCGCCGCGGGGAATCGCGTGACGATCCTCGTGCGCGCCGCGCAGGGGGACATCTTCACCCGTCCGGTGCTCGAGGAAATCCGTCGCATCACCTACGACCTGCAACAGGTGCAGGGCGTCAACCCGCTCCAGATAACCTCGTTGGCATCGAAAAAGCTCAAGCGCGTGGAGGCGTCGAGCGAGGGCATCGAAACCCGGCCGATGATGTGGCCCGACGTGCCGCAGGGCGATGAAGAGATCGCGGCATTGTGCCAGGCGGTGCTGAACAACCCGATGGTCTACGGTCTGTACGTGGACCAGGCGCTCGGCTCGGCGCTGATCCAGGTCGATTTCTACGACCATCTGGTCGACTACTCGACGATCTTTCCGCAGATCCAGGCCATCCTCGATGCTTCGCAGGTGCGCGACCAGGTGACCCTGCATCTGGTCGGAGAGCCGATCCTGTATGGCTGGGTGGCGCACTATCTGGGCGAAACGGTGGCGATCTCGCTGCTTTCCCTGGCGGCGATGCTGGTCTTGCTCTTCGTCATCAGCCGCACCTGGCGCGGCACCCTGCTGCCGTTGATCGCGGGGCTGGTGTCGGCGACGTGGGCGCTGGGCATCGGCAGTCTGCTGGGCTACAACTTCGATCCGCTGGTGATCGTGGTGGCCTTCATCATCACCGCGCGCGCCTTTTCGCACTCGGTGCAGCTCATCACCCGGTTCGACGACCTGGCCGTGGGCGAGAAGATCGATCCGCGCATTGCCGCCGAACAGAGCATGCGCGAACTGTTCCGCCCCGGCATGCTCGGCCTGTACGCGGATGCGGGCGCGATCCTGTGCGTGATCCTGACCCCCATCCCATTGATGCACAAGGTGGCGATCGTCGGCGCCATCTGGGTGATGACCATCGCCATTTCGGCGGTGATCCTGACGCCGGTGCTGCTGTCCTGGATCAAGCGCGCGGACCGCTACGTCCACCCCTTGCGCCTGGACCGCGTGCTGGGCCTGTTCACCAATTCGGCCACGCGGGTCGCCACCGGCAGGCTGCGCTTCTGGGTGGCCCCGGTGACTGTCGTGCTGCTGGCCGGTTTCATCTTCGAGGCCACCCGGATCACCATCGGCGATGCGAGCGATGGCTCGCCGATCCTCTGGCAGGACGCGTCGTTCAACCGGGACAGCGCGCTCATCAATGGCCTGTATCCGGGGTCCGAACAGATGTTCGTGGCCATCGAGGGCAGCGCCCCGGATGCGTTGAAGGATCCGCAGGTGCTGGACTGGATGCAGCGCTTCTCGCGCTACATGGAGCGCCAGCCGGAGATCGGCGGCAGCGTGTCGCTGGCCGACATCGTGGTGGAAATCCGCCGCAATCTTTACGAAGGCAATCCCCGCTACCGCGAACTGGGCGCGGATGCGATCGAGAACGGCGAGCTCATCAGCTTCTACGCACAGGGCGCCGACCCGGGCGACCTGGACCAGTACACCGACGTGCAGTTCCGCAACGGCGCGGTCACGCTTTTCTTCCGCGATCACAAGGGCGAGACGCTGCGCCATGCGATCCACTACGCGCGGCAGTTCATCGCGGAGAACCCGCTGCCGGATGCCGAACCGAAGCTGGCGGGCGGCGTGCTGGGCATCATCGCGGCCGTCAACGAGATCCTCCTGCGCGACCAGATCGAGGCCATCGCGCTGGCCTTCCTCGTGGTGGTGCTCTGCTGCCTGGTGGTCTATCGCTCCTCGGTCAGCGGCGTGTTCTTCATCATCCCGGTGCTGATCTCCAACGTGGTGACGTTCGCCTTCATGGCATGGCACGGCATCGGCATGAGCATCAGCACGTTGCCGGTGGTGGCCCTGGGCATCGGCCTGGGCGTGGACTACGCCTTCTACATCGTGGACGGCATCAAGGAGCACCTGGAGAAGCATCCGGAGGCCGACCCGGCCGATGCGGTGCGCCAGTCGCTGGGCTCGGCCGGGCGCGGCGTGATCCTGACCGCGCTGACGCTGGCGGCCGGCGTGCTGTTCTGGTCCTTCTCCTCGCTGCGCTTCCAGGCCGAGATGGGAATCCTGATCGGGCTGTGGCTCATGGTTTCGGCCTTCACTTCGCTTTACGTCATGCCTTCACTGGCCCTGGTGTTCAAGCCGGATTTCATCTTCGGGGCGACACGCCCGAAGCCGGCGGAATCCAAGGGAATTGCCGCACACGACTCACCGGAGGGAGCTGCTGTATGAAACGTCATCATCGTGTTGCCGTCGCCAGAACGCATCGTCTTTGCGTGGCCTGCGCGCTGGCGTTGCCCATGCTCGTCCCGGCCGCGACCGCCTCGGCCGACGAAGGGTTCTTCGAAGGCTGGGAAATAGGCGGCTACGTCCGCGGCCATGTGTCGGTCAACCTCGGCAACCCCTACCTGGCCGATCCGGCCAACGGCGGCGAACCCAAGGGCGATTACAAGCACGACCTGTCGATGGTCCGCGCCAGCGTCAGGCTCAATTTCTTCAAGGACTTCGGCACGTCGCAGTTCGGCGCGTCGGTGCGCGGCGCGCAGGAGTACGAAACCGGCTATCTGAAGGATCTGCAGCGCGTGGCCGATCAATACGCCGCCACCGATCTTTTCAGCGGCCGGCAGCGCTCCAGCGTCGATCTCATGGACGACGTGTACAACGAAGTGGAAGTGCGCGAGGCCTGGTGGCAGACGGAGATCCGCCCCGGCACCACGCTCAAGCTGGGCAAGCAGCAGGTAGTGTGGGGCGAAACCGACTTCTTCCAGTCGCTCGACGTGATCCATGGCTACGACTTCCGCTGGCGCTCCTTCCTGGAAGCGGAAAACGAGGAACTGCGCAAGCCCTTGTGGATGGCCAATCTGGTGCAGCGCTTCGACGCGGTGGACGGCAGCCTCCAGGCGATCTTCATCCCCGGGCGGATGAACCCGGCCGACCAGCGCGGCAACAACTACGACGTGGAAGGCGGGCGCTGGGCCAACACGCCCAATCGCGGCATCACCTTCGCCGCCGCGCCGTTCGGCGCCGATGTGCCCTACAACTACGACCACAGCAAGGCGGACATGGACGATGCCGCCTACGGCCTGCGCTGGAAGTCGATGGCCGGCCAGTGGGAATACTCGCTGGGCTGGTTCCGTGGGCCGGCGCAGGTGCCGGTCATCAACCCCAACCCGGACAACCCGCTGGGCGTCGGCGATTCGGCCTCGGGACGCACGTTCCTGGGGGCTTGGCATGGCGAATACCGCTCCGACAGGAATTCCACCGTCGGCGAACTGGTTTTCCCGCAGATCGACGTGTTCGGCGCCACCGCCAACCGGTATCTGGAAAGCATGGACGCGGTGTTTTCCATTGAGGCGTCCTATATCCCGGACAACGCCTTCAACGTGGGCGTGGATGCCGGCGAGGCGGGCGGTTGCGCCTTCTTCCCCGGCTTCTGCGGCGTCGTCGAGCGCGACACGCTCAAGACCATGCTGCGCCTGGACAAGCAGGTGAACCTCGGGAGCTGGCTGAAGACCAGCCGGCCGTCGTTCTTCTCCATGCAGGTCTTCAATACCTGGATTCCCGACTTCAAGCGGGAAGACGAGATCGTCAACCTGGCCGGGTTCAGCGGCCGCACGAAGGAGCATTCGACCATCGTGACCGCCATCCTGGGCATGAACTACGACAACGACCGCATCAATCCGACGCTCGCCATCGGCAGCGACCTGACCTACGGCGGCGGCTTCATCATCCCCAGCGTCGAGTTCGCCTATGGCAACCACTGGCGGATCAAGGCCGAGGCCGACATTTTCTTCAATCGCCGCCACCAGGAGCGCGCGCTGACCGGGTTCAACGACACCAACCTGTTCGGCTATTTCCAGGGCAACAACCAGTTGTCCGTCCGCGTGACCTACCAGTTCTGAGGGAGCATGCCGCCATGAAAAAACTGATTTCCACGCTGATCCTGGCGACCCTGCCCGCCGCGATGATGTCCGTGCGCGCGGCGGACCTGTCGCCCGGCGACACGATCGACGCCGGCAACCTCGCCGCGCGGATGGCCGACACGTTCGAGGGCCATGCCGTTTCCGAACTGCTGACCGACCGGATGCAGCAATTGATCCGCGACGAAGGGCTGGTCATCACGCTCAAGGCGTCCGAGCCGGTGGAACTGGGGCGCGACTATGTCGCCGCCACCCAGGCCAATGCCGGCAAGGCGGTCTACAACCGCGACACCCGGCTGGTGGAGAACTGGCAGGCCGGGATCCCGTTCCCCGAGGTCGATGCCGACGATCCGGATGCCGCCGCCAAGCTGATCTGGAACCACCACTACGCCCAGCCGACCAAGAACCTCCAGGACTACCCCAAGTTCGCCTACCTGTTCATCAGCGGCAAGAGCGGGCTCGAGCGCAAGCAGGAATGGGCGTTCCAGCGGTACTACATGAAAGGCAGGCTGGGGACGGAAAACCAGGTCGAGGGCGACGGCGGCATTCTCACCAAGACGCTGCTGTATGCCACCTATCCCAACGACATCCGTGGCCTGGGCCTTTTCACCATCCGCTACGACTCGCCCAAGCTGGAGGATTCCTGGGCCTACCTGAAGTCCGTGCGGCGCACCCGCCGGCTTTCCGGCGGCACCTGGATGGATCCCATCGGCGGCACCGACCAGCTCAACGACGACATCGAGATCTTCAACGCGCATCCGAGCTGGTACGCGGACTACAAGCTGATCGGCAAGCGCACCATCCTGGCGGTGGCCCACTCCAAGACCACCACCTGGGACCCGAAGGCTTCCGGCAGCGCCGAGTTCCCGGTCGTGGACCTGGCCAACGCGCCTGACTGGAATCCCCGGGACGCCTGGGAGCCGCGCGAGGTGTGGGTCATCGAGGCCATCACCCCGCCCGAGCATCCGTACAGCAAGAAGGTGCTCTATATGGATGCGCAGTTCCCGCGCTTCTACCAGGCCGAGGCCTACGACCGGAAGGGCGATTTCTGGAAGTGGATGAACTACCACCTCAAGACCATCCGCACCGAGGACGGCGACAAGGGAATCATCTCGGCCGCCGGCTTCACCATCGACTACCAGCGCCGCCACGGCACCGTGTTCATCCTGGCCGACAGCGCGCGACTGAACACGCCGGGCATCCGCCACGAGCAGGTGAACCTGGGCGAGTTGGAGAAGGCCGCGCGCTGACGGTCCGGCCGTCGCGCAAGGGATTGGAGGACGGCCGGCGGGCGCAGCGGGCGCGGTGCCGGAATGTGGATGCGACAGGAGTCAGGCATGAGTTTCCGATTGGGTGTTGATGTCGGTGGCACGTTCACCGATCTGTTGCTGATCGACGAGTCCAGTGGCGAGAGCTTCACCGCCAAGGTGCCGTCCACGCCGCACGATCCTTCGATCGCCGTGCTCGACGGCATCGAGAAGATCTGCCGCGTTTCCGGCGTGGAACCCGCGCGCATCCATTCGGTGATGCACGGGACCACGGTGGCGACCAACGCCATCCTCACCCGGCGCGGCGCGCGAGTGGGGCTGGTGACCACGCGCGGGTACCGGCAGGTACTGCACATCGCGCGCTCGTTCGTGCCGGGCGGCCTGGGCGGGTGGGTGATCTTCAACAAGGGCGAGCTGCTGGCGCCGCTGGAACTGACCATCGAGGCCGACGAGCGCATGGACGCGAACGGCGACGTGGTGACCTCGCTGGACGAAGCCGGTGTGCGCGAGGGCCTGGCGCGGCTGAGGGCGGCCGGCATTGAGGCGCTCACCGTCAGCCTCGTCAACGCCTATGCCAACGGCGGGCACGAGCGCCGCATCGGGGAGATCGCCGCGGAGGTGATGCCGGGGATTCCGGTGTCGCTGTCCTCGGAGGTGGTCCCGGAGATGCAGGAGTACGAGCGCACCGAGACCACGGTGGTCAACAGCTACGTGCGTCCGCAGGTGGCCGGCTACCTGCGGCACCTGCAGGATGAATTGCAGGCCCGGCTGCGTCCCGACGTGAAGCTCTCGATCCTGCGTTCGGATGGCGGCCTGGCGACCAGCCAGTCGGCCGCCCGGGCGCCGGTGAACATGTTGTTGTCTGGGCCCGCGGGCGGCGTGGCGGGCGCGATCTGGTTCTGCTCGCGCGGAGGCTTTTCCAAGGTGCTGACCTGCGATGTCGGCGGCACGTCCACGGACGTCGCCTTGATCGACGACAACCACGCCCGCGTGCGGCGCGAAACCCGGGTCGGCGACATCGCCGTGCGCGCTCCCTCGGTGGACGTTCGCACCGTGGGCGCGGGCGGCGGGTCGAACGCCTTCGGGCCCGAGCTGACCCGCGCGTTGCGGGTCGGTCCGGAGAGCGCCGGCGCGGTGCCCGGACCTGCCGCCTACGATCGCGGCGGCACGCAGGCCACCGTGACCGATGCCAACGTCGTATTGGGTTACCTGCCTTCCAGCCAGAAGCTCGGCGGCGATTTCCAGGTGCGCCGCGACCTGGCCGAAGCTGCCGTGCAGGCCGTCGCCGATGCGATGGGTACAGGCTTGCACGAAGCGGCCGAGGGCATCGTGCGCATCGCCAACGAGCGCATGTACGGTGCGTTGCGGCTCATCAGCGTGGAGCAGGGCTACGATCCGCGCGATTTCGCGTTGTGCGCCTTCGGCGGCGCGGGGCCGCTGCACGGCAATGCGCTGGGCATCCTGATGAACGCCTGGCCGGTGATCGTGCCGCCCGGCCCCGGCGTGCTTTGCGCCTATGGCGACGCCACCACGCGGGTGAAGGACGAAGCCTCGCGTTCGCTCGTCAAGCGCCTTTCCGATCTTTCCGCCGGGGAAGTGGCCGATACCTTGGAACAGTTGGCCGCGACCGTGCGCGACTCGCTGGCCGCGCAGGACGTGCCGGCCGGTCGCCAGCAGGTCGAATGGCAGGCCGATGTGCGCTACCAGGGCCAGGCGTTGCTGCTCACCTTGCCGATCGAGCCCGCGGGCGTGCGCCGCGACGGCCTGGAGGCGCTGGCGCGCGACTTCGATGCCGAGCACGAGCGCCAGTTCACCTTCTCCCTGTCCGAGGCGCACGAACTGGTGAACCTGCGCGCCATCGCGCGTGCGCCCAGTCCGGCCATCGCCGATCGCGCGCCCGATGCGGTGGGTGGCGACGCCGACGCCGTATTGGGCGAGCAGACCATCCATTACGAAGGCCGCGACCATCGCGCCACGCTCTACGATCGCTCGCGCCTGGCGCGCGGGCGGCGCGTGGAAGGACCCGCCATCGTCTTCGAGATGGATTCGACCACGCTTGTCCTGCCCGGCCATTACGCCGACGTGGACCGGGTCGGCAACCTGTTGATCCGCCCCACGGGCGGTTGAGGAGCAAGACATGAGCGCACGCATCATCCAGACCAACGACACGCCGTTCCGCCGCGTCGATGTCGATGGCATCACGGTGGACATCATCGAGAACGCACTGGCCAACGCCCGCACCGAGATGGACGCGGTGCTGTTCCGCACCGCGATGAGCCCGGGCATCCGCGAGCAGGGCGATGCCTTCCCGATCATCGCCGACTGCAACGGAAAGATGCTGGTGGGCCAGTTCGGCTCGTTCATCGCCGGCCTCCTGCAAGCCTACGAGGGCACGGTCGAGGAAGGCGACGTGTTCCTCACGAACGACCCGTACCTTTGCAACGGCGCGGTCAGCCACCTGCCGGACTGGCTCGTGCTGATGCCGATCTTCAAGGATGGCCGCATCATCAACTACTCGGCGATGTTCGGGCACATGTCCGACGTGGGCGGAAAGGTGCCGGGCAGCCTGCCGACCGATGCGCGCACCATCTGGGAGGAAGGCATCCGCATTCCCCCGGTGAAGCTTTACCGGCGCGGCGAGATGAACGCCGACATGCTGGACCTGATCCTGCACAACGTGCGCATGCCGCGCTGGAACCGTTCGGACCTCAACGCCATCGTCGCCGGCTGCCGCAGCGCGGCCCGGCGCTGCATCGAACTGGCCGAGCGTTTCGGCGACGACGTGTTCTACAGCGCCCAGCAGTCCATGCTCGAGCGCACCTACCGGGCGATGAAGGAAGTGATCCAGCGCGTGGTGCCGGAGAAGCGCCAGGTATTCGAGGATTACATCTGCGACGACGGCGCGGGGCAGGGGCCGTATACGCTGCGCTGCGCGCTCTGGCGCGAGGGCGACAAGGCCATCTTCGACTTCGAGGGCACCGACCCGCAGGCGCCCTCGTCGGTGAACTTCTACCTCAACGAGGAGATGTTCAAGATCTTCTTCGGCGCCCTGACCATCAGCCTGTTCGACCCGGCCATCCTGCTCAACGACGGCTTCTACGACCTGGTGGAGGTGCGCATTCCCAAGGGATCGATCCTCAAGCCGGAATTCCCCGCGCCCCTGTCCTGCCGCACGCACCTGCTGGGCCGCATCTTCGACATCATGGGGGGATTGCTGGGGCAGGGCGCGCCGCAGGCGATGAACGCGGCCGGCTTTTCCGATTCGCCGCACTTCATGTATTCGGGCTACGACCGCAACGGCGAGTGGTTCCAGTTGTTCCAGATCGGCTTCGGCGGCATCCCCGGCCGGCCGGTGGGCGACGGGCCGGATGGGCATTCGCTGTGGCCGGGCTTCACCAACGTCCCCAACGAGTTCATCGAAGCCTATTTCCCGCTGCGCATCGAAACCTACGAGACGATCTGCGACTCCGGCGGCGCGGGCCTGCACCGTGGCGGCAATGGCTTGCGCGTGGCCTATCGCCTGCTTGCCGATGGCGAGGTTTCGATCCACGACGACCGCTGGCTGACCTATCCGTGGGGCGTCAACGGCGGGCATCCCGGCCAGCGCAGCCGCAAGGAACTGATCCGTGCCGATGGCAGCCGGCAGGTCCTTCCGTCCAAGTGCGACCGCGTCGCGGTCAGGGCCGGCGACCTGCTGCATTTCGATACCTGGGGCGCGGGCGGCTGGGGCGATCCCTTGAAACGCGACCCGGACAAGGTGCTGGCCGACGTGCGCAAGGGTCTGGTCAGTGCCGAGGGCGCGCGCCGCTATGGCGTGGTGATCGTCGATGGCGCGGTCGATGCCGCCGCCACGGAGGCATTGCGCGGGACGATGGCCGCCGCCCGTGGGCAGGCGGGCCTGTTCGATCGCGGTGGCACGCTGGGGGAACTCAAGGCGCGCTGCCTGGAGGAAACGGGCCTGCCCGCGCCGGCGACGCCGGTGTGGGGCTGATGGGAGAGTCCCGATGGCGCTGAATTCGCAGGCATTGAAACCCGCCGCCCGCTACGCCCTGGTGCTGGTGGACATGAGCATCGGCTTCACCGATCCGGCGCGCAGTCCGCTGGCGGCGTCGGCCGATGCGGTGGTCGCCGCCAACCAGCGCCTCCTGGCCGCGTTTCGTGCGCGCGGCTGGCCCGTGTTCTTCACCACCGTGGCCTACGATCGGCCCGGGCAGGCCCGGGTGTTCCGCGAAAAGATTCCGGCGCTGAACGTGCTGGCGGCAGGTTCGGACCTGGTCGGCATCGACCCGCGCCTGGCGCCCGTGGACGGGGAGGCGGTGATCGTCAAGCATGCGGCGAGCGGCTTCTTCGGCACCGATCTTTTCCAGCGACTGCGCGCGGCCGACGCGGACGGCGTGGTCGTGACGGGCCTGACCACCAGTGGCTGCGTCCGCGCCACGGCGGTGGACGCGCTGCAACACGACCTGCGCGTGCTGGTGCCGCGCGAGGCGGTCGGCGATCGCGATCCGTCCGCGCACGAGGCCAACCTGCGCGATCTGCATCTCAAGTACGCCGATGTGGTGAGCCTGGATGAATGCCTGGCGCTGCTGGCTGGCTAGTGGCGCGTTCTGCGTGCTGTGCGCCTGTGCCGGCGTGGCGCCGCGAGGGATGGAGCCGCTGCCTGCGCCGGCCATCGCGGACCAGGCGCCGGCATGCCGCCAATACGTGGCGGCGTGGGTCGGGAACTTCCGTGGCCACGTTGCGACGCTCAACCGCGGGCAGGGGCTGTCGCAGACTCCCGCGTCCGATTCGCCCGCGTTGCACCAGGCGCGCCGGGCACTGGCGGTGGCCGGCATCGACGAAGCCGCCTGCCATTTGCCTTACTGCATCATCCGGCCGCTGGGGGATGGCCGGCTCGACAGCTATTGCGGCTATCGCGAACGCGCCTCGCAGGGCGACGCGCTGTACCGCTGGATTCCCTACAGGTGACGACGTGGCCGCGCGAACGCTCTACGACAAGCTATGGGACAGCCACCACGTGGCCGATCTTCCGGACGGTTCGAGCCTGCTTTACATCGACCTGCATCTCGTACATGAAGTCACCTCGCCGCAGGCGTTCTCCAACCTGAAGCGGCTGGGGCGGCCGTTGTGGCGGCCGGATGGCGCGGTCGCCACGCCCGACCACAACGTACCCACGCAGCAGCGCGAACTGGGCCTTGCCGGATTCGGCGATCCCATCGCGCGGCTCCAGGTGGAAACGCTCGAACGCAATTGCCACGAGCACGGCGTACCGCTGTTCCCGCTGGGCGACATGCGCCAGGGCATCGTGCACGTCGTCGGCCCCGAGCAGGGGCTGACGCTGCCGGGAACGACCGTGGTCTGCGGCGATTCCCACACCGCCACGCATGGAGCGCTCGCGGCGCTGGCGCACGGCATCGGCAGCAGCGAGGTGGAACACGTGCTGGCGACCCAGACGCTGCGCGCGCGGCGGATGAAGAACATGGCCGTGCAGGTGGACGGCCGGTTGCCGGTCGGCGTCGGCGCGAAGGATCTTGCCCTGCACCTGATCGGCCGCATCGGCACGGCCGGGGCGACCGGGCATGCCATCGAGTTCCGCGGCGAGGCGGTTCGCGCGCTCTCGATGGAAGCGCGCATGACCTTGTGCAACATGAGCATCGAGGCCGGCGCGCGCGTGGGCCTGGTGGCCTTCGACGAGGTCACGCGACGTTACGTCGAGCACCGCCCGTTCGCGCCGGCCGGCGCGCAATGGGACAAGGCGCTGGAACAATGGGTCGCGCTGCGTTCGGATGACGACGCCGTGTTCGACCGGCGCGTGGACGTCGATGCCGAAACGATCGCGCCGTGCGTGACATGGGGCACGTCGCCGGAGATGGTCGTGCCGATCGACGGCGCGGTGCCGGCGCTGGCCTCGGCGCGCGACGAAACCCAGCGCGCCGACTGGCGGCGGGCGCTGGACTACATGGGCCTGTCTCCCGGCCGACCGCTCGCGGGCGTGCCCATCGACAAGGTGTTCATCGGTTCGTGCACCAACGCGCGCATCGAAGACCTGCGCGCGGCGGCGGCCGTGCTGCGCGGCCGCCGCGAGCACCCGCGGGTCCGCCAGGCGCTTGTGGTGCCAGGCTCCGGACTGGTGGCGCTACAGGCCGAGCACGAGGGCCTGGACGAGATATTCCTCGCGGCCGGATTCCAGTGGCGCGCCCCCGGATGTTCGATGTGCCTGGGCATGAATGCGGACCGGCTGGCTCCGGGAGAACGTTGCGCATCCACTTCCAACCGCAACTTCGAAGGGCGGCAGGGGCGTGGCGGCCGCACCCATCTGCTCTCGCCGGCGATGGCGGCTGCGGCGGCGGTGGCCGGCGCGCTGGTGGACGCAAGGGAGTTCTGACTCATGCAGCCATTGCGTTCTCATCGCGGCGTGGTGATTCCCCTGGATCGCGCCAACGTCGATACCGACATGCTGATCCCCAAGCAGTACCTGAAGAGCCTGGAGGCATCCGGTTTCGGGGATTTCCTGTTCGATGACGAACGCTACCTGGACCCGGGCGAGATCGACACGCCGGCCTCCGCGCGCCGCAGGAACCCCGACTTCATCCTGAACCGGCCACCCTATGACCAGGGCTCGGTGCTGCTGGCCCAGGCCAATTTCGGCTGCGGCTCGAGCCGGGAGCACGCGGTCTGGGCGCTGCGCGATTTCGGCGTCCGCGTTCTGGTCGCACCCAGCTACGGCGACATCTTCCGCAACAACTGCTTCAACAACGGACTGCTGCCTATCGTGCTGGAGCAGGCCGCCGTCGACGATCTTTTCGTGCGTGTCCTGGCCGCGCCCGGCCTGGAGGCAGCCGTGGACGTGGCGCAGCGCCGTCTGTGCGTGGGCGACGCGGTGCTGCCGTTCGAGCTGGAAGAAGGACGTCGTGGGAGCCTCCTGCACGGCATCGACCAGATCGGGGAAACCCTGGCGCTGGCCGAGTCGATACGCGACTACGAGGCGCGGCGGCGGCAGGACGCGCCGTGGCTGTTCGGGCGCGTGAATGCGGCCCGGTGACGTGGCAGTATCGCGGGAGGGAAACCGGCGCCGCGCCGCGGGCCGCTTCTTCGTTCCTTGCCCGTGTCGGCCCGCCGACGCGAGTGCCGCACGCCACCTCGCCAGCCACGGGATGCCAGCATGGACTTCACCCATCCCAACCAGAACAAGCCCCGCATCTGCCTGATCGGCAATTCCAAGCTCAGCCAGATCGTGCACAGCCTGATCGGCGAATTCGAGGCGGTGGCGCGCATCTCCATCATCGACAACGTGTTCAACGACGCGGTGCGCGCCGCGCGCGACCTGATCGAGCGCCAGCAGGTGGACATCGTGGTCAGCGCCGGCGCCAACGCCTTCTACCTGCACGACACCTTGCCGGTGCCGGTTCTCGGCTTGCGCGTGAGCTCGGCCGACCTGATCCAGGCCGTGATGACGGCGCGGCGCATTTCCAGTCGCATCCTGCTCATCACCTACGAACGCCAGAAGACCAACCTCGACGTGCTCAAGGTGTTCGACGACGTGCAGATCACCCATCGCACCTATGCCACGGCCGAGGAGATCAAGGAGGTCTTCCACCAGCACCGCGACGATGGCCATGGCGTGGTGATCGGCTCCAGTTACGCCTGCGACCTGGCGGACCAGTGGGGGCTGGATTCGGTGCTCATCTATTCGCGCGAATCCTGCCGCAACCTGCTGCGCAAGGCGATCCGGCTGGCCGGGCAGCATGCGCGCCAGCGCGAGCAGCAGGCGCTCGCCCAGCATGTGCTGGACCGGATGCCTCATCCGATGGTGTTCACCGACCTGGAAGGCCGTGCCGTGGCGTGGAATGCCGCCGCCACCGCGCAGCTTCCGCGCTTTTCGCGGCGGCAGCGGCTGGAGGGCATTCTCGACCGGCGCATCATGGAGGCGCCGAGGTTCCGCTCCGAGCGCCTGGTCATCGACGATCGCCTGTGCGCGCTGGACAAGGAGCCGTTCGAGGTGGCCGATACGCGGGTCGGCTACGTCTACAGTTTCCATCTGAGCCCGGTGGCCGAGACCCAGGACGACAGCCGTCGCCTGATCTTCAGTTCCACGCGCATGGCCGAAGTGGGCAAGCTGTTGTCCCTGTACGGGGCAACGGCGGGCACCGTGCTGCTCCACGGCGAAACCGGCACCGGCAAGGAACTGGCCGCGCGCGCGATCCACGCCGCCGGACCGAATGCGGGCGGGCCGTTCGTGGTGGTGAACTGCTCGGCGATTCCCTCGGACCTGTTCGAGTCCGAACTGTTCGGCTACGCGGACGGCGCGTTCACCGGCGCGCGCAGCGGCGGTCGTTCGGGCCTGCTGGAGAGCGCCAACCACGGTTCGTTCTTTCTCGACGAGATCAACTCGCTGCCGCTCGTGCACCAGGCCAAGCTGCTGCGCGTATTGCAGGAAAAGGAGATCACGCCGGTCGGCGCGCGCCAGTCGATCGCGCTGGACGTGCGCTTCATCGCCGCCTGCAACGTCGATCTGGCCGAGGAGGTGGAGGCGGGCAGGTTCCGCGAGGACCTGTACTACCGCATCAGCGCCTTCACCATCCGCATCCCGCCGCTGCGCGAGCGGCCCGACGACATTCCCGCGCTCACCGCCTACATGGTGCGACGCGAGGCGCAGCGCTACGGCATCGCCGACCTGGACGTGGACGCGCTGATCGAGGGCGTGGCCGCGCCGTTCCGGCGCTACCGCTGGCCGGGCAACGTGCGCCAGCTCGAAAACGTGATCGAGCGGTTGGTGGTGTCCTCCCGGCTGTATCCGTCCAGCGGGGCCGTCGTCGAGGCCATGCCCCGCATCGTTCCTGAACTGTTCGAGGCGCCGCCCGCGCAGGCCGAGGGCGCGGGGCAGCTGCGGCTGGTGGAGAACGAGGAGATAGAACGCGCGCTCAAGTTGTTCGGCGGGCACCGGGGACGGGTGGCGGAGTACCTGGGCATCAGCCAGACCACGCTGTGGCGCCGATTGAAGCGGCGCTACCGGGAGTAGGCGGGCACCTTGATCGGCGGGCCGCTCCTCCGGGGATCGGCCTTGTGGGGCGGGGCGTCGGGAGCCGGTTCGTGGAGTGCGCGGAATCAGCCCTCGTCACGCGTCTGCGGATACTTCTGCCGATACTTGTCGTAAAGCCGCGTATGGCGGCTGGAAAGATCGATCTCCCGCCCGCCGATCCACGCACGCGTCACGCGGGTACGGATCTCCAGCGCGTCCCCATCGGCCAGGAACAAGGTGGCGTCCTTGCCCGCGTCGAGCGAACCGACGCGCGAATCCACCCCGAGGATCCGCGCCGGGGCGAGCGTGATCGCGTGCAGCGCCTGCGCGGGCGTCAATCCATAGGCCACCGCGGTCGCGGCCTGATCGGGCAGGTTGCGCAGGTTGGTGGTGTCGAAGCCGTCGCCGGAGGTGGCGATGGCGAACTCGATGCCGGCGGCGGCCAGCTTCGCGGCGTTGGAGAACATGGCGTCGGCCGGATCGAAGCGCCGCAGCGGGAGCCGGTGCGTGCCGCCGATGATGACGGGCGTGCGCGTGGCGCGGATGCGGTCGGCCACGCGCCAGGCTTCGGCGGCGCCGACGAGCACGGCACGCAGCTCGTACTTGGCGGCGAAGTCCAGGGCTTCGTCCAGGCTCTGCACGTCTTGGGCGTGGAAGAACACGGGTTTTTCGCCGTTGACGAAGGGGCGCATCGCCTCCAGCCTCAGGTCCGGCAGCTCGGGCGCGGATGCGGCGACGTAGGCGCGGGCCTGCCCGAAGGCGCGTTGCAGCGCGTCGCGCTTGTCCTTCACCGCGCGCCGCTGCGCCACCGCCATCTCCTCGGGGAAGCCGGCCGGCACGAAGCCGGAAGGCCAGTAGACGTGCAGGCCGACGGGTGCGGCGACGGTCATGTCCTGCGCGCTCCAGCCATCCAGTTGCAGCAGCGCCGAGGTGCCGGCGATGACGCCGGTGGCGCCGGCGGCCGGCGCGCTCAGGGCCAGTAGCACGCCGTTGGCGCGCGTCACCGGGATCAGCTCGCTGTCCGGGTTGACGGCCGATTCGGCGCGCACGTTGGCGGTGTTGGAGCCCACTTCGGCGGTGTCGTTGGTGGCGCGCACCGCGCCGATCTCGATCAGGCCGAGCACGCTGGAGGCCGCGATCAGCCCCGGATACAGGTGCTGGCCGCTGGCGTCGATCACCTGCGCGCCGTCGGTGGAGACGTCCTCGCGGCCGACGGCGACCAGCCTGCCGTGCTCGAACCGCACCCGCCCGCGCTCGATGACCGGGCCGGACACGGTGTGCACGGTCGCGCCGTCGATGACGATGGGCGCGGCCTGGGGTGGCGCGGGCACGAGGTCGTGGGCGAGCACGAAGCCGGGCAGGGCCAGCGCGATGCCGGCGAGGAGGCGGGTGAGGGACATGGGCAGGAATCCGGCGATGGGCGCGACGTTGCTCGTCATGCCCGCGAAGGCGGGCATCCGGTGTCTTGTGGATGCGGGAGAAAGTCGCTGGGTACCCGCCTTCGCGGGTACGACGGGAGCTTGGGTATCGTCAGTGCGCATGGTCGTGCAGCCCGCAGCTGAGGAGGTCCGCGCCGCTGTGGTACAGCGTGCGCGCCGGGGCGAGCGAGGATTGCCAGTGCGGATCGAGCCGCAGGCGTGCGGCGAGCAGGCTTTCAGGTTGCGCCGCCTCCGCCGGTTTCGCATCCGGCGTGGCTTGCAGCGCCAGGGTGCGGCCGCGCTGTTCCAGTGCCTTGCCGATCAGGCGTTCGCGCTCGGCCAGGATGCGGGCCTGTTCAGCGCGGTCCTCGTTGCGGTCGAAGTATCTGCGCCCGTCGATGTACGTGGCTTCGGCGCGCGCGTAGCCGGACAGTGGATGCGCGCTCCACAGCACCAGATCGGCATCCATGCCGGGCGCGAGCGCGCCGATGCGGTGGCCGAGCGCGAGCTGGCGCGCCGGGTTCAGCGTCACCATCTTCAACGCTTCCTGCTCGTCCAGCCCGCCGTAGGCCACGGCCTTGGCGGCTTCGGTGTTGAGCCGGCGCGCCAGTTCGTTGCTGTCGGAATTGAGCGAGGTGACGACGCCGGCGCGCGTCATCAGCGTGGCGTTGTGGCCGATGGCGTCCCACACCTCCATCTTGTAGCCCCACCAGTCGGTGAAGGTGGACGCGCCCGCGCCGATGGCGGCGAGGGAGTCGGCGGCCTTGTAGCCCTCCAGCACGTGCTGGAAGGTGACGCCGGGGATGCCGTACTCGCCGGCCAGCCGCGCGAACATCGCGATCTCGTCCTGGCGGTAGGAATGGATGTGGATCTGGCGCGCGCCCGAGACGATCTCGGCCAGCGCCTCCAGCCGCAGGTCGCGGCGCTGCGGCGGTGCGTCGCGTCCGGGTTTTTCGCGGGCGGAGGCGTAGCCGCGCGCGGCGTTGAAGTGGTCACGCATGATCTGCTCCACGCCCATGCGCGTCTGCGGATAGCGCGTGATCATGGCCTCGCCCCAGTTGCTCTGCTTGACGTTCTCCCCGAGCGCGAACTTCACGCCCGGCTTGGCGCCTTGCAGCAGCAGGCCCTCGGCGCCTTCGCCCCAGCGCAGCTTGATGACGGCGTTCTGCCCGCCCATCGGGTTGGCCGAGCCGTGCAGCAGGTTGGCCGTGGTGAGGCCGCCGGCGAGCTGGCGGTAGATATTGACGTCGGTGGGGTCGATGGCGTCGCCGATGCGCACTTCGGTGGTCACCGCGTGCGAAGGCTCGTTGACGTTGCGCGCGATGGCGGTGTGCGAGTGCGCGTCGATGAGGCCGGGCGTCAGGTGCATGCCGCTGGCGTCGATGCGGGTTGCGCCGGCCGGTGCGGAAAGCCCGCTGCCGACCGCGGCGATGCGGCCATCGCGCACCAGCAGGTCGCCGCGTTCGATCACGCCCTGTTCGGTGTTGGTCCACAGCGTGGCGTTCTGGATCAGCAGCGCGGCCGGGCGTTCGGGCGCGGCGAGGCGGCGGTATTCGCCGGCCGGGTAGCCCTGGAACGGCGGAATCGCATCCTCGTTCTTCGCCGTTTTCGGCGAGGCGGCTTCCGCGGCGGCCAGGCGCGTGCCGGAGAAGCGCACGCGACGGCCATCGGCCAGGTCGCGATAGCCTTCCAGCGCATCGCCGTCGATCCGTGCGCTGAGCGCGGCGGAGCCGTCCGTGCCTTCGGCGAACAGCGCGCGCGGCGCGAGCGCCAGGAGGTTGGCGCCGTCGAGTCTCGCCTTGAAGCGCCGATCCGCCGCCGAAATCTCGAAGCGTTCGCCGCTGCGCGTGACCTGCCATTGCTGCGGGCCGCGTCCATCGGCCCATTGCAGCCGCCATTCGCCGCTGGCGTCGGCCGGCGTCAGCGGCGCGAGCTCGTAGCGCTCGCCTTCGACCCAGACCTCGAACAGTCTGGCGTCTTCGTCGCGGAACAGGCCGGCGTCGGCGATCACCAGATTGGCCAGGTGGCCCGGTGCGATGCGGCCGAGCCGCGCGCTTTCGCCCACGAGCGCGGCGGGCGTCGTGGTCAGCGCGCGCAATGCATCGGTTTCCGGCAGGCCGGCGCGCACCGCGCGGCGCAGGTTCGGCCAGAACTGTTTTTCCGGCTCCTTGAGCCCGCGCGTGGTGAAGGCGATGTCGATGCCGGCGGCGGCCACGCGCGCCGGGTTGGCGGGTGCGTGTTCCCAGTGCTCCAGTTCCGCCAGCGTGACGTTGAGCGCCGTCTCCGCGTTCTCCACGGCGGGCGCGTCGGGGAAGCCGAGCGGCAGCACGAAAGGCGCTTTCGCCAGGCGCGCCTGCGGCAGCACGCGGTATTCGTGCCCGGTGCCGAGCATCACCAGATCGAGGCCGAACTCCTGCCCGAGCCGCGCGACGCGGCCCACGTCGGCCTCGTCGTCGAGCTGGAAGAACACCCGCTGCGCGCCCGTGGCGGCGGCATGCAGCGCCTCCAGCGCGGCATTGGCCTCGGGCCGCTCGATGGACGCGCGGCCGCGCCAGTTCGTCGCGGCGTGGTGCCAGCGCGCGTCGTACAGCGACTGGCGGATCAGCGCGATCGCGCCCATCAGCGAGCCGGGGTATTCGCTGCCGAACGCGAAATCGAAGGCGATGTGCTGGCTGCGGTCGCGCGCGAGCAGCATGTCGCCGCTGCGGGTGCCGTCGCGCAGGCCAAGCACGGCGCCCTGGCCGCGGATCACGCCGGTCTGCGGCGCGGTCTGCACGGCGGCGAAGCCGAGCTTGCGCAGCGCCGCGACATCGTCGGGCTTCACCTGCACGCGGTCGGCGGCGGAGATTTCCGGGCGCACGCGGCGGTTCCAGTGCGGCGCGCCGGGCTGGTCGTGCGTCTGCCGATGCGGCGCGGGACCGCGCGCCGTGCCCTTGATGCCGCCGGCGCGCAGGTCGTCCGGCAGGCCGAGCGCGGTGGTCGGGTCGATGAAGCCGGCGAATATCGTCTTGCCGCCCAGGTCGCGCCGCTCCGCGCCCGCCGGCGCGTTGCCGCCGGCCGTCACCGAGACGATCCTGCCGTCCCGGATCGCGATCGTCGCCGATTCCAGCACCCGTCCCGGTTCGGTCACGACCCGCGCGTTCACCAGCGCCACGTGCCGCGATGGCCGTTCGGCCACGCCTTCGGTGGGCAGGGTGTCCTGCTGCGCCGGCGCGGCAGTCGCCAGCGCCAGAAAGCCCAGGCCAAGCAGCGCCGCGACTGCGCGCGGCGTCGGTATGCGTGTCATCGGTAGTCCCCGGAGATGTCCCTTCGCGAGCATAGCAGTGGGGGCGAGGCGCCCAGGCAGTGCCAAAGGACATGTCCGCGAACCTTCCCGCCAGCGCGGGCCGGCGGGCGACCTGATGGTCATTCCCGATGCCAAGCATCGAGATGCGACCTGCTCATCGCCGGCCGCGATGGGGCGGGCCGGCGCGAACCGAACGCTCTACCAACCACCCCCCTGCTGCATCTGTCCGGTGTTCTGATGCCCGCCGGGCGCGCCCATCGGCTGTCCGCCCTGCGGCATGTTCGCGGCCATCTGCTGCACCTGCTGCCACGCTTCCACACCGCCGCGATACCAGTACACCTGCGTGAACCCCATGTTGATCGCGCGCAGCGCCGCGTTGTACGACATCCAGCACTGCGTGCTCTGGCAGTAGAACACCAGCGGCCGCGCCTTGTTGCCTTGCGTCACCTGGTCCAGGTACTGGCCGAACTCGCGCTGGGTCTGGTCGTTGAACGAGCCGGCCTGCGACGCCGGCGCGGCGTTCTGCGCCATCGGCAACGTGGGGCCGGGGCCGAGCACGTGGAACACCAGCAGCCCGTTCTGCTGGCCCTGCTGGTACAGCGACAGCAGGCGATCGGTGGTGATGACCTGGCCGCCGGGGATCGACGTGGGCGTCGGGCCATGCAACTGCGTCTGCAACTGCGCCTGCGGCGGCACGCCGTAGTCCTGCATTTCCGCCTGCAACATCGCCTGCAGTGGATTGGCACCGCCCATGCCGCCCGGCGCCTGCGGCGCGCCATAGCCCGGCGCGGAGGGTTGCGGCGCGTAGCCGTTGTTCGGCTGTTGCGCCGGATAGCCGCCTTGCTGCGGCATGGGCGCATTGTTGTAACCGCCCGGCTGCCCGGTTTGCGGCGGATAACCACCCTGCGTGGCCATGCCGGGTTGGCCGCCCTGCGGCGTCTGCGTGGTGGCGGGGTACGCGCGCGCCTGGTCGAAGCTCTGCTGGGCCAGCACCGGCGAGGAAACGGCGGTGGCGATGAAGAAGGCGAGGCACATCCGGGTGTTCATGTCGATTCTCCGAGGGAGCGGACGCACCGTGCGCCCGCGGGCCGGAATCGCCCGGCCTGACATGAGAGGCGCGGAAAGGCGGGAAAGTGGCTCATCGGCCGGCGCGTTCGCGGCAGGCCGGTGACCGGCATGTTTCGACCGCTTCAGTCAGCCGCCGGCCGCCAGCGCGGCCAGCGCCATCAGCGCGATCACGCAGGCGAAGCCGCCGATCCAGGCCAGGCTGCGCATCAATGCGATCGCGCAGAGGTAGAAGATGCCATGCAGGATGCGGAAGACGACGAATGCGACCGCGATCTGGGAGATCAGGCCCGGCGCGACGCCGGCGAACTGGGCCATCAGTACGGCGGCGGCGAATGGAGCGAAGGCTTCGAAGGCGTTGAGGTGCGCGTTGTTGGCGTTGCGGACGCGGTAGTTGTCCTGCTTTGCGACCCAGCCGCGTGGATCCTTGTTGTTGTAGCCGGGTGCGCCGGTCTTGGCGACGACGATCCAGACATAGGGCAGCATGGCGGCGATCAGGATGCACCAGTAGGCGATGGACATGGGCGTTTCCTCGGGGTTCGGATGGCTGGCTGGGGGGCCGGATGGATGGATCGCGGCCAGGGCGTTCGATGTTTGACGGATCGGCTGGGCGGTGGTTCTTCTTCTACTCATCCGGCGGCACGTAGCCCATCGGCTTCTCCGCGCCCTCGCCGAACAGGAACTTCTCCATTTCCGCCTGAAGGAACGCACGGGCCTTCGGGTCGCGCGGAGTCAGGCGGTTTTCGTTGATGAGCATGGTCTGGTGGGCGAGCCATTCGTTCCAGGCGGGCTTGCCGATGTGGTCGAGCACGCGCTGGCCGAGGGGGCCGGGCCAGGGGGCGAAGTCGAGGGCTTCGGTTTCTTTCTGGTGCCTGATGCAAAAGACGGTGCGGGTCATGGCGGCTCCTTCGCGAATGGGTGGGTCAGCGCGGGCGCTGGGATTGAAGCAGTTTGCGCACGGGCGCGGGCAGGCCGATGGCGGGCCATTCGGCGGGGGCGGCCCAGCGCAGCTCGGGGGCATTTTCGGCCACCTGCGGGCGCGGTTTCACGCGGTCGTGGCGTCGCGGGGAGATGGTGAGGCGGTAGTGGCTGAAGACGTGCTCGAAGGCGGGCAGGATGTGCGCCGTTCCGGGCGCGCGCAGGTGACGGTGGACGAAGGCGTCGAGCGCGTCGGCGTCGGGGGCCTCGGGCAGGCTCCACAGGCCGTTCCAGACGCCGGGGGCGTCGCGTTTTTGCAGCAGCACGCGGCCGGCTTCGTCGAAGGCCACGAGCATGGCGCATTCGCGGCGCGGGATGGTTTTGCCGGGTTTGGGCGTGGGCAGTTCGGCGGTGCGGTTGTCCTGCCGCGCGACGCAGTCGTCGTTGATCGGGCACAGCAGGCAGGCCGGGTCGGCGCGGGTGCAGACGGTGGCGCCGAGGTCCATCTGGGCCTGGGTGTAGTCGGGCAGGCGCCGGCCCGGGAGCAGGGTCTGGACGAGTTGCCAGAGTTCGCGCTCGACGGCCGAGGCGCCGGGCCAGCCTTCGATGCCGCGCCAGCGCGTCAGCACGCGCTTGACGTTGCCGTCGAGGATCGGGAAAGGCAGGCCGTGCGCTTGCGCGAGGATCGCTCCGGCGGTGGAACGGCCGATGCCGGGCAGTGCGATCAGTGCGTCGAAGTCGATGGGCAGGTCGCCGCCGTGGCGTTCCATGCATTGTTTCGCGGCGGCATGCAGGTTGCGGGCGCGGGCGTAGTAGCCCAGGCCGGACCACAGCGCCATCACTTCGTCGGACGAGGCGCGGGCGAGGGCGGGGAGGTCGGGCAGCGTGGCGATGAAACGTTCGAAGTACGGGATGACGGTCTGCACCTGCGTCTGTTGCAGCATGATTTCCGAGAGCCAGACGCGGTAGGCGCTGCGCGGGTGTTGCCAGGGCAGGTCGTGGCGGCCGTGGCGGTCGAACCAGGCGAGCAGGCGCGGGGCGATGGGAGGCGTGGCGGTGAGGCTGCGGAGGGGTGCGTTCACGTCAGTCGTCGTTGTCCTGGGCCTGCATGCGGATGCGGATGCCGCTGGCCTGGATGCCGCCGTATTCCATGCGCTTGATGTCGAGGTTGCCGTCCAGCGGCGGCAGCGGGCTGGCGCGTTCGCCGCCGAGCCATGCCAGCGTGTCGTTGAGCGTGACCGTGCCGCGCGCGCCGTCGTCGCCGCGCAGCAGCGAGAACGTGGCCAGGCCGGCGAGCGCGGTGTCGCCGTCGTAGCGGAGCGCCAGGTGCACGGCGTCGTCGCCGGAGGGCGGGAAGGGAAGTTCCGGCCAGTCCTCGGGCCAGGGCGCGATCAGGCTGCGCAGTTCGAAGGCGAGCGTGCCGGCCGGGTTCCACGCGAGTTCGCCCTCGATGTGCGGTCGCCACACCGGCATCGCATCGAGCGCGAGGTCGAGCGTCAGCGGCGCGAGCCGCAGCGCCGGGCCATCGGCGCGGGGCGTGGTGTTCGCCTGGAGGGCGAAGGTATGCGATGCATCGTCCCGCGCCAGCGTGCCGCGCGCGGTGAGGCGGGCGGCGGCACCGTCGCGCAGCGAGGGCAGGGTGAGATCGAGCGCGTCGAGCGCCCAGCCGTCGCCGTCGATGCGGCCATCGCGGATCTCCAGCGGCGCGTCGAGGCTGGGCAGGCGCAGCGGCGGGGGCGGGCCGGCGTCCTCGGGGCGGCCGAAGAAGGCGAGCGCGGCGGGCAGGTCGAGCCGGGGCGAGACCAGGCGCAGGCCGAGCAGGGTGATGTCGTCGCCGCGCAACGCCGACCACGGCAGCGCCGCTTCCACCCGTGCCGCGCGCAGCAGCGGTTGCGATGCGCCGGGCGCGGTGGCGGTGAGGCCGGTCAGTTCGACGTGGAGGTCCGGCCACAGTCCGATGTCGGCGGGCTCGTCGAGGCGCAGTTGCAGGCCGGTGGCCTGCTCGGCCTGGCGCAGCAGGAAGGCGCTGACGCGCGCCGGTTGCAGCAGCGCGCGCAGCAGGAGGAACGCCGAGAACGCCAGTGCGACGAGCACCAGCAGGACGATCCAGCGGCGGCGGCGCGAGGCAGGCATCGCCCGCTGCCGTCAACGCGCGACGAGCGAGTCGGGCAGCAGCGCATCCACGAAGGCGTAAGGGTCGAACGCGCGCAGGTCGTGCACGCCTTCGCCCAGGCCCACGTAGCGGATCGGCAGGCCGAACTCGCGCGCCAGCGCGAAGATCACGCCGCCCTTGGCGCTGCCGTCGAGCTTGGTGACGATCAGGCCGCTGACGCCGGCCGCCTTCTGGAACTGGCGCACCTGGCTGATCGCGTTCTGGCCGGTGGTGCCGTCGATCACCTGCAGGACTTCGTGCGGCGCGGTCGGGTCGATCTTGCCCAGTACGCGCCTTACCTTGCCCAGTTCGTCCATCAATCCCTGCTGGGTGTGCAGGCGGCCGGCGGTGTCGGCGATCAGGAGGTCGATGCCGCGTGCTTTGGCGGTTTGCAGCGCGTCGAACACCACCGCGGCGGGATCCGCGCCGTTGGCCTGCGCCACGACATGCACGCCGTTGCGTTCGCCCCAGGTCTTCAACTGTTCGACGGCGGCGGCGCGGAAGGTGTCGCCGGCGGCGAGCATGATGTCCTTGCGCTCGTCCAGGTAACGGCGTGCCAGCTTGCCGATGGTGGTGGTCTTGCCGACGCCGTTGACGCCCACGGTGAGGATGACGAAGGGTTTGGCGCCGGTATAGATGTTCAGCGGTTCGGCCACCGGCACCAGCAGGGCGATCAATTCGCCGCGCAGCGCATCGAGCAGGCCGCGCGCATCGGAGAACTCGTCGCGCGCGATGCGCCGGCGCAGGTCCTCGATGATGAGCGTGGTGGCCGAAACGCCGACGTCGGCGGTGAGCAGGCAGGTTTCCAGTTCTTCGAGGAAGTCCTCGTCCAGCTTGGGCTGGTTTGCGAACAGCGAGGAAAAACTCTTGGCGAAGCCGCTGTTGCGCAGGCGATCGCGCCAGCTCGCCGGAGCGGCGGGAGCCGGTTCGGGCGCGTGGGGCTCGGGGGGCGGAAGCGGCGGTTGCCCGGGCGCGGCGGGCGCCTCGGCCTGCGCTTCGGCGACGGCGCCGGAAACGGCCTCGTCCTGCGGCTCTGGCGCGCCTTCGGGCGGCGTGGCGGGCTTCTTGCGGAAAAAACGGAGCATCCGGGGCGGGAGTATCGGAAAATGGCCGGCATGGTAGCACCGGCCTCCAATCCCACCGATGAAGCGCCGCGCCGGCGCGAGGCGCCCGCCTGATGCCGCGCGTGTCCAGATCCGCCGGCAAGGTCCGCATCATCGCCGGGCGCTGGCGCGGCTCGAAGCTGGACGTGCCCGACGTGCCCGGGCTGCGCCCGAGCTCGGACCGGGTACGCGAAACCCTGTTCAACTGGTTGCAGGGACACGTGGCCGGGGCGCGCTGCCTGGATCTTTTCGCCGGCAGCGGCGCGCTCGGTTTCGAGGCGGCCTCGCGCGGGGCGGCGCAGGTGACGATGATCGAGCGCGATGCGGCGGCACTGGCCGCGCTGCGCGCCTCGGCCGGGCGGTTGGGTGCCGGAGGCGTGGAAATCGTTGCCGCCGATGCGCTGGCCTGGCTGGCGCGCGCGCCGGACAGGGCCTTCGACGTGGCGTTCCTCGATCCGCCGTTTTCCGCCGGACTGCACCAGAAGACGCTCGATGCGCTGACCCCGTGGCTGGCCCCCGGCGCGCAGGTCTACGTGGAAACCGGGCGCGATGCGGCAATGCCGGTGCTGGCCGGTTTCGCGCCGCGCCGCGAGGGCGCCACGCGCGAGGTGCGTTTCGCCTTGCTGCACCGCTCCGGCGCCGGTGCGCCTGCTACACTCGCGCTTCCTTCCGGCGCTGAACCGGCACATACGACATGAGTTCCGCCAGGCAACGCATCGCGGTCTATCCGGGCACCTTCGATCCGATCACCAACGGTCATATCGATCTGGTGGCCCGCGCCGCGCCGCTGTTCGAGAGGATCGTCGTCGGCGTGGCCGAGAGCCCGTCGAAAGGGCCGGGTTTCCCGCTGGAAGAACGCATCGCGCTGGCGCGGCTGGGACTGGCGGACATTCCCAACGTGGAAGTGCGCGGCTTCACCACGCTGCTGGCGCACTTCGTCAAGGAAATAGGCGCGGGCGTGCTGCTGCGCGGCCTGCGCGCGGTGTCTGATTTCGAATACGAGTTCCAGCTCGCCAGCATGAACCGGCATCTGATCCCGGAGGTCGAGACGCTGTTCCTGACGCCGGCCGAGCAGTACGGTTTCATTTCCTCCTCGCTGGTGCGCGAGATCGCGCGCCTGGGCGGGGACGTATCCGGTTTCGTGGATCCGGCGGTGCTGGCGGCGCTGAAGCAGAAGTGGGGTGGATGAGCGCCGCGGCCCGAAGCAGGACGCGGCATGGGGTGTTTTGAGTTTGTCGAGAACGTCGAGGTGATTGAAATGAAAAGCAGGATCGCTGTCGCAGCCCTTTTCGCCGGGGCACTGTTCATGGCCGGCTGCGGCCAGCAGGACAAGGGGGAGGCGGGCAAGCCGGCCGCCCAGGCCGCGGCTCCCGCCGCGCTGCCGGTACCGCCCAGCGGCGATACCCAGGCCTGGAAGCAGTACCTGGTGAACGTGGCCAAGCGCAACCTGGATGGCATCCGTTCCAGCCCGTACATGTACTACCTGCCGGCGGTCGAGGCGGACGATTTCGACGAGCAGTACACCCGCCAGCTCGACAACGTGGCGGGTTCGGTGGCGCGCGGCGTGCTGCCGGGCAACATGCTGGCGTTCGGCTCGCCGGCGTCCTCGCGCATGGCCGACCTGATCGTGGAGGCGTTCGCGCACGTGCAGCCCGGTTCGATGAAGGACGTGCGCGTGCTGTTCATCGGCAATGCCGAGGATGTGGAGCGGGTCAAGGCCGCGGTCGAGCCCAGCGGCGCGAACCTGGTGTTCCACGAAGTCAAGTAATCCGCATCCGCCGCGCGGGCCATGGCCCGCGCGGCGAGCCGTCTTCGCGGCAACGCCCGGTCCCCACATGGCCCTCCTCATCAACGACCTGTGCGTGAACTGCGATGTCTGCGCGCCGGCCTGCCCCAACAACGCCATCGCCCAGGGCGAGACGATCTACGAGATCGAACCTTCGCGCTGCACCGAGTGCGTGGGGCATTTCGACACGCCGCAGTGCGTGGAAGTCTGTCCGGTCGAATGCATCCTGATCGATCCGACCCATCCCGAAACCCGCGAGGCGCTGCTGGAGAAATACCGGCGGCTGACCGGAGAAACCGCATGATGTCGTTCCGTCGCTGGCTTGCCTTCGTTCTTCTGGCCGCCCTCGCGCCGTTGCAGGCGCGCGAGGCGCCGGCTGAAACGTCCGCCCTCGTCGCGCCGCGCCAGGCCGCCATCGCCAGCGCCAGCCACTACGCCACCGATGCCGGGCTGGAAGTGCTGGCCAAGGGCGGCAACGCCTTTGACGCGGCGGTCGCGGTCAGCGCCACGCTGGGGCTGGTGGAGCCGGAAAGCTCGGGCCTGGGCGGCGGCGGGTTGATGCTGCTGCACCTGGCCGATGGGGAACGCCAGGTGTTCATCGACGCGCGCGAACGCGCGCCGCTGGCCGCCACCCGCGACATGTACCTGGATGCCGATGGCAAGGTGCGTCCGCGCAGCTCCATCGACGGCCCGCTGGCCGCCGCGATTCCCGGCCTGCCGGCGGCCCTGGCGCACCTGTCGGAAAAATACGGCCAGGTGCCGCTGTCGGTATCGCTGGCCCCGGCGATCCGGCTGGCGCGCGAGGGCTGGGTGATGAACGAAAAGACCGCGCGGATGCTGCCGTGGCGGCGCGATCTCCTCGCCCAGTCGCCCGGCGCCAGGGCGCTGTTCTTCCGGGGCGGCGAGCCGGTCGCCGCCGGGCAGCGGCTGAAGAATCCCGACTACGCCCGCACCCTGGAGCGCCTGGCGCGCGACGGGCGCGACGGTTTCTACGCCGGCCCGCTGGCGCGCCGGCTGGTGGACGGCGTGCGTCGCGCCGGCGGCATCTGGGCGCTGGAGGATTTCGCGCAGTACCGCGTCGTCGAGCGCGAGCCGCTGCGCATCGAACACCGCGGCTTCCGCCTCGTGACCGCGCCGCCGCCCTCGTCCGGCGGTGTGGCGCTGGCGCAGATGCTCAACGTGCTGTCCGGCTACGACTATCCGGCGATGGGGGATGTCGAGCGCACCCACCTGCTGGCGGAAACCATGCGCCGCGCCTACCGCGACCGCGCCGAGTTTCTCGGCGACCCGGATTTCGTCGACGTGCCGGTGGCGCGGATGCTGAGCCAGGACTATGCCGCCGGCCTGCGCGCCTCGATCCACCCCGCGCGCGCCACGCCGAGCGATCTGCTGCCGCCGGTGGGCCAGTCGCCCGCCAGGCCGGACACCACGCACTTTTCCATCGTCGATGCGCAGGGCAACCTCGCCGCCGTCACCCAGACGGTGAACCTCTCCTTCGGCAACGCCTTCGCCGTGCCCGGCACCGGCTTCGTGCTCAACAACGAGATGGACGATTTCTCCGCCGCGCCCGGCGTGCCCAACGCCTTCGGCCTGATCGGCGATGCCGCCAACGAGATCGCGCCGGGCAAGCGTCCGCTGTCCTCGATGACGCCGACCTTCCTGATCGGCGAGGACAGGATCGCCGCCATCGGCACGCCCGGCGGCAGCCGCATCATCACGATGGTGCTGCTGGGCCTGATGGAACTGATGGACGGCGGCAGCGCGCAGGCCGCCGCCGACCGGCCGCGCATCCACCACCAGTACGTGCCCGACGTGCTGCTGGCCGAGGAAGGCGCGCTCACCGCCGGACAGATCGCCGCGCTGGAGGCGATGGGCCATGCCGTGAAGGTGGCCGATTCGACCTGGGGCAATACGCAGGTGGTGGTATGGAACCGGCGCAGCGGCGAGGTGGAAGCCGGCAGCGACGGGCGCTGGAAATCGGTCGGCAAGGGCGCGCTCGGCGCGCCGGCCGCGATCTATCGCTGAGGGCGGCGATGAGCGGACGCGGACACCTTCCGGCAACGCCCCGCGCTTCGCGCGGTTTCGACGGTACGCTCGCCGTGCTCGGCCTAGCGCTGCTCGTCGCGGCGATGGTCTGGCTGACGCTGTTGATCCGCGATGGCGCGGCGCGGGCGTCGTCTTCACCGCAGCCGATCGTCGAAACGACCTTGCCTGCGGCCACGCCATCGGAGGCGATGCTGGAGGACGAGGCTTTCGGCGTCGCCTTGCCGGGACGGGCCTTGCGCCGCATCGTGCAGATGCTGCAATGGCGCGAGGTGGCGAGCGTGCCGCTGGCGGTGGACGATGAAGTGGCCGTCGATAGGGGCGATTACCAACTGGTCTGGAGCGAGCGGCTGATCGATTCGAGCGCGTTCGCGGTGGCGGAAGGCCACGTCAATCCGCCCGCGCCGCCGTATCGCAGCCGCAGCCAGGGCGCTGGCGCCGCGACATGGACCGACGCCGATGCCGGCGCATGGCGCGCGGTGCCGCCGGACCGGGTGGCCTTGCCGGAAAACCTCGCGGCCGTGTTCCACGCCGAGGGCGCCTGGCTCGTGACCACGGCGCAGGGCGACTTGCCCGAGCCGGGCGATTTGCGGGTGCGCTTCGAAGTATTGCCCGATGCCGCGCCCGCGGCGCAGCGGGCAACCTCGCCGGATGCGGCACCCGATGCCGTGGCCGGGGAGCCGTTGGACACGGCATTGCGCTGGATCGCGCGCGCCGCCGCCTTCGTCATGGCGATGCTCGGCGCCGGCCTGGCCCTGCGCGGCTTTTCGCGCCTGTCGCTGCCGGAAAGTTCGCTCGGGCGCCTGCGTTCGGGCGCGCTGCTGGCGATTTCGGCGTGGATCGCGGTGGGCGCGGCGCTGATCGCGGCTGGAATCGCGCGGTGGGTTTGAGGCTTCTCAGGCCGGACTGCCGTCCGGGTTGCGCTCGATGAAATACAGCCCGGCGTAGAGCTTGGGATCGATCGAATAGCCTTCCTGTCGGCGCGCGTTCAGCCACGCGGCGGCCTGGGCGCGGGGCACTTCGTGCACGAGGATGTCCTCGCTCTCGTCGCCACCGCCCGGGCCGACCTTTTCCAGGTCCAGCGCCCGCACGAAGGCGACCTGCTCGTTGGAAAGTCCCGAGGAGGAGGGGCCGGTCATCAGGTACTGAATGCGGCCGGCATGCCAGCCGGTTTCCTCGAGCAATTCGCGTTGCGCCGCCGTTTCCACCGATTCGCCGTCCGCAAGATCGCCGACCAGCCCGGCCGGCATCTCGATGCTGGGCGCGTTCACCGGGATGCGGAACTGTTCGACCAGCAGCAGGCGGTCGTCCGGCGTCACCGCCACCACGATCACCGCCGCGCTGGCGTTGGTGCGTTCGGCGTATTCCCAGTCGTCGCGGCGGCGAACGCGCAGGTATTCGCCGTTGAAAAGCGTCTCGGTTTGGTCCATCGTTCGCCCCCCATCGTGTGCCGATCCGGCGATTGTCGCCCGAACGCGGCTGCGAATCGACCGGGCGGGCCGCGGAACCAACCGGGCCGCCGCCGGTCTATCTCGCTCCTACAGCAAAGGTTTTTCCATGAAACGCATCCTCACCCTGGCCGCGCTGCTGGCCGCTCTCCCGTGTCTTGCGCAGGACCAGGCATCGCAGGCCGCCGCGCCCGCCACACCGGCCGCCGGGCGCTCGATGGAAGCGCAGATCGCCGAGATCAGGGATCCGGCGCTGCTCACGCAACTGGTGACGCGCGCGCGCCAGAACGGCGACAAGGAGGCCGAGCTGGCCGCGCTGAACCGCCGCATCGCGCTGCGCCCGCACATCGGCGCGTACAAGCTCGACAAGGTGATGACGCTGGCGCGCGAGGATCGCAAGAGCGAGGCCTACACCCTGCTGATCGAATTGCAGAACACCGGTTACGCCTACGACCTGCGCGACGACAAGCGCTTTGCGAACATCTCCGAAACCGAGGTCTGGGGCTACATCCTCGACAACCTCGACGCCAACCGCGCGCCCTATGGCAGCGGCACGCTGGCCTACACCCTGCCGCGCGAGGACCTGCTGCTGGAAAGCCTGGCGTTCGATCCCTCGCGCAAGAAGCTGCTGGTCGGCAGCGCGCGCGAGGGCAAGGTCTACGTGGTCGGCGACGACGGCAAGATCGCGCCGCTGGCCAGCGCGGACGAGAAGAACGGCATGTGGGCGGTGTTCGACCTGGCCGTGGATGCGCAGCGCGGCTTCCTGTGGGTGGCTTCCACGGCGGTGCCGCATTTCAAGGACTACGATGCCGAAAAGCACCTCGGCCGCGCCGGCATCTTCAAGTTCGACCTGAAGAACGGCAAGTTCATCAAGCACTTCCTGTCCCCGCCGGCGCAGGGCGGGCAGCCGTTCTTCCTGTCCTCGATCGCGCTGGGCAAGGACGGGGAGGTCTACGCCGCCGACGGCGTCAACCGCGCCATCTACCAGGTGCGCGACGACCAGTTCCGCCGCATCCTGCACCTGCCGATGCTGACCAGCATTTCCGCGATCGCCGTGTCCGGCGACGGCAAGCACCTCTACATGGCCGATCCGCAGCTGGGCATCATCGGCCTGGAGCTGTCCACGCTCAAGCCGTTCGACGTGCTCGTGCCTCAGAAGCTCTCGCTGGAAGGCATCAGCGCGCTCGACTGGCACGACGGCGCGCTGGTCGCGGTGCAGGCGGGCATGAATCCCAAGCGGGTGATGCGCTTCGAGATGTCGCCGGAAGGCAACACCATCGTCAAGGTGCTGCCGCTGGAAGCCAGCCATCCGGAGTTCGGAACGATCGGCTCGGCCACGATGGACGGCGCGGCGCTGTTCCTGATCGCCAACGAGCAGAAGGCCAACTACGACCGCTTCGGCCTCCTGCGCAACAAGGACAAGCTGGAAGGCACGAAGATCCTGCGGATCAACGCCAACCCGCCGCCGGCCGACCCTTCCGCGCTCGGGCCGGTCAGGTTCGGCGAGGACTGATCACCCGACCTGGCTGGCTGCGCGGCGCCGCGTCATCGGCCCGAAGCGGGCCAGGTCCATGACTTCCTCCAGCGCCGCCGCGTCGCCGCGCCCGCGTTGCGCATCGCCCACATCCTCGGGCAATGGCGCGTCGCAGGCGATGGTGGCGAGCTGGCGCGACAGGCGCGCCAGCTCGGCGTGTTCGCGCAGGCGCGCGGCGTGCGAGGCCGCGCCGCGCAGGCGCAGGAAGGGCAGTTCGTCCAGCCGTGCCAGCAACGCGTCGAGCGAACCGAAGTGTTCCAGCAGCGCGGCGGCGGTCTTGGCGCCGATGCCCGGCACGCCGGGGATGTTGTCGATGGCATCGCCGGTGAGGCCCAGGTAATCGGCGATCTGGTGCGCGTGCACGCCGTAGCGCGCCTTCACGCCGTCGGCATCCCAGCGCTGCTGGCGGGCGTAGTCCCACTGGGCGTCGCCGGGCGCGAGCAGTTGCGAGAGGTCCTTGTCGGCCGATACCACGATGCCGGAAAAGCCCCGTGCGCGCTGGCGCGTCAGCAGGGTGCCGATCAGGTCGTCGGCTTCGTAGCGCTCGTCCACCAGCACCGCCAGCCCGAGCGTGGCGGCGAACCGGCGGCACAGGTCGAACTGGCGCTTGAGGCTTTCCGGGGCCGGCTCGCGATTGGCCTTGTAGGCCGGATACAGGTCGTTGCGGAACGAGCTTTCCAGGGATTGATCGAAGGCCACGGCGATGTGCCGCGGGCGCTCGCGTTCGACCAGCTCCAGCAGGAAGCGCGCGAAGCCGTGCACCGCGTTGACCGGCCAGCCCTGCGCATCGACGAATTCGTCCGGCGGCAGCGAGTGCCAGGCGCGGAAGACGTACAGGCTGGCATCGACGAGGTGGAGGGTGGGCATCAGCCTTCCCACACCGAGAAGTGTTCGTCCACGCTGGGCCTCACGCGCTCGGGCGCCGGCTCCTTCGCGCTGCCGACGTGGATGAATCCGGCGATCGATTCCCCGTCGCGAAGGCCGAGATGCGCCTTCACCGCCTCGTCGTAGGCCGCCCAGCCGGTCAGCCACTGCGCGCCGAAGCCCAGCGCCTGCGCGGCCTGGAGCAGGGCGAAGCAGACGCTGCCGGCGCTGAGGACCTGTTCGATCTCCGGCACCTTCGGGTGCGGTCGCGGCGCGGCGATCACGGTGAGCGCGAGCGGCGCGTAGGAAAAGCGCTGGCGGTCCTTTTCCACCGCCGCGGCCGGCGCCGCCGGGTCCAGCGCCAGCGCGCGCCGCGCCAGGAAATCCCCGAGCCTCAGTCGTGCCTGGCCCTCGATGGCCAGGATGCGCCACGGCGCGAGCTTGCCGTGGTCGGGCACGCGCATGGCGCTGGCGAGCATCCAGCGCAACTGTTCGGGCGAGGGGCCGGGCGGGCCGAGCTGGCGGGAGGGCGTGGAGCGGCGCTGGTTCAGCAGATCGAGTGTTTGCATGCGATGGGCGGTGGCATAAAGTGGCGGGGAAGCGGGAGGATGTTCACATCCCCGACGCTAAAATCTGGCATACAGTCGTCCCCGGGGAAGTCCGGGATGGCAGGAGGCGGTTGCGCAGCCTGCCGGTGATGGGTCGACAGGGCCTGATGCGTTTCGTGCCGGAGACTTCAACTATGACCGCGCCATCCCCCACGGACAAGATCGTCGATCTCAACGCCCGCACCGGCGCGGCGCGCGGGGAAGCCAACCCGATGCTCGCCACGATCCGCACGCGCGCGCTCAAGCGCCTGGCGGGGCTGGCGGCCGAGGTGCTGGAGAAGGCCGACGACACCCTGTTCGATTTCGTCCAGCGCGCCGACGGCACGGTCAGCAACCAGGACTATTTCGACGCCATGCGCGAACTGCGCAAGCAGCGTCCGCTGGTCGAACAGCGTTACGTGGAGCACCTGGCCGCCGCCTTCGCCGCGCTGGAGCGGCGCAATCCGCTGGAAGTGGACCTGGAGCGCTCGCTGTCCGAATCGCGCGAGCTGAGCCTGGTGTCCGAGGAGCAGCTCGAGGAACAGCTCGGCACCAGCATGATCGCCACCGCGCTCTCGCGCCTGCTCGGCCCGACCCTGGGCCAGCTCAACTACCGCATGGGCATCGTCGCCGGCATCGACGAACTGGACGACAAGTCCAACCCCATCGCGCCGCCGCACATCGCCTACGCCTTCCGCCACGCGATGCAGCCCTGCGAGATATCCATCCGCATCAAGGTGCTGATGTTCAAGCTGTACGAGCGCGAGATGGCGCGCGGGCTGGCCACGTTCTACAACGAAACCAACCGCGCCCTGGTCGAGGCCGGCATCGCGCCGGAGATCAAGCCCACCTACACCCGCACCCCGCAGATGGCGCGCGGCCCGCTGCGCCCGCGCGATGGCGCCGATCCGCGCGGCGAGGACATGCCGCCCGAGGCCGCGCCGCATGGACATGCCGCGCCGCATGCCGGCGGCTATGGCGCGGCGCCCGGCTACGGCACGGTGACGATGGAAGCGCCGCCGCCCGGTTCCCGGTACGTGCGCGTGCCGGAAACCGCCGCCGAGCAATCCATCTTCGCCAGCCTGCACGAGCTCCTGAGCGGCTATCGCCGCGTGCAGGCGCAGACGATGGGCCTGGCGATGCACGAACCGGCGGTATCGCCGGACGCGGGCGACGTCGCCGCGCCGCAGATGAGCGCCGACGAGGTGCTCTCGGTGCTGAGCCTGTTCCAGAACGAGATGCCGGCCGGCTTGCAGGAAGCGGTGAGCGATCCGAGCCGTTCCATCACCCAGCACCTGAAGCAGGAACTGCTCAAGGGCGCCGAGCGGCTGGGCATGGACCCGGCCTCGCGCATGACCCCGGCCGACGAGGATTCCATCGACCTGGTCGGCATGCTGTTCGACGTGCTGCTGGACGAGCGCGACTTCAACGCCAGTTCGCGCCAGACCATCGGCCGGCTGATCGTGCCGTTCATCAAGGTGGCGATGCTGGACCGGCGCATGTTCTTGCAAAAGACCCACCCGGCGCGCCGCCTGCTGAACTCGCTGGCCGAGGCCTGCGAGGGCAACGCCGGCGAAGCGCCGCAGGAACGCGAATTGATGACCCGCGTGGAAAGCACCATCGACAGGCTCGTGGCCGAGTTCAACGAGGACATCGCGATCTTCGAGACGCTGGAACAGGAGTTCCGCGAGTTCATCGAACAGCACCGCCGCCGCGTCGCGCTGGCCGAGCGCCGCACCGCCGAGGCGCAGCGCGGCAAGGAGCGCCTGGAGCACGCGCGCACCATGTCGCTGGAGGACCTGCGCGCGGTGCTGGAGCGCCATCCGGACATGCCGCCGGTGATCGATGCCTTCCTGCGCCGCTACTGGACCCATCACCTCACCTTGTGCGCGCTGCGCGACGAGGGCGGGGACAGCGGCAAGTACGCCGAAGCCGTGGTCGTGGGCGAGGATCTGGCCAGCCTTGCCGGACTGGACAACATTGGCGATCGCAGTGCACGGCTCGACGCGCTGCGTCCACGCATCGAACCCATCCTGCTCAGCGCCGGCTGCACCGGCAGTGCCGCCGAGGACGTGCTGAACTCGCTGCGCCACGCCCTGGGGCGCGAGGACGAAGCCGCGCCCGTGCCGCCCGAAGCCGAGGCCGAGGCCGTCACCGCGCTGGAGCGCAACGCACCGCCGGCCGAAGCGCTCCCCGAGCCCGTGCCGGAGGCGGAAGCGGACGAGGAGGATGCCGGGCCGGCGCTGGATTTCGACGAGGCCGATGCCGAGCGCGTGCGCAAGCTCCAGATCGGCGCATGGATCCAGTTCACCGAGGAAGACGGCGCCACGGTGCCGGCCAAACTGTCCTGGGTCAGCCCGATTTCCAACCGCATGCTGTTCGTCAACCGTCGCGGCCTGCGCTACTGCGTGGCCTCGCCCGAGGAACTGGCTGCGATGATGCGCGCCGGTCGCCTCAACATCCGCCAGACCGATGCCGCCTTCGAGCATGCGATGAGCCAGGTGCTCGGCAAGCTGCGCTCCGGCGCGCAGGAATCGGCGCGCTGAGGGCAGGGGACATAGGGGGCGCTGCGCCCCTTCACGCGGGATTGACTGGGGATGGCCGGAACGAAAGGCCCGCCATTCCGGCGGGCCTTTCGTTGCTTTTCGATCCGATGGCGCGAGGCAGGAAGGGACCGGCGGTGGCGGTGCGCAAGCGGCTACCGGGCGCCGGATCAGGCTTCCAGCGTCGCCAGGTCGCCCTTGGTTTCCAGCCAGGTCTTGCGGTCGGAGGCGCGCTTTTTCGACAGCAGCATGTCCATCAGCGAGGAGGTGCCGTCGCCGTCCTCCACGGTGAGCTGCACCAGCCGGCGCGTGTCCGGATGGATCGTGGATTCGCGCAACTGCGAGGGGTTCATTTCGCCCAGGCCCTTGAAGCGGGTCACGCTGACCGCGCCCTTGACCTTCTCGCGCTCGATGCGGTCCAGCAGGATGCGGCGTTCTTCCTCGTCCAGCGCGTAGAATACCTGCTTGCCCACGTCCACGCGGAACAGTGGCGGCATCGCGACGAACACGTGGCCGCTGCGCACCAGCGCCGGGAAGTGCCTGAGGAACAGCGCGGACAGGAGCGTGGCGATGTGCAGGCCGTCCGAGTCGGCGTCGGCCAGGATGACGACCTTGCCGTAGCGCAGGCCTTCCAGATTGTCCGAGCCCGGATCGCAGCCGATGGCCACGGCCAGGTCGTGCACTTCCTGCGAGGCCAGCACGCCGGAACTGGCGACTTCCCAGGTGTTGAGGATCTTGCCGCGCAGCGGGAGGATGGCTTGGAAGTCCTTGTCGCGCGCCTGCCGCGCGCTGCCGCCGGCCGAGTCGCCTTCCACCAGGAAGAGTTCGGTGCGGGAGAGGTCCTGCGAGGCGCAGTCGGCCAGCTTGCCGGGCAGGGCCGGGCCTTGCGTGACCTTCTTGCGCACCACCTGCTTCTCGGTTTTCAGCCGGGCCGAGGCGCGCTCGATGGCGAGCTGGGCGATCTTCTCGCCCAGTTCCACGTTCTGGTTCAGCCACAGCGAGAAGGCGTCGTGCGCCACGCCTTCGACGAAGCCGGCGGCCTGGCGCGAGGACAGGCGTTCCTTGGTCTGGCCGGAGAACTGCGGATCGGAAAGTTTCGCGCTCAGCACGTAGCTGACCCGGTCCCACACGTCCTCGGGCGCGAGCTTGACGCCGCGCGGCAGGAGGTTGCGGAAGTCGCAGAACTCGCGCAGCGCCTCGGTCAGGCCCGAGCGCAGGCCGTTGACGTGGGTACCGCCCTGCGCGGTGGGGATGAGGTTGACGTAGCTTTCCTGCACCGGTTCGATGACGCCCGATTCGGGCGGCGGCACCCAGCACACCGCGAACTCGCAGGCTTCCTGCTCGCGCGCCTGCGCGGCCAGGAACAGGTCGGCCGGCAGGTACTCGTTGTCGGCCAGCATGCCGCGCAGGTAGTCGCGCAGGCCGTTCTCGTAGAACCACTCGTTGCGCTCGCCGCTGGCCTCGTCGGACAGCGTCACGCGCAGGCCGGGGCAGAGCACGGCCTTGGCGCGCAGCACGTGGCGCAACTGGCGCAGGTTGAACTTGGGGCTGTCGAAATACTTGGCATCGGGCCAGAAGCGCAGCCGCGTGCCGGTGTTGCGCCGGCCCACGGTGCCCACTTGCGTGAGGGTTGAATCGGGCAGGCCGTCGCGGAAGGCCATGTGGTGCTCGATGCCTTCGCGCTTGATGTAGACGTCCAGCCGGGTGGACAGCGCGTTGACCACCGACACGCCGACGCCGTGCAGGCCGCCGGAGAAGGTGTAGTTCTTGCCGCTGAACTTGCCGCCGGCATGCAGCCGGGTGAGGATCAGCTCGACGCCCGGTATGCCTTCCTCCGGGTGCACATCCACGGGCATGCCGCGGCCATCGTCGGACACTTCGCAGCTTCCGTCGGCGTGCAGCGTCACCTCGATGCTTTTCGCATGGCCGGCCAGGGCCTCGTCCACCGAGTTGTCGATCACTTCCTGCGCCAGATGGTTGGGGCGCGCGGTGTCGGTGTACATGCCGGGGCGGCGCTTGACCGGGTCAAGACCGGAGAGGACTTCGATGTCGGCGGCGTTGTAGCGGCTGCTCATGCGATGCGGAGGCGAAAAGGGGACGCGGCAGGATGGTGACAGCGCCGGGATTGGTCAAGCCGCCGCATCCCGCGCCCCGGGACGCGAGCGCGGGCGTGCCACACCACGCTCGAGGACGCTTGCGAAGCGTCGCGGGGTTATTTGATGCGCCTGACCTTGGTCGTGGTGTTGTAGCCTTCGACCTTCAGCGCCCAGCTTCCCATGAAGCCGGGCCTGATCGTGACGCCCGGGTTCTCCAGCTTCACGCCGGTCCACTTGTCGTTGCCCACCTGCTGCCAGACCTGGCCGTTCTCCAAGTGGAAGGTGGTCTTGCCCTGCCAGCCACGGAACTCGCCGACCAGGCGGCTGGTGACGCCGTTCCTGTCCGAGCTGTCATCGAAGCCGGTGCGGTCCGCCACCGCCGGCGCGGCGGCCGCGGCGGCGCTTGCACCGGCGTTGTGTTGCAGCCAGGCATTCAGCGCGGCCAGTTCCTCGGGGCTGAGCTTGTCCAGCCCGGCGGCGCGGAACTGCGCCGCGCTCATGCGTTCTTCCAGCGTCGAGAACGATTGCGCGAAAGTCGGCGACGCGGCGCCCGCGGCCAGGAGGCAGGTGGCCAGGAGGGAAGCGGGAAGGGAGAGCTTGAACACGGCAGCCATCATCGAGGAAGCGGGCCCGCAGTCTAAATCCCCGGGAGGACACTGCAAAGCCATGGGGCATTGGCGTCTCCGGCCGGGATGGGGCTTGCGGTGCGTCCGGGGGAGCGCCACCATCGCCGGCAAGGGCCGCCGAAGGGGAACGTGAAATGCGCATGCTGATGTGCTGTCTGGCCGTTTTCGCGTGGGCCGCCGTGGCCTGTGCCGAGCCGCTCAGCTACGACTACGCCTACCTGAGCCACCAGGAAGTGGATACCGACGCCGGGCGGGCCAGCAACGACGTCTTCGGCATGCATTACGAACTGGGCGAGCACCTGCACGTATTCGGTTCCTGGGGCGATGCGGGCGCCTATGGCAATCCGTCGTGGAAGGATAGCCGCGCGCTGCGGCTCGGCCTCGGCGGGCGGCGCCTGTTCGGCGAGAACACGCTGGTGGCGTTCAAGGCCGCCGTGGTGCGGGCGCAGTTCGACCGGCCGAGCGGCGAAACCGTGAAGGACGACGGCACCAGCTTCATCCTGGAGGTCCGCCACCGCTTCGCGCCGTGGCTGGAGGGCATCGCCAGCGGCTCGCGCAGCGATGTGCTGGGCTGGCGGACCACCGAATACGTCGCCGGCCCCGTGTTCCATGTCGGCCGGCGCGTGGCGCTGGGCGCGCTGTACCGGCGCATGGAAGGGAACTCGGGCATCGAGGCCACGGTACGCTGGTACTACTGACGAGAGCGCGTTCATGGCCGACAACACCGTACTGACGATCTTCCTGCCGATCGCGCTGGCGATTCTGATGGCGGGGCTGGGCCTGCACCTGACCCGGGCCGATTTCGCCCGCGTGGCGCGGCAGCCGCGCGCGGTGCTGGTGGCGCTGGCGGTGCAGTCGCTGCTGCTGCCGCCAGTGGCCTTTGCGCTGGCGTGGGGATTGGCGCTGCCGCCGGAGCTGGCGGTCGGGCTGGTGCTGCTGTCGGCTTCGCCCGGCGGCGTCACCGCCAACATCTTCAGCCACCTGGCGCGCGGCGACGTGGCGCTGAACGTGACGCTGACGGCGGTCAACAGCGCGCTGGCGCTGGTGACGCTGCCGCTGTGGACGGGCCTGGCGCTGCAATTTTTCCTCGACAGCGAAGGCGCCGTGCCGCCGCCGTTGCGCAAGCTGATCGAAGTGGCGGTGATCGTCGTGGTGCCGGTGGTGCTGGGCATGATCCTGCGCGCCTGGCGGCCGAAGCTCGCCGATGCGGCGGAAAAGCCGGTGCGCGCGCTGTCCACGCTGTTGCTGGTGGCGCTGATCGTGCTGGCCATCGTCAGCGAGTTCGAGGTGCTGCGCGATTACGCCGCCGTGGTGGGCGCGGCCTGCCTGGCGTTCAACCTGATCAGCCTGTTCTCCGGCTACTTCGCCGGCCTGCTGACCCGCCTCGGGCGGCCGCAGGCGATCGCCATCGGCTTCGAGATCAGCGTGCACAACAGCACGCTGGCGATCATCCTGGCGTTGCAGGTGCTGGGCAGCGAACGCATCGCGATTCCGGCGGCGGTGTACGCGGTGCTGATGTATCCGGTGGCGGCGGCGTTCGTGTTCTGGCTGAACCGGCGGGCGCGGCGCGAGGCGGCTGGAGCGACCTGACCGTCTCATCGGGTGAGACGGCGATGAGCATACTGGCTCCCATGAAGCTGCCGCCTTCCATCACCACCGCCGCGCCGGTCGAACTCGGCGCCCCGGTCTGGTCCAAGGGCCGGGGCGCGGCGTCGAATCCGGCCGGCCGCTTCGAGTCGCGCAGCCACGTCCGGGAGGACGATGGCTGGACGCCGGACGAGGCGCTGGAATCCCCGCCCCGCCCGCGCACCCAGGTGACGCTGGAAACCGCGCGCAGCATCGTCAGCCGCAACGATTCGCCGGACATCGGTTTCACCCAGTCCATCAATCCCTACCGCGGCTGCGAGCATGGCTGCGTGTACTGCTACGCGCGGCCGTCGCACGGCTATCTCAACCTTTCCTCGGGGCTGGATTTCGAGACGAAGCTGTTCGCCAAGGCCAATGCCGCCGAACTGCTGCGCGCCGAACTGGGCAAGCGCGGCTACGTCTGTTCGCCGATCAATCTTGGCGCCAACACCGATCCGTACCAGCCCATCGAGCGCCGCCACGCGATCACGCGTTCCGTGCTGGAAGTGCTGTCGGAAACCCATCATCCGGCCACCATCGTCACCAAGAACGCGCTGGTCGAGCGCGACGTCGACCTGCTCGCCGATATGGCCAGGCGCCGGCTGGTGCATGTGTTCGTCTCCGTCACCACGCTCGACAACCGCCTCTCGGCCACGCTGGAGCCGCGCGCCAGCGCGCCGCATCGCCGTTTGCAGGCCGTGGAAACGCTCAATGCCGCCGGCGTGCCGTGCGGGGTGATGGTGGCCCCGGTGATTCCGTTCGTCACCGACCAGTTCATGGAGGCCATCCTCGAACGCGCCGCCGCCGCGGGCGCGCGCGTGGCCGGCTACACCGTGCTGCGGCTGCCTTACGAGGTGAAGGACCTGATGCGGCAGTGGCTGGCGCTGCACCTGCCCGAACGCGCCGCGCACGTGATGAACGTGATCCGCGACATGCGCGGCGGGCGCGACAACGATCCGGAATTCGGCAGCCGCATGCGCGGGCAGGGCGCGTATGCGGACCTGCTGCGCCAGCGCTTCGCCGTGGCCTGCCGCAGGTTCGGGTTGAACCGCGGACGCGAGGCGCTCGACCTGGAGACCGCGCGCTTCGCGCCGCCACGGCCGCCGTCACCGCAGGGCGAGCTGTTCTGACCCAATCGCCGATGAACGCCGCATGCGGCGTGGCCGGATCGGCGTACCGGGATGCCGCTAGCATCCTCCGCTTCCTCATGGACGGATGGCGCAGGCGCACGATGGATTTGCGACGGAATGTGGATTGGCGATGGAGCGGTCTGCTGCTGGCCGGCGCGCTGGCGGTCCTCCCGGCGCATGCCGGTGAAGTGGACGAGGTGGACGTGGCTCCCGCGCCTTCCGCCGATGCGGTGCCTTCGCGCGATGAGGCGATCGTGCTGGAAACGCTGGTGGTCAGTGGCGTGGTGCCAGGGCCGGGCATGTGGAAGGTGCGTCGCGATGGCCACACCATGTGGCTCCTTGGCACGCTGCAACCGGTGGCGCGGCGCATGGAGTGGGAGTCGGGCGCGGTCGAGCGCCAGATAGCCGCCTCCAGCCAGATCCTGCTACCGCCCTCGGTGAAGTTCGACCTGGGGATGGGGCGCTTCCGCACCCTGATGCTGGTGCCCTCGATGCTCGGAGCGCGAAAGAATCCCGACGGCGACAAGCTCGTCGACCACGTGCCGGCCGAGGATTACGCGCGCTGGCTGGCGCTGAAGAAGAAATACCTGGGGCGCGACCGCGGCGTGGAGAAGCGCCGCCCGATCTTCGCCGCGCAGGAACTCTACGAGGCCGCCGTGGAAAAGAGCGGGTTGCGATTCAAGGGACTGGTGTCGCCGCTGGTCGACAAGATCACCAAGCGCCACGGCATCCCTTCGCACCGCCCACGCATCGAGATCGCGATTTCCGACCCGAAGGCGGCGATCCGCGCGTTCCGGGAAACGGCGATCGACGATGCCGAGTGCTTCCGCAAGACGCTCGACCACCTGGAGGCGGATCTGGAAAAGATGCGCCTCCGCGCCAATGCCTGGGCGCGCGGCGACATGCTCACCCTGCGCGAGATCACCTACGAGGACCAGAGCCAGGCCTGCATGGATGCCGTGCTCGAGTCGCGCTTCGCCAAGGAGCAGGGCATCGACGACCTGCCCGAACGGCTGGAGACGGCCTGGCTGGACGCGGCGGAAAAGACCATCGCCGAGCACGAAACCAGCTTCGCCGCCTTGCCGATCGGCCGCCTGGTGGCGCCTGACGGCTATCTGGCGAAACTGGCCGCGCGCGGCTACGAGATCGAGGCGCCCTGAGGCCCGTCATCCGGGGTTCGACGCGGGCTGTTCGCCATCCTCGAACCCGGAGCCGAAAAGGAAACCGGGATCGGGGGTGAGCACGTCGCCGGGCAGGCGATCGTCGCGGCCGCCGAGGCCGAGCGTTCCTTCCAGGTCGCGGCCCCAGCATTTCACCCCGCCGGAGGTGGTGAGCGCGCAGCTATGGAGGAAGCCCACGGCGATCGCGGCCACGCCGCTGGACAGGCCGGTGACGCTCACGGGCGTGAGCCGGTTCGTGGTGCTGCCGTCGCCGAGCTGGCCGAAGTCGTTGCGGCCCCAGCATGTCACTCCGCCATTCGTGGTCAGGGCGCAACTGTGGTCGCCCATGGCGATCGCGGCCACGCCGGTGGTCAGGCCCGCGACGTCCCCCGGTACGTTCCGGGTCGTGGTGGTGCCGTCGCCGAGCGCGCCGCTCTCGTTGAATCCCCAGCACTTCACGCCGCCGCTTTGGGTAAGGGCGCAGGTGTGGGCCGTGCCGGGACTGATCGCCCGCATGCCCTGGCCCAGGCCGGAAACGTTCGCCGGCACGGCGCGGTTCTCGTTGCTGCCATCGCCGATCTGGCCGTGAAGGTTCCAACCCCAGCACTTGGCGGCACCGCCGGCGATGGCGCAGCCATGCAGGCTGCCGGCGCCGGCCAGGGTCACGCCGCTGGCAAGGCCGGTCACGTCCTGCGGCGTGAGGACGCGCGTCGTGAAGACGCCGGTACCGGTCTGGCCTGCGTCGGAAGCGCCCCAGCACTTCAGCCCGCCGCTCGCGGTCAGCGCGCAACTGTGCCGGGTGCCCAGCGCGAGGGCGGCCACGCCGCTGGTCAATCCGCTGACGTTCACCGGCGTGAGCCGGTCGAAAAAATCGCCGTCGCCGACCGAACCATAGTAGTTGCCGCCCCAGCACCTGACACCGCCGCCCGTGCGCACGGCGCAGGTGTGCTGGCCGCCTGCATCGACGGCCAGCGTGCCGCTGCCCATGCCTGAAACCTCGGCCGGTGCGATGCGCCAGTCGCGGCTGCCGACGCCGAGCTGGCCGTAGAGGTTGTGGCCCCAGCATCGGAGCGCGCCCGTCGTGGTGACGGCGCAGGTATGGCTGCTGCCCGTGCGGAGCGATGCCACGCCGCCGCTCAGGCCGGACACGTTCTTCGGCACCGGATGCACACTCTCCCGGGTGCGGTCGTCGCCGAGCTGGCCGTAACCGTTGTCTCCCCAGCACTTGGCGCCGCCAGCGGCGGTCAGGACACAGGTATGGTTGTTGCCCGTGCTCAGGCCCGTGACGCCGGAGAGTCCCGGGACGGTGACGGGCAGGATCCGGTCCGTGTTGCGGCCATCGCCGAGCTGGCCGAGGATGTTCCAACCCCAGCACTTCACCGCGCCGGCGCTGGTCCGCAGGCAGGAATGGACGTGGCCGGCGGCAATCGACGCCACGCCGCTGCCCGCGCCCGTCACGTCCACCGGCTGGAAGCGATCGGATCGGTCATCGCCGCCCACGCCGGTCTGGCCGTAGTAGTCGGCGCCCCAGCACTTGGCCGCGCCGGCGTCGGTGCGGGCGCAGGTGTGATCGCCGCCGGCGCTGACCAGGGTGACGCCGCTGCCCAGGCCGACCACGTTCGCCGGGGTGAGGACATCCAACTGGCTGCTGCCGCCAATGCCGATCTGGCCGTAGTAGTTGCGGCCCCAGCACTTGACGCCGCCGGCCAGGGTGAGGGCGCAGGTGTGCAGATGGCCGGCATCCACGGCCTTCATGCCGCTGCCCAGGCCTGTCACGGTGGTGGGAACGGGGCGATTCACATAGCCGCCGTCGCCGATCTGGCCCGAGAGGTTGCGGCCCCAGCATTTCACCGCGCCGGCCGTGGTGACGGCGCAGGTGTGGTACGTGCCGACGCTGACGGCCGCCACGCCGCTGCCCAGATCGACCACATCCACCGGCGTGGAGCGGTGCGTCGTGCTGCCGTCGCCCAACTGGCCGTAGCTGTTGGCGCCCCAGCACTTGACGCCACCGGCGGCGGTCAGGGCGCAGGTGTGGCCGTAGCCGACACTGATCGCCGTCGCGCCGCTCAAGCCCGTGACGTCCACCGGCAGCAAGCGGTCCGTCGTGGTGCCGTCGCCGAGCTTGCCGGCCGCATTGCTGCCCCAGCACTTCACCCCGCCGCTGGTGGTCCGGGCGCAGCTATGGTCCGAGCCAGCCCCCACCTGCACCAGGTGGCGCAACGGCATCAACGGACCTGCCCATGCCGCTGGCGCGAACGCCAGCCAGACTAGCCATGCCACCCTCGGCATCAACCCCGTTCCCGTTCCCGTTCGCATCGCCGCTCTCCCGTGGGCCGTGGACGGAACACGGGCGTGTTCCGATCCGATGCCCTGAGTGGCGGGAAGCGGTGGGGAAATGTCGCATGCTCACTCCCGGGGAAGCATCGAGCACGCGCTCGCGGGCGAGCCCGGTCCTGCCGGACCGTGCCTTGCAGGAGCCTGCTTGCAGGCGACAGGACGTGTTCAGACCTTCGGGAACGCGGCGCGAACCGCGTGGGAATGGACGACAGGCCCTCTAGATCGCATCCCACCCCGGCCGCGGCGCGAAGCGCTCGCCGTGGCGCGTGGCCAGTTGTTCAAGGCGTTGCTTGAGCTTGGCCGCGCCCTCGCTGCGGATGTACTGGATCGGGCCGCCGCGGAACGGGGCGAAGCCGGTGCCGAAGATGACGCCGGCATCGAGCAGGTCGGCATCGGCGACGGTGCCGTCGTGCAGGCACGCCACGGCTTCGTTGAGCAGGCGCAGCACGAGGCGGTCGGTGAGGTCGTCCGGGGCACGATAGTCCTTGGGCAGTTCCGGTTTCACCGGCTTGCCTTCCTGCCATTCGTACAGGCCACGGCCGTCCTTCTTGCCGCGCGCGTTCGGCTCGAACGCGAAATCCGGCGGCGTCGTGCCGTGGAACTGCGCCATGATCCTGCCGACGCTGGCGGCCACGTCCAGGCCCACGGTATCGACCAGTTCGATGGGCCCCATCGGCATGCCGAAATCGGTCGCGGCCTTGTCGATGGCGCGGCCGGGGATGCCTTCGCGGAAGGCCAGGATGGCTTCTTCCATGTACGGGGCCAGGATGCGGTTGACCAGGAAACCGGGCGTGCCGGCGACCGGCACCGGGAGCTTGTCGATGGCCTTGCAGAACGCGGCCAGGCGCCGCTCGGTGTCTCCCGCCATGCCGTCGTGCCGGACGATTTCCACCAGCGGCATCGAGGCGACGGGGTTGAAGTAGTGCAGGCCGGCGAAACGGTCCGGGTTCGCAAGCCCCTCGCGCAGTTCGGTCAGCGCCAGCGAGCTGGTGTTGGTGACCAGCAGCGCCTCGGGCTTGAGGTTCTGTTCGATGCGCGCGTAAAGCTCTTTCTTGGCGTCGAGGTTCTCGTAGATCGCCTCGATGACGAGGTCGGCCTTCGCCACGCCCGCGCCTTCCACATCGGCGGCCAGGCGCGAGATCGCGGCGGCGCGCTTGTCTTCCTGCCGGATCTTCTTCTCGAACAGCTTGTTGGCGCGATCCAGCGCGGGCTGGATGTACTGCATCTCGCGATCCTGCAAGGTCACGGTGAAGCCGCGCAGCGCGCACCAGGCCGCGATGTCGCCCCCCATGACGCCGGCTCCGACCACGTGCACGTGCGAAATCCCGTGATCCTTGCCGCCCAGGCCCTTGAGCCGCTCCATCAGGAAGAACACGCGGATCAGGTTGCGCGCGGTGGGGCCGCCGGCCAGCTTCACCACGGCGCGGGCTTCGGACTTGAGCAGCGCGTCGGTGTTGCCGCCGCCGCGTCGCCAGGTGTCGATCAGCGCGTAGGGCGCGGGGTAGTGCGCCTTCTTCGCCTTGCGCGCCACCTGCTTGGCCAGCATCGGCGCGAGCGCCTGTCGCGTGGGCCACAGGTTCGTGGCCCAGGCCAGCGCGCGCTGCTTGAACGGGCGCTGCGTGCCGCGCTTGGCCAGTTCGACGGCCGCGTCCAGCAGCACCGCCGGTTCCACGACCTTGTCCACGAGGCCGATGGCGCGGGCGTTCTTCGCGGAAAGTGCGCGGCCGGTGAGCATCATGTCCATCGCCGCCGGGGCGCCGACCAGACGCGGCAGGCGCACCGAGCCGCCCCAGCCGGGGAAGATGCCCAGCTTCACTTCGGGCAGGCCGATGCGGGTGGAGTCGTCGCTGGAGGCCACGCGATGACGGCAGGCCAGCGAGAGTTCGGTGCCGCCGCCCATGCAGTGGCCGTGGATGGCCGCGACGGTGGGGCAGGGCAGGCGATGCAGGCGCTCGAACACGAGCTGGCCGCGGCGGATGGCGTCCATCACCGTGCCGCGCGCGTCGAATTCCTGGAACTCCTTGATGTCGGCCCCGGCGATGAAGCCGGCGGCCTTGCCGGACTGGATCACCACGGCCTTGGGCTTGCCGATCTCGATGCGCTCGACGATGGCGTCCAGTTCTTCCAGCACGGCCTGGGAAAGCGCGTTGACTGGCGTGTCGGCGCAGTCGAAGGTGAGGACCAGCACGCCATCGGCGCGGGATTCGGTGCGCCAGTGGCGGAAACGCAATCCGTCGAACATGGGGGTTCTCCTGTGCGGCCGGGCCGCGTTCAAGCGAAAGTGGCTATCATCCCGGGCAAGCCTGCACCCGGTCAATGCGCCACAGTATGGTAGCCCGGAGCGCGCGCGTTCCATCGCATGTGCGCGGGAACTTTCCCGCGAAAGACGCGGTCCATGGCGGATCGGAAACGAGCCGCCCAATTTCGAGAGGCAGGCCCGGATGGGTGAGAACGACGTGGACCAGGCACTGATCAAGCGCGTGCAGGAAGGGGACAAGCGGGCATTCGACCTGCTCGTGCTCAAGTACCAGCACAAGGTGGTGGGCATCATCTCCCGCTTCATCCACGACTGGGCCGAATGCCAGGACGTGGCGCAGGAAGCCTTCATCCGCGCCTACCGCGCGCTGCCCAACTTCCGCGGCGACAGCCAGTTCTACACCTGGCTCTACAAGATCGCCGTCAACACCGCCAAGAACCATCTCGTCGCGCTGGGCCGGCGCCCGCCGACCGAGGACGTGGACGCCCAGGATGCGGTGCAGTTCGAGAGCGGCGCGCGCCTGCGCGAATCGGGCACGCCGGAGAACGAGGCGATGCGGCAGGAAATTGAACAAACCGTGGCGCGCACGGTCGAAGCCTTGCCGGAGGAACTGCGCGTGGCGATCACGCTGCGCGAGGTCGATGGCCTGAGCTACGAGGAGATCGCCGAGGCGATGGGATGCCCGATCGGCACGGTGCGTTCGCGCATCTTCCGCGCCCGCGATGCGATCGACCAGAAACTGCGCCCGCTGATGGGCGATGTCGGCAGGAAAGAGCGAAGCGGGAGAGCGTCGTCATGAACCATGAAATCCGTGAACAACTGTCCGCGCTGATCGACAACGAGCTCGATCGCGACCGCGCGCGCTTCCTGCTCAAGCGCGCCGAACACGATGGCGAACTGGTGGCGCTGTGGCAGCGCTGGCATTTCGTCGGCGAGGCGATGCGCGGCGCGGCCTTGCCGCTGCGCAAGGATTTCGCGCGCTCCATCGCCGAGCGGCTTGACGAGGAACTCGAGGCGGCGCCGGCGGTGCCGAAACAGGCCCAGGCGCTGCGCTGGGGCGGCGGCTTCGCGGTGGCCGCCTCGGTGGCCCTGGCGGCCCTGCTGCTCACGCGCCCGGACGCCACGATCCCCGCGCCATCGATGGGCGGCGAAATCGCCAGCCAGTCCGCGCCGACGCTCGACGTGTCGGTGCCGTCGGTGGTCGCGCCGTCGCCCTATCGCGAGCAGGACCTGCGCCCGCCGTATCGTTTCGATGCCCAGACGGTGGCGGCGCGCGACGCCGGGCGCTACGGCATGCGTTTCGATCCCGCGCACGAGGCGTACTGGTTGCGCCACCAGCAGGCCGTGAATGGCCGCACCGGCGACGCCGCCATGCCGTGGCTTGCGCCGCTGCGCCCGGACGCGGCCGAGGGCGCGAACGCGCGCTGAATCCTGGCGGGCCGCCGCGCTTTTGGGTGCGGCGCGCCGTCTCCATGTCCGCCTTCGCGCCTGCGGCCTGGCCGCGCGTGCCGCGCCGCGGCGCCGGGCGTTTTCCTTCTGTTTCGATAGCACAGCGGAGTTTCCATGAATCGCATTCGTCATCGCATGCTGTGGTTGTTGATGGTGTTCTTCGTGGCCGGCGCGGCGCACGCGCAGTTGCCGGACTTCACCGGCCTGGTATCCGAAGCCAGTCCCAGCGTGGTCAGCGTGATGGCCACGCGCACGGCCGAGGCGCAGGTCCAGTCGCGCGGCGACATGCCGGGCGCCGACGAGGACGCGGAAATGCAGGAGTTCTTCCGCCGCTTCTTCGGCCATCCGGGCATGCCCGGCGGCCCGCGCACGCCGCAGGACCGTACCTCGCTGGGCACGGGCTTCATCATTTCGGCCGATGGCTACATCCTGACCAACCACCACGTCATCGACGGCGCCGACGACATCCACGTGCAGCTCGCCGACCGGCGCGAGCTTCCGGCCAGGCTGATCGGCAGCGATGCGGAAACCGACGTGGCGCTGCTCAAGGTGGACGAAACCCGCCTGCCGGCGGCCAGACTGGGCGATTCGGGCAGGCTCAAGCCCGGCCAGTGGGTGGTCGCCATCGGCTCGCCGTTCGGTTTCGACCATTCCGTCACCGCCGGCATCGTCAGCGCCGTCGGGCGCAGCTCGCAGATCGCGGGCCAGCAGTACGTGCCCTTCATCCAGACCGACGTGGCGATCAATCGCGGCAACTCGGGCGGCCCGCTGCTGGACATCGACGGCAAGGTCGTGGGCATCAACTCGCAGATCTTCTCCAACACCGGCGGCTTCATGGGCGTGTCGTTCGCCATTCCCATCGAAACGGCGATGCGCTCGGTCGATCAGCTCAAGAAGCAGGGCTACGTCTCGCGCGGCCTGCTGGGCGTCAACATCCAGGACGTGACCCGCGACGTGGCGCGCAGCCTGGGCCTGCCGCGCTCGTCCGGCGCGCTGGTGTTCGGGGTGCAGCCGGGCGGGGCGGCCGACAAGGCCGGCATCAAGGTGCAGGACGTGATCCTGGCGTTCAACGGCCAGGACGTGGCCGGCTCGGCGCAGTTGCCGCCGCTGGTCGGCGCCACCGACCCGGGCAGCCGGGTGCAGGTGAAGATCTTCCGCGACGGCAAGGAAATCACCGTGCCGGTGGTCGTGGGCGAAGCCCCGCGCACGGCGTCGGCGGCCTCCGGCACCGATGATCCTGGCGCAACGGCGGCCAGCCCGCTGGGTTTCAGCGTCGATGACCTCACCGCCACGCAGCGCGAGGCGCTCGGGCTGGGCGAGGACGAGGGTGTCGTCGTGACCCGCGTCGCGGGCAGCGCGGCGCAGCGCCTGCGTGCGGGCGACGTGATCCTGATGGTGGGCAAGACCCGCGTCGGCAGCGTCGCCCGGTTCAACCAGGCCGCCAAGGACGTCAAGGCCGGCGAGCCGGTGATGCTGCTGGTGCGCCGGGGGGATGTGACCCAGTTCGTCACCGTGACGCCGCCCGCGCCGCGCAAGAATTGAGGTCCGGGCGGCGCCGTCGCTCCCGCTTTCGCGGGAGTGACGGCGCTGCCGGGAACATCTACCCCGCCCCGGCATGGCATAATTCCCGGTTTCATGCCCGGCGTTCGCCGGCTCCCACGGGTTTTCCATGCAGCACATCCGCAACTTTTCCATCATCGCCCACGTCGATCACGGCAAATCGACGCTGGCCGACCGCATCATCCAGATCTGCGGCGGCCTGACCGAGCGCGAGATGGAAGCCCAGGTGCTCGACTCCAACCCGATCGAGCGCGAGCGCGGCATCACGATCAAGGCGCAGTCGGTGTCCCTGCCGTACACCGCCGAGGACGGCACCACCTACCAGCTCAACTTCATCGACACCCCGGGCCACGTGGACTTCTCCTACGAGGTGAGCCGCTCGCTGGCCGCCTGCGAGGGCGCGCTGCTGGTGGTGGATGCGGCGCAGGGCGTGGAAGCGCAGTCGGTGGCCAACTGCTACACGGCGGTGGAGCAGGGGCTGGAAGTGATCCCCGTGCTCAACAAGATCGACCTGCCCACGGCGGAGCCGGCACGGGTCAAGGACGAGATCGAGGCCGTGATCGGCATCGATGCGACCGATGCGGTGGAAGTGTCCGCCAAGACCGGCCAGAACGTGCGCGCGGTGCTGGAAGCCATCGTCCAGCGCATCCCGCCGCCCGCGCCGCGCGACACCGACCGCCTGCAGGCGCTGATCATCGATTCCTGGTTCGACAACTACCTCGGCGTGGTGTCGCTGGTGCGCGTGATGCAGGGCGAGATCCGCGCCGGCGACAAGATCCTGGTGATGAGCACCGGGCGCGTGCACCAGGTCGACCAGGTCGGCGTGTTCACGCCCAAGCGCAAGGTCAACCCGAAGCTCGGCGCGGGCGAAGTGGGCTGGCTCACGGCCAGCATCAAGGACGTGCACGGCGCGCCGGTCGGCGACACCCTGACGCTGGCCGCGGCGCCCGCGCCCGCGCCGCTGCCGGGCTTCCAGGAAATGCAGCCGCGCGTTTTCGCGGGCCTGTTCCCCGTGGATGCCGAGGACTACCCGGACCTGCGCGAGGCGCTGGAGAAGCTGCGCCTCAACGACGCGGCGCTGCGCTTCGAGCCGGAAAGCTCCGAGGCGATGGGCTTCGGCTTCCGCTGCGGCTTCCTGGGCATGCTGCACATGGAGATCGTGCAGGAGCGCCTTGAGCGCGAGTACGACCTCAACCTCATCACCACCGCCCCCACCGTGATCTACGAGCTGATGGACGTGGAAGGCGAGGTGTCCCCGCTCGACAACCCGGCGCGCCTGCCGCCGGTGACCAAGATCGCCGAGATCCGCGAGCCGATCATCCTGGCGAACATCCTGACCCCGCCCGACTACGTGGGCAACGTCATCAAGCTGTGCGAGGAAAAGCGCGGCGTGCAGACCGGCATCTCGTACCTGGGCAGCCAGGTGCAGGTGAGCTACGAACTGCCGATGGCCGAAGTGGTGCTGGATTTCTTCGACAAGCTCAAATCCGTGAGCCGCGGCTACGCCTCGCTCGACTATCACTTCGTGCGCTTCACCGCCGGCCCGTTCGTGCGGCTGGACATCCTGATCAACGGCGATCGCGTCGATGCGCTGTCGATCATCTGCCATCGCGCGCAGGCCGAGCGCCGCGGGCGGGAAATCTGCGAGAAGATGAAGGACCTGATCCCGCGCCAGATGTTCGACGTGGCGATCCAGGCCACCGTCGGCGCGCAGATCATCGCCCGCTCCACCGTCAAGGCGCTGCGCAAGAACGTGCTGGCCAAGTGCTACGGCGGCGACGCCACGCGCAAGAAGAAGCTCCTGGAGAAGCAGAAGGAAGGCAAGAAGCGGATGAAGTCGGTCGGCCGCGTCGACATCCCGCAGGAAGCCTTCCTTGCCGTGCTCCAGCAGGATTCCAAGTAATTCCGTTCCCCACCCACGTCACAGGATTCGTGCCCGTGCATTTCGATTTCGCCGCGTTCCTGGTGCTCGCCACCGCCCTCACCGGCATCGTCTGGCTCATCGACCGCCTCGCCTTCGCCAGGGCGCGCGGCGATCGCAAGGAGCCGATGCTCGTCGAGTACGCGCGCTCGTTCTTCCCGGTGCTGCTGATCGTGCTGGTGGTGCGCTCGTTCATCGCCGAACCCTTCCGGATTCCGTCCAACTCGATGATGCCCACGCTTCTGACCGGCGACTTCATCCTCGTCAGCAAGTTCAGCTACGGCATCCGCCTGCCGGTGACGGAAACCAAGGTCATTCCGGTGGGCGAACCCAGGCGCGGCGACGTGGCGGTGTTCCGCTATCCGGAGAACCCGGCGGAGGACTACATCAAGCGCGTCATCGGCCTGCCGGGCGATGTCGTGGAGTACCGCGACAAGGTGCTGAGCGTGAACGGCGAGCGCATCGCCGCCACGCCGGATGGCTCCTATGTCGGGGTCGGCTCGGGGCGCGAAATGACCGGCGCGGAGCTGTTCGACGAGCAGCTGGCCGATGTGGAGCACAAGATCCTCGTCGATCCGCGCATCCGCAGCCGGCCCGATGGCGAAGGCGTCTGGCGCGTGCCCGAGGGCCATTACTTCGTCATGGGCGACAATCGCGACCACAGCCTGGACAGCCGCTTCTGGGGCTTCGTGCCCGAGCAGAACCTGGTCGGCCGCGCCTTCTTCATCTGGATGAACTGGGACGGCAAGAATGGCGGCGTCGATTTTTCCCGGCTGGGAACCGTCATACACTAGTCCGGAGCGCGTCATGCCCTTTGGAGCACCTTCCCGCCTGTCTGTGCCGTTGCGATGCTGCGTTGCGCACCTTGCCAGAGCCTGCCCCGCACTTGATACGGGGGCGGCCGGCCATGGTTGCGGCGCGCGCCTTGCCCCACAACGGCACAGCCGCGCGGATGGGGCGCTCCAGAGGACATGACACGCTCCAGCCGCGGCCGTCCGGCCGCAACCATCGTGTTCACTCACCACATCGCGGGGGATTTCATGAAGCGCATCTCGACCCAGTCCGGCCTCACCCTGATGAGCTTCCTCATCGTGCTTGTGGTGGTGGGCTTCTTCATCTTCGTGGGCATGAAGCTGTTTCCGGTATATACCGAGTACTACTCGGTCGTGAGCAACATGAAGGGTTTGGCGGAGGAGCCGGGCGTCAAGCAGCTTTCTCCCGAGCAGATACGCGAACGCCTGCGCAAGCGCTTCGACATCAGTTACATCGAATCGGTGAAACCGCATAACATCAAGATCGAGCGCAAGGACGGCTACCACCTGACGATTGCCTACGAAGTGCGCCGCAACCTGATGTACAACCTCGATTTCGTCGCCGTCTTCGACAAGACCGTCGAACTGGGCGGTAAGGACGTTGACTGACCGCATCGGCCATCGCTTCGCCGATCCGGCGCTGCGCCAGCGCGCGCTGACCCATCGCAGCGCCAGTGGCAGGAACAACGAGCGCCTGGAATTCCTCGGCGACGGGCTGGTCAACCTGATCGTCGCCGAGGCGCTGTACCAGCGCTTCCCGCAGGCCGACGAGGGCTGGCTCACCCGCGCCCGCGCCCAGCTCGTGCGCGAGGAATCGCTTGCCGGCATCGCGCGTGAACTGGCGCTTGGCGATCTCCTCGAACTGGGGCCGGGCGAACTCAAGAGCGGCGGCTTCCGGCGCGATTCGATCCTGGCCGATGCGCTGGAGGCGCTGGTCGGTGCGATCCACCTGGATGCCGGTTTCGATACCTGTCGGCGCATCGCGCTGGGCTGGTTCGAGCCAAGTTTCGCCACGCTGGCGCAAACCGGCACCGAGAAGGACGCGAAGACCCGCCTGCAGGAATGGCTCCAGGCGCGTGGCCTGCCGCTGCCCCAATATGCGCTGCTCGACACCCGCGGCGACGAGCACGACAGGATCTTCGACGTGGCCTGCCGCCTTGCCGATCCTTCGATGGAAGCCACCGGCGACGGCAGCTCGCGTCGCCAGGCCGAACAGCGCGCCGCGCGCGCCATCCTAGAACGCCTCGACGGCTGAACCCATGCCCGAACCCATGAACCCATCGCCCCATCGCGCCGGCCTGGTCGCCGTCATCGGACGGCCCAATGTCGGCAAGTCCACGCTGATCAATGCCATGGTCGGCTACAAGGTCAGCATCGTCTCGCCCAAGGCGCAGACCACCCGCCACCGCATCCTGGGCATCGACAGCGGCGATGCGGGGCAGATCGTGTTCGTCGATACGCCGGGCCTGCACAGCGACGGCAAGCGCGCCATCAACCGCTACATGAACCGCGCCGCGCGCGGCTCGCTGGCGGACGTGCAGGTGGGCGTGCTGGTGATCGAGGCCGGACAGTGGCGCGACGAGGACGAGGCCGCGTTCGCGGTGCTGGCCGCAAGCGGGCTGCCGCGCGTGCTGGTCATCAACAAGGTGGACCGCATCCGCGACAAGGGCGAGCTGCTGCCCTTCATCGCGAACGTGACGCAGGGCCGCGAGTTTGCCGAAGTGTTCCCGGTATCGGCCGAGAAAGGCGTGGGCCTGGACGGCCTGCGCCGCGGCCTGGTCGCGCTCCTGCCCGAATCCGAGCCGCTGTTCGGGCAGGACGAGATCACCGACCGCAGCGAGCGTTTCCTCGTCGCCGAGCTGATCCGCGAGCAGTTGATGCGCCAGCTCGGCGCCGAACTGCCCTATGCCGCCACCGTCACCATCGACGCCTTCGCCGACGAAGGCCGGCTGCTGCGCATCGCCGCCACCATCCACGTGGAGCGCGACGGCCAGAAGGCCATCGTCATCGGTGCCGGCGGCAGCCGCATGCGCGCCATCGGCCAGGCCGCGCGCATCGCCATCGAGCAGCAGTTCGAGCGCAAGGTGTTCCTGGAACTGTGGTGCAAGGTGCGCGAGGCGTGGTCCGACGACGAAGCGGCGCTGCGCGGATTCGGGTATGAATAGCCGGGAATGGGGGCAGGTAGGGCGACGGGCGTCCGGTACACCTTAGCCCGCTCTTGCGTTCTCCATTCCGATTCCCCATTCCCGCCGATGGACCTCCAACCCGCCTACGTCCTGCACGCCCGGGCCTACCGCGAGACCAGCCTGCTGCTGGATGCCTTCACCCGGGACCACGGGCGCGTGGGGCTGATCGCGCGCGGCGTGCGCGGTGCGCGCGGGCAGGCATCGCGTGCGGCCTTGCAGCCCTTGCAGCCTTTGCTGCTGTCCTGGCGCGGGCAGGGCGAGCTGTGGCAGCTCACCGCCACCGAAGCCGCCGGCACGGCGCTGGCCTTGCGCGGCGACGCGCTGCTGTCGGGCTTCTACGTCAATGAGCTGCTGCTGCGCCTGCTGCCGCGCCACGATCCGCACGAGGCATTGTTCTGGCGTTATGCGCAGTGCCTCAACGCGCTGGCGGCCGGCGAACCGCCGGGCTGGGAACTGCGCCGCTTCGAGCGCGACCTGCTCGATGCGCTGGGCTACGGGCTGGAACTTTCCGCCGATGTGGACGACGGCGAACCGCTCGAGCCGGCGGCGCGCTATCGCTTCGATCCCGAATCCGGCCCGCGCCGGTCGCCGCCAGGCCGCCCCGAGGCCGGTGCCCTTTCCGGCACCGCGCTGATCGCGCTGCGCGAGGACGCCATGCCCGATGCCGCCACGCTGCGCGAACTGCGCCGGCTGATGCGCGGCGTGCTGTTGCATCACCTGGGCGGGCGTGAGCTGCGTTCGTGGCAGGTGCTTGGCGACCTCGCCGCGACCCGGCGCGACTAGGCAAGGTCCGGGCACGTCCCTCACCGTCGTCACAAGCCCCTCGCCGTCATCCCAAATCCCTCACCGTCATCCCAGCGAAAGCTGGGATCCGGCTCTTGCCCCAATTCGGTTGAAAAACCGGGTCCCAGCCTTCGCTGGGATGGCCAATTGTCCAGCTCGCTAGATGTCGTAATCCACCGCCATCACCACGAACCGCCGCCGCCCGCCCGGCAACTCCGCCTCGAACCCATCGTCGATGCGCTTGCCGAGCATCGCCCGCGCCAGCGGCGAGTCGATGCTGATCCAGCCGGCGCGCGCATCGGTTTCGTCCGGGCCGACGAGGCGATAGCGCGACGGCTCGCCCGAATCCTCGTCCTCCACCTCGACGAACGCGCCGAAGTACACCGCTTCCGGATCGCTGGGCCGGGTCTGGACCACCTTCAGCACTTCCAGCCGCTTGCTCAGGTAGCGCACCCGCCGGTCGATCTCGCCGAGCTGCTTCTTGCGATAGGTGTACTCGGCATTCTCCGAGCGGTCGCCTTCGGCCGCGGCGGCCGCCAGCGCCTTGACCACTTCGGGGCGTTGCTCTTTCCACAGCGTGTTCAGTTCCTCGCGCAATCGCTCGAAGCCGGCGCGCGTGATGACGGCGGTGGAAGCGGCGGAAGGCGGGCGCCAGCGGGACATGGGATGAACCGGGAATCGGGAAAGGAGGATCGGGAGCCGAACAAGCGTGTCGCAAACCTCCCGGGAGTGGCAAGGGCATCGGTTACGCTTCCCACGGCGTCATGCGCGATCCACGCGGGCATGGCCTGCACCCGCTCCGCCGATTCTCCATTCCCGACATTCCGCCATGCTCATCCTCCCGCTGCATCGCCCCCTGACCCGCGCCACGTTTCCGTTCGTCACCGCCACGCTGATCCTCATCAACATCGCCGTGTTCGCGCTGTTCCAGAGCGGCGACGGCGCGCGGCTGGCGGCACTGGACGCGTGGTACCAGTCCTCGGGGCTGGCGCGGCTGGAATGGCCGGAATACTTGCGGTACCTGGAGCGGCAGGGCCGCCATGGCGAGCGCCAGGATGCCGGGGCGCTGGAGGAGGACGCGCGCGGCCCGGTGCTGTTCCAGGCGCGGCTGATGGACGTGCGGCTGGAAGCGGACCTGCGCGAGCAAGGCCGGGCGCAGGGTGGCGACACCGGCGAGCTTGCGCGATTGCAGCGCGAATACGACGCCCGTGCCGGGAAGATCGCCACGTATCGCTTCCTTCAGCGCCATTCCGAACTCGATCCGGTGCGCCTGGTCACGCATGCCTTCCTGCACGGCAGTGCCATGCACCTCATCGGCAACCTGTTCTTCCTAGCCGCGCTCGGGCTGCTGGTGGAAGGCGCGCTCGGGCCGTGGCGTTTCGCGTTGCTGTATCTCGTCGGCGCGGTGGGCGCGGGCCTGTTCTCGGCGGCGTGGAACTGGGGCACGCCGGGCGGCGGGCTGGGCGCCTCGGGCGCGATCGCGGCCCTGATGGGCGCGTTCTGCGTGCTCTGGGGGACGCGCCCGGTGCGCTTTTTCTGGTGGTTCTTCGTGCTGTTCGACTACGTGAAGAAACCGGCCATCTGGCTGCTGCCGGCATGGGTCGGCTGGGAAGCGTTCAACATGGTGTTCAACCGCGAGGCCGGCGTCGGCTTCGATGCGCACCTGGGCGGGTTGATCGTCGGCGCGCTCGTCGGCTGGGCCTTCGTGCGAACCGATCAGGTGCGCCAGGACTTCCTCGACGAAGCCGACGTGGCGCCGGACATCGAGGCCGAACTCGCCGCCATCCGCACGCTGATGGGCTGCATGGAACTGGCCACCGCCGAAGCCCGGCTCGCCGATCTGGCCGAACGCGAGCCGCAACGCCTGGACGTGGCACTGGCCCGCCATCGCGCCGCCCTGTTGGCTGGCCGTCGCGGCGATGCGGTGCGTCGCGCGCTGGTCGCACTGGAACTGCCCGCCGCCGATGTCGACGAGGCGGCCCGGCAACGCGCCGTGCTGGAAGAAACCCTGCCGCTGGATCGCCCGATCCCACCCGGTTCGTGGCGACAGGCGTTGCGGCAGCGCTGGCTGGCACTGGGCCAGTTCGACCAGGTGGAACACCTGCTGGATCGCTGGCTGGCCGACGAAGCCACCGCCGCGCACTGGTTCGAACTGGCGCGGCGTCTGCGCGATCACGGCGACGAGGCCGGTTTCCGCCGCCTGCTCGCGCGTGTGGCGGAGAGCTTCCCCGCCGCGCCCGAAGCGGCCAAGGCGCGGTTCCTGCTTGATGACAGACCCTAGGCAGCCGGCATCTGTGCCAGTGCTTCGTCGATGCGCGCCTTCGGCTCGGCGTCCAGGTCGCGCGCCACGTATTCGAGCATCTGCCGTGCGAGCGGCACGCGATCGCGTTGGGCCAGCAGCGGCGCGGCGGCGAGCGCCCAGTCCACCCGTGCCGGGTCGCGCGGCCAGCGCTTGATCATCGCCAGCCACAGATCGATGCCCAATTGCGCCTGGCCCAGGTCGCGGGCGCGCAGCGCGAGGCGGTGGCCGTCCTCGGCCTGCTGCGGGGTGAAGGTGCGCTCGGCATCGAGCGATTCGCGTACCAGCGACAGCGCGCGGCGTTCCTGTTTTTCCAGCATCAGCAGGTTGAGGTACACGCCGGCGTGCTCGAGCAGCGAGGCGTTGTCGCCGCGGCTGCGCAGCAGCTTTCGGTACAGTTCGTGCGCCTCGGCCGGCACCGCGCGGTCGCGCATCTCGGAGGATAGGTGCGCGATGGCGCCCTCCACATCGCCATCGGCCACCTTGGCCTGCACCGTGTCCATCAGGTCGGTGTCGCGCGTGCGCAGCTTGGGCTTGCCGGCCACTTCGCCCGGCTCGAAGCCGAGCGCTTCGTGGTACTGGAAGACCAGGTAGCCCATCAGGTGGAAGGTGGCGAACAGCCCCCACAGCGTGGCCGCCATCACCAGCAGGTCGGCCACGAGCGCGGGCATGAAGCGCGCCAGCCAGCCCTCGGCCGTGGCGGCGCTGAGCTGGATCACGAACAGGAGGCCGAACGCGGCGAAGTAGGGCGCGCCGATGCGCGACATGATCGCGAACGGCGTCTTGGGATCGAGCGCCTGGCCGAGCACGCCATCCATCGCCAGCGAAATGATCGCGCCGGGCAACAGCAGCGAAAGCAGCAGGATCGCCACGATGCCCAACGCCGGGCCGCCGATCAGGATGCAGGCGACGAACAGGATCAGGTACAGCAGCCACAGCACGATGAAGCGCCAGACCACGCCGCTGTCGGTGTGCGTGGTGATTTCAGGCGCATCCATCCGCCCGTGCGCGGTGCGGACCAGGATCTCGAAGGCGTAGCGGTACGCGGCCACCCACACCACGATGCCCAGGATCAGCCCTATCAGCCCCGGCAGCAGCCCGAGCAGGCTGCCCAGCGAAAATACGATCAGGCTGACCAGCGCACCACCTCGGAACGGATAGCGCGCGATGTCGGGCAGGCGGTTCCAGAAGGGCTCGATGGGCGTGGTGCGGGCGGTCATGGGTTCGTTGTGGCGAGAAGCAGGCCTTACAGCATCGCCGATAGTGGCGCGAATGGGGAATGGCGCATCGTCGAAAGGATGGTTCGCACGCGATGATCGGAGCCCGGTCCCCGGCTTTTGAGCTAGTCTTGCGCGGCTTTTTCGCAAGGAGGATTCCACATGCCGCAGGGCAATTCGCAGCACGAGGCCTGGCGCGCCGCCGTCGAGGACGCCTGGCAGCGTCGCACCGGTCTGACCGTGGCCGAGATCGACGGCGCCACGCGTCCATTGATCGATGAAGTGCTGGCGGCGATCGAGCGCGGCGAACTGCGCATCGCGGCGCCCGCCGATGGCGGCTGGCAGGTCAACGAGTGGCTGAAGAAGGCGGTGCTGCTGTCGTTCCGGGTCAACGACAGCGCGGTGATGGACGCCGCGCCCGCGCCGTTCTGGGACAAGGTGCCGCTGCGCTTCGCCGGTTTCGACGAGGCCGCGTTCCGCACCGTCGGCGCGCGCGTGGTGCCCGGCGCGGTGGTACGGCGTGGCGCGCACATCGGGCACGACGTGGTGCTGATGCCGAGCTTCGTCAACATCGGCGCGCATGTCGGCGCGGGCACGATGGTCGATACCTGGGCCACGGTGGGGTCCTGCGCGCAGATCGGCGCGCGTTGCCATCTCTCCGGCGGCGTGGGCATCGGCGGCGTGCTGGAGCCCCTGCAGGCCGCGCCGACGATCATCGAGGACGACTGCTTCATCGGCGCGCGTTCGGAAGTGGTGGAGGGCGTGGTCGTGGAACGCGGCAGCGTCGTGGGCATGGGCGTGTTCCTCGGCCAGTCCACGAAGATCTACGACCGCGCCACGGGCGAAATCAGTTACGGCCGCGTGCCGGCCGGCAGCGTGGTGGTGGCCGGCTCGCTGCCGGCGGCCGATGGCAGCCATTCGCTGTACTGCGCGGTGATCGTCAAGAAGGTGGACGAGAAAACCCGCGCCAAGACTTCGATCAACGAACTTCTGCGGAGCGAGACATGACGGTACGACTGTACGGACTGGATACCTGCGACACCTGCCGCAAGGCCAGGAACTGGCTGGCACGTTTCGATATCGGACACGAGTTCACCGACTATCGAACCCATCGCACCGATCCGGCCACGCTGAAGGCATGGGCGACGAAGCTCGGAGGCTGGGATGCGCTGATCAACCGCGCTTCCACCACCTGGCGCAACCTGCCGCCGAACCGCAAGACGCCCGGTTCCGACCCGGAATGGCAGTTGCTGCTGAAGGAATACCCGCAGCTCGTCAAGCGGCCCGTGACGGTGACGGACGATGGCGAGGTGTCGGTGGGGTTCAAGGATGCGTCGTACAAGAAGCGGTTCGGAGTCTGAGCGGCGATGTCCGCCGTGCTCGATCTGACCTGCGAACTCATCCGCCGGCCCTCGGTGACGCCGGACGATGCCGGTTGCCAGGACCTGATCGCCACGCGCCTGCAAGCCGCCGGATTCACGATCTCGCACCTGCCCTTCGGCAACGTGAAGAACCTCTGGGCCACGCATGGGGAAGGCGCGCCGGTGCTGTGCTTCCTCGGCCATACCGACGTGGTGCCGGCCGGGCCGCGCGAGCAGTGGCATGCCGATCCGTTCGAGCCATCCCTGCGCGATGGCCGGTTGTACGGCCGCGGCGCGGCGGACATGAAGGGCTCGGTCGCGGCGATGGTGGTGATGGCCGAGCGTTTCGTTGCGCGGCATCCGCGACACGCCGGCACGCTGGCCCTGCTGCTGACCTCCGACGAGGAAGGCGACGCCATCGACGGCGTGCGCGCGGTGGCGCGGCAGTTCCGCGAAAGCGGGCAGCGCATCGACCATTGCATCGTCGGCGAACCCTCCGCCAGCGCGCGATTGGGCGACACCCTGCGCATCGGCCGGCGCGGGTCGCTTTCCGGCAGGGCGACCGTGCGCGGCGTGCAGGGCCACGTCGCCTACCCACACTTGGCCGACAATCCCGTGCATCGCGCGTTGCCGGCGCTGGCCGCGCTCGCGGCGCGGCGCTGGGACGAGGGCGATGCGGACTTCCCGCCGACCAGCTTCCAGATTTCCGGCATCGCGGCGGGCACTGGCGCCAACAACGTGATTCCGGGCGAACTGGTCGTGCAGTTCAACTTCCGCTATTGCCCCCGATGGCATGCCGATGCGCTGCGCGAGCAAGTGGAAGCCGCGCTGCGCGATACCGGCGCGGATTTCCACATCGACTGGCATCTTTCCGGCGAGCCCTTCCACACGCCCGAAGGCGCGCTGCGCGCGGCGGTGCGCGAGGCGATCGGCGAAATCACCGGCCTTCGCCCGGAAGAAAACACCGCCGGCGGCACCTCCGATGGCCGCTTCATCGCCCCGCTCGGTGCGCAGGTGGTGGAAGTGGGGCCGGTCAACGCCAGCATCCACAAGATCGACGAATACGTGCCGCTGGACGATCTGGAGCGCCTGCCGGCGCTGTATCTGGACATCGCGCGCCGCCTGCTGGCGCTATGATCGTCCGCTCCCCCGTTTCGAGGCTCCTGCCATGACGACGCGCGCATTCCGGTGGACCACCCTTCCCGCATTGGCCCTGCTTGCCGTGGCCTGCCATGGCGGCGAGGCGCCGCCCGCGGCATCGACGCAGGCCGATGCGCCTGCCGAGACGACACCCGCCCCTGCGCCCAGGGCGCAGCCCGCATCCGGCGTCAGCGCGCCGCATGCCGCGCCGGCCCCGGCACAGGCATCGCGCATCCGGATCGAGGAAGTGGCGAAGGGGCTGGAAGTGCCGTGGGCCCTGGCCTTCCTGCCCGACGGCCGGATGCTCGTCACCGAGCGCGCCGGCAGGTTGCGCTACGTCGCGCCCGACGGCGCGCTGTCCGCGCCCATCGAAGGCGTGCCCGGCGTGCATGCGCAGGGGCAGGGCGGCCTGCTCGACGTGGCGCTGTCGCCGCAGTTTCCCAGTGATGGCCTGATCTACCTGAGCTATGCCGAGCCCGGTGCGGACGGCAACGCCACGACGGCGCTCGGGCGCGGGCGGCTGGCGGGAGATCGCATCGAGGAGTGGCGGGTGATCTTCCGGCAGGAGCCGCGGCTCGCCAGCGGCCACCACTTTGGTTCGCGCATCGTGTTCGATGGCAAGGGCCACCTGTTCCTGGCGCTGGGCGAGAACAACCAGCGCCCGACCTCGCAGAAGCTCGATCACCTGCAAGGCAAGGTGGTGCGGCTGAACCTCGACGGCAGCGTGCCGCAGGACAATCCCTTCGTCGGGCGCGAGGACGCGCGGCCGGAGATCTGGTCCTACGGTCACCGCAACCAGCAGGGCGCGGCGCTGCACCCGGTCACGGGCGCGCTGTGGACCAGCGAGCACGGCCCGCGCGGCGGCGACGAGGTGAACATTCCCGCGGCCGGCAAGAACTACGGCTGGCCGCTGGCGACCTACGGCATCAACTACTCCGGCCAGCCGATTCCCGAAGCCATCGGCACCGCCGCGCCGGGCACCGAGCAGCCGCACTACTACTTCGAGCGTTCGCCCGGTCTTTCCGGCATGGCGTTCTACACGCACGAGCGTTTTCCGGCGTGGCAGGGCAGCCTGTTTCTGGGCGGGCTGGCGACGATGGACCTGATCCGGCTGCAACTGGACGGCGATGCCGTCGTGGCCGAGGAGCGGTTGCTTGGCGAGCGCAAGACGCGGGTGCGGGATGTGCGGCAGGGTCCGGATGGGTACCTGTACGTGCTGTCGGAAATGGATGGGGCGATTTTGCGGGTCGGGTTGGTGGAGTAGTGGGGAACGGGTGTTGAGCGATTCGGCGGCAAGGCTTTTGCTTTTCTCGCCCTTGCTACCCAAAGACTACAGCGACCGCTCGATCTCCCGTCCCCAATCCTCCAGCGCATCGAGAATCCGATGCGCTTGGACACTCGCATCCGGCTTCGCCCGGTGTTGCGCGATCTCCGCGTAGTACGCAGCGAAGTCGTATTCCGACAGGTCGCTGCCCGGCGCCAGGCGACGCGCCCGGTATTCCTGCCAGCGCGCATGCTGGTCGCCCGACAAGGATTCGGGGAAGTTGCGCGCGCGGTAGCGGAAGGCCAGTTCCTCGTAGCGCGCATCGTGGAAGCCGAAGCGTCCGCCCTGCGGTGCGCGGTCGCGGTGCTGGCGCACGCTGGCGAACAGGCGCTTGTCGTGCGGATCGGGGAAGCCGGCGTAGAGGGCCAGGTCGGGATCGGGATCGGCTTCGCCCGCGCGCGGCTGGCCGAACACCGTGCGGACTTTTTCCGCCAGGCCCGGCGCTTCGCGCAGGCGCTGCGCGTGGGCGAGCTCACGCGCAAGGTCGATGCCGAACACGGCCCGTTGCGCGTCGGTGAGATGGCGCGGTTCCACCAGGATCGGCGCGCGGTTCAGGTGGACCTGCTTGAGGCCGATCCGCTGCACGCCTTCGGGCAGATCGGCGCGCGGGGTGTAGAGGCGGTCGAGGATGTCTTCGGCGGGAAGTTCGATCAGCGGCGCGGGGTCGTCTGCCAGGTCGCAGACGATGACCTGGTTGGATACCTGCGGGTGCGGGCAGATCGGCAGCACCAGCCGGCCGCAGCCAAGCGCCGCGGGATAACGCTGGGAGATGTGCAGCACCGGCGTCATGCCGGCGTAGTCCAGCAGCGCGGCGGCGCGCTTCTTGTCGCGTAGCGCGAAGGCGTAGTCGTAAAGGCGCGGCTGGGCCTGCTTCAGGCGGCGGGCGAGGGCGATGGTGGCCTCCACGTCCGAGAGCGCGTCGTGGGCGCGGCTGTGGGCGAGCCGGTTCGCGGCGGCGAGGTCCTCGAGCCGGAAGCCCGGCGCGCCGTCGTCGCGCGTGGGCCATTGGATGCCATCCGGGCGCAGCGCGCGCGCCATGCGCATCGCGTCGATCAGGTCCCAGCGCGAATTGCCGTTGCGCCACTCGCGTTCGTAAGGATCAAGGAAGTCGCGGTAGAACAGGTTGCGGATGAACTCGTCGTCGAAGCGGAAGCTGTTGTAGCCGGCCACGCAGGTGCCGGGGCGGGTCATTTCCTCGTGGATGCGCGCGGCGAACTCGGCTTCGGGCAATCCTTCGGCCCTTGCCTGTTGTGGCGTGATGCCGGTGATCAGGCAGGCGCCGGGCGAAGGCAGCAGGTCGTTGGCCGGGCGGCAGAACAGCACGACCGGGTCTTCGACCGGATCGAGGTTCTCGTCGGTGCGGACCGCGGCGAACTGCGCGATGCGGCTGCGACGCGCGTCGCGGCCGAAGGTTTCCAGGTCGTACCAGAGAAATTGAGGCATCAGCGCCGTGCCGCGGCCGGATTCAGCGGCGTGACGTTGTCGGCCGCGATCGCATCGGGCGCGGCGGGCGCGGATCTTGGTGCGGCGGCCTTGGCGGCTGGGGCGCGCAGGCGCTTGGCCGCGCGCGGCAGCAATTGCAGGCGCGGGTGGCCGATGGCGAAGCCCTGGGCGAAGTCCACGCCGCATTCGTGCAGCACGTGCAGGGTTTCGATGTTCTCCACCCATTCGGCCACGGTGCGCTTGCCGGTGATCTCGGCGATGCTGGCCAGGGCGGCGATCACGGTGCGGTCGAGTCCGTCGTCGGGAAGTCCCCGCACGATGCTGCCGTCGATCTTGAGGAAGTCCGCATCGAGCTGCCGCAGGTAGGCGAAGGTGGAAAATCCGGTGCCGAAGTCGTCGATGGCGATGTGGCAGCCGAGCAGGCGCAGGCGGGTGAGCAGGGCGCGCACGCCGACGATGTCCTCCAGCGTGCGCGATTCGGTGATCTCGAAGATCAACGCGCCCGGGTCGACGTTGTGGCGCACCAGGCAGTCGGTGACGAAGTCCACCAGCGAGTCGTCCGCGAGGCTTTCGGCGGACAGGTTGATCGTCAGCGACAGCGGGCGGTGGTAGTCGCGGGTTTCCTGCAAGGCGCCGATCGCGCGCGAGATCGCCCAGCGGTCGATGTCGGCCATCAGGCCGAAGCGCTCGGCCGCCGGCAGGAATACCGAAGGCTGGATCAGGTCGCCCTCGTTGCCGCGCAGGCGCAGCAGCGCCTCGAAGATCATCGGTTCGTCGGGGTTGCGCAGGAACTGGCGCTGCCACAGCTCGGCCGCCGGCTGTTCGCCGGTTTCGTTCTCGATGCCGCGCAACGGCACGATGGGCTGGAACACCAGCTCGAAGCGGTCCTGCACCAGCGCGTCCTGCAGGCGGCTCGACCAGCCCAGTTCCTCGGTCATCGTCGCCAGGTCGTCGCGCTCGGGGTTGTAGACGTGACTGCGCGCGCGGCCGGCGTTCTTGGACTGGTAGCAGGCGAGGTCGGCCTGCGCCATCGCCGCTTCGGGCGAGGGCGTGGTGCGGTCGATGGCGGTGGCGCCGATGGACAGCGTGATGCGGTACGCCTTGCCGCCGTGGCTGAAGGGCGCGTTGCTGATCGCGGTGCGGATGCTGTCGGCGAGCGTGCCGATGTCCTCGGCCGGTACGTTGCGCAGGAGGATGGCGTACTCGTCGCCGCCCATGCGCGCGATCTGGTCGCCGGGGCGCAGTTGCGAGCGGATGCGCCGGCTCACTTCGACCAGCAGCTCGTCGCCGGCGCCATGGCCGGCGGTGTCGTTGATGTACTTGAAGCGGTCCAGATCGACGAACAGCAGCGCGCCGGCCTCGTTGTTCTGGCGCAGGCGTTGCAGTTCCAGGTCGAGCTGGCGCTCGAACCAGGCGCGGTTGTGCAGTTGCGTCAGGCTGTCGTGCTCGGCCTGCCAGCGCAGTTGCTCCTCCAGCTTGCGCTGCGCCGAGACGTCGCGGAACGCCACCACGGAGCCGCGCCGCGCGCCGTCCACGTGCAGCGGGTAGACCGTGCCTTCCACCGGGATCGGCAGGCGCGAGGCGGTCCAGAACACCGATTGCCAGTGCGGCAGCACCTCGCCGTTGCGGTAGGCGTGCGTGAGCTGGCCGGGATCGTCCGGGTTCCATTCGCCGTTGGGGCCGGGATGGATCGCCTCGCCGGCCTGCCGGCCGATCAGCAGGCGCGCGTCCTGGTAGCCGAGGATCTGCACGGCGGCCGGGTTGACGAACAGGATGGTGCCGTCGGCCTCCACGCCGAACACGCCATCGCCCACGGCCGCCAGGATGCCTTCCAGGCGGCGACGCTCGGCGTCGATGGCTTTACGGTCGGACACCGTGCGCGCCAGCGAGGCCAGGCGCGCGACGAACAGGTCCTTGGTCTCGCTCTTGAACAGGCATTCGACCGCGCCCGATGCCAGCGATTCGACGATGACCTCGTCCGAATAGGTGCCGGTGATGATCGCCGCGAGGATGTGCCGGGTCTGCGGGTAGCGGCGCAACGCGGCGATCAGCGCGGTGCCGTTCTGGCCGGGCATGAAGTAATCGACGATGGCGATGTCGAAGGGCCGGCTCAGCGCGAGCTTGAGGCCGCTGTCGGCGCTGTCGGCGGTCTCCACCTCGTAGCCGTGCCTGAGCATCAGCCGCTTGAACGCGGTGCGCACCGTGGGCGAGTCGTCCACCAGCAGCACGCGCTGCGCGCTCTGCGGGCGCGGCGGCGGCGGAGCGGGGAGGATCTGCTGCACGCCGGCCTGTTCGATCTGGCGCGCCACCTGCGTGTATTCGCTCCACATCAACAGCGAGGTGCGCGGCCGCGTCATGCGCCATTGCGCGATGGCATCGGTGCCAAGATCGGCGAATACCACCACCGGCACGTGTTGCAGGTGTTCAGCGTGCAGAAGCTCGCGCAGGTCGTGGTCGCAGCGTTCCAGCTTCTCCGGCCAGCCCAGCACCACCGCCTCGATCCGGAGGCCGCGATTGCCGGCATTGGCGAGCACCTCGCAGCAGGCTTGCGTGCTCTCCGGCGCGATGGCGTCCCAGCCGTGCTGGCGCAGCAGCGCGGCCAGCGCGCGCCGGCGCGTCGGAGAGGCCTCTGCCACCAGTACCGATTTCATGCCCCGCCCCCCGGCGTCTCGTGCCCTAGAAAATCCGCTTCAACATGCCCCATCCGGCCAGGTACACCCCGGCGGCGGTTCCGAGGTTGGTCAGGAAGAAATTGACGAAGACGCGCGCCACGCGGTTGCGCCACCAGCCCCCCGGACTGCCCACATCATCGCGCAACCGCGAGAAATCCGCGACCCGTGGCCGCCGCAGCCAGGCTTCGACCCAGGCGCTGACCATGCCCGAGGACAGCGCGGGGTGGAGCGGCGTGATCGGCGAGACGACGAACGCGGCCACGAGACTCAGCGGATGGCCGCCGGCCAGAAGGCAGCCAATCGCGCCGCCGATGCCGGTGAAGAGGATCCAGCGCAGGACGAATTCGGTGCCGATGTCGGCGCCCTGGTGGAAGCCCCAGGCGAAGCCGCCGAGCAGGAACACGGTGAGCGCGATGCCGATCCACGTGCCCCAGGGTTTGGGTGGCGGCACCTGCTTGAGCGTGGAAATCTCATGCGTGGGTTCGGCCTCGTCCTGCGCCAGATACTTCGCCAGCCCGGCCAGGTGCCCGGCGCCCACCACCGCCAGCACGCGCTGGCCCGGCGTGGCGCCGCCGTTGCGCAGGCTTGCCGCCATGTAGCGGTCGCGCTCGTCGATCAGGGCGCGGTACAGGGTTTCGTCGCGGCTGGCGAACTCGTGGAAGCTGCTTTCCAGGATGTCGCCCTGCTTGAGCCGCTCGATCTCGGCCTCGTCCACTTCGTCCTTGATGATCAGGCTCATCGCCAGCCCGCTCATCAGCGTCATGCGGCGCCAGAAGCCGACGGCGGCGTAGGTGCGGCGCAGGGTGACGCCGATGTCGCGGTCGATGTTCCAGACCGGCAGCGATTTCCCGGCCGACGCCTCGATCGCCGCGCGCATTTCCGCGCCCGGTTCCACGCCGAGCTGCTCGGCCAGCCGGCGCTGGTAGGCCGAGAGCGCCAGATTGGCCGTGACCAGGCCGATCTTGCCTTCGCGGATGACCTGGAAGATGTCCAGTTTCGCCATCGCATCGGGCGTGGCCATGGCGCGGTGGCGCGCGTCGCACAGTTCCACCGCCACCGCGTCGAACGGGCGCTGCGCGATCAGCGCGCGCACCGCGTCGGCGCTGGCCTGGGAAACGTGCGCCGTGCCGAGCAGGGTGTAGTGCACGCCATCGCGCTGCACTTCGAGGATGGGCTGGCCGTCGAGCGGATCGGCAGGAGTTTCGATGGGTGCGTCTGCGCGAGTGTGTTCGGTCATTGGAAACCCTGGAAGACGTGCTTTTGCCCATTACTCCCGCGCAGGCGGGAGTCCGGTGTCTTTGACTTGCTGAAAGCAACCACACTGGATCCCCGCCTGCGCGGGGATGACGGCCTGTACAGATGATCCTTAGTCACGATAGCGGCGCAAAAGGTCGCCGTAGGCATCGATGCGGCGGTCGCGCAGGAACGGCCAGATGCGGCGCACGTGCTCGCTGCGGCCAAGGTCCACGTCGCAGACCAGCAGCGTGGGTTCGGCGCCGGCCTCGGCGATGAACTCGCCCTGCGGCCCGAGCACGTGGCTGTTGCCCCAGAAGTCGATGCCCGAGGCGCCGAGCGGGGAAGGTTCGTGCCCGACGCGGTTGCACGAGAGCACCGGCACGCCGTTGGCGACCGCATGGCCGCGATGACTCAGCACCCAGGCATCGCGCTGGCGGGTCTTTTCGTCCTCGGTATCGTCCGGGTCCCAGCCGATGGCGGTGGGATAGAGCAGCAGCTCCGCGCCGGCCAGCGCCATCAGGCGCGCGGCCTCGGGGTACCACTGGTCCCAGCACACCAGGACGCCGAGGCGGCCGACGCTGGTGTCGATGGGGGTAAAACCCAGGTCGCCGGGGGTGAAGTAGAACTTCTCGTAGAAGCCCGGATCGTCCGGGATGTGCATCTTGCGGTAGGTGCCGGCGAGCGTGCCGTCGCGTTCCAGCACCACGGCGGTGTTGTGGTACAGGCCCGCGGCGCGGCGCTCGAACAGCGAGCCGACGATGACCACGTCGTGCCTTTTCGCCAGTTCGCCAAGGCGCTGCGTGCTCGGGCCGGGGATGGGTTCGGCCAGGTCGAACTCGTCCACCGATTCGTGCTGGCAGAAGTACGGGCCGTTGTGCAGCTCCTGCAACAGCACCAGTCGCGCGCCGGCCTCGGCGGCCTGCGCGACGCGGGTTTGGATCAGCGCCAGGTTGGCGTCGGCATCGCCCTGGTTGCGTTCCTGCACCAGGGCGACGGTGAGCGTACGGGGATCAGGCATGGGAAAGAGCACCTTCTGGGATCTGCATGGTGACGCAGTGCAGGCTGCCGTTCTGCCAGATCAGCGCGCGGCAGGGCACCTGCACAATCTGGTGGCCTGGGAAAGCCTGCGCCAGCACGGCGGCGGCGGCATCGTCGGCGGCATCGCCGTAGGCCGGCATCAGTACGGCGCCATCGATGATGAGGAAATTGGCGTAGGAGGCGGCGAGGCGCCGGCCTTCGTCGAGGATGGGCCTGGCCCACGGCAGCGGGAACAGGCGATAGGGGCGGCCATCGACGGTGCGCAGCGCGGCGATTTCTTCGGCCATCGCCCGCAGCTCGGCGTAATGCGAGTCGGCCGGATCGTCGCAGCTCTGGAACACGATGGCATCGTCCGGCGCGAAGCGGGCCAGCGTGTCGATGTGGGCGTCGGTGTCGTCGCCTTCCAGATAGCCGTGTTCCAGCCACAGCACGCGCTGCTGGCGCAGTGCCTCGCGCAGCACGGTTTCCACCTGCCCGCGCGCATCCTCGCCGTGGCGCTCGGCCAGGCAGCGCCAGGTGCTGAGCAGGGTGCCGTGGCCGTCGGTTTCGATCGCGCCGCCTTCCAGTGCGAAGTCGATGCGCTCCACCGCCTCGGCGCGCAGGACGCCGCGTGCGGCCAGGCCGGAAACCAGCGCGTCGTCGCGCCCGGCCTCGAACTTGCCGCCCCATCCGGTGAAGCGGAAATCCAGGAAGCGCGCGCCGCCGTCGCGGTCCAGCAGCGTGATCGGGCCGGAATCGCGCAGCCAGGTGTCGTCGTAGTCGATGGCGATGAAGCGGATCGGGTCCATGTCGACGCCGGCCTGCGCCAGCAACCCGCGGGCGCGGCGCTCGATGGCCTCGTTCGCCACGCAGACCAGTGCCGGCTGGAAGCGCGTGATGGCGGCGACCAGCGCGACATAGGTCCTCTCGACCTCGCCGAGGCGCGCCGCCCAGTCGGTGCCGGCGTGCGGCCAGGCCAGCAGCACGGCGGCCTGCGGTTCCCATTCGGCGGGAAAGCGCCAGTGGGGCATGGGGGATTCCTCAAAAAAAGCGGCCACGAACGCGGCGTGCGTCCGTGGCCCGTGGTGTCCGGCCCGAGACGGCGGGCCGGAAATGATAGCGGAGTTTACTGGACCGGCTTGGGGCCGATCTCGCCGGGCGTGGCGTGGCGCGCCACCACGTCGATGACGTGCGACCTCTCGAAGTAGACGATGAACTCCGGGTAGACCCAGCGGTGGATCACCGGCCATTGCGGCTGCTGGCCGCCGCGCGGTTCGAGCTTCTGCTCGGGCGCGCCGAAGGCCGTTTCCACCTGCGACATCGTGGTGCCGCGCTTGGGACCGGCCAGCGTCTTGCTGGCGGCGGCGCGATCCACGAGCAGGGTATCGGCGCGTTGCTGGGCGGCAGCCGGCGCGCCCAGGCAAAGGGCGGCGAGGACGAGCGGGATGAGGACGAGGAGGCGGTTCATCGGAACTCCGGAGCGCGTGGCGACGGGGGACACAATGTGTCACATTCCGGGGCATGTCATCAATTCCCGGGTGACGCGCGCGCCGTGGCCGGAAACGAAAAAACGCCGGAAACGTTTTCCGGCATCGCGCAACGATGGCCCGCCTGCCCCGGACCCCGCATCGAGCACGGGCAGGCGTTGGCCCGGGGTTGCGGCCATGGATGGCACGCAACAAAAAGGCCGCATCGTGCGGCCCTTTCGAATGCGATCCGCCGGAGGCGGACGCGGCGATCTCAGCGCTGGCGCGCCTTGAAACGCGGATTGCTCTTGCAGATCACAAAGACCTTGCCACGGCGACGGACGACCTTGCAGTCGCGGTGCCGGGACTTGGCCGACTTCAGCGAAGACAGCACTTTCATGGCGGAAACCTCGAGGGCGGGCAACAAAGACCGCCAATCATAGCGGCATTTGGCCGGTGCGGCAATGGGTTAGACTTCAGGGCGTGAATGTACCTTGGAGTGCCTTGTCCGCGCGCCTTGCTTCGCGGCGGCACGGGCGTATTGGGAAGGTGCTGACGAAGTGCATGGCACGCTCTACATCTTTACCGGAGGCGGTACCCAATGACGCTGTATTTGTGGATCAAGACGCTTCACATCGTGTTCGTGATCGCCTTCATGGCGGCGGTGTTCTACCTGCCGCGCCTGCTGGTGAACCTGGGCGAGGCCGGCAACCAGCCCGCCGTGCGCGAGCGGCTGGTGCTGATGGGGCGGCGGCTGTACCGCTTCGGCCACGTGATGTTCGGGCTTTCCTTCGTCCTCGGGCTGGTGCTGTGGCTGGGCTACCGCGTGCTGCCGGATTTCCCGACGATGGTGGCGATGGGCAGCGGCTGGATGCACGCCAAACTGACCCTGGTCGTCGCGTTGTTCGTGTACTACGTGATCGCTGGCCGCCGCCTCAAGCGCATCGCGGCCGGCGGCGCATTGCCGGACCCGCGCGCGATGCGGCTTTTCAACGAACTGCCGCTGCTGGCGCTGGTGCCGATCGTCTGGCTGGTGCTGGCAAAGCCCTTCTGATGCCTCAAGAGCCGGTGGGCGACAGTCGCACCGGCACCGGCACGTTGCACAGTTCTATCCGGCCCACTGGATCGACGAACCATTCCTCGCGACGCTCGCGCCGCGCCTGCACCAGTCGGGTGAACGCCGGCGTATCGGTACGGAACACCTCGATCGGCACGCGCTCGCTTTCAGGCACTTCCGACGCCAGCCGGATCGAGCGGATCGGCACATGCCGCGCGGCATCTTCGAAAAAGCCCATGGGTGCGGGGCCGCGCGGCAGCGCGGAGAGCAGTTCGATGCCCGCCAGCACGCGCCCGACCGGCGTGATGTTGCGGTCCAGGTGGCGTGGCGCGTGGCCGATCACCACGTAAAGCTCCGCGCCGGTGCTGCTGTCGGCGGCATTGTCGCGGCCCGCGCCGAGCAGCCCGTAGCAATGCGCCATCCAGGCCTTGCCGCGCGCCGGATCGCGCGCGGCGGGAAAGCCATCGACGAAGCCCGCCTGCGCGGCGTAGGCATCGCGGCTGTCGATGGGGTGGAAGGCCAGCCCCTCGCCATCGCGCTCGAACTCGGCCGGCAGGGCGGATTTCGCATCGCCGAGCGGCTTGCGGCGTTGCGCATCCTCGGCGTTCGGGTCGCCCCACTGCACCACGTAGTTGTCCTGCACCCGCAGGATCGCCAGCCCGTCCCAGTAATGCCCCCGCGCCAGCGCGCGGATGTTGGCGACGTGTTCGGGCGCGAACTGCGGCGCCAGTTCGATCACCACGCGCCCGCCGGGGATGTCCAGGTAAAGCGTGTCCTGGGGTGCGGGACGGCGCCAGTCCGCTGCCGTGGACTCGGCCAGCACCTGCGCCATCGTTGGCGCGGCGGGCGGGGTTTCGCCGGCGAGCGCGGGGGAGAGCGGTGAAAGGGCGAGAAGGAACGGGGCTAAGGCGCGCATGGCGAGGTCCGCGGCGGGGCAGGGTGGCCATGATCGCAGCATGAGTGTCCCGGGTCGCGCAGCTTGCATCGCATGCCCGGCCATGCCTATAATGCGCGTCTCACTGCTGCGGGGTGGAGCAGTCTGGCAGCTCGTCGGGCTCATAACCCGAAGGTCGCAGGTTCAAATCCTGCCCCCGCTACCAGTTCGGTGTCGAAAGAGCCTCTGCGGAGGCTCTTTCGCTTGCCGAACCGCGCAAGGCCCGTTCGGCCTTCCGCGACATCGGACTGGATCGTAAGGGGCCTCGTGCCCCTTTTCTTTTGCTTTCAACCAGGTATTCCGCCGCCACCTTGCCCATGTCCCAGATCGGAAACGACATCGAAGCCCTGCTTTCCCCGGCGGTCGAATCGCTCGGGCTGGAGCTTCTGGGCCTGGAATTCCGGCCGGGCAACGGCAATGCGCTGCTGCGTCTCTACATCGACGCGCCCGGCCGCGAAGGCGGGGTGACGCTGGACGATTGCGAGGCGGTCAGCCGCGAGGTCAGTGCGCTCATGGACGTGCACGACCCGATCGACAGCCACTACACGCTGGAAGTGTCCTCGCCGGGCATCGACCGGCCGCTGTTCAAGCCGGCGCATTTCGCGCGTTTCATCGGGGAAAGCGCGAAAATCGCGCTGGAGTTCCCGCAGGACGGGCGGCGGCGTTTCCAGGGCGCGATCCTCGCCGTCGAGGGCGACGTCGTGACCATCGAGCAGGACGGGCAGCCGGTGGCGCTGTCGTGCTCGTCGATCCAGAAAGCCAGGCTGGTGCCCGCGTTCGAGGCGCCCGCCAAACCAGGGCGTGCGGCCGGTGGCGGCGCCAATCGAAAGAAGCGCGGCGCCTGACGGCCCGTCCAGGTATTTCGTCAACTCGACAGGGCCGCAGCCGGCCCGCCGGAGCGATGCAGATGAGCAAGGAATTGTTGAACGTCGTTGAAGCCGTGGCGCACGAGAAGGGCGTGGCGCGCCAGGTCATCGTCGAGGCGATGGAGGCGGCGCTCGCGTCGGCGGCCAAGAAGCGCTATCCGGACGAGGACGTCTCGATGCGCGTGAAGATCGACCCGCGCAGCGGCGAATACGAAACCTTCCGCCGCTGGGAGATCGTGGCCGACGACGTGGTGATGGAATCGCCCTCGCGCCAGATCCGCCTGATGGACGCGGTCGACGTGAACGCCGACGCGCAGGTGGGCGAGTACATCGAGGAACAGGTCGAGAACGCCGAGTTCGGCCGCATCGCCGCGCAGGCCGCCAAGCAGGTGATCGTGCAGCGCGTGCGCGAGGCCGAGCGCGCGCAGGTGGTGGATGCCTACGCCGACCGCGTCGGCGAACTGCTCACCGGCGTGGTCAAGCGCGTGGAGCGCGGCAGCGTCTATGTCGACCTGGGCGGCAACGCCGAGGCCTACATCTCCCGCGACAAGGCGATCCCGCGCGACACCATGCGCGCCGGCGACCGCGTGCGCGGCTACCTGGCCGAAGTGCGCTCGGAGCCGCGCGGCCCGCAGCTGTTCATTTCGCGCACTGCGCCGGAATTCATGATCGAGCTGTTCAAGCTCGAAGTGCCGGAGGTCGGCCAGGGTCTGGTGGAGATCAAGGCCGCCGCGCGCGATCCGGGCGACCGCGCCAAGATCGCGGTGCTGGCGCACGACAGCCGCACCGATCCCATCGGCGCCTGCATCGGCATGCGCGGCTCGCGCGTGCAGGCGGTGAGCAACGAATTGAACGGCGAGCGCATCGACATCGTGCTGTGGTCCGACAACCCGGCCCAGTTCGTCATCAACGCGATGGCCCCGGCCGAGGTGCAGTCCATCATCGTGGACGAGGAAAAGCACTCGATGGACATCGCCGTGGCCGAGGACAAGCTGGCCCAGGCCATCGGCCGCGGTGGCCAGAACGTGCGCCTGGCCAGCAAGCTCACCGGCTGGCAGCTCAACGTGATGACGCAGGACCAGGTCGTCGCCAAGAGCGAGGCCGAGCAGGCCGCCGCGCGCCAGGTGTTCATCGACAAGCTCGAAGTGGACGAGGAAATCTCCGGCATCCTGGTGTCCGAGG
>JBBCJS010000026.1:0-81804 GCA_037190825.1 Chiayiivirga flava
CCGTTGCTTTTCCTTCTCCCCGTTTGCGGGGAGAAGGTGCCCGGCAGGGCGGATGAGGGGCAGAGCCTTGCCGAAAGATCGAAAGCACCCCTCATCCGTCGCTTCGCGCCACCTTCTCCCCGCAAACGGGGAGAAGGAAAAGCAACGGACCACCTACACTCGCCCCACGAATCACTGATCACCAGCCCCATGCCCTCCGCCTTCTCCCCCGCCAGCATCGGCAACGCCTGCGTCGGCTTCGACCTCCTCGGCCACACCCTCGCCGGCCCGGGCGACCGCGTGAGCGTGCGGCGCATCGACGACCCGGCCGTGCGCATCCGCGCCATTCGCGGGCTCGACCTGGTGCTGCCGCTGGATGCCGAGCGCAACACCGCCGGGCGCGCATTGATCGCGCTGCGCAAGGCGCTCGACCTGCCATACGGCCTGGAGATCGAGATCGAGAAAGGCATCCCGCTCGGCTCGGGCATGGGCGGCTCGGCGGCAAGCTGCGTCGCCGCCCTGGTCGCCGCGAACGCGCTGCTGGACGAGCCGCTGCCGCGCGAGGCGCTGTACCCGTTCGCGCTCGACGGCGAATCGGTCGCCAGCGGTTCGCGCCACGGCGACAACGTCGGCCCGATGCTGCTCGGCGGCCTGGTGCTCACCACGGCGCAACGCATGGTGCGCATCGACGTGCCCGCCGCCTGGCACTGCGTGCTGGTGCATCCGGAGCAGATTCTCGAAACCCGCCGCGCGCGCGAGGCGCTGAAGGGCGACTACGCGCTCGGCGAGTTCGTCGCGCAGTCGGCCAATCTTGCCCAGGTGCTGGTCGGCTGCCTGCGCGGCGATGAGGAACTGGTGCGCGCGGGCTTCGCCGACGTGCTGGTCGAACCGCGCCGGGCGCCGCTGATCCCCGGCTTCGCACAGGTCAAACGGGCTGCGCTGGATGCCGGCGCATTCGGCGCGAGCATCTCCGGCGCCGGACCGAGCGTGTTCGCATGGTTCGCCACCAAGGCGGAAGCCGACGCCGCCGCCGCGCCGATGCAGGCCGCGTTCGCGCAGGCGGGGTTTTCCAGTCAATCGTATGTATCGCCGGTCGCGGGACCGCGCGCGGAGGTGCTGTGATGCGTTTCGTTTCCACGCGCGGCCAGGCCGCGCCCGCCACCTTGTCCGAGGCCATCGCCGCGGGACTTGCGCCTGATGGCGGCCTGTACGTTCCCGAGAAGCTCCCCACGCTTTCGCTCGCCGATTTCGACGGCAAGACCACCCTGCCCGAGATCGCCGCAACGCTGATCCGCCCATTCTTCGAGGGCGATGCGCTGGCGCCGGAGCTGGACGCCATCTGCAACCGGGCTTTCGATTTCCCCGCGCCGCTGCGCGACCTGGGCGACGGCACGCACCTCCTGGAGCTGTTCCACGGCCCCACCGCCGCGTTCAAGGATTTCGGCGCGCGCTTCCTCGCCGCCTGCCTGGCGCGCCGGCGCGCCGGCGCGGACAAGCCGCTGACCATCGTCGTCGCCACCTCCGGCGACACCGGCGCCGCCGTCGGCGGCGCGTTCCACGGCATGCCGGGCCTGCGCGTGGTGATCCTCTATCCCGATTGCCGCGTCTCGCCGCGCCAGGCGCACCAGCTCGGCGCCTTCGGCGGCAACGTGCGCGCGCTGCGCGTGGCCGGCAGCTTCGACGACTGCCAGGCGCTGGTGAAGCGCGCGCTCAACGATGCGCAGTTGCAGGCCGCCGTGCCGCTGAGTTCGGCCAACAGCATCAGCCTCGGCCGCCTGCTGCCGCAGATGAGCTACTACGCCAGGGCCGCGCTCGATCACTTCCGCGCGCAGGGCGAAAAACTCAACTTCGCGATCCCCACCGGCAACCTCGGCAACGCGCTGGCCTGCATCCTCGCGCGCAGGATCGGCCTGCCCATCGGCGAGGTGCTGCTGGCCACCAACGCCAACGCCGTGCTGCCCGCGTTCTTCGACGGCGGCGACTATGTCCCGCAGCCGAGCGTCGCCACCCTCGCCAACGCGATGGACGTGGGCGCGCCGAGCAACTTCGAGCGCCTGCGCTGGCTGGTGCCGGACGACGATGAACTGCGCGAATCCTTCCGCGCCGTAAGCGTCGGCGATGAGGACATCCAGTCCACCATCCAGGAAGTCTGGGATCGCCACCTGTTCGCCATCTGCCCGCACACCGCCACCGCCGTGTTCGCGCTCGACAGCCTCGCGCTGGACGGAAGCTGGGCCGTCGCCGCCACCGCGCACCCGGCCAAGTTCGAGAGCATCGTCGAGCCGCTCGTCGGCGCGCATGTCCCGCCACCGCCGGCACTGGCCGAACTGCTGGCGCGTCCGGCGCAGGCCGATCCGATGCCGGCCGACTACGAGGCGTTCGTGGCGGAACTCAGGCGCGGTTGAGGGCCGGACCACTCCCTTGCCCATGATTCCGCGCGAAGCCGCGGAATCGCCGCAATGCGACGCGCGAGCGTAGTCTGCCGTCACATCCATTCGCTACACTCCGGCCATGAACGTCGGACTTCTCCTCGTCGCCCATCCCGGCGCGGCATCGCATTACGCCGGGCTGCTGGAGCGCCTGCTCGGGCGCGTGCCGCTGCCGCTGGAACATTTCGAACTGGACTTCGATGCCGACGTGGAGGCCAGCCTGCCGGCCGCCAGCGGCGCGATGCGGCGCGTGGACCGGGGCGATGGCGTGCTGATCCTCACCGACCTGTACGGTGCATCGCCCAGCAACCTCGCGGCAAGGCTGACCCAGCTCGGCACGCCGTCGCAGCGCGTGTCCGGCCTGAACCTGCCAATGCTGCTGCGGGTCTGCAACTACCCCGAGCTTCCCCTCGAAGAACTGGCACGCACCGCGGTGGCGGGCGGCAAGACCGGAGTCATCCTCGACCATGCTTGAGCGCGAACTGCCCATCGTCAACAAACTCGGCCTGCACGCGCGCGCCGCCGCCAAGGTGGTCAACCTGCTGTCCGGCTACAAGAGCCTGGCCACGCTGGAATGCCGCGGCCGCGCGGTCAACGCCAAGAGCATCATGGGCGTGATGCTCCTGGCCGCGGGCCAGGGCACGCGCGTCACGCTCAAGCTCGACGGCCCGGACGAGGCCGAGGCGATGGAGGCCGCGCACGCCCTGTTCTCATGCGGGTTCGACGAACAGGAAAGCGCCTGATGAAGCCATCGCCCGCCATCCCCGCCCGGCGCGGGGCCTGCTGAGATGCGCCTGGCGCTGTCCGGGATCGCCGCCGCCAAGGGCCTGGCCCTGGGGCGCGCCCGGATACGCGAGCCGCACATCCAGGACATCGAGGAACGCACCCTCGCGCCGGAGGAAGTGGACGAGGAGATCGCGCGCCTGCACCAGGCCATCGCCGCCACCCGCGCCGAGCTGGCGAAACTGCGCGAGCAGCTCCAGGGCGCGCTGGCACAGGAGATCGGCGAGTTCCTCGACCTGCACGCCCTGCTGCTGGACGATCCGGACTTCGTCCCGGGCCTCACCGAGCTGATCCGCACCGGCCGCTACGCCGCCAGCTACGCGCTCAAGCTCCAGCGCGACCGCCTGGCCGCCGTCTTCGATGCGATGGACGACCCCTACCTGCGCAGCCGTCGCGAGGACATCGACCACGTCATCGGCCGCGTGCAGGCGGCGCTGCTGCGCGGCCTGGACGGCAGCGACGTGATCGGGCTGGCCGGCGAAGTGCTCGTCACCGATGCCGTGGCCCCGGCGGAACTGGCACAACTGTCCGAACGCGGCGTGGTCGCGGTGCTGGTATCGCAAGGCAGCCCGCTCTCCCACAGCGCCATCCTGGCGCGCAGCCTCGGCCTGCCGATGCTGATCGCCCCGGCCGAGGCGCTCGCCGCGATCCCCGACGGCGCGGCCGTGATGGTGGACGCCGGGCGCGGCGAGATCGTCGTCGAACCCGGCCCGGACGATCTTTCCGACCTGCGCGAGCGCGAGTTCGTGCAGGCCCGCGAGCAACGCACGCTGGCGCGCCTGCGCGACATGCCCACGCACACCCGGGACGGCGTGGACATCCGCCTGCACGCCAACGCCGAATCGCGCGAGGACGTGGCCCGCGCCTTCCGCCTCGGCGCCGCCGGCATCGGCCTGTACCGCACCGAGTTCCTGTTCCTGCAACGGCGCGAACCGCCGGACGAGGACGAACAGCTCGCCGCCTACCGCGACGCCGTGCTCGGCATGAGCGGCCGCCCGGTCACGCTGCGCACGCTCGACCTGGGCGCGGACAAGGCCGATGCCGCCGGCATCGCGCTGCCGCGCGAACCCAACCCGGCGATGGGCCTGCGCGGCGTGCGCCTGGCGCTGGCGCGCCCCATCCTGTTCCGCACCCAGTTGCGCGCCATGCTGCGCGCCTCCGGCTATGGCCCGGTACGCATCCTGGTGCCGATGGTGACGCGGCGCGAGGAAATGCTCGCCGTGCGCAAGCTGCTGCGCGACTGCGCGCGCGAACTGCGGCGGGAAGGCCATCACCTGGCCGACGACGTCCCGCTGGGCGCGATGATCGAAGTCCCCGCCGCCGCGTTCGCCCTGCCGACGATGGTCGGCACGATGGATTTCGTCTCCATCGGCACCAACGACCTGATCCAGTACCTGCTCGCCGCCGATCGCGGCAACGATGCGCTCGGCGACCTGTTCTCCCCGCTCTATCCCGCCGTGCTGCGCGCCCTGCACGAGATCATCGACACCTGCAAGAAAGCCGGCAAACCGCTGTCGATCTGCGGCGAGATCGCCGGCGACCCGCACTTCACCCGCCTGTTGCTGGCCCTGGGCCTGACCGAGTTCTCCATGCACCCGGCCGCGCTGCTGGAAGTGCGCGCCCGCATCCGCCAGACCGAGCTGCGCCCCCTGCGACGCCGTCGCGCCGCGCTGTTGCGCGCGGGCGATCGCGGCGCGCTGGAGAAGATCGTCGGCGGGTTGTGACAGGGCCTAGGCGATGCAGGCGCGGTCGATATCGGCCAGCGTCGGGCAGCCGCACGACACCATCGCCATCTCCAGTTCCACCCGCAAAAGGTGCAGGACATGCGCCACGCCCGGCGCACCGGCGGCGGCGAGCGCATACGCACAGGGCCGCCCGACCAGCACCGCGTCGGCGCCCAGCGCCAGCGCCTTGAACACATCGGTGCCGCGCCGGATGCCACCGTCGAGCAACAGCGGCACCCGGCCCGCGGCGACGGCGGCCACCTCGGGCAAGGCGTCGATGGTGGCGATCTGGCTGTCCAGCACACGGCCACCGTGGTTGGAAACGATCAGGCCATCGACACCCGCGTCCAGCGCGCGCCGCGCATCCTCGGCGCCGGCGATGCCCTTGAGCAGCAGCGGCAGGCGCACCTGCGCACGCAACCATTCCACGTCGCGCCAGGTCGGCGCGGTGCGGACCTGGGGTGTTTCCAGCAGGCTCTGGCCCGGCGCGACGGCCGAAGCCACGGGCATGCCGCCGCCGGCCAGGTTCACCGGCGGCGGCAACGGGCGCTCGGGCGGCCCGGCACGCTGCTCGCGGTTGCGCGGGCCGTTGACCGCCGCATCCACCGTCAGCACCAGCGCGCGATAACCCGCCGCCTCCGCGCGCTGCGCCAGCGCCAGCGCGTCCTCGCGTCCGGGTTGCAGGTAGAGCTGCATCCACAGCGGTGCGCTGGCCTGGCGCGCGATGTCTTCCAGCCGCACGTCCGCCTGGCAACTGAGCACCATGCCGGCACGCATCGCCGAGGCCGCCAGCGCGCTGGCGCGTTCGGCGTCCGGATGCAGCCAGCCCTGCCGCGCCACCGGCGCCAGCAGGATCGGAAAATCGAAATCGTCGCCGAACAGGCGACAGCGCGTATGGGCCTGCGAGAAATCCGCCAGCACCCGGTTGCGCAGGCGCAGCCGCGCGAACGCGGCGAGGTTCTCGCGCAGCGTGAGCTCGTCGCCCGCGCCGCCGGAAAAGTACGCCCAGGCCGCTTCGCTCATGCGTTCGCGCGCGAACGGCTCGTAATCGGCCACCGCCGCGATCTGCGGCACGATCGCGGCCAGCGGCGGCGGCAATGCGCTCACGTCTGCGCCCAGCGCCGCACCAGGTTGTGGTACACGCCCAGCAGCGACGACAACTCGGGCGCATCGGCATCGCGCGCGCGCAGCGCCTGGATCGCGCGGTCGAGCTGGAACAGCAGGCCGCGCTGGCCATCGTCGCGCACCAGGCTCTGTACCCAGAAGAACGACGCGATCCGCGCGCCGCGCGTCACCGGCGCGACGCGGTGCAGGCTGGTGCCCGGATACAGCAGCATGTGCCCGCGCGGCAGCTTGACCCGCTGCGTGCCGTAGGTGTCCTCGACGATCAGTTCGCCGCCGTCGTACTCGTCCGGATCGCTGAAGAACAGCGTGGCCGACAGGTCGCTGCGGATGCGGTGCGGCGAACCGGGCACGCTGAACACGGCATTGTCGATGTGCGCGCCGTAGCTTCCGCCGCCGGCATAGCGGTTGAAGCGCGGCGGCAGCACCTTGAGCGGCAGCGCGGCGGAAAGGAACAGTTCGTGCCGGCCCAGCGCTTCCAGAATCCAGTTGCCCAGCTGCGCGACGAGCGGATCGTCCTGGTCCAGTTGCTGGTTGTCCTTGACCCGCTGCGCCTGCGCGCCGGCCGTGGCGCGGCCGTCGACCCAGCGCGCGCCGACCAGCGCGCGACAAGCCTGTTCCAGGCGCTCGGGCGGCAGGAGGTCGGGAATGACGTGGATCACAAGGGCTCCGTAACTGACCCTGGCCGCACCTGCGGCCGGAGTGGGAAGCGTAGCGGATGGGCGATGCGAGGCGCCGATCGGGCGCGTCTCAAGGGCGACGGGCGGAAAGCTTCATGATTGCTGATACAAATGATATCAATTATCATTAACAATCAATAATCGATCTTGCATGGCGAGCCCCTCCGCTCGCCATCGCCGCCCCGTTTCCAACAAGCAGAGAGAACCTCCCCATGTCCCGCACCCGCCCCGCGCTGCGCCCGCTCGCCGTCGCCATCCTCGCCGCGTTCAGCCTTCCGGCCCTGGCCGATAGCGCATCCAACGCATCCAAGCGCGACGAACGCACCCTGGAGCCGGTCGAAGTCACCGGCGAAGCGGTGAAGAAGGTCGCCTCGCCCAAGTTCACCGCGCCGCTGCTCGACACGCCGCAGACGCTGTCGGTGATCCCGAGCGACGTCTATCTCGCCCAGGGCGCGCAGAACCTGACCGACGTGCTGCGCAACACGCCGGGCATCAGCTTTTCCGCCGGCGAGAACGCCTTCGCCGTGGGCACCAGCAACTTCAACCTGCGCGGCTTCGACACCAGCGGCAGCATCTTCGTCGACGGCGTGCGCGATTCGGGCAACTACGGCCGCGACGTGTTCAACCTCGAACAGGTCGAAGTGGCCAAGGGCCCGGCCGCCGACTACGGCCGCGGCGGCCTGTCCGGCTATGTCAACCTCGTCACCAAGACTCCGCAACTGGGCCACTTCGTGCGCGGCACGGCCAGCCTGGGCGCGGACGAATACGCCTCCGGCGCGCGCCTGCGCAGCACCTTCGACATCAACCAGCAGGTGGGCGAAACCTCCGCGCTGCGCCTGAACCTGCTGCTCCAGGACGGCGGCGTGCCGGGACGCGACCACGCCACGTCCGATGCCCTGGGCATCGCGCCGACGCTGGCGCTGGGCCTGGGCGGCGACACCCAGGTCATCCTGGGCATCCAGCACCTCAAGCAGGACAACCGGCCGGACTGGGGCGTGCCCGGCGCCTTCCTGCCCGGCACGGTCAACTACGACGCAGTGGCCGCCTCGGCCGGGCGCGACAATTTCTACGGACTTTCCAGCGACACAGACGAGAGCGGTTCCACGACCGCCTTCGCCCGCATCGAGCACGCCTTCGGCAACGGCGCGACGCTGCGCAACCAGACCCGCTGGAGCGAGAACGACCGCAGCGCCGCGTTCACCGTGCCGTTCGGCTACAACGCCGCCGCCGCGCAGGTCACCGGTCAGACCCAGTTCTATCGCCGCGACAATTCCGCCCTCTCCAACCAGACCGACCTTTCCCTGGCGTTCTCCACCGGCGCGCTGGAACACCAGCTCGCGGTCGGGCTGGAGTTCAGCCGCGAGGAAGCCGACGCGCTGCGCTTCGGCACGACCACGCCCGCCCCGGCCGATGTGCTGTCGCCCGATCCGAACCGGTCCAGCCCGGCTTGGCCGGCGCCGACCCAGAGCGCCAGCGTGAAGATCGACACGCTCGCCGCGTTCGTCTACGACACCGTGCAGTTCGGCGAACGCTGGCAGCTCAGCGGCGGCCTGCGCGCGGAGAGCTACGACGTCGAACTGGGCAGCCGGGTGCTCGCCAGCAACGCGCCGAACGGCCCGGACGGCTACGAAGTCGACGAAACCACGCTCGGCGGCAAGCTCGGCCTGGTGTTCAAGCCGGCCGAGAACGCCAGCGTCTACGCCTCGGTCGGCGTGACCACGCTGCCGCCGGGTTCCTACCTCGCCAACCCGGACATCTCGCGCACCGGCGACAACGCCTTCCCCGGCCTCAACGGCCAGAACAACATCGACGCCAAGCCGCAGCGCGCGGTCAACCACGAAGTCGGCGTCAAGTGGGACTTCAACGACGGCCGCCTCAGCACCGCGCTGGCGCTGTTCAACACCGAGCGCCGCAGCATCGGGCTGGCCGGCAAGGAACCGGGCGTGCCGAGCAGCCCCACCACGCTGCGCGGCTACGGCAAGCAGGTCGTGCAGGGCGTGGAACTCTCGCTCGCCGGCCGCATCACCGATGCCTGGACGATCTTCGCCGGCGCGGTGTTCCTGGACAGCGAGCGCCAGCACGACGCCTACCTCGACGCCGCCGTGCGCGAAGCCAACCCGAACGACTACGGCAGCTTCCTCGCCACCAACGGCGACGAACTGGCCTTCACCCCGAAGCGCTCGGCCAACCTGTGGACCACCTACGAGTTCGACAACGGCTTCACCCTCGGCGGCGGCGTGCAGCACGTCGGCGATTCCTGGGCCGGCCGCCCGGACGATGCCGACCGCATCATCCCCAACGGCCGCTTCGGCAAGCTGCCCGGCTACACCGTCGCCAACCTCATGGCCGCCTATCGCGTGAGCGAGCACTGGCAGGTGCGCCTGAACGTGGACAACGTCGCCGACAAGACCTACGCCGTCTCCGGCAACTGGCCGATGACCCGCGTCCTGCTCGGCTCGCCGCGCGCGGTGCTGTTGAGCGCGAGCTTCAGCTACTGATGCGAAAAGGCAGGGAAGGCCGTGCGCCTCCCCTGCCCTCGGCCGCTCCTGCAAGGGCGGGGCTTCCGTCGAAGCGACGGCGGAATACGTCCTGCGGACGATCCAGACGCAAGCGGCGTGCCGGAACCGGCACGCCGCTTTTGTTTGCCCGGAAGAACGGCAGCGGCACAAGAACACGGCACCGCTGCCGGAGCGCTTACCAGCCGATGGTGTAGGTCACCACCGTGGGCTTGGGCGAATACAGCAGCGTAGCATGGTCGCCGACGTCGTCGTAGGAGAACCCGTACCCCTTGTTCTCGTGGACGATATCGCCGTTGTGCCAGAACCAGGCGTACCAGTTCGCGCGCTGGCCTGCCGGGTAGTGGTAGGCGGCGTTGTACCACTGCGCCGGGTTCTCCAGCACGCGGCGATTGATCGCGGCGGCGAACTGCGCCTGGATCTGCAACTGCGTGCCGATGTCCTGCGCGGCCGCGTTGGAGGCGTCGGCCAGCTTGCCCGCGCCCAGCAGCACTTCCTGCGTGTTCGGCTTGCCGTTGATGTAGAACGTGCCGTTCTGGTTGCCGCCGGTGAAGCGGAAGGTATCCCCGTACACGCGGCCCGTGAAGGTCCCCAGGTGCTGCAACGTGAAGGTGATGTTCTCGTTGCGGTAGCGCGCCCAGATCTGGTCGATGTACGGCTGCAGGTAGTTGCCGTGCGGCCTGCCGGTGTTGAAGTCGCCGTGCCCCGGCGCGATGAGCCGGTGCGGCGCGTACGGTGCCTGCGCGAGGTGCCTGAACTCGCTGGGCACGCGGGCGATGAAACGCTGGAACACCTGATCCCGGGTCAGCTCGGACACCTTCTCGCCCAGGGTGCGGTCGTAGCCGTCGAGCCCTTGCACGCGTAGTTGCAGCGGGAAGCCGAAGTGGTCCACGCGCGTGGTGTTGATGAACAGGCCGCTGTCGTTGTTGCCCTTGGGGATGATCGCCATTTCGCCGAAGTCGAAATAGACATCCAGGTTGGGATCGGTCGGGTTCTGGATGTTGGCGCCGGCGTAGCCGATGTGGCCGTTCCCATCCACGACCACCTTGATGTACATCGGGCTGCCCACCGAAAGCAGGATGCGCGCCGAGTTGATCGGGTCGATCGTGATTTCCGGCAGATCCGACAAGCGATGGAAGTAGTTGGTGTAGCCCTCGCCGTTCTTCACCAGCGCGCCGTTGTCGGCGACCGACATCGGGATCTGCTGGCCCTGGGCGTTGACCCAGACGAACTGGCCGGTTTCCCAGCTCTTGCCGATGATCGACCAGTAGACATCCTGGTTGCCCCAGCGGCCACGGGTCTGGTTGGCGACCTTGAAGGTCACGCGCTCGTTCCAGACGCCATTGCCGCCACCGCCACCGGCGGCCTGCACCTTGAACGAGGACATCTGGTCGTTGAAGCCGCGATTGACCAGATTGGGCTCATCGGCCGCCAGCGTCAGCACACTGCCGCCGTAGTTGATGTCCCAGAACAGCTGCACCTGCTGACCGGCCTGCACCCGCACCGAGGAAACGCGATCGTTCCATTCGCCGCCCACCCAGTTCGAGTCGGCATTGGCGCAGAAGCTCGCGCCGGCGTAGTTGGCGTGCTCGTAGAAGCAGACCTTGTTGGAACCCGTGTCGCCGCCGCCGTTGCCGCCCGAGCCGATGGTCTGCGAGTGCCACGGCGAGTCGTAGGCCGGGTTGCCGTTGTTGTAGGTGAAGAAGTACGACAGGGACTGGCCCTGCGACGCCGGGCTGATGGCCTGCTCGTGGCGCCCATTGCCGCCGTTCCACGTCATGCGGAGATTCTGCTGCGGCGAGCCTGCGTGGATGTAATGGGCATCGACCCACGTCGTGTTCACGTTGGATCTGAACCACAGCACCGCCGTGTTCCCGGAAAACTCCACGCCATGCGAGTAATCCGAAGACGATTGCGCATGGGCCGCGACGGCCAACAGCGCCAGCATCATGAAGCTGGTGAACCTGAGATACATGCGTTGCACTGACTTTCCCTCCTCAAAAAAGCAACCGATATGCGCCGGCAAACGCCGACGCCGCTGTGTTGCTCCCGGCTCCCCTGCCACCCCTGTTCCAGCAACGGTCGGCGACGCTAGCACCGGTTTTTTTGTGGATAAAGTGACAGCGCTATCAATTGCCTCACAAGACAGGTAAATACCACTGCAACATCATGAATATAAAGGAATTTATAAATATTAAACGACGAATAATGCACCGCAACACAAGCGTAAAAATGTCGTTATAAATGTTGCTATGCAGCAGTCCATTTGCGCGCCCAGGCACCGCCGGGGGCGTAGCCCCGACCTACGCAAACCAGCTTTCGCAGCAGCGGCTTCAGCCGCGACAAGGTGTTGCCGATGCGCCGATCGCGGCTGAAGCCGCTCCTATGCATGGACTCGCCCGCTCGTAGGTGCGGAGCTTGCCCGGCACTGTGCGGAGCAGGCTCCGCACCTATGGCCGAGTCCGTCGCATTGCGCGGAACCGGGGTTTCCCCTCACAACCTGGACAACACCGCCCGCAGCCCTTCCGAATGGGGCGAGAGCGGCTGGCGATACGGATTCACCGCCTCGGCCTCGCGGAAACGCGCGCGCGCCGCGGCCACGTCGCCCTGCCTGCGCAGTACCTCGGCCAGCTCCAGCGTGGCCTGGGCGCGAGTGCGCCCGCCTTCCGGCCATTCCCGCACCGCGCGCGTCAGCGCTTCGGTCAACACGGACCTGGCCTGCGCCAGCGCGCCCTGTGCCGCCAGCGCACGCCCGCGCTCGACGAGCAGGTCCACCCGCATCTGCCGGGCGCGGCGCGAGGCATCGTCCAGGTGCGGCTCGATCCGCGCCAGCGTATCCAGCGCCTGTCGAGGATCGCCGTCGCCATCCAGCGCCACCGACACGCGCGCGATGCCGTTGCGCAACGTCAGTTCGTGGTTCGGGCCATAGATGCCGGAGAACACCCGCTCGGACTGCGACAGACTGCGCTCGGCGCCATCGCCATCGCCTTGCAGGCGTTGCAGCCGCGCCAGCGTGAACAGCGTGCGGGCATGGTCGGAACTGTCCTGGCCTGCGACCTCGGCGATGGCATCCAGCGCGCTTCGCAAGGCATGTTCGCCATCGGCGAAGCGGCCCTGTTCCAGGAGCGATACCGCCAGGTTGGTCTGCGCCACGGCGGTCTCCAGGTGCCGCATGCCGAATTCGCTCTCCAGCGCTCGCAACGCGATGCGGAATCCGGTCTCGGCTTCGGCGTAGTTGCCGTCCCTCAGGTCGATGGTCGCCAGCGAGTTCGCGATCTCGGCGCTGACCCTGGCGTTCTCGCCGTAGCGCCGGGTGGCGTGGGCCAGCACCTGTTGCAGTTGCGTGCGGGCGGCTTCGGTATCGCCCATCTCGTCCATGATGTCGGCATGCCAGCGGCGCGCGTTGAGGGTGATTTCATGATCGGTGCCGAGGCGGTCGCTCAGCAGCGACACCGATTCGGCCAGGTTGCGCCGCGCCGCCTCGTAGCGCCCGAGCGAGCGCTCGACGCTTCCCAACTGGTACAACGCCCGCCCCAGCGCCACCGACGCGTCGTCCGGCTGTCGCCGCAGGAGGTCCACCGCCTCGCGCAGCTGCGCTTCGGCCTCCTCCGGCCGGTCGGCGTAATCCAGCGCGAAGGCCGACGTGGTCAGGGCCGAAGCCAGCGACTGCGCGTGCGCCGCCCCCTGCTTTCGCCAGATCGCGATGGCCTGCGCATGCTCGGCGCCGGCTTCGTCGAAACGGTTGGTGAGCGCATGCAGCATGCCCAGCCCGGTATGCGCATCGGCCTTCTGCACGCTGCCTGCCGGCGCCTGCTCGAGCGCCGCGCGCCACTGTTCGGCGGCGGCGTCGAAGTGGCCCTGCTGCTGCAACGAACGCGCCAGTTGCATGCGCACGTCGAGCGTATCGGCCAGCGCATCGGGCTGGTCCCGGAGATCGGCCAGGGTCGCGTGCAGCAGCGGCTGCGCGTGCGCGTAATCGCCCACGTCGTTCATCAACCGCCCGATCAGCGCGCCCAGCCGCCGCCGCAATGCGGGATCTTCCTCCAGGCCGCGCTCCACCTGCGCCGCACCGCGCGCCAGCACGTCGCGCACCGTGGCGTTGGCGCTGCCGCCGCGATCCGGCCCGGCTTCCTCGAACAGGCCCACGAGGAACGCCTGCGTGGCCTCGGCGCGCGCGGCGGCCTCGGTGGCGCGCTGGCGCTGCGCATCGAGCACGAACAGGCCGGCCACCAGCATCGCCACCACGCCCGCGCCCGTCGCCGCCGCCAGCGTGTGGCGGCGCAGCCACTTGCCCAGGCGGTAGCCCAGGCTCGGCGCGCGCGCATTGATCGGGCGGCCTTCCAGGTAGTTGCCCAGGTCCGTGGCGAAGGCTTCCACCGAGGCGTAGCGCTCGGCGCTGTCCTTGCGCAGCGCCTTGAGCAGGATGCGTTCCAGGTCGCCGCGCAACTCGCGCCCGAGCCGGCTCACGTCGATGCCGCGCTCGTAATCCTGCCGAGCCGGCTCCAGCGCCGGGGAAGCGCCGGCGTCGCCGAGCACCATGGTCGGACGCACCGGCTCGCGCGTCAGGATCGCCTGTTCGATGGTGCAGGCATCGCGCCCATCCAGCCGGTACGGCATGCGGCCGGTGAGCAGTTCGAACAGCGTGACGCCGAGCGCGTAGACATCGCTCGCCACCGTCACCGGCTCGCCGCGAATCTGCTCGGGCGCGGCATAGCGCGGCGTCATCGCGCGATCGCCCAGGCGCGTCTCGACCGCGTGCGACGGCGGCCGGAGCAGCTTGGCGATGCCGAAATCCAGCAGCTTCACCACCCGCCCATCCGTCACCAGCACGTTGCCGGGCTTGATGTCCCGGTGCACTACAAGCCGCTGGTGCGCATGCGCCACCGCATCGAGCACTTGGAGGAACAGGCGCACCCGCGCGCGCACCGAAAGCCGTTCCTCGTCGCAGAACTGCGTGATGCAGCGCCCATCCACGTATTCCATCGCGAAGAACGGCCGCCCATCGGCCGCCACGCCGCCATCGAACATCGCCGCGATGTTGGGATGTTGCAGCCCGGCGTGGATCTGGCGCTCCTGCAGGAAGCGCGCGTGCAGCTCCGGATCCGACAGCGAAGGATGCAGCAGCTTGAGCGCCACCTCGCGCTCGAACACCCCATCGTCGCGCACCGCCAGCCACACCGCCCCCATGCCGCCATGCCCCACCGGGCGCAGCAGCCGGTAGGCGCCGATCCGCACGCCCGGCTGGTCCGGCCCGTACGGCAGCGGCGCCGACTCGCGCATCGCGCCGCCCGGCGTGATCGCCGTCAGCGGTGACGCGGGATGGCCGGCATCGTTGCGGTCGTTCGACATTGGCGGGATTCCCTATCCACTCGCGGCGCGATCGGCACCGACATTAAAACCCGATATCCGCCGCGAAGCACCTTTCTCCACCCTCCATTGGGAATTCGCCCTCCGCGATGACACGAACCCGGCCATCGCGCCCCGACGCTATCATTCCCGTTCCTCTCCCAACGGCGATTCCGCGATGTCCAACTGGTTGATCCGCAACGCCCGCCTCGTCAACGAAGGCCGCGAATGGGAAGGCGACCTGCGCATCGCCGGCAGCCGCATCGAAACCATCGGCAGCGGCCTTGCCGCCCGTCCCGGCGAACAGGTGCTCGATGCCCACGGCCGCTGGCTGTTGCCCGGCATGATCGACGACCAGGTCCACTTCCGCGAACCCGGCCTCACCCACAAGGGCGACCTGGCCAGCGAATCGGCGGCGGCCGTCGCCGGCGGCATCACCACCGTCATGGACATGCCCAACACCAGGCCGCCGACGCTCGACGCCGCCGCACTGGAAGACAAGTACGCCCGCGCCGCCGGCCGCTGCCGCGCCAACTTCGGCTTTTACCTGGGCGCCAGCAACGACAACCTCGACGCCATCCGCGCGCTCGATCCTAAAACCGCGCCCGGCATCAAGGTGTTCATGGGCGCCTCCACCGGCAACATGCTGGTGGACGATCCGGCCACGCTCGACGCCATCTTCCGCGACGCGCCCACGCCCATCATCACCCACTGCGAGGACACTCCCACCATCGACGCCTTGCAGGCCCGGGCGAAGGCGCGCCTGGGCGACGACGTGCCCGTCGCGATGCACCCGGACATCCGCTCGCGCGAGGCCTGCCTCAAATCCTCGCAGCTGGCCGTTTCGCTCGCGAAAAAGCACGGCACCCGGCTGCACGTATTGCACATCAGCACCGCCGACGAGCTGGCCCTGTTCGAAGCCGGCCCGCTGCTGGATGCCGATGGCCGCCTGCGCAAGCGCATCACGGCCGAAACCTGCATCCACTTCCTGCGCTTTTCCCGCGAGGACTACGCGCGCCTGGGCAACTTCATCAAGTGCAATCCCGCGATCAAGGACGCCAGCGACCGCGACGCCCTCATCGCCGCGCTCGCCGGCGACGTGATCGACGTGCTCGCCACCGACCACGCCCCGCACACGCTGGAAGAAAAGCAGCAGCCCTACCTCGCCGCCCCTTCCGGCCTGCCGCTGGTGCAGGAAGCGCTCGTCGCCGCGCTGGAACTGGTGCACGAAGGCCGCCTCGCCCTGCCGCAGGTCGTGCAGAAATTCGCCCACGCCCCCGCGCAACTGTTCGACGTGGCGCAACGCGGCTTCCTGCGCGAAGGCTGGTTCGCCGACCTCGTCCTCGTGGACCCGTCCACTCCCTACACCGTCGAGCGCGCCAACGTATTGAGCAAATGCGGCTGGTCCCCCTTCGAAGGCACCCGCTTCTCCTCCCGCATCGCCGCCACCTTCGTCAACGGCGAACTGGCGTGGGACGGCCAGCGCCTGATCGGCGAAGCCAGGGGCCAACGGCTGGAATTCACGCGATGAGGGAACGTTCAAGAATGGCGTCATTTCCAAGCGGCGCAGTACACCTGGCTCTCCCGCTTGTCTTGCTTGCACTGCTCTCCATCGCATCGGCAACTGCGCAAACCACCACCAAACTGCCCGAGTCCGCCCAGCAAGGCAGCCTCATCCTCGGCCAGACCCGCCCCGGCAGCGCGGTGAAACTCCACGGCAAGCCGCTGCGGGTTTCCCCCGCCGGCCGATTCGCCTTCGGCATCGGCCGCGACGAAACCCGCAACGCCCGCATAGACATCGCCCATCCCGACGGCACCCACGAACGCGTCGACATCGCCGTCAAGAAGCGCGACTGGCCCGTCGAACGCATCACCGGCGTCCCGCAGAAGACCGTCGATCCCCCGCCCGACATCGCCGCCCGCATCGCCCGCGAACAGGCCGCCGTCGCCGCCCAGCGCAAACGCGACGACGACCGCGACGACGTGTTTTCCGGCTTCGTCTGGCCCGTGGACGGCCGCATCAGCGGCCGCTTCGGCCGCCAGCGCATCTACAACGGCACCCCCGGCGCGCCGCACTCGGGCACCGATATCGCCGTCCCGCAAGGCACCCCCATCAAGGCCCCCGCCGCCGGCCTCGTCGTATTCGCCGAACCGGACCTCTACCTCACCGGCGGCACCGTCCTCATCGACCACGGCCACGGCGTCGGCTCCAACTTCCTGCACCTGTCAAAACTCGACGTGCAACCCGGCCAGCGCGTGGAACAGGGCGACATCATCGGCCGCGTCGGCGCCACCGGCCGCGCCACCGGCCCGCATCTGCACTGGGGGCTGACGTGGTTCGAAGTGCGGCTCGATCCGCAGTTGCTGGATTTGCCGGAACGTTGAAAAAAACGCCCCGGCACGACCAACAGCGAAATCCGTCCATCCAAACAACCGGACTCATGGCAAAGCCGATCGCCGCAATCTCGATTGCAATCACGGCGGCCTCGCCATGCCTGGTGGCTTCCGGCTGCTCGACGTGAACGGAAACGACGGCGCGCCCCCGGATGCGGAAGCGGCACAGGCCATTTTCCAGCACTATCTGCGCTGAAACAGCTGGTTCATGCCCGGCACGGACAAACAGCGCGACATCGCGATGGTTCGGCCGCCGCCCTGAGCCAGTTTCGCGCCGCTTTGCGCCTTGACCGGCAACGGCGACGCATTCCGCCGCCGCGTCCTGACCCAGGGAGGTTCCGCCATGTCCACCCGTTGCACCCTCGCTCTGCCGGCCGGCCTGCTGGCCGCCATCATCCCGTTCGCCCTGTTCGCCGCGCCCGCGTCCGGCGATGCGCCTTCGGACAAGGCCGCGCCCGCCGCCAAACCAACGCGCACCGTACATCCCGACGGCAGCGTCTCCATCGCGCTGAAACAACCCGATCGCGGCCTGGTCGCCAGCATCGGCGCGGATGGCAGGGTGCGGATTTCCTGCGTGGAGGCCGCGCACGCCCTGCTCGACAAACGCGCGCACGAGCGTCTGCACGAAAACGACGCAACGGCCTGGGAGTGAACGCGATGAACCGCCTGCCCGCTTCCCTGTTCGCCTTCGCGCTGGCCTTCGCCACGGCCGGCGCCTCCGCCGCGACCATCCAGATCGTCAATGCCGATCCGCCCGGCCAGGGTCTGAACGATCCGACGCCGGTGGCATCCGTCGGCGGCAATCCCGGCACCACGCTCGGCGCCCAGCGGCTGGCGCTGTTCCAGCACGCCGCGCAGATATGGGGATCGAAGATCGAAAGCGCGGTGCCCATCCGGGTGCGCGTCAGTTTCCCGGAGGAAGGCTTCGGCTGCGCCGCCGCACCCGGCGACTTCGTCTACCTGGGCTTCGCCGGCCCGATGTCGATCTGGTACAACTTCCCGAACGCCCCCCGGCCCAACGTGCTGTACCCGGTGGCGCTGCGCAACGCGCTGGCCGGCAACGTGATCCAGCCGGAGACCCCGGAAATCCAGGCCCGGTTCAATCCGTTCATGGATACGACGCCCGGCTGCCTGACCAACTACAACGGGTTCTGGTACGGGCTGGACCCGGCCATCGCGCCGGCCGACGACCGCTTCCCGCTGCTGCCGCTGGTGCTGCACGAACTGGCCCACGGCCTGGCTTTCTTCACCCAGACCAACCTCGTCACCGGCGAGCAGTTCCTGGATTCGCCCACGGTCTACGACCTGTTCCTGTTCGACCTGCAACAGGCGCGCTTCTGGGACGAGATGAGCGACGCCCAGCGCGCCGCATCGGCCACCAACGATCCGAACCTGGTCTGGACCGGGGCCCACGTGCAGCGCGCGCTGTCGGCCTACGTGCGCCCGCCGCTGCGGCTGCGCTCCGGCACCACATCGCTGGCCGGCGTGGTGCAGCCGGCGACGTACGGCCCGCTGGTGCCGCGCGATGGCATCGCCGGGCAAGTCGTAGCCGCCGTTCCCGCCGAGGGCTGCGCGCCGCTGACCAATGCCGCGCAGGTGGCGGGAAAGATCGTGCTGATCGATCGCGGCACCTGCCTGTTCCACGTCAAGTCGCGCCATGCCGAACAGGCCGGCGCGATGGCCGTGATGATCGGAAACACCTTCCCCGAAGGCGGCACGCCGGTACCGGTCCTTTCCGGCAACGACTACACCCTGACGCTCCCGAGCGTGGCGCTGGCCTACGCCCTGGCCGAGCAGGTGAAGACGCAGATACAGACCGCGCCAGCCACCGTGTTCACGCTGGATTTCGTGCCCGGCCAGCCGGATGCGGGCAGCCGCAACGGCCTGGCGCAGATGCACGCGCCGGCCGCATTGAGCACGGCCTCCTCGGTGACGCACTTCAGCACCGTCGCACGCGGCCGGATGCTGATGCTGCCTTCGATCAACACTTCCCTGTTCGATCGCGTCGATCTCACTCCGGACCTCATGCGCGACATCGGCTGGACGCTCGCGCCGGGCGTGGGGCATACCGTGTTCCTCGACGGATTCGAGTGACGCGCGGCGCGCGGGACGTGGCCCCTTGCGATGGGAGCCACGTCCCGCCTTTTCCGCCCGACCTCGGCGCGTGGGCGGCAACTGCACGTCCGGGCCGTTGCAGAGAGTGCCCGGGGCGCGGATGCCCGCCGCGGATCAGTGCGGCCCGGCGTACTTCTTCTCGCCCGCCGTCACTGCCAGATCGAGCCGGTTTTCCGGCGGCGGCAGCGGGCAGGTGGAATAGTCGTTGAAGGCGCAGGGCGGGTTGTAGGCGAGGTTGAAATCCACCGCCACGACGCCATCGCGCGGCGCATCGGCATCCAGGAAGCGGCCCGCGCCGTAGGTGTCGCGGCCGGAGGTGCGGTCGGCGAAGATCAGGAACAGGCTGCCATCGCCGTTGCCGATGGCCTCGATGCGGTGCGTGCGGCCGTCGCGCTCGAACACCAGCGCACCGGGATTGGGCATGGGCTGGAGCTGGTTGACGACGTTGGCGATCTCGATGGTGCTGCCTTCCGGGTGCGGCTCGAAACGCGCCTGGATGCGCCACCCGGCATCGACCGGGTAGAAATCCAGCCCGGCGAACTCGCGCAGCGCACGCGCCTGCGAATCGCGCACGCGCAAGGCGAAACGGCCGCCGCGCTCGATCAGGTTGAAGCCGCTGCGGCCCTCGTCGAACGTCACCTGCGTCGGCGCGCCGTCGCTGTCGGGTTTCACCGCGAACGCGCCTTGGGCCGCCGCCCCATCGACGAGGAATACCGCGCCGTCCGCGGGTTCCAGCGTCACAACGCCATCCACCAGCGCCACCACGCCCAACCGCGCCGGCCCCACCGCCAGCACGATGCCGTTGTCCGCCGCCGTGCCCACCGTGTGCCGCCCCGGCTCGATCCAGTGCAGCCCCACCAGCGACAGCCATCCGAGCGGCCGCTTCAGCCCTTCCTCGCGCGCCTGGCGCTGGCGTTCGATGGATCGCTCGTAGGGCGACTGCGCAACGGCGGGCAGCGCCAGCAGCAGGACAACGCAGAACGAAAAGAAACGACGCATCGAATCGGCTCCGGAAACGGGTTTGCGGCAGTGTCGCGGCGGGCAACGATGGCAGTTCCGGCAGGCTGGCGGTAGTGCCGAGCCGGCCTCACGGGATCAACGCCCGCGCAGGAACAACTTGTCCAGCTGCCCCTTGTCCAGTTGCACCCACGTCGGCCGGCCGTGGTTGCACTGGCCGGAACGCTCGGTGGCTTCCATGTCGCGCAGCAGCGCGTTCATTTCCGGAATCGTCAGGCGACGGTTGGCACGCACGGAAGCATGGCAGGCCATGGTGCCGAGCAGCTCGTTGCGCTGCTCCTGGATGCGGCGGGTGCTGCCGTGCTCGATCAGGTCGGCCAGCACGTCGAGCGCGAGCTGGCGCGCGTCCACGCCTTCCAGCAGCGCGGGAATGGCGCGGATGGCGAGGCTTTGCGGGCCGCTGCGGTCGATCTCGAAGCCCAGCGCCGCCAGCGCCTGCGAGAAATCCTCAGCGGCGGCGGCCTCGCGTTCGCTGACGGCGAGCGAGAGCGGCACCAGCAGCGGCAGGGCGCGGATGCCTTCACCGTCCTGCGCCAGTTTCAGGCGCTCGTAGCTGATGCGCTCGTGCGCGGCGTGCATGTCCACGATCACCAGCCCCTGCGCGTTCTCGGCCAGCACGAAGATGCCGTGCAACTGCGCCAGCGCGTAACCGAGCGGCGGCACCTGCCGGTCGTCGGCGTCTTCGGCGGCAGGTTCGGGCGCGCCGCGCGGCGTGCCATAAAGCGCGTTGTACGCGCCGATCTGCTCGCGCACGTGCAGACGCAACGGCGCCTGCGGCGCGGAGTAGGCGAACGGCGCGGGCGCGGAATGGCCGGAAAGCGGATGCGCGATCGTGCCGTGCGCGCCCGGCGGCACCGGCGTGGGCGGCACGGCATCGCCCTGCCCCGGCAGGCGCTGCGGATCGGAGGCCACCGCGCCTGCGCGGGTCTCGGCCAGCGCGTGGTGCAGGGTGCGATAGAGGAAATCGTGCACCAGGCGCGAATCGCGGAAGCGCACTTCGCTCTTGGCCGGATGCACGTTCACGTCCACGCGTTGCGGCGCCATTTCCAGGAACAGCACATAGGCCGGATGGCGGCCGTGGAACAGCACGTCGGCATAGGCCTGCCGCACCGCGTGCGTCACCACGCGATCGCGCACCAGGCGCCGGTTCACGTAGAAATACTGCTGGTCGGCCTGCGAGCGCGCCGCCGTCGGCAGGCCCACCCAGCCGCTCAGGCGGAAGCCGGCAGCGGCCTCGTCCAGGTAGAGGCTCTGCCTGGGAAACTCCGCGCCCAGCGTCTCGCCGAGCCGGCGCAGGAACTCCTCCTGCGTGCCCGAGGCTCGCCACGCGCGCACCGCCTTGCCGTTGTGCGAAAGGCGGAACTCCACGTCCATCCGGGCCAGCGCCAGCCCGCGCAGCAGCTCCTCGATATGGCCGAACTCGGTGCGCTCGGCGCGCAGGAAGCGCCGCCGCGCCGGCACGTTGAAGAACAGGTCGCGCACTTCCACCGTGGTGCCCACCGGATGCTGCGCCGGCAGCGGCTCCCCGAGCCGCCCGCCCTCGCATTCGATGCGGAACGCATGCCCGGCATCGGCGGTGCGCGAGGCGATCGAGAAATGCGACACCGAGGCGATCGACGGCAACGCCTCGCCGCGAAAGCCCATCGTCGCCACCGCTTCCAGATCCTCCAGCGAGGCGATCTTGCTGGTGGCATGGCGCGACAACGCCAGCGGCAGTTCGTCCTTCGCGATGCCGCCGCCGTTGTCGCGGATGCGGATCAGGCGCATGCCGCCCTCCTCCAGTTCCACGTCGATGCGCGTGGCCCCGGCATCGAGCGCGTTCTCGACCAGTTCCTTCGCCGCCGAGGCGGGGCGCTCCACCACCTCGCCGGCGGCGATCTGGTCGACCAGGGTTTCGGGCAGGAGGCGGATCGGCACGGGACACCATGCAACAACGGAACGAGCCGACGATTCTACTGCGTCGGATACGGGTGGAATTGTGTAACCGCCCGCCTTGCCACTACGGTACCGCCCCATGCACACCGATTCCCGCCCGCGCCGCCCCTCGCTACGCACGCTCGCGTTGCTGGCGCTGTTCGCGCTCGGGCTGGCGATGCAGCCGCTGGGCGAGGCGCTGGGCGAACTGCACGAGCATCTGGCGCATGGCCAGGACATCGCCGCGCACGCGGATGCGCCGCACGATCACGCCGGCGACGATCCGGCCGGCGACGACGACACGATGGCGCATGCGCTCTCGCACGTGGTGCACTGCTGCGGGCACATGCTGGCGCTGCCGCAGGTGCCGACTCTTCGCCTCTGCCACCGGCCGGACGCGACCGCGTTCGCGCCCGAAAGCGCGGCGCACGCACCGCCGCATGCCGCGCGGATGTTGCGGCCTCCGATCTTCGGCTGAGAGCACGGCTGAACTGCTCGTCGTCCCCGCGTAGGCGGGGACCCAGCGACTTTGAGGCATTGAAAGCCAAGGACACTGGATCCCCGCCTGCGCGGGGATGACGGGATGCCTGACGTTTGCGATCCCGGAGACATTCCCATGCGACGCCCGCTCGCGGCGATGGCCTGTGCCATCGCGCTGGTTTCGACCTGCACGGTCGAGGCCGCTGCACCCCTGACCCTCCACGACGCGCTCCGGCGCGTCTCCGATGCCCATCCCGACCTGCGCCTGATCGACGCGCGCGCCGGTGCGCTCGATGCCGCGCGCGACACCGCCGCGCTCGCGCCGGCGACGACACTGGAGGCCACGCTGGAAAACCTCGCCGGCAGCGGCGAGACGCGCGGCCTGCACGGCGCGGAACTCACGCTCGGCATCGCCTCGGTCTTCGAGCGCGGCGGCAAGCGCGAGGCGCGCATCGCACTGGCCGGCAGCCGGCTGGATGCACTGGCCACCGAGCGCCAGGCGCGCCGGCTCGATCTTCTGGCCGACGTGGCGCGACGCTATCTCGATGCCGCCTCGGCGCGCTGGCGCGGCGACGTGGCCGAACAGGACGCGCAACAACGCGGCAAGGCGCGCGATGCCGCCCGCCGGCGCTTTACCGCCGGAGCCGCGCCGGAATCGGCCGCACTGGCGGCCGAAGCGGCACTGGCGCGCGCCGAACTGGCGCAGGCGCGCGCCCGGCTCGGCGAGCGCCACGCCTTCGCCTACCTGGCCGCGCTCTGGGGCCGCCAGGGCGATGGCGGGGAAGCGCCCGCCGCCAAGGAACCGGCAGCGCTTCCCGCGCTGGAACCGCCCGAGGCCCTGCTCGCGCGACTGGAACGCAATCCGGAACTGACGAAACTGGCGGACGCGCGCCGCATCGCCGACGCACGCCTGCGGCTGGCCGAAACCGATGCGCGCGCCGACCTGTCCTGGCAGGTCGGCGTGCGCCGCATGCAGGCATCGCAGGACATGGCGCTAGTGGCCGGCCTTTCCGTGCCATTGGGCAATGCGCGCCGTGCCGCGCCGTCGATCCGCGAAGCCACGCTGGAACGCGATGCGCTGGACATCGAACGCGAATCCATCGCGCTCGCACTGCGCATCACGCTGATCGAAGCCGTGGGCCGCTACGAACTGGCGCGCGAGGAAGTGCGCCGGCTCGATGCGGACGTGCTGCCGCGCCTGCACACCGCCGCCGCCGCCGCCGAGCGCGCCTACCGCGCCGGCGCGGGTGACTACCTGGACTGGGGGCAGCTTCAGTCCGAGGCCATCGACGCGCGTTTCCAGCGTGTCGACGCCGCCGCCGCCGGTCTTGCCGCGCTCATTGAAATCCAGCGCCTCGCCGGTCTGCCGATCCGATTTGCCGATGCAAGAGAGACTGCCGCAGTTCGTGCCGTCGGCTTTGGTCTGGGAACCGGCAGGGAACCTGAGCATCCCCCGTTCCGTCATCCCAGCGAAAGCCGGGATCCATGCTGCTTCCTTGGCGGCAAGATCAAGATGGATCCCAGCTTTCGCTGGGATGACGGTGAAGGAAACCTGAGCCGAGACGTCCTTGGAGACACGCAATGAATCTTCGCACCCTCGCCTGCCTCCTATTGCTGCCGCTGCTTTCCGCCTGCAACGCACCGCACTCGACCGACGACCACAAGCCCGGAGCGCACACCCACGACGACCACGATCACGACCATGACGATCACGACGACGGCCCCGAACGCACCCGCATCGAAGCCGCCATCGCGCACGAAAGCGGCATCCGCACCGCCCCCGCCGCGCCGGGCGTCATCGCCGACGAACACCAAGTGCAAGGCCTCATCACGCCGATGGAAGGCCGCAGCGTGCAGGTCACCGCGCGTTTCCCCGGCCTCGTGCGCCGGCTGGACGCGGGCGTGGGCGACACCGTGCGCGCCGGGCAGCGGCTGGCGCTGATCGAAAGCAACCTGAGCCTTTCCGACTACGCCGTCACCGCGCCGATGGCCGGCACCGTGATGGAACGGCGCGCCAGCGTCGGCATGGTCGCGGGCGAGGCCATGCCGCTGTACGAACTGGCCGATCTCTCGCGACTGTGGGTGGACCTGCACATCTTCGGCACCGACGCAGGCCACATCCAGGCCGGCGCGCAGGTGGAAGTGACCCGCCTCAACGATGGCGCGAGCGCGCGCACGCGGATCGAGCGCGTGCTGCCGGGCACCGCCAGCGCCAGCCAGAGCACGGTGGCGCGCGCGGTGCTGGAAAACGGCGATGGGCTATGGCGCCCCGGCGCGGCGGTGTCGGCGCATGTCACGGTGGATCGCGCCGACGTCGCCGTCGCGGTGCCGCTGTCGGCGATCCAGTCGCTCGACGGGCGCGACGTGGTGTTCGTGCGCGAGAACGAGGAGGACTACGAGGCCCGCCCCGTGAAACTCGGCCGGCGCGATGCGCGCGCGGTGGAAGTGCTCGACGGCGTGCAGCCGGGCGAGGACATCGTCGTGGCGCAGAGCTATCTGGTGAAGGCCGACATCGAGAAATCGGAGGTCGGGCATGACCACTGACGCCGAACCGTCCCGGCTCGAACGCCTGATCCGCTTCTCCATCGCCCATCGCGGCCCGATGCTGGCGCTGACGCTGGCGCTGGTCGCCATCGGCGCGTGGAGTTTCCGCCACCTGCCCATCGACGTGACGCCGGACATCACCAACGTGCAGGTGCAGGTCAGCACGCGCGCGCCCGGCTATTCGCCGCTGGAAGCCGAGCAGCGCGTCACCTTCCCGGTGGAAACCGCCATGGCCGGCCTGCCGCGCCTGGCCTACACGCGCTCGCTCTCCCGCTACGGCCTCTCGCAGGTGACGGTGGTGTTCCAGGACGGCACCGATGTGTATTTCGCGCGCCAGCAGGTGGCCGAGCGGCTCCAGGCGCTGCGCTCGAATCTTCCCGAAAACATCGAACCGCAGCTTGGCCCCGTCGCCACCGGCATGGGCGAGGTGCTGATGTACGTGGTCGATGCCGCGCCCGACGCGCGCAAGCCCGACGGCACGCCCTACACGCCCACCGACCTGCGCACGATGCAGGACTGGGTGCTGCGCCCGCAGATGCGCACCGTGCCCGGCGTGGCCGAGGTCGATACGCTCGGCGGCAACGCCCGCGAAATCCACATCACGCCCGATCCGGCGCAACTCCTGGCGCTGGGCTTCACCCTGCACGACGTGGTGCGCGCGGTGGCGGCGAACAACCGCAACGTCGGTGCCGGCTACATCGAGCGCAACGGCCAGCAGTTCCTCGTGCGCGTGCCGGGGCAGGCGGACGACATCGCCGCCATCGGCGACATCGTGCTGGCGCAGCGCGAAGGCGTGCCGATCCGCATCCACGACGTCGCGCGCATCGGCGAAGGCCGCGAACTGCGCAGCGGCGCGGCCACGCAGAACGGCGAGGAAGTGGTGCTCGGCACCGTGGTGATGCGCGTGGGCGGCAACAGCCGCGACGTGGCGCGAGCCGCCGCGCAACGGCTCTCCGATGCCACGCGCAGCCTGCCCGAAGGCGTGAGCGCGACGCCGGTGTACGACCGCACCGCGCTGGTGGAAGCCACGATCCGCACCGTGGCCAGGAACCTGGCCGAAGGCGCGCTGCTGGTGATCGCGGTGCTGTTCCTGCTGCTGGGCAACCTGCGCGCCGCGCTCATCACGGCGGCGGTGATCCCGCTGGCGATGCTGTTCACCTTCACCGGCATGCTGCGCGGCGGCATCTCCGGCAACCTGATGAGCCTTGGCGCGCTGGATTTCGGGCTGATCGTCGATGGCGCGGTCATCATCGTGGAGAACTGCCTGCGCCGCTTCGGCATCGCGCAGGAACGCCTCGGCCGGCCCTTGCGGCAGGAAGAACGGCTCGACACCGCCGCCCGCGCCACCGCCGAAGTCATCCGCCCCAGCCTGTTCGGCCTGGGCATCATCGCGGCGGTGTACCTGCCCGTGTTCGCGCTCGGCGGCGTGGAAGGCAAGATGTTCCACCCCATGGCGACGACGGTGGTGCTGGCGCTCACCGGCGCGATGCTGCTGTCCCTCACCTTCGTGCCGGCCGCCATCGCGCTGTTCCTGCGCGGCAAGGTGCGCGAGCGCGAAACCCGCCCGATGCAATGGCTGCGGCGCGGTTACGCGCGCCTGCTGGATGCCGCGCTGCGCTGGCGCGTGCCGGCCGTGCTGCTGGCCACGCTCGCGGTATTGAGCAGCGGCTGGCTCGCCACGCGCCTGGGCAGCGAGTTCGTGCCGGCCCTGGACGAGGGCGACATCGCCATGCACGCCATGCGCATCCCCGGCACCGGGCTGGAGCAGAGCCTGTCGATGCAGCGGATGCTTGAGCGGCACCTGGCGCGCGTGCCGGAAGTTGCGCGCGTGTTCTCGAAAATCGGCACCGCCGAGATCGCCACCGACCCGATGCCGCCTTCCCTCGCCGACACCTTCCTGATGCTCAAGCCGCGCGCCCAGTGGCCGGACCCGCGCAAACCCACCGCCACGCTGATCGAACAGATCCAGGCGCAGGCGCAACGCCTGCCCGGCAACAACTACGAGTTCACCCAGCCGATCCGCATGCGCATGAACGAATTGATCTCCGGCGTGCGCGCGGACGTGGCGATCAAGGTATATGGCGACGACATGGACACGCTGGCCGCGCTCGGCCAACGCATCCAGGCCATCGCATCGCAAGTGCCCGGCGCCTCGGACGTGGTGCTGGAACCGTCCACGGGCCTCCCCACCATCGCCATCGTGCCCGACCGCGCCGCGCTCGCGCGCTACGGCCTCAACACCGGCGACGTGCAGGACGTGGTCGCCACCGCCATCGGTGGCGAGGTGGCCGGGCAACTGTTCGAAGGCGACCGCCGCTTCGACATCGTGGTGCGCCTGCCCGAGCGCCTGCGGCAAGACCCTGCCGCCCTCGCCGACCTCCCCATTCCGCTGCCCGCGCCGGTGGATGGCGACGAGCGCACACGCGACGAATCGGCCCATCGCGCCAACTGGCGCGCGGGCGCGCCCGGCAGCGTGCCGCTGCGCGAAGTGGCGCGGATCGACACCGCGCTCGGGCCGAACCAGGTCAACCGCGAGAACGGCAAGCGCCGCGTCGTCGTCACCGCCAACGTGCGCGGGCGCGACCTCGGCGGGTTCGTGGCCGACCTGCGTCAGCGCATCGACGCGCAACTGCCGCTGCCGCCCGGCTACTGGATCGGCTACGGCGGCAGCTTCGAGCAACTGGCCTCGGCCTCGCAGCGCCTGGCGCTCATCGTCCCGGCCACGCTGGCGCTGATCCTCGCCCTGCTCTACTGGGCGCTGCGCTCGATGCGCGATGCCCTGATCGTCTCCAGCGCGATTCCGTTCGCGCTGACCGGCGGCGTCGCCGCACTCGCACTGCGCGACATGCCGCTGTCGATCTCCGCCGGCGTGGGCTTCGTCGCGCTCTCCGGGGTGGCGGTGCTGAACGGGCTGGTGATGACGAACTTCATCCGCCAACTGCGCGCGGCCGGCGCGACGCTCGAAGCCGCGATCCGCGACGGCGCGCTCGGCCGCCTGCGCCCGGTGCTGATGACGGCGCTGGTCGCCTCGCTCGGCTTCGTGCCGATGGCCTTCAACGTCGGCGCGGGCTCGGAAGTGCAGCGCCCGCTCGCCACCGTGGTGATCGGCGGCATCGTCTCGTCCACCCTGCTGACCCTGCTGGTGCTGCCGGGGGTGTACCGGATGTTCGCGCGGCGGGAGTGACGCCTCACGACAGGCCCGTGGCGAACACACCATGCTTTCCCTTCTCCCCGCGTGCGGGGAGAAGGTGCCGAAGGCGGATGAGGAGGCTTTTCAGAATGGATGAGGCGGCTTTCCCCTCATCCGGCCTGCCGGCCACCTTCTCCCCGCACGCGGGGAGAAGGAAACGCACTCGCTGGGCGTGGGGCGAAACCTCAAAAACACTCTCAGCCCTCGCTGCCTGACGCCTCAGCCGCGCCACCCCGCCCGGCCGCCATGCCCATTCCCATGCCGGCCGCGCCCATGCCCGCGCCACCACCGGCACCGCCGCCGCCTCCACCACCGCGCCCGCCTTGCGCACCGCCCTGCCCGCCACCGCCCTTGGCGCCGCCCACGGTCACGCGCAACGGTCCCTGGTTCGGAACCACGACATCCGCCGGCACGGGATCGAGATCGAGCGCCTGGCGAATGAAGCCGCGCAGCGAGGCCACCAGTTCGGCGGTCTGCGTGCTGCGGCCCTCGACCATGTCGTTCGCGGCCCTGGCGGCCAGGCGCACCTGCTCCTCGGTGCCGAGCAGGATCACGTCCGACAGCGCCGCTTCCACCGCATCGCGGATGCGGCGGCGGCGCTCGCTGGCCTCGGTCAGTGCGCGCAGTTCCTCATCCGAAGTCGCCCGCCCGCGCAGTTCGCGCAGGTGCGCCGGATCGACCGTCAGTTCACCGGTAAATGAACCGCCGAGCGTCTTGTACGCGGCGATCAGCGTCTTGAGCCGCTCGTTGACCTGGCGGTTCTCGCGCTCGCGCCGGCGCTGCATGGTCTGCATGAAGACCAGCCGGACACCGACCATCAGCAGGGTCACCAGCAGCAGGCTCGCCAGCGTGGTCAGCAGGCCGGACCAGGAACTGAAATCGAGAAAACCGCGCATGCGCATGCCGTCCGGGAAACAGGGGCGGCAGTATCCCGCACTTTGCGCCCGGCCCGCCGCAACCAGGCGGCCTCCGTTCCGCAGGGATGGCCCCTCGTGGCGCCGAATGTCGTGGGGCTGGACATGCCCGGCATTTCACCGGAACGGAGAACGCCCATGTATCGGTTCCTTGTCGCCCATCTGCTGCTCGCGCTGCTGCCACTCACTGCCGCACGCGCCGACATCGTGCCCGGCGGCGCCGAACGCATCGTCTCCGGCGCGCCGGGAGCCGGCGCGTTCGGTTTCGCGGTGCAGGCGCTGGACTTCGATGGCGACGGGGTGGACGAGATCGCGATCGCCGATCCGGCCGAGGCCGTCGCCGGCGGCGGCACGCGCGGCATCGTGCACATCTTCCGGCGCACGCCGGCAGGCTGGCAGGCGTTCGCCCAGGCCGATCTCAACAGCGGCTCGGCCCTGTTCGGCGCGAGGCTCGCCAGCGGCGATTTCGACGGGGATGGGCGCGACGACCTTCTGATCGGCGCACCGGGGCACGGCGATGGCGGCGGCGCGGTCTACCTGCTGCGCCATACCGGCCCCGGCACGACGATTCTGGCGGCACCCATCTTGCATATCGGCGCGAACTTCGGCCAGTGCGGAGCGAGCCTTGCGGTCGGCGATTTCAACGACGACGGCCACCTGGATTTCGCGACCGGCTGTCCCACCGCATCCTTCGATGGGCACAGCAGCGTCGGCCGCATCCAGATCGCCCGCGGCTTCGGCAACGGCAACTTCTCGGCCGGCAGCTACCTCTCCCAAGCCAGTTCCGGCGTCGGCGGGAGCCCGGAAACCTGGGATCTCTTCGGCGCGGCGCTGGCCGCGGGCGATTTCAACTGCGACAGCGTGGACGACCTGGCCGTCGGCGTGCCGGGCGAAAGCGTGGATGGCGGCAACCAGACCGGCGCGCTGCACGTGCTGTTCGGCAGCGCGCCCAGCGGTTTGAGCGGCAGCGGCAGCCAGCTCTGGCATCAAGGCTCGCCAGGCATCCCCGGCACGTCCGGCAACGGCGACGGTTTCGCCAGCGCGCTGGCGGCGGCGAACTTCGATGGCAGCCATGCCTGCGCCGATCTGGCCATCGGCATCCCCGACGATGCCGAGAACCCCGGCGGCGCGGTGCTGGTGCTGGACGCCTCCGCCAGCGGGCTCACCGCTGCCGGCGCGAAACTGATCACCGCGTCCGACCTTGCACCGGACCCGAGCGGCGCACCGCATCCAGCCCCCGGCGCGGGTCATCGCATCGGCGTGTCGCTCCTCGCCGCCCGCCTGCGCCAGACCATGCTCAGCGATCTTGTGATCGGCGTGGAAGGCTACGCGATGCCGGGAGGCGCGCAACCGGGGCTGGTGTGCCTGGCGCAAAGCGACGCCAACCACCCGATGGGCGCGGGCCACCGCTGTTTCAGCGGCGCGCAGTTTCCACACGGCGCGGCGAACGATACGAACTTCGGTTACGCCCTGGCCGCCGCGTACGACGGCGGCGCCAACACGCTGGCGATCGGTGCCCCTGCCACTACGCAGGTGTTCGTGCTGCGCAACGCGCTGTTCGAGGATGGCTTCGAGTGAGCCGCGCCCCGCGCGGGTGGCCCCTCGTGGCTCGGAATGTCGTGGGGCTGGATAGACCCGGCCTGTTGCCGGAGCGGAGAACGCCCATGCGCCCGTCCATTCTTGCCATCCTCCTCGCCGCACCCGCCCTGAACGCCCACGCGGCCACCTTCCACGTCACGCGCGCCGACGACCCGCAGATAGCGCCGTGCGTGGAAGGCGATTGCAGCCTGCGCGCGGCCGTCGCCGCCGCGGCGATCACGCCGGAGGCCGACCTCATCCTGGTGCCCGCGGGCGTGTTCACGCTCGCTCGCAATCCCGTGATCGTATCCGGCGCGGTCACGATCCGTGGCGCCGGATCGACGGCGACGAGCGTCGTCGGCACTTCGGAGGACGTGGCGATCACCGGCGGCACCCTGTCCGAACTGGTGATCGAGGGTCTGCGCTTCACCACGCCCGAGGGCCCGGCGATCTCGGTCACCGACGGCAGCCTCGTGTTGCGCGACGTCGAACTGCCCAATGACGCGAACCAGGTCAGCATCCGGGAAGACACGCTGACCGCCTCGCTGCGCATCGAAACCTCCAGGCTCCCGCTGGTCGGCTGCATCGGCCATACCGTGACCTGCACGTTCAGCGACAGCGCCATCGCCGTGTTCGGCATCGTCGGCGCGCAGGCCAGTCTCGATGCGCAGCGCATCGTCAGTGTCGGCAGCGCCGCCAGCACCGGGCTTTACGTCGCCAGCAACGGACGCGTGCACGTCGTCGATGCGACCTTCTCCAATCATGCAAAGCCCATCGAGGTGAACACGGGCGACGCCGACATCCTCATCGAACGCACGCGCTTCCTCGGCAACACGGGACCGATGCGCGGGCAAGGCGGCGGCATGGCGCGCCTGGACGATGTCGAGTTCAGCGACAACATCGTCAGCGACGCGAACCTCGCCCTGCCGGCCGTGCTGCACGCCACCGACGGCATCGCCTGGCGCATCAACCGCGCGCTGTTCGACGGCAACCGGGGCGGCGGCGGCGGCAACACGGTCGGCGCGGTCGTCGCCGCCGATCCGGGCGCCAACGTGGTGATGACCAACACCACCTTCACCGACAACACCTACCGCGCCGGCGTGTCGCCGATGAACGCGCATGCCATCGGCGTGGTCTCCACCGTCCCCAAGCCGACGCTCATGTGGCTGCTCCACGCCACCTTGCGGCGGCCGTCCACGCTCGCGGCGAACACGCCGGGCTCGCTGCTCAGCGTCAGCGGCCCCAGCTCCAGCGTGCGCCTGTACAACAGCGCGCTCGATGGCACCTGCCTGTTCGGCAACGGCGGCGGCGTGTTTCACGCCGTCGGCACGATCGAATCGATCGGCAACACCTGCGGCATCGCCGGCGGCGGCAACTTCGTCAACGTGCCGGCGGGCCAGCTCGGCCTCGGCGCGCTGGCCGGCAACGGCGGTTTCACATGGACCGCGATGCCGGCGCCCGCGAGTTTCGCCATCGGCCGTGCCGACCCAAGCTATTGCGCCCTCGTCATCGGCATGGATCAGCGCCGCTACCGGCGCCCGACCGATGGCATCGGCTGCGACATCGGCGCCGTGCAGGCCAATGGCACACCGCCGACGCCTGAAGTGTTCGCGGATGGTTTCGAATGAACCGCATTCTGCGCCGATGGCCCCTCGTGACGTGGAATGTCGTGGGGATGGGTGTGCCCGGTATGTCGCCGGAGCGGAGAACGCCCATGTCCCGGTTCCCTGTCGCGGGCCTGCTGCTCGCGCTGTGCGCCCTGAACGCCCACGCGGAAACCTTCACGGTGACGCGCAGCGACGATCCGGCGCCCAACGGCTGCGCCCCCAACGACTGCTCGTTGCGCGAGGCCGTGCAGGCGGCCCTGAGCGCATCGCCCGGCGTCGCCCACCTTGTCCAACTGTCCGGCGGTGCATACACGGTCACGCGCGGCACGCTGCCTGCCATCCACCGGCCGCTGCGCATCGAAGGCGTGGGAATGACGATCATCGACCTGGACAGCGATGACGAAACCCTGCTCGAAGTGATCGGCCCGAACGGCCACCTGACGATCGCCCACCTGGGGCTGAATTCCACCGACGATTCCAATTTCCACTACATCTTGACGGCGGGCGAAGGCGCGCAACTGTCGATGCGCGAGGTGTATGTGGGAAGCGGCATCCGCGCCGCGCCCGGAAGCCTCGTGGATATCCGCGACAGCGACCTGCCACGCAGGTTTCGTTCCTCCGGCACGCTGCTGATCGAAGACAGCGCGTTCTTCCTGCTCGAACAACTGCCCGCCCCCGCAGGCCCGGCACCCACGGCGGTGCTGCGCCGCGTGCATGTCGATGGCGACCTCAATCCCGGCCTGTATCCACGCGGCGTGCATGTGGATCAGGGCGAAGTGACCATCGAAGCCTCGACCCTTTCCGATACCTATGTGCGGCTCGAAGGCGACCAGCCCGTGCGGCTGACCGCCCGGGACACCACGTTCACCGGGGCCGGCAGATTCATCGTCTCCAGCGCCCTGGCCCAGGTCGAACTGCATCGCATCCGGTACATCGACCACGACGGCCCGATCCGCACCGAAGCGGCCGCCACCATCGTGATCAAGGACAGCCTGTTCCAGGGCAATCCCCGGCGCGCCCTGGAGGCCATTGACGGGGCGCAGTGGCACATCAGCGGATCGAGCTTCGTCAACAACAGCACGCCTAGCTCTGCCGGCGGGGCCATCGTGCTGGAAGACGACACCCTCATGCGGATCGAAAACAGCACCTTCTCCGGCAACACCTTCACCGTCGAAGCCGCCGCCGCTGGCGCGCGCGGCGCGGCCATCGGCTTCCGCAACGCCACCGGCGCGCAACTCATCCTGCGCCACGTCACCATCGTCCCGCCTACGTTCATGCCCGCCGGCATCGTCGGCACCGCCATCGGCGGACACGGCCACGGCGTGACGCTGGACATCGCCAATTCCATCGTGCGCGGCAGTTGCGGCATGAACTCGAGCGTGCTCGGCAACAACATCGGCAACATCGAAAGCCCCGGCGACACCTGCGGGCTGGATACGCAAGAAAACCGCGTCAACGCATCCGCCGCACAACTGGTGCTCGGAACGCTCGGCGGCCACGGCGGCCCCACGCCCACGTACCTGCCCGGCGCCGGCAGCCTCGCCATCGACCGCGCCAGCACGCCGCACTGCCTGCCCGCCGACCAGCGCGGCTATCGCCGTCCCGGCGGCGTGCGCTGCGACGTGGGCGCGGTGGAAGCGGACACGCCGGACCTGTTCGCCGATGGCTTCGAATGACCCGCCTCCCCTGTTTTCATGCAGTCGGCCGGCATGCGCATGAAAAAACGGCAGGACAGGCGTTTTTCACAGCGAAGCTGCCCAAGGGATGACGCACAAGGATGTGCGGCATGAAAAATCCGCCCATCAGCTCATTCGAACTGCTGTCAACCCAGGAGAACCCCGATGTCCCGCTCCACGACCGATCCATGCCATCTCCGCCTGGCGCTCCCCGCCATCCTGCTGCTTGCGGCACTGCCGTGCGCCACATCCGCACAGGAAGCGCCGGCGTGCGGCTGGATGTCCGACGCCCGGCTGGACGAACTCCTGCCCGCCGGCGCACCGTGGCGCACCGAAAGCGGCGGGCAATCGGGCAGTTGTATCTTCATGGGTACCCATTCGGGGAGTTTGCTGATGCTCAGCGTCACGCAGATGCTGCAAGGCTCCGCCTCCGAAGCCGCCAGGATGGCGCGCGACATCCGTACCAACATGGGGGCGACCTATTCGATCCAGCCCGTGCCGGCGCTGGGCAAGGAGGGTTTGATGTACCGCGATGACTCCGACCCTTCGCGCATCAGCATCCATTACACCGGGCACGACAAAAAAGTAGTGGCGATGGGCTATCTGACAGGGCCGCGCGCGATTGTCGACCAAGCGCAAGGCATGACGAGCATCATGCAGGCCGCACTGGAAATGGCCGAGGATCGCAAGGCGATGAAGGCCGCGCGCATCTGCCCCTACGTGGACGACAAACTGGCGAAGAAACTCCTGGCGGGCGGCAGTTACGAGATGCAGCGCTATGGCGATGACATGTGCATCGCGCACAACGGCAAGGGCGCGGTGCTCACCGTGAACCGGATGGCCGGCATGGACATGGCGTACACCGCCGTCCACCGCAGCGACGATTGCAATTGGGCACCCGCGCCACAACTGGCCGGCGCCGTGCTTGCCACCTCGTGCAAGGAAGGCAACCCCCGCGCGGAACTCCACGTCGGCCTGGGACCGGACACGCTGAACTACTCGCTCACGCCAGGGCGCCAACCCACCACTGCACAGGTCGATACCTTGCAGGCACTGGCGGCCAAGGCCAGCGCGGTGGAATAGACACCGGCCGCCATCGTTCTTTCGGGGCGATCCGGGCCACCGCCGCGCGGATGGCCCCTGCCGGCACGCAATGTCGTGGAGGGAAAAAAGCCCGGCCTGTTGCCGGCGCGGAGAACGCTCATGTTCCGGTTCCTCGTTGCATTGCTGCTGGCAGCGTCTGCCCTGAACGCCCACGCGGAAACCTTCACGGTGACCCGCAGCGACGATCCCCAGCCCGATGGCTGCCAGCCGGGCGACTGCTCGCTGCGCGAGGCGATGGAAGCTGCGCAGGCGAACGATCCCTTCGGAGAAACCGACACCATCGTGCTGCCGAACGGCACCTACACGCTCATCCGTGGCAGGTTCAACGACATCACGCAAGCAGTGCGCGTGCAGGGCGCAGGCGCCGGCCAAACCCGCATTGAGACCGGCGCCGTGGACGATGCGCTGTTCTGGGCGCGCTTTTCCGGGAAGCTCTGGCTCACCGGCGTCAGCCTCGACGTAGCCGGAGACTTCGCCAGTGCGATTGTCGCCAGCGACAACACCTCGATGGAACTGGAGGATGTCCTCGTCGAACGCGGCAGCGTCACCTTCAACAACAGTGGCGTTGGCGAGATACGCCACAGCGAACTGCGCCGCAGCTTGTACAGCGAGCGCACCCTGCTGGTCGAAGACAGCACGCTGTTCAACCTCTACCAGATGACGCCACAGACCGGCACGCCGGACACGACCCTGCGCCGTGTCCTCATCGACGGCACGCTGTACCCGGATCCACCGCTGCCATCCACCATCACCGTGCATTCCGGCCCGTTGACCATCGAGGATTCGATCCTGTCCGACACCACGTTGCGTGGCGGCCCGGATGCGCGCGTGTCCGGCTCCACGATCACACGCACTCCCATCCATGCCGGGAACACTCTGGACATCCGCGACACCACGATCACGCGCGGCCAGGTGAACGTCAACCATGCCGAAGTCTCGCTCACCCTGCGCCGCATCCACTACATCGACAACACCGGCCCGATCCGCACCGAAGCCAGCGCCACCGTCACCATCGAGGACAGCCTGTTCGAGAACAACACCGTGCGCGCGCTGTACGCCGCCGGCGGAGCGCAGTGGACGGTGAGCGGATCGAGCTTCGTCGGCAACAGCGCGGACGGCAACGCGGGTGGCGCGGTGCTGCTGGAAGACGACACGAGCCTCGTCATCCGCAACAGCACGTTCTCCGGCAACACCTTCCCGCCAAGCGCCGCCGCCAATGGCGCGCGCGGCGCGGCCATCGGCTTCCGCAACGCCACCGGCGCGCCGTTGACCCTGCGCCACGTCACCATCGTCCCGCCCGCGTTCATGCCCGCCGGCATCGTCGGCACCGCCATCGGCGGGCACGGCCACGGCGTGACGCTGGACATCGCCAATTCCATCGTGCGCGGCAGTTGCGGCATGAACTCGAGCGTGCTCGGCAACAACATCGGCAACATCGAAAGCCCCGGCAACACCTGCGGGCTGGACACACAGGGAAACAGTGTCAACGTCTCCACCGCCAGCCTCGCGCTCGGCGCACTCGGCGAAAACGGCGGCCCCACGCCCACGTACCTGCCCGCCGCCGGCAGCCTCGCCATCGACCGCGCCAGCACGCCACAGTGCCTGCCCGTCGACCAGCGCCACTACACCCGCCCCGGCGGCGTGCGCTGCGACGTGGGCGCGGTGGAAGCCGATGGCATACCGAACACGCCGGACGTGTTTGCTGACGGCTTCGAATAAAGCGCTTCCTGCGCCGCTGGCCCCTCGCGGTGCGCAATGTCGTGGACAGGAACGAGTCCGGCGCGTTGCCGGAAGGGAGAACGCCCATGTTCCGGTTCCTCGTTGCATTGCTGCTGGTGCTGCCCGCCCTGAACGCCGATGCGGAAACCTTCACCGTCACGCGCACGAACGATCCCTCCCCGGACGGCTGCCTGCCGGGCGATTGTTCGCTGCGCGAGGCGATGGAGGCCGCCGGTGCGAATGATCCAACGGGTGAACCGGATGTGATCCTGCTGCCCGCTGGCACGCTTGAGGTGCGCAGCGTATGGGGAGCGCTGCCCTCCGTGTCGCAGCCGCTGCGGGTGCAGGGTGCCGGTTCGAAGCAGACCCTGATCCAGAACACGCAGAGCCATCAGACCCTGTTCACGACCCAGGAAGGCGGCCAACTGGCGCTCGTCGGCCTGGGTCTGGAGGTCGTCTTCAACGGCAGCATCGGCTCTACGATCTCAGTGGATGTCGGTGCGGTTTCGTGGGTCACGATGACCGATGTGCTGGTCAAGGAAGGTCGTGTGACTTCCAGGGAAGGCGCTGCGATGGAGATTCGCCAAAGCCGCCTGCTGGATGTACTACGCAGCGATGGCGACGTGCTGGTGGAGGACAGCACGATCGCCAACCTGTGGCAAAGTTCCGGAACGCAGAACACCATCCTGCGGCGCGTGGTGCTGGACAACTCGCTCGACTCCACTCCCCTCCCCGGCGTGGCTGGAAACGTCCATGTCACCGGCGGCACGCTCCTGATCGAGGATTCCACGATCAGGAACAGCAGCGTTTACATCGACGGAACGCCCGCCACGATCACGTTGCGCCGCGTGCACTACTCCGACAACACCGGCCCGATCCGCACCGAGAACGCCTCCAGCCTCACCATCGAGGACAGCCTGTTCGAGAACAACAGCGTGCGCGCGCTGTACGCGGCGGGCGGGGCGGAATGGAACGTGCGCGGTTCGAGCTTCGTCAACAACCGCGTGGACGGCAACGCGGGCGGGGCCATCCTGCTGGAAGACGACAGCTTCATGCGGATCGAAAACAGCACCTTCTCCGGCAACAGCTTCACCGTCGAAGCCGCCGCCGACGGCGCACGCGGGGCGGCCATCGGCTTCCGCAACGCCACCGGCGCGCAACTCGCCCTGCGCCACGTCACCATCGTCCCGCCCACGTTCATGCCCACCGGCATCGTCGGCACCGCCATCGGCGGCCTCGGCAACGGCGTGACGCTCACCCTTTCCAATTCCATCGTGCGCGGCAGTTGCGGCATGAACGCCGGCACGCTGGGCATGCACAGCGGCAACATCGAGAGCACCGGCAACACCTGCGGGCTGAATGCGCTGCAAAACCTCGTCAACGCCTCCGCCGCCAGCCTGGCCCTGGGTGCACTCGGCGACAACGGCGGCGCAACGCCCACCCACCTGCCCGCCACAGGCAGCGTCGCCATCAATACCGCCAACGACACGGCTTGCCTGCCCACCGACCAGCGCGGCTTTCGCCGCCCCGGCGGGGCGCGCTGCGACGTGGGCGCGGTGGAGGCGGATTCGCCGGACGTGTTCGCCGATGGTTTCGAGTGAACCGCCTCCTGCGCCGCTGGCCCCTCGTGGCGCGGAATGTCGTGGGGAGAGACACGCCCGGCGCGTTGCCGGAAGGGAGAACGCCCATGATCCGGTTTCTCGTTGCATGGCTGCTGGCAGCGTCTGCGATGAACGCCCATGCGGAAACCTTCACGGTCACCCGCACCGACGATCCCGTGCCCGATGGCTGCCAGCCGGGCGATTGCTCGCTGCGCGAGGCGATGGAAGCGGCGGAAGCGAACGATCCCCACGGGGGAATCGACACCATCGCGCTGCCGAACGGCAGCTACGTGCTGGTACGTGGCGAACTCGATGCCGTCGAACAAGCGCTGCGCGTACAGGGTGGCGGCCCCGGCCAGACGCGCATCGAACTCCCCATCCAGGGAGCCGACCTGTTCCGGGTACGGGCTTCCGGCCAACTCCAGCTCAATGGCCTGACCCTCGTCTCGGACGGCGCCACCAGTGTCTCGGCCTATCAGTCCGCATCGTTGGTGCTGGTGGATGTGCGGGTCGAGCACGGCCCCATCGTCGTCCACAACAACGAGGGCGTGAGCCAGATACGCCACAGCGAACTACGCGACGGCCTATACACCCAGAGCGACCTGCGGATCGAAGACAGCACCCTGCACTACCTCTACCAGTCTGCGCCACCATCCGGGACACCGAGTACGACCCTGCGCCGCACCCTCATCGACGGCACGCTGTCTGCGGGCACCTCCCTCATCGGCGTGCATGTCGGCACACTGGCCATCCAGGATTCGACCTTGTCAGACACCACGCTGTCGTTCTACGGAGCCGCCCATGTGGACGTGCGCGATTCCACCATCGCACGCAGCAAAATCACCATCGGCAACACCGGTTCGACGCTCCACTTGCGCCGCGTCCACTACATCGATGGCAGCGGCCCGATTCGCACCGAAGCTACCGCCCACGTCACCATCGAGGACAGCCTGTTCGAGGGCAACACCGTGCGTGCGCTGTACGCGGCTGGCGGGGCGGACTGGAGCGTGCGTGGCTCGAGCTTCGTCAACAACCGCGTGGATGGCAACGCAGGCGGAGCCATCCTGCTGGAAGACGACACCACGATGGTGATCGACAACAGCACCTTTTCGGCAAACACTTTCACCGTCGAAGCCGCCGGCAACGGCGCGCGCGGCGCAGCCATCGGCTTTCGCAATGGCTCCGGCGCGCAGTTCCTGCTGCGCCATGTCACCCTCGTCCCACCCGCGTTCATGCCCGCCGGCATCGTCGGCACCGCCATCGGCGGGCACGGCAATGGCGTGACGCTGGACATCGCCAACACCATCGTGCGCGGCACATGCGGCATGAACGCAGGCGTGCTTCGCGCCAACATCGGCAACATCGAAAGCCCCGGCAACACCTGCGGGCTGAATGCGCTGCACAACCTCGTCAATGCCTCCGCCGCCAGCCTGGCCCTGGGTGCACTCGGCGGAAACGGCGGCAGAACACCCACTCACCTGCCCACCGCAGGCAGCGTCGCCATCAATACCGCCAACAACGCGACTTGCCTGCCCACCGACCAGCGCGGCTTTCGCCGCCCCGGCGGGGGGCGCTGCGACGTGGGCGCGGTGGAGGCGGATTCGCCGGACGTGTTCGCCGATGGTTTCGAGTAACCGCCTTCTGCGCCGATGGCCCCTCGTGATGCGGAATGTCGTGGATAGGGACGAGTCCGGCGCGTTGCCGGAAGGGAGAAGGCCCATGATCCGGTTCCTTGTTGCATTGCTGCTGGTGCCGGGAAAAGGAGTCAGATTCATTTTCGGAAGGGGAAGAAACAGAGGAATAAATCAACCTGACCCCTTTTCAGCGCTCGCCCCGGCCCGCTGCACGCTGGCGCTGCTGGCCGTGTCGGCGGCTTTGCCCGTCGCCGCCGTCCCGATCAACGTCGGCAACTTCGTCTGGGAAGACATCGATGGCGACGGCGTGCAGGACGCTGGCGAGCCCGGCATGGCCGGCGTCATCGTGCAGCTCTGGAACGGTGCCAAGACCAGCCTGCTCGATTCGGCGACCACCAACGCCTCCGGCAACTACAGCCTGGTCGCGCCCGGTCCGGGCCAGTACCGCGTGCGCGTGCTGCTGCCGTTCTTACCGGGCGTGCAATTCTCGCCGAAGGACCAAGGCGGCAGCGATCTGCTCGACAGCGACATCCATCCGTCGGGCACCGACTTCGGATTCACCCGCGTCTATACCCTTTCCAGCGCCGTGGTCTCCATCACCTCGATTGATGCCGGCATCCTGCTGCCGAGCGTGATCGGCGACCGCGTCTGGGACGATGCCGACGAGGACGGCATCCAGGATCCGGGAGAAGCCGGCATCGACGGCATCACGGTGCAGTTGTGGAACGACGCGCGCAACCAGCTGCTCGACAGCACTTCGACCGGGGCCGGCGGCATCTACACACTGCTCGCTCCCGCCCCCGGCAACTACCGCGTGCGCGTGCTGCGGCCGAGCAATGCGTTCTCGTTCAGCCTGAAGGATCAGGGCGACGACGCGCTCGATAGCGACATCCACCCGGACGGCGCGCTGGCGGGCTTCACCGACACGTTGGCCGTCGGCACCGTGCCTGGTCTGGATACGCGCGTCGATGCCGGACTGACCGGCCTTCGCGTGTTCGGGGATGGGTTCGAATGAGCCGCACCTTGCACGAATGGCCCCCGACGGCGGCTTTCGTCGTGTTGATTCCTTGACCGTGCCGAACGGTCGCCCTTCCGCTTGAGGAGAACACCATGTCCACGTTTCATCCCCTGGCCGCCGCGCTGATCGGCGGGCTGCTGTTCGCAGGCACCGCGTTTGCGGAAGCTCCCAAGGCCACGGTGCAGGCCAGCGTCACCATCGAAGGCAAGACCATCGCCCTGCCGCATGCACGCGCCTTCAGCACCGGCATGCCCTATGCGCTGATCTATTTTTCGGAAAAGCCGCTGGACGATTTCAGGTACGGCAGCGGCGGAAACACGGCCACCTGGGCCGATGGCAAATACGGCACCGTGCTTCGTCTGGCCCCGGCCGTGACGCAGGAGAGCGCGGATCAGACCGTGGTGCGCTACACCATTCCCGAGGCAAAACAGAATGAGGATGATCGCGTCGAAGTGCGCTCGCCCAGCGTCGGCCAGTGGCAGGAACACTGGCTGAGCCAGATGGGCATCCAGACCGGGCATCTGGAAAGCAGCGATGGCGTCATGCGCGGCAAGCTTTCCTGGCAGGGCGAAGGGCCGGTCGGCGCGTGGTCGGTGGAGTTCAGCGTGCCGCTGGAAGAAGGCGTGCTGTAACCGCATGCCGCCCGCACGCCATGCACACCGCCCGACCTGCTGCCCCGCGCCGGTTTACACTGGCTCCCGCATCCGGGCGCGGGGAGTACACATGGGCGATGTCAGTCTGCTACTCGCTGCCGCAAACGCGGGCGACCGCGACGCGGGCGACCGTGCCTTCGCATTGGTCTATACGGATCTGCGCACGCTGGCGCGCCGCCAGGTGCAGCGCGCCGCCGCAGGCCCCGGTGCCACCTCGCTGGTGCACGAGGTGTACCTGCGGCTGGTCGGCCCGGCGTCCATGAACATCAACGACCGCGAGCATTTCTTCGCGCTCGCCGCGCGCGCCATGCGCCAGCTCGTGGTCGATCACGCCCGCCACCATGCCCGCGCCAAGCGCGGCGGCGGCCTTGCGCCGGGGGATCTGGACGGTATCGCCGGGCATATCGCCGCGCCGGACAACGCCAGCCGCATGCTGGAGCTGGATCAGGCGCTGGACCGCCTTGCCGCGCTCGATCCGCATCTGGTGCGGCTGGTGGAAATGCGCTACTTCGCCGGACTGGACCTGGCCGAAATCGCCGAGGTCACGGGGCGTTCGGAACGCAGCCTCAAGCGCGACTGGCGGCGCGCGCGCGTGGTGCTGCACGCGGCACTGGAAGGAGGCGCACCCGACGATGAATGAGGCGCACTGGCAACGGCTCTCGGCCCTGCTCGACGAACTGTTCGATCTCGATCCTGCCGCACGCACGGCGCGGCTCGACGCCCTCGCGCGCGAGGACGCGGCGGTGGCGGCCGAACTGCGCCGCCTCCTGGCCGTGGACGAACGCACCGGCCTGCTCGATGCCGGCGTGGCCAACGCCGCCGCCACGGTGATGTCGCACCTGGCGGCGGTGGAATCCGATGCGTCGCACCCACCCCCCAATGCCGGCCGGCGCATCGACCATTACCGCCTCGCCGAACGCCTCGGCGCGGGCGGCATGGGCGAGGTCTGGCGCGCAGAGCGCGTGGACGATTTCGAACAGGCCGTGGCGGTGAAGCTGATCCGCCCGCTGCTGGATTCGCCCGCGCTGCGCGAACGCTTCGCGCGCGAGCGCCGCATCCTGGCGCGGCTGGATCATCCGGGCATCGCGCGCCTGCTCGATGGCGGCGTCGCCGACGACGGCACGCCGTGGTACGCGATGGAGTTCGTGCCGGGCACGGACATCGTGCGTTTCGCGAACGAAAGAAGACTCGGCACGCGCGAGCGGGTGGAACTGCTGTTGCAGGTCTGCGACGCGGTGGCGCACGCGCAGGCGCAACTGATCGTGCACCGCGACCTGAAACCTTCCAACATCCTCGTCGATGCCCAGGGCCGCGCGCGCGTGCTGGATTTCGGCATCGCGCGGCTGATGGACGATTCGGGCGCGGAAGCCCTCACCGGCACCGGCGTGCGGGTGTTCTCCCCGGCCTATGCCGCGCCCGAGCAGATTCGCGGCGAGCCGGTGGGCACGGCGGCGGACGTGTTCGCGCTCGGCGCGGTGCTATACGAACTCCTCGTCGGCACGCCGCCGCACCCGCAGCGCAGTGCAGCGCCGGATCGCCTCATCGCCAGCCTCGCCCACGAAACCGCGCCGCACCCCAGCCGTGCATTGCGCGAGAAAACCCGCGATACCCACACCACGACCACGCCGAAGGACATTTCCGCCGATCTGGACACCCTCGTCGCCACCGCGCTGCAACCCGAACCTGCGCGGCGCTACGCCGGTGCCGCGCAACTGGCCGACGACCTGCGCCGCTGGCTTGATGGCCGTCCCATCGCGGCGCAGCCGGACACCGCCACCTATCGCATGAAGAAGTTCGTCGCACGCCACCGCTTCGCCGTGGGCAGTGCCAGCGCCGTTTTGCTGGCCTTGATCGGCGGCTTGGGCGCGGCGCTGTGGCAGACCAAGGTCGCGCACGACCATGCCCTGCGCGCCGATGCGCACGCCCTGCGCGCAGAACAGCAGGCCGAACAGGCGCGCACCCAGGCGGCACGCACGCGCAAGGTCAAGGAGTTCATGGTGTCCGTGTTCCTGCCTGCCGATCCCATGCGGCGCAGCGCGGGCGCGCCGCAAACCATCGAGGACGCCTTCGACGCCGCGCTCGAACGCGCCCGCACCGAACTTGCCGGCGACCCGGTGCTGCAGGCCGACGTGCTGGATGATTTCGGCGAGATCCGCTTCAACCAGGGCCGCTTCGATGAAGCAAAACCGTTGTTCGAGCAGGCCCTGGCCGTGGCCGAGAAGGAATACGGCCCCGATCACCCGGCCGTGGCCGAATCGCTTCAGAACCTCTCCGTGCATGCCTTCCGCACCGGGGACATGCAGGCGACGGTGCGCCACATCCAGCGCGCCGTCGCCATCCTGGAACGCGACGACGGCGGCGACCCGCTCGCCTTGCCTTCGGCCCTCGCCAACCTGGCCGTCACCCAGGGCACCCTGGGCGACCTGCGCACCGCACGCGATACCCTCGGTCGTGCCCTGCACCTGTTCCGCGAACGCGCGCCGAACGACGCCCGCCTGATCCCGCTGCTGTCCAACGCCGCCAGACTCGCGCTCAACAGCGGCGAGCACGACGAAGCGCAAGCCCTGCTCAACGAAGCCATGGCATTGATCGAACGCGAACACGGCCCCGATTCGCCCACGCTGTGGTCCGCCCTGAGTTCACTGGCCAACCTGGAATACATACGTGGCAACGTCCGCGAAGAACGCGCCTACACCGAACGCGCGCTGGCGGTGACGCGCGCCAATTTCGCGGGCGATCACCCGTGGACCGCCAGTTCGCTCGGCGATCTGGGCCTGCAACGCGTCCGCATGGGCGAGACGGAGGAAGGCGAGGCCCAGTTGCGCGAATCCATCGCCATGTACGAGCGCATGGGCGACAGCGCGGCCATCTCCTCGCTGCGTTACCTTGCCATCGCGCAACGCCAGCGCGGCAACGACGATGGCGCGCTGGCCTCCCTCGCCCATGCCTTGGCGCTGTGCGAACAGGCGGACCAAGACACCGTCGTGCTCTGCGTGGTGACGCGCGCCAATCGCGCCATGCTGCTGGCGCGCACCGGCCAGGGCGACATGGCGCTGAAGGAGGCCGAGGCCGCCGCGCGCGCCCTGCCCGACGACCCCAACCTCTACAGCGAACTCGGCCAGACCATGGAAGCCCGCGCCGCCGCCTTCGCCGCATTGGGGCGGCGCGACGAAGCGCTGGCCGAGCAGGACGCCGTCATCGCCCTCTTGCACGAGAACTTCGGCGCCGACCACTCCGAAACCCGCCGCGTCGAACGCGCGCGCGCCACGTTGGAGCGGCTCGCCGGGGAAAACGAATGAAGCGCACTTCGGGCTCCCTCTTCCCAGCCAGCGGCGGGAGAGTTGCCGGCTTTTGCCCCGGAAACTAGTGCGGTGTCCCGCAAAAAAACCGCATTAACCGTCGTCCCACGCAGGCGGGGACCCAGTGACTTTTCTTTGCATTTCAAGGCGCTGGATGCCCGCCTACGCGGGCATGACGAGACAAGAAACACGGGACACCGCACTGGCAGGAGGCTTGAAAATGCCCCTCTCCCGCCGGGAGAGGGGTTGGGGTGAGGGTACGAGTGGAGCGCGTGTCCAAACCTTGTCGCAAGGTTTGGTTACACCGCTTCGACCGCACCCTCATCCGCCCTCCGGGCACCCCGGATCAAGTCCGGGGCAGGCTCTTCTCCCGGGGGGAAGGAGAGTAAAAGCCTCGCCGCACAAGCAAGTTCTTGAGCAGGATTCCGTCACTCGTGCCGCAACGCCTCCATCGGCGCGATGCGCAACGCGCGGCGCACCGGCACCAGCATCGCCAGCGCGGCGGCGACGGCGAGCGTGCCCAGCACCGTGACGAACAGGAGGCCATCGAATCCCGGCGCGTTCTGCATCTGCGTTGCCAGTCCATAGGCCAGCGGCGCGCCCAGGAGACAACCGAGCAGCATGCCGGCCAGCACCGCGACGCCGCCGCGCCGGGTCACGGCGAGCGCCACGCTGCGCGCACTCGCGCCGATGGCGCGGCGCAGGCCGATTTCGCGGGTACGGCGCGCCACGCCAAGCGCCAGGGTGGCGTACAGGCCCGCGCCCGCCAGCAGCAGGCCGATGCCGGCGATGGCGGCGAAGATCTGGGTCAGCAACTGGATGCCCATGCGCTCCATGTTCGCGATCGCCTTCTGGGTGGCGACCATCTGCAACGGCGCATCCGGATCGACCTGCGCCACCAGCGACGGCAGGCGCGCCATCAGCGTCGCCGGGTCGCCGCCCGTGCGCAGCGTGAGGCTGAAGTAACGCCCTTCGCGCGGGGAGAACGGCAGCAGCAGATCGGGCGATGGCAGGTCGTCCGGCGTCCACGGATGCAGCGCGCGGGTATGGCCGATCACCGTCACCGTGCGCGCGTCGGGACTGCCCGGATCGAGCACGATGCGGCGGCCGAGCGGATCGGCGCCGCCGAACCAGGTATCGACGAAGGCCTGGTCCACCACCGCCACCGGGCGGTTCTCGGCGATGTCCACGGCGCTGAAGCCGCGCCCGCCGACGATGTCGAAGTCCAGTGTCGCGGCGAAATGGGCGTCGATGCGCGCGACCGCGCTGACCGCGCGCGCGCCGTCGTCGCGCACCGCGCCATCGACGGCGATGTCGATGCTCGGCAGGCCGCGTCCCGGCGTCACGGTCGCAAGCGAGGCCGCTTCCACGCCCGGTTCGCGCGCGATGCGCTCGCGGATCGCCTCGGCACGGCGCGCCGCTTCGGCGGGCGCGAGGCCGGGCGGCAAGGCCACCTGCGCGCTGACCACGCGCGCCGGATCGGCACGCACGCCCGGTTCCACGGAAAGCACGGCGGCCAGCAGGCGCACGCTGACCAGTGCGCTCAGCAACAGCACGCAGGCCAGCCCGACCTGCACCACGGTCAGCACGCTGGCGCCGCGCCCGGCCGCGGAATCCACGCCGACCTGGCCGCCGCCGCGCAGCGTGGCCTCGACCTTCAGGTGCCGCAGCCGCCATGCGGCCACCAGCGCGATCGCCCCCGTCACCGTCAACGCGGCGAGCGCGGCCAACGCGGCGATGCCCGGCGTGACGGCGGTGCGCATCCACGGCCGCATCGGATCGCCGGCCGCGGCCACGGTATCCATCAGCCACAGGCCGCCGGCATGCGCCAGCTCCAGGCCAAGCAGCGCCGCCGTCGCGGCGATCAGCCCGGCATCAAGCGCCAGCCCGCCGAACAGGCGTCGCCGTGTGCCGCCGAGCGCGGCGCGGGTTGCCAGTTCGCGCAGCCGCACCGCCATCGCGGCGACCTGGAGGTGGGCGGCGTTGACCACCGCCATCAGCAGCACCAGCGCGCCGCACAGCAGCGTGAAACCGATGAAGTACGCGGCATCGACGCCGACGATCCAGGCCTTGAGCCCGACCACGCGCGCGATCGTCTCGGTCGCGCCCTCACCGCGCCGATCCGGCGGCAGGGTGGCGATGTGCGCCTGCATCCGCTCCAGCACCTCGGCCTGGCTGCGGCCGGGCGCGAGCCGGCCGATCAGCATGACGCTGCGCGCATCGCCGGGAACGGTCGGCAGCAGCAGTTGCGCGCCCTGGAAATCGAACTGCGCCGGCAGCACGCCGACGATGGTGGCGGCCTGTCCATCGATGCCGACGACACGGCCCAGCACGTCCGGATCGGCGGCAAAGCGCGTGCGCCACAACGCATCGCCGATCAGCGCCACCGGCGCTGCACCGCTTGCATCCTCCGGCACCAGGCTGCGACCGAGCGCCGGCACGAGGCCGAGCGTGTCGAAGAACCCACCGCCGACGAACACCGCATCAACCTGCTCGGGCACCTTGTCCGGGCGCAGCACCACGGTGCCGCGCGCGTATTCGGAAGCCACCTCGAAGGCATCCAGCGAAGCCAGCAGCGCGCGCGCTTCCTCGCCCGGCATGCCCTGCCGCAGGTTGGGCCGGCCGGCCTGCGCGTGGGCGACGTGCACCAGCCGGTCGATCTGCGCATACGGTGGGCTGGCGAAAACGATGCCGCGCAGCATCACCAGCGTGAACAGGAAGCAGGCGAAACCGCCGGTCAGCACCAGCAGCGAGAACAGCGCCGGACCGGGCCGGCGCACCGTGCGGCGACAGGCGTCGCGGCACTCGCCGAGCCTGGCGTCAAACACGGCCCGCGCGCGGGATGGGGCGGAAGCGGCGAAGGAATGGGACATGGGATACACGCTCCGGATGGATGTCGATTCATGGCAACCGCTTTTCGGCTTTGACTCCCCCTCCCCCACCAGCGGCGGAGAAGAGGGCCTTCTACTCATCCCGCAGCGCCGCCATCGGCGGCACGCGCGCGGCGCGCAGGGTCGGGATCAGGCAGGCGACCAGCGCGACCGCCGTCAGCGCCAGCGCGGCCAGACCGAGCACGCGCGGATCGGAGGCGCCCACGCCATACAACTGCGAGGCGATGAAACGGCCCAGCGCGAGTGCGCCGAGCGTGCCCGCGACGATGCCCGGCAGCACCATGCGCAAGGCGGCGCGCAGCATCATCGCGTGGATGTCCGTGCCGCGCGCGCCGACCGCCTTGCGCACGCCGATCTCGCGCTGCCGCTGGCTGGCGGCATAGGCGATCACGCCGTACAGGCCCACTGCCGCAAGCGCGAGCGCGACGCCCGCGAACACGCCCATCAGGCCCATGTTGAAGCGCCGCAGCGCGGTGGTTTCGCGCAACACCGAATCCATCGTGCGGATGGCGTGCACCGGCGCGTCCGGGGCCACCTCGCGCACCGCGCGGCGCAGGCTTTCGGCCAGCGCCAGCGCGTCGCCGTCCACGCGTACCAGCAATGCCATGTCGCCGGTCGGCGCAGTGCGCATCGGGAAATAGATTTCCGCGTCCGGCTCCCGTTCCGGCCCGCCCTGGCGCACGTTCTCGACCACGCCGACGACGGTCTTGGCCGAGCCATCGAACGTGCTCACCTGCGCGCCGAGCGCATCGCCGCCGCCCAGGTAGCGATCGACGAAGGCGCGATTCACCAGCGCGGTATCGGCGAAGATGCCGGGGCCATCGCCCGAAGTAAACGCACGGCCCTGCAACAGCGGGATGCCGGCGGTCCGGAAGAACTCCGGCCCGACGAAGCGGAACTGCACCAGCGCATGTTCGGGCAGCACGTGGCCGGCCACCGAGACGCCACCGTTCCAGCCGGTGGCCCCGCCGCCCGGCAGCACGTCGGAAAACGCCACCGAACGCACGCCCGGCAATGCCGCCACGCGCGTTTCCAGCGCCTCGATGCGCGGCGCAAGCTCAGCGCGCACGCGCTCCACCCACGGCGCGAACTCCTCGCCCGGCTGCATCGCCGGCGTCGGCAGCGAGAGGCCGGCGGCGAGCAGGGTTTCCGGCTCGGCCACGCCCGGATCGACGTGGCCCAGCCGCCGCAGGCTGTCGATCAACAGACCCGCGCCCACCAGCAGGGTCATCGCCAGCGCGATCTCGGCGGCGACCAGGACGCCGCGCGCCCGCGCCTGCGCGCGGCTGCCGGTCTGTCCGCGCGATGCGCCGCGCATCGCCTCGATCGGATCGGCACGCGAAGCCCGCAGCGCCGGAGCCAGGCCGAACAGCAGCAGTGTCGCCAGCGCCACCGCGCAGGCCAGCGCACCGACGCGCCAGTCCACGCCCGGCGCGTGATACGCCGGCAACAATCCGGGAGCCATCGCCAGCAGGCCCCGCACCGCAGGCGGCGCGAGCAGCAAGGCGACGCCTGTGCCCGCGAACGCGATCAGCGACGATTCGGCCAGCACCTGCCGCACGAGCCGGTCGCTGCCCGCGCCGATCGCGCGGCGCAGGGCCAGTTCCTGCGCCCGCACCTGGCCGCGTGCCAGCATCAGCCCGGCGAGGTTGGCGCAGGCGATCAGCAGCACCAGCGCCGAGGCCGACAGCAATATCGCCAGCGGCGAGCGCAACCGCGAGCCCACCAGATCGCGCACCCGCTCGATGCGCGGCGAAAGCCCGGCATGGATGTCGGGGAAGGTTTCCGCCTGCCAGTCGGTGACGACCTTCATCGCGGCGGCGGCCTGCGCCACGTCCACACCGGGCGCCAGCCGCGCCACCGGCGCCCACGAGTTGCTGCCGCGCCCGGAGGTCTTGGCCGGCAGGAAAGTCGGCAGCCACAGTTGCGCATCGGACGGATAGCGGAAGCCCGGCTCGGCCACGCCGATCACGCGCCAGCTTTCGCCGTTGAGGTGGATGTCGCGCCCGAGCACGGCGGGGTCGGCATCGAAACGATTGCGCCACAGCGCGTCGCCGATCACCACCACGCGCTCGTTGGCGTTCTCCTCGGCCTCGCCGAAGGCCCGCCCCAGCGCGATGGGCTGGCCGAACACCGCCCAGTAGCCGGGCGACACCGCATAGGCTTCCAGCCGCTGCGCGTGGCCCGCGCCGGTAAGGTTCACGGTCTGCGGCACATACACGCCGAAGGCATCGAACACCTCGCGCCCGCCGCGCTCCCACTCGCCGACCATCGGCGCGGAAATCGGGCTGTAGTCGACCGGCGTCTGGTTGCGCATCACCCGCACGATGCGGTCCGCCTCGCGGAACGGCAGCGGCTTGAGCAGCACCGCGTCGTACACCGTGAAGATCGCCGTCACCGCACCCACGCCCAGCGCCAGCGTCAGCACGGCGGCGAGGAAGAAACCCGGGCGATGGCGCAGCGCGCGCAGGGCGTGGCGCAGGTCGTCGAGGAAAAAAGAAGCCATGCGGGCAGATTCCATCACATCGCCGACAGCGGCGGACGCTCCTGTCCAGCAAACTTCGTACCAGATACCTCAGACCACGTGGCTATGCGGGTTTGCGGGCGTTGCGGCCAGGCATTGTCCGGAAGTGGAACAGGGGTGCGTTCGGTTTCGGACAGTGGTGCCGCCACATTGCCTTCAATGCATCACGGCCTGCGGCATGCGATGCGACACGACCAGCCGCGTGCGCGGGCGTTGCAGGACGCGGCCTGGCGCTCGTCACCGCAACAACGCCACCGGCTCGGTGCGGCTGGCGCGCCAGGCCGGCAGCAGCGAGGCGACCAGTGCCATCGCGCCCAGTACACCGGCCACCAGCAGCAAACTGGTGACATCGCTGGCCGGCACGCCGAACAGCAGGCCGCGCAGCAGGTGCGAGAGCGACAGCGCCGCCGCCACGCCCACGGCCAAACCCAGGCCGGCCAGCAGCAGGCCATTGCGCAGCACCATCCAGCCGATGCCGCCGGCCTGTGCGCCCAGTGCCTGCCGGATGGCGAACTCGCTGCGGCGCTGGCCCACCGAGAACGCCATCAGGCCGTACAGGCCACTGCCGGCCAACAACAGCGCCGAACCGGCGAACACGCCCAGCAGCACGAGGTTGAAGCGGCGTTGCGCCATCGCTTCGACGCGCACCTCGGCCAGCGGTTGCAGCGAGTACGGCACTTGCGCGGCATAGGCCTCAAGGTGCTGGCGCAGCATCGGCATCAGGCTGGACAGCGGCAACGTGCTGCGCACCACGAGGTTGAACTGCGCGGCCACGCGCGGGCGCTGCGCGAGGTTGACGTAGACCGCGCCGCCGGCTTCGCGCTCCAGCCGCCGTTCGCGCACGTCGCCGACGATGCCGACCACCGTCACCAGCCGCGCATCGCCATCCATGTTGCCGACCTGGATGCGCTTGCCGATGGGGTTTTCATTGCCCCAGGTGTCCTTGGCCAGCTGGCGGCTGACGATGGCGACGTGCTCGCCCTCGGGACGGTCGCGCGCGTCGAAATCGCGCCCTTCCAGCAACGGGATGCCGGCGGCGGCGAAATAGCCGGCGCTGGCGACGCGGAACTCGGCGTAGCCGATGTATTGCGGCAACGGCTGCTCGAAATCGGTGACGGTATGGTCCCAGAACGCGCCGTTGCTGCCGGCGGTGAGCGGCAGGCTGTTGACGCCCCCCACGGCGGTGACGCCGGGCATGCCGGCCAGTTCGTCGGCCAACTGCTGGTAGCGGCGCGCCGTCGCCAGTTGCAATTGGCGATCCTCGCTCCCGGGCTGGCTCAACTGGATGCGCACCGCGCCGGTTTCCTCGAAACCCGGATCCACCGCCATCAGGGCCAGGAAGCTGCGCCCCAGCAGCACGGCGGCCACCAGCAGCACCGTGGTCAGCGCCGTCTGCACCACCAGCAGGCCGGCGCGCGTGCGCAGCGTGGCGCGGCCCGCGGATTGGCCGCGCCCGCCTTCGCGCAGCGCCATCGCGGGCGCGGCTTCGCGCACGCCTGGCAAGGCCGCGAGCGTGAGCGCGGATGCGATCAGCGCCGCCAGCACGGCCGATACCAGCACCACGCCGGGCGTCACCGCGATCTCGTTCACGCGCGGCAAGGCGTTTCCGGCCAGCACCACCAGCACGCGCACCACGGCGGCGGCGATGCCCAACCCGGCCAGCCATGCCAGCCCCACCACCAGCACGTTCTCGGTCAGGCACTGGCGCAACATGCGCGCCATGCTCGCACCGAGCGCCGCGCGCAATGCGAAATCGCGCGCGCGCGCCAGCCGCATCGCCAGCAGCAGGTTCACCGCATTGCTCACCGCGATCAGCAGCAGGAAGGCCACGCCCACGCCCAATACCTGGAGCGCGCGACGCACCGGCGCGGCCATCGCCTGCGCCAGCGGCGTGAGATCGAAGCCGCGCGCCGTCATGTCGTCGCCGTGCTGCGCCACCAGCCGCTGCGCCAGCGCATCGGCCTGGGCCCGCGCCACGGCGAGCGCGTCGCCATCGTCCAGCAAGGCCAGCATCCGCCAGTTGTGCGCGCTGCGGCTGGTGCCGACGTGGCTCGCATCCGCCGGCATCCATACCGCCGTTTCCCGCGGGAAGCTGAAACCCGGCGGCATCACGCCCACGACGGTGCGACGCTCGCCGTCGATGTCCAGCGTGCGCCCCAGCACATCCTCGCGCCCGGCGAAAAGGCTCTGCCACAGGCCATGGCCGATCACCGCCTCCAGCGCGCCGTCGCCCGCGGACCAGGTGCGCCCGCGCGCCGGGGCCAGGCCGAACACGTCGAAGAAATCCCCGCCCGCAACCGTGACCTGCACGCGGACCACACGCTCGGGCACGGCCACCATGACATCGCCACCGCCATACCACGTGGTGGCGGCGAAGCGATCCACGGACTGGGTGAGATCGAGCACGTTCGGCCCGGCCAGGCTGATCGCGTCCCCATCGCCGGCCAGTTCCTGCACCTGCACGATGCGCTCGGCGTTGGGATACGGGAGTTGCCGCAGCAGCACCGCATCGAGCACGCAATACATCGCAATGGAAAGGCCCAGCCCGCAGGCCAGGATGCAGATGGCGAACAACGCGGTGCCGCGCTGCACGGCCAGGCCGCGCAGGGCCTGCTTGAAACTGTCGATCACGATTCGGTTCTCCTGCGAATATCCATCCACTCACTCCTCGCGTAGTGCCCGCGCCGGGGGCACGCGCGCGGCACGCAATGCCGGCAATGCGGCTGCAAGCAGCGCGGCCAGCAGCATCGCCAGCACGCCCGCGCCGATCACCTTCGCCTGCCCGCCTTCCAGCCCGAACAACTGCGCTTGCAGCACGCGCAGCGCCGCCCATGCCGCGCACAGGCCCAGCGCGATGCCGGTCAGCACGGCGCGCGCGCTGTCGCCGAGCATGTGCATTGCCAGCGCGCGCGGGGAGGCGCCGATGGCCAGCCGCAGGCCGAATTCGGCGGTGCGCTGTCTCTGCCGCAGCGCCGCCACCGCATACACGCCGAACGCCGCCAGCAGCAGCGCGGCCAGCGCGAACGCGCCGATGCTGCGGGCGAAGAAACGTGCCGGAGCGAGTTGCTCGTCGATCCGCTCGTCCATCGAGACGATCAACGAGGCCGGCCTGCGCGGCTCGATCCGGTGCAACGCCTCGGCCAGAAGCTTCTCGTGATTCGCCAGCGGCTGGCGGGCGGCGACGAGGAAGCTCATCACGTTGGTGACTTCGGACGCGAACGCGGTCCACAGTTCCGGCTCCGGCGGCGCGCGCAGGCCGCCGTTGCGCACGTCCCCGCTCACGCCGACGATCCGGTACGGCACTCGCGGGCGATCCAGCAGCGACAGTTCCACGATGCGGTTCAGCGGATCGTCCGCGCCGAACAGGCGGCGCGCGGCCTCGCGGTTGATCACCGCCGTCTTCTCGCTGCCATGGCGGTCGGTGTCGTCGATGTTGCGGCCCTGCACGATGGGGATGTCCAGCGTCGGCGCGTACTGCGGCGAGACGCGGCGCACGCCGAGCGTCCACGGCTCCGGCGCGTCGCGCCCAGGCAGCATCGGTGCGCGGTGCATCCTGCCGATCCCCGAGATCAACGGCGCGGAACTGCCCAGCCCCACGCTTTCCACGCCCGGCAGCGCCCGCAACTCCTCGGCAAGACGGCGCGCGAACGCCAGGCGCTGCTCCAGATCGCCGTCGTGGAACATCTGCAAGGCGTAGACGTTCTCGTGCCGCAAACCGGGATCGACCGCCTGCAAGCGCCACAGGCTGAACAGAAAGGCGCTGCCGGCCACCAGACTGGTGGTGGACAGCGCCACGCCGAGCACCGGCAACCAGGTGCGGCGACCCGTCGCATTCACCACGCCCCTGCCGCCGCCACGCATCGCCTCGCCGGCCTCCCCGCGCGGACGCAGCACCCCGGTCAGCAAGGCGACCAGCGGCGCCAGCGCGGCAAACCCTGCGGCGATGGCCAGCACCTTGATGTCGATGGCGATGGCGTCCACGCGCGGCAGGCTGCTGCGCGCCAGTTCGCGCAGGGCATCGATGCCGAACATCGCCAGCGCCACGCCCAGCGCCACCGCCGTCCCTGCGAGCAGGCCGAGTTCCAGCAACTGGCCGCGCACCAGCCGCGCCCGGCTCGCACCCAGCGCCTGCGCCACGGCCTGTTCGCGACGGCGCGCGGTCTGGCGCGCGTCGATCAGGATCGCGGCATTGGCGCAGGCGATCAGCAGCACCAGGAAAGCCACCACGAAGGCGCCCCAGAGCGTGCCGCGCACGTCGCCGACGATCGTGTCCAGCAAGGGGCGTGGCCGCAATCGCCACTGGCCGAGCGTCTGTTCGCGGTGCCCGGTTTCTTCGACCAGCGCGGCGGAGAACGCATCCAGGCGCTGCGCCAGCGTCGCCGCGCCGACGGCAGGATCGAGCCGCGCCACGGCGGACACGGAGCGCGATTGCCACGTCCAGCGTCGATCCAGCGGGTAGTGGCCACGCGGCATCGGCCGCCACGCGCCGCCGATCTCGCTGGGAAAATCGAAATCCGGCGGCATCACGCCCGCCACGCGCAACCTGCCATCCACGGTTTCCACGCTGCGGCCGATCGCTGCCGGATCGCCGCCGAACAGGCGCTGCCATTCCCGATACGAAAGAATCACCGCATCGCCGCGCTCGAAATCCTCCGGCGCGAAACCGCTGCCCAGCAGCGGCGTGCGGCCCAGCGCCGGAAAGAAGCCTTCGCTCACCTGGAACGTGGTGATCTCGCGCGGATGCTCGTCGTCCAGCACGGTGATGCCGTTCCACTGGTAGTAGCCGAAATGCGCGAACGGCACCTCCGATTCGGCCAGGCGCACGGCTTCCAGCGGCGTCAACGCGCCTTGTGCGATGCCCGTTTCGGCGCTGTGGCTCTCCACCGCCACCACGCGCGCCGGATCGGGAAACGGCAGGCTGCCGAGCACGCCGCGCAATACGCCGACCATGATCGCGCTGAAGGCGATGCCCAGCGCCAGCATCAGCAGCACCGCCAGGCTGAAGCCGGGCGCCTGCGCCAGGCGGCGCAGGGCGAAGCGAAGGTCGTCGAAAAATGCGGTCATGCGGGTTCTCCCCAGCAACTCCTGATTTCGTCGTCCCCGCGAAGGCGGGGACCCAGTGCCTCCGACCTATCGAAAAACAAAGACGCTGGGCTCCCGCCTTCGCGGGAATGACGAGCAAAAGCAGGTTTATCGAAACCCCCAGTCATGCGATTCATCGCATCACTCGTGCCGCAGCGCGCGTATCGGCTCGACGCGGGCGGCGCGCAGCGCCGGCAGCAAGGCCGCGATCAGCGCGGCCAGCACCATGACCAGCACGCCCGCGCCGATCACCCCCGCCTGCCCGCCTTCCAGCCCGAACAGCTGCGCTTGCAGCACGCGCAGCGCCGCCCACGCGGCGCACAGGCCCAGCGCGATGCCGGTCAGCACGGCGCGCGCGCTGTCGCCGAGCATGTGCAACGCCAGCCTGCGGGGCGACGCGCCGACCGCCAGCCGCAGGCCGAACTCGGACACGCGCTGCTGCTGGCGCAGCGCCGCCACCGCGTAGACGCCGAACGCCGCCAGCAACAACGACGCAACGGCGAGCGCGCCGACGGTACGGGCGAAGAAGCGCGCCGGGGCCAGTTGCGCAGCCACGCCGTCGCTCAACGTCTGCGCCAGCGAGCCGGCCTCGCGCGGATCGACCTCGAACAGCGCATCGGCGAACTGCTTTTCGTAGTTGTCCAGCGGCTGTTTCGCGGCGACGAGAAAACTCATCGCCATGCTCGGCTCGGCCGCGAACGGAATCCACAGTTCCGGGCCGGGCGGCGCGCGCAGGCCATCGGCGCGGGTGTCCCCGCTCACGCCGACGATGCGGTAGGCCACGCGCGGGCCGTTGCGCAGCGGCAGTTCGACGAGGCGGTTCACCGCATCCTCCTCGCCGAACAGAAGGCGCGCCAGCTCGCGATTGACGATCGCCACCTTCTCGCCACCGGGGCGGTCGTTCGCGTCGAACATGCGGCCTTTCAGCAGCGGGATGCGCAGCAGCCCGGCGTATTCGGGCGACACCCGGCGCAGCGCGATATCCCACGGCTCGGGCGCATCGCGCTCGGGCAACTTGGCATCGACGGTCATGCGGCCGATCTGCGTGGTGAACGGCGCGGAGCTGCTCACCGCCACCTGCTCCACGCCGGGCAAGGCCAGCAGGCGCTCGCGCAGGTGGCCGGCGAAGGTGGCGTGCGCGATCTCGCCATCGTGGAACAACTGGTAGGCATAGACGTTGTCGTGGCGCAGGCCCGGATCGACCGCCTGCAAGCGCCACAGGCTGAACAGCAGTGCGCTGCCCGCGACCAGGCTCACCGTGGACAGCGCCACGCCCAGCGCCGGCAGCCAGCCGCGCCGGCGCGCGCCGCCGACCACGCCCTTGCCGCCCCCGCGCATCGCCTCGCTGGCTTCGCCGCGCGGACGCAGCGCGCCGGCCAGCGCGGCGACGAGCGGCACGCACAGGCCCGCCGTGACGGCAATGCCCAGCGCCACGCCATCGACGGCGATCTCGTCCACGCGCGGCAGGCTGCTGCGCGCCAGTTCGCGCAGCACATCGATGCCCAGCACCGCCAGCGCCACGCCGAGCGCGACCGCCAGCCCGGTGAGCAGGCCCACTTCCAGCAACAGGGCGCGATACAGCCTTCCACGGCTGGCGCCGAGCGCCTGCACCACGGCCTGCTGGTGACGACGCGCGACCTGGCGCGCGTCGATCAGGATGGCGGCGTTGGCGCAGGCGATCAGCAGCACCAGCAGGGCCAGCGCGAACGCGCCCCACAGCCCGCCGCGCAGGTCGCCGACGATGACGTCCAGCAAGGCGCGCGGACGCACCTGCCACTGACCCTGCGGCAACCCGTGGCCCTCGGCCAGCTCGGCCGATATCGCATCCAGCCGCTGCGCCATCGCGGCCTGTCCGATGGCCGGATCCAGCCGCGCCACGGCGGCGACGAAACGCCCGTGCCGCGTCCACGGCTGATCCAGCGGCCATGCCGCGCGCGGCTGTGGCCGCCACGCGCCGACCATGTCGCTGGGAAGATCGAAGGCCGGCGGCATCACGCCGACCACGCGCAAACGGCCCGACGACTCGCCGGTGATGTCCACGAACCTGCCGATCGCGTCCGGGTCGCCGCCGAACAGGCGCTGCCATTCGGCGTGCGCCAGCACCACCGCATCGTGCGCGCCCTCGAAATCCTCGGCGGCGAACCAGCGCCCGAGCAGCGGCGCCATGCCCAGCGCCGGGAAGAATCCCACGCTGACCTGGGCCGTGGCGATCTCGCGCGGGCGTTCGCCCTGCGTCACCGTCATGCCGTTCCATACGTAGTAGCCGAACTCCGCGAACGGCGCATCGTCCTGCGCCAGCCGCAGCGCCTCGACCGGCGTGAGGCTGCCGTGGCTCACGCCCCGCTCGGCGCTGTGGCTTTCCACCACCACCACGTCCCCGGCCTGCGGATACGGCAGGCTGCCGAGCACGCCACGCAGCACGCCGGCCATGATGACGCTGAAGGCGATCCCCAGCGCCAGCATCAGCAGCACGGCAAGGCTGAAACCGGGCGCCTGCGCCAGGCGGCGCAGGGCCAAGCGAAGGTCTTGTGCGAGGCCGATGATCATTCCGTCCATTCCTGTTTCGCGTGCCATTCCATTGCTTTCCCGCGGCCCGGAGCGGAGCGAACTCCGCCCCGCGACCGCACTATTCCCCGCGCAGCGCCGCCAGCGGCTCCACCCGGGCCGCGCGATGCGCGGGCAGCCAACAGGCGGCCAGGCATACCGACAGCAGGACCAGAACCGCCGCGGCGCAGGCGAACAGGCCCGCATTCGTTCCCGCATGCAGGCTGGCATGCAAGGCCGGCAGCAACGGCAATGCCAACAGCGTGCCGGTGCCGATTCCCGTCAGCGCCAGCCGCAGACCCGTGCGCAATGCCATGCCTCGCACCTGGGCCGATGTCGCGCCGAGCGCGATGCGCAAGGCGAATTCGGGAGTGCGCCGTACCACCAGCCAGGCCATCACGCTGCCGATGCCCGCCGCCGCCATCACCAGCGCGGCGAACGCGAAAGCGCCTACCACCACGGCCTGCAACCGCGGCGCGGCGGTCGAGGCGGATACGCGCTCGCTCAACACCCCGATGTCGTACAGCGGCCGCTCCGGCAGCACCTGCGCCGCGCGTTCGCGCACTGTCGCGGCCAGCGCGGCGGCATCGCCCTGCGCACGCACGGTCAGGGTCATTTCGTTCCACAGGTACCAGCTCGTCGGGAAATACATCGTCGGCGTCATCGCATCGGCGACGCCGCGCTGGCGCGTGTCGCCGGCCACCCCGACCACGCGGCGGCGCTGCTGGTTGCCGAGCGTGACCATGCGGCCGACCGGATCGACATCGGCTCCGAACACGCGCTGCGCCACGGCGCGGGCGAGGATCACCGAGTCCTCCGGCTCGTCCCCTTCGGCAAAGGCGCGGCCGCGCAGCAGCGGGATGCCCAGCGTCGCGAAATAGTCCGAACTGACGATCCGCCAGGATGCCTGCACCTGCCGCTCGGGCGGGGAAACCTCCAGCGGCACCGGCCCCGGCCCCACTTCCATCTGCGTGTCGACCTCGCCCAGCGGCGCATCGCTGGCCACCGCCGCCGCACTCACGCCCGGAAGCGCGGCGACTTCCCGCACCAGGCGATCCAGCGCCTGCTGCTGGCGTTCCAGTTCGCTGCGCTCGGTGAGTTCGGGAATCGCGATCCGCGCGGTGAGCACCGATTCGGGGGCAAACCCCAGGTCGGCCTGCGCAAGTTCGATCAGGCGCTGGCCGAACAGGAAGGCGCCGGCCAGCAGCAAGGTGGCGAGCGCGCACTGCGTCGCCACCAGTACATTTCGCAGCGGCGCGGCGCGGCTTCCGGCTTCTCCGCGCGCCGCCGACAACGCCGCCGCCGGTGCCACGCGCGAGGACAGCCAGGCCGGCGCAAGACCGAACAGCAGCGCGGTGGCCACGCTGGCGAGGATGGCGACGGCCGCCACGGCGGGGTCGATCGAAAGCGCCGCCTGGCGCGGCCAGGCCACGGCCAGAGTCTGGCCGGCCAAGCGCAGCGCCATCGCCGCAAGGCACAGTCCAAGGACGCTCCCGCCCAGCGCCAGCAGCGAGGTTTCGGCGAGCATCGCCCGCACCAGCCGCCGCCGGTCCGCCCCCATCGCCTGGCGGATGCCGAACTCGCGCCAGCGCTGGCTGGCGCGCGCGATCTGCAGGCTCGCGGTATTGGCGCAACTGGCCAGCAGCAGCAGGCCCACCGCGCCCAGCAGCCACCACATCCGCTCGCGTTGCGCCGCGTTCACCAGCCATTCGCGCACCGGCTCCACGCGCACGCCCCAGCCCCGGTTGTCGTCGGCGAACTCGCGCGCCAGCCGCACGCCGATGGCGTCCATTTCCGCGCGCGCCGATGCCAGCGTCGCGCCATCCTTCAGGCGCGCCAATACGGTGAGACGGCGGTCGCCGCGATTGGCCGCATCGCCCGCCGTATCCAGCGGCAGCCATACGTCCAGGCGCATGCCCGTGCCGATGTCCGACGCCACCACGCCCGCGATGCGCCGCTCGCCGTCTTCCAGTCGCAGCGTCCGGCCGATCACGCCCGGATCGCGCGCGTAGCGGCGCGCCCACAGGTCTTCGCCGATCAGCACGCCGGCGGCGAGATCGTCCGTCGCATCGGTCAGCGCGCGGCCAAGCAACGGCGCGATGCCGGCCGTGCGCCAGAAGCCCGGCGTGATCCACATCGCCTGCACATACTCCGCCCCGTCGCGCTCCTGCACGTACAGGCCACCCTGCTTGAACGCCGCCATCGCCTCGAACGCGTCGGACTGCGCCTGCCACGACAGGAAATTGGCGGTGGAAACGGAAAACTCCGCCAGGCCGCGGGCCTCGTTCTTCTCGGCCAGGCGCATTACGCGCGCCTCGTCGTGGAACGGCAACGCGGCGATCAATGCGGCATGCAGCAGGCCGTACACCGCGATCACGCCGCCAATGCCGAGCGCCAGAATCGCCGTCACCAGCGCCGCATAGCCAGGCCGCTGGCCCAGGCGGCGCAGGGCGAGGCGAAAGTCTTGTGCGAGGCTGGCGATCATGGGCGAATCACTCCTGCCGCAACGCCTGCATCGGCGCGCGCCGCCGCAACGTGGAAAAAAAGGGAACCGGACATCAGCGCGAACTCCGTGCGGAAAGATTCCGTTGCGTCGCCGGCAGCAGCGGATGGCACTATCCAGCAAACTTCGTACCAGATGCGTCAAAGCGCGTGGTTGTGCGGTTTTTTCGGGGTGGTGTGACCGGGCATTGTCCGAAAGTGGGACGGAGGAGCGTTCGGTTCCGGACATCCTCACCGAACCGAGGGGCTGCCGCCATGGATGGCGGGGGGCAAAAAAAAAGCGCCGGTCGCAAGAACCGGCGCTTTGGTTTGCCGCAGGAGCGGCGTTACGGTCAGGCGATGATCAGCGGATGGCGTTGTGGATCGCGGTGGCCAGTTCGCCATCGCTGGTGTCGCCGCTGAACTCCCAGAAGAACACGCCGCCCAATCCCCGCACTTTCGCGTAGTTCACCTTCTCGGCGACGATGGCGGGGTTGTCGTAGCTCCAGAAGGTGTTGCCGTCGTACTTCCAGTGCGCACGCGCCTGCTGGTCGATGTAGCTGCTGCCGGCACGGTTCCTCAGCACCTTGTAGTCCTCGATGCCCGCTTCGTAGGTGCCGGGCGCGGCGCTGCCGCTCCGGTACAGGCCGTTGTTGGAGTTGGGAACGCCAGTCCAGCCGCGGCCGTAGAAGCCAATGCCCAGTTGCAGCTTGGAGGCCGGCACGCCACGGTCGAGGAAGGCCTGGATGGCATCGTTGCTGTTGTAGTAACGCTGGTCGCCGGTGGACGGATCGGCCGGCGAGGCGAACAGCGCCGAGTGATGATTGGTCTGCGGATCCCACGCGCCGTGGAAGTCGTAGGTCATCACGTTGATGTAATCCAGGTACTGGTGGTACTGGCCAGGATCGGTGACGCGGATCTTGTCGATGCCGGCGCCGACCGCCACGGTCAGCAGCAGGCCCGGACGCACTGCGTCGAGCTGGCGGCGGAACTCGGCCAGCAGCGCGGTGAAGTTCTGCCGGTCCTCGGGCGTGCCGCAGGCCAGACCGCAGGCCACCGGGTATTCCCAGTCGATGTCGATGCCGTCGAACACGCCGGCCGCCGCGCCCTGGCCGCCCGCGCCATCGGTGACGGGCAGGTTGCCGCGGATGTAGGCGTCGATGCACGAGGCGACGAAGGCCTGGCGGTTTTCCGGGCGCGCCGCGCTGGAGAAGCCGCGCGACCAGGTCCAGCCGCCGAGCGAGATCAGCACCTTCACGTTGGGGTGCCTGGCCTTCAGCTTCTTCAACTGGTTCCAGTTGCCGCGCAGCGGCTGATCCCAGGTATCGGCCACGCCATCCACGCTCTGGTCCGCCTGGAACGCCTTGGTGTAGTCGGCGAACGCATCGCCGCCGGCGCCGGTGTTCGGATCCGCCGGGATGGTGACGCCGACTTCGCAGCGGTTGTTGCGCACGTTGCCGAAGGCGTAGTTGATGTGGGTCAGCTTGGCCGCCGAGCCGCTGGTGTCGATGTTCTTCACCTGGTAGTTGCGCCCGTAGATGCCCCACTGCACGAAGTAGCCGACGACGTTCTTGCCGCCGCCACCGCCGTCGCTGGGATTGGTGGCGACCTGGATCGCACCGCTCTGCGCCGAGGCATTGCCGGCGTTGTCGCGCGCGCGCACGGTGTAGCTGTACGTGGTGGACGCCTGAAGGCCCGAATCGGTATAGCCGGTGCCGGTCGGCGAGCCGACGGGCTGGCCGTTGCGGTAAACGTCGTAACCGGCCACGCCGCTGCCGCCGCTGTTGTCGGTGGACGCGTTCCAGGCCAGGGTGATGCTGCTGGCGGTCTTGGACGTGGAACGCAGTCCGGCCGGCACGCTGGGCGGGACGGTGTCCGGCACCGTTCCGGTGTTCACGGTGACGCTGACCGCAGCCGACGTGGTGGTGGCGTTGCCGTTGTCGGTGGCGATGGCGGTGAGGCTGTAACTGCCCGCCGCGGCGTTGCTCCAGGTCACGCTGTAAGGCGCGCTTGTATCGACGCCGATCGAGACACCGTTGCGGAAGAACTCGACACGGGTCACGTTGCCGTCACTGTCCGAAGCGCTGGCCGAAACGGTGATGTTGCTGCCCGCGGCGAAGGTGGAACCGCTGGCGGGCGCGGTCAGCGAAACGCTGGGCGGCTGGTTCGGGGTGGTGCCGCCGCAGGTACCCAGCAATTGATACCAGCCGCAGCTGGGGCAGTAGTCGGGAGCCGCGTTCCAGATCGGAATCGAGGCCTGGTAGAGCTTGTTCTGGTGGACCATGCGATCGCCCGGGTTGTAGATCGTGCCCGGACTCCACTGCGCCACGCCGGCGCAGGAAACGGTCTGGGCATGAGCACTCCCAAACCAGATCATGGCCAGCAGGCAGATCGCCAGCCAGGCCATCGTGGATTTCGGTTGCATGGGAACGCTCCTGTCCGGCGCGGGATGCGCAAGACCAGACTCGCCGGCGCGCGAGGGCCGGCAGGAGGCGGAATGGCCGTTGGTCACGGCAGTGTGCTTTCGGTTCATGTTGCCCTCGGTCTGTGGGTCTCCACGCCGGGCGGTCGCCGTGGCGAGGATTGCTCTCGGAACCGTCGCCATCTCCCTACCGGGTCCGGCTGAACGGCATTGACGGAGTCCCCCTCCCCTTGAGGCCAATTTAATGCCAATGCAATACCACTTTGCAAGAACATCTCGCAAAACATATTTTTAACGCGTAATTGGTCCTGTAATTGGTATTAATATTTCGCCGATACCTGCCCCAAAAACAGCGACAAGCCAGGATTCTGTGACTGAAATCACAGAAATGGCACCCATACGATGACAGCGTTGTCAACGCCGCTTCCGCCCCATGGCATCGACGCGGCGTGCCCTTCCTGGCGACGGCCGCCCCGCCTCGCCTCGTTCCTGCGCAGACCGGAACGACACACGCCCCAGTGCACGACCAAGAAAGCATCCGGCGACTGGCACCACCTGATTCATCACATACGAACACAGAGAGGGAGCAACACCATGAATCCAATGGCGAAATGCATTGCGGCCCTGGCCGCGCTACTGCTCTCCAGCAGTGCCTTGGCACAGGGCTGGCAACTGGTCTGGAGCGACGAGTTCAACGGCTCGATCGGCCCGGATTGGGTCTATGAAATCGGCAACGGCGCCAGCGGCTGGGGCAACAACGAACTCCAGTACTACCGGCAGGAAAACGCCTCCATCGAGAACAACGCGCTGGTGATCACCGCCCGGCGCCAGGATTTCGGAGGCTACCGCTACACCTCGGCACGCATGAAGACGCAGGGACGCCGCACCTTCAAGTACGGCCGCATCGAAGCGCGCATGCGGCTGCCGAACTTCATGGGCGCCTGGCCGGCGTTCTGGATGCTCGGCGCGAACATCACCCAGGTCGGCTGGCCCGCCTCGGGCGAAATCGACGTGATGGAGCACATCAACAACGAGAACCGCACCTACGGCACCATCCACTGGCGCGACCACAACGGCAACTACGCGCAATACGGCGGCGATACCGCCGTGAACGTGGAGGACTGGCATGTCTATGCCGTGGAATGGGACGCCAGCGCGATCCGCTGGTACGTCGACGGCAATCAGTTCCACGAGGTCAACATCCAGGGCGGCGTCAACGGCACCGAGGAGTTCCACAACGATTTCTTCCTGCTGCTGAACTTCGCCATCGGCGGCAACTGGCCCGGCTTCAACATCGACGAAAGCAGGCTGCCGGCCAAGATGTACGTCGACTATGTGCGCGTGTACCAGCGCAACGGCAACGCCCCGGCCGGCGTCGCGACGCTCTACCAGCACTGCAACTACGGCGGCTACGGCGTCAGCCTGCCCGCAGGCAACTACACGCTGGCGCAGCTGCAGGCACGCGGCATCACCAACGACGACCTCTCCTCGCTGCGCGTGAACGCCGGTTACCAGGTCACCCTCTACGAGCACGACAACTTCACCGGCCGCAGCCTCGTCAAGAGCGCCGACACGCCCTGCCTGGTCGGCGATGGGTTCAACGACACCGCGTCATCGCTGCGGGTGGCGAGCTACTCGCAAAGCTGGTCGCGAACGATCGAGGCCGAGCAATTCAGCGCCCAGATGGGGGTACAGACCGAGGCCTGCTCCGAGGGCGGCCAGAACGTCGGCTGGATCGACCAGGGCGACTGGATGGCCTACAACGGCATCACCTTCCCGGCCACCGGCACTTACCGCGTCGAGTACCGCGTGGCCAGCCCCTCCGGCGGCCGGCTATCGCTGGATCTCAACGCGGGCGGCATCCTGCTCGGCGAGGTACAGATCCCTGCGACGGGCGGCTGGCAGAACTGGACCACCGTTTCGCACACCGTCACGGTGGCGGCCGGCACCTACAACGTCGGCCTGTTTGCCGCCCAGGGCGGATGGAACATCAACTGGTTCCGCATCACCCGCCTGTAACCGCGCGCCGATCCGGGCCCGGGACGGCCCGGCTCGGCGGGTGCACCTCACATTCCCCGCGGCGGCCAGCGTGCAGCCGGACCTGCGCCCGTGCGGCTCAGCGCATTCATTCCTGCCGCAACGCCACCGTCGGCTCCACCCGCAGCGCGCGCCGCAGCGGCGCAAACGCGGACATCAGCGCCACGCCGAGCACCAGCGCCACGACGCCTCCGAAGATCAGTGGATCGAACGCACGGGTGTGGAATGCCGGATTGGCCAGCAGCGCCGACCACGGCAACGCCAGCGCCAGGCCGATGCCAAGGCCGAACGCGAGCTGCACGGCGATGCGGCGGAACACCAGCCGCACCACGCCGACCTGGTCCGAGCCGATGGCGCGACGGATGCCGATCTCGCGCGTGCGCTGTTCCACCGAGAACGCCAGCACGCCGTACAGGCCGGCCGCCGCGAGGACCAGCGCCAGCACGCCGACGCCGGAGAACAGCTGCGTCACCAGCACGGTGCCGACGCGCCCCTGCTTCACCACCTCGGCCTGGGTCTGCACCCAGTAGGCCGGCGTGTTCGGATCGACCGCGCGCACGGCTTCGGCCAATGCCGGCCCGAACGCCGCCGTGCCGCCGCGCACCTGCACGGCCAGCGTGGCGAAGCGCGCGGGCGCCTGTGCGAACGGAAGCAGGATGGAAGCGCGCGGCGCGGAATTGACCGAGCGCAGATGCAGGTTCTCGATCACGCCCACTACCGTCAGCAGCGCAGGTTCGGCCGCGTCCGGGTCCAGCACCAGGCGCTGTCCCAGCGCCGGGCGATCCGGCCACAGGCGCTGCGCGGTGCGCTGGTCGATCACCGTCACCGGCAGCGAACCGGCGCGATCGCGCGTATCGAAGAAGCGCCCTTCGCGCAGCCGCAGACCGTACAGCGCGGCGAAATCGGCATCCACGCTGGCGTGACTCAGCCGCAGATATCCCTCGGCCGGCTTGGCTCCGCCTTCGGCCACCGCGCTGTCGCTGCCGCCGTTGCAGCAGCCGGGAATGCCGGTGGCAACGCTGGCCGACAGCACGCGAGGATCGGCGCGCAGGCGTTCGGTCACCCGCTCGAAGAACGCCAGCCGCTCGGCATCGCCGGGATACTCGTTCTCGAACAGGCCCACGCGCGCGGTCAACACCGTTTCCGGATCGGCGCTGCTGCCCACATCCAGATCGTTCATGCTCTGGATGCCGCGAATGAACATCGCCGCGCCCACCAGCAGCACCACGGTCAGCGCCACTTCGCCCACCACCAGCATCCGTGCGATGCCGGCGAATGCGCCGCCATGGCTGCCCTTGCTGCCGTCGCGCAACGCGTCCTGCGCATCGGTCTCGGCGGCGCGCAGCGCCGGGATCAGGCCGGACACCAGGCAGGTGACGAACGCCACCACGGGTATGAAGACGAAATCGCGCCAGTCGTAGTCGAAATCGATGAAGAACGGCAGCGCCAATCCGCTCGCGCTCAGGTGCGAGACCCACAGCCGCCCGACCAGGTCGTTGCCGACCGCCGCCAGCACGGTGGCGACGAACGCCATCAGCGAGGCTTCGGCCAGAAGCTCGGCGAGCAGCCGGCGACGCCCCGCGCCGAGCGCGCTGCGCACCGCCAGTTCGCGCCGGCGCGGCAGGATCGCGGCCAGTTGCAGGTTGGCCACGTTGACGCAGGCCAGCAGCAGCACCAGCAGGCCGGCGGCGAACATCATCCACAGGATGTGGCGCGTGGTGTCGTCCACGAAGCGGTGATGCAGCGGGATCAGCCCGAGCGCGGCGCCATCGCGCGCGCCTTCGAGCCGCTCGCCCATGTCGCGGGTCAGCGACGCCAGCGCAAGCTGCGCCTGATCGGCCGAAACGCCGGGGGCCAGGCGCGCGATGAGTTGTGTGCCGAACCCATCGTCCAGCGCCAGCCGGCGCGGAATCCAGGCTTCCTGGTCGATCGGATAGCGGAACCAGCCCGGCAACACGCCGACGATGGTGGCGGCCTCGCCATTGCTGCGAACCGCCTTGCCGATCACGTCGGGATCGGCACCGAAGTCGTTGCGCCAGACCTGCTCGCTCAACAGCACGCTCAGCGGCGCGCCGGGCGCGTCGTCCTCGGGCGAGAAACCGCGCCCGAGCAGCGGCTTCACATCGAACAGCGACAGCAGCTCGGCGCCGACGATGGCGCCGTTGTAGCGCTTCACGCGCTCGTCCCAGCCGACGTTCACCGTGGCCTGCCCGCCATCGACCGCCACGCTGTCGAACACCGGCAGGGCGTCCTTGATCGCCAGCCAGTCGCGTGTGCTCAGGCCGTCCACTTCGCCGCCGAAGGCAGGCCCGGTCCAGCCTACCGCCACCAGCCGCTCGGCGTCGGGAAACGGCATTGGCTTCAGCACGATGCTTTTGATCGAGCCGAACAGGAACATCGCCGCCAGCAGCCCCAGCGACAGGATGCCGATGGAAAGAAGGGTGTTGCCAGGGCGCGCCCGGAGGCGGCGGAAGGCGTTGTGCAGGGCATCGAGGATCATGCGACGTATCCGTGGTTGGGGCAGCGTGGGTATCGGCTTCCGATGGGATTCAAGCAAGACCTGAGCCAACCCGGGGAATATTCACAAGACATTGTTCTACCGATATTTTCACCGCCATGAGCGGCATGCGCTGCCCGGTTTCGATACAGCGCATGTCCGCTTCTGGACAGTGCGACCGCGCCGTGAAGTTTGGTTCGAACCCGCCACACTCCGCGCCGTCCAGCGCTGTACCACTTCCCGCCACCCTCCGCCTTGGGGCGCCCGCAAGGGCGGACCGGGAGCTTAAGAACTCTCTGGCAGAAACGGTCGAGTGCACCGTGTCCGCACTCCCCGATTCCCACGTTCGCGCGCGCTTTCTCGTGCCTTGATGCGCTGCCCGGCCATCCGGCCGCTGCGCCGGTGGGCCGTGCGTCCGCACGCCGCCGGCGTACTAGTCGTACAGCGAAAGGAAGTGATGCGGCGGTGGGCGGCGCGAGGCGATGATCTGTGTGGCAAGCCGCATCCCGCCAGCTATGATTCGTGCCTCACCAGGGAGAGGGATGCACATGGGATTTCTGGCGAACGCCACGCGGCGCAAGAGCATCGAAAAGATCCAGGCCGAGGCCGGGCAGCGCACCGAGTTCCGCCGCGTGCTGGGCGTATGGCAACTGACCAGCATCGGGCTGGGCGGCATCATCGGCGTGGGCGTGTTCGTGCTGGCCGGGCAGCAGGCCGCGGTGAACGCGGGGCCGGCAGTGGCGCTGGCGTTCGTGATCGCCGGCATCGCCAGTGCCGCGGCGGCGCTGTGCTATGCCGAGTTCGCCGGGCTGATCCCGGCGTCGGGCAGCGCCTACACCTACGGCTACGCCGTGCTCGGCGAAGGCGTGGGCTGGCTGATCGGCTGGGACCTGTTGCTGGAATACGGCCTGATCGTGGCGGCGGTGGCCAGCGGCTGGTCCGGCTACCTGCTGAACCTGCTGGAAGCGGCCGGCATCCACCTGCCGGTCTGGGCGCAGGGCGCCGCCGGCACCGGCGAAGGCCGGGTGTTCAACGTGATCGCCGCGGGCGTGGCGCTGCTGGTGGCCTGGCTGCTGACCCTGCGCACCGAGTGGGGGGCGCGCCTGAACACGGGCATCGTCGCGGTGAAGGTGCTGGGCATCGCGCTGGTGATCGCGGTGGGCGTGTTCTACATCGACCCGGCCAACTGGTCGCCCTTCATCCCCGAGCGCATCGTCGATGCCAGCGGCGTCGGGCATTACGGGTTCCAGGGCGTGGTCGCGGCGGCGGCCATCGTGTTCTTCGCCGTGTTCGGCTACGACACGCTGACCACGGCGGCCGAGGAAGCGCGCGATCCGCAGCGCGACCTGCCGCGCGCGGTGATGCTGTCGCTGGGCATCTCGATGGCGCTGTACATCACCATCTCGCTGGTGCTGACCGGCATCGCGCCCTACGGCACGCTCAACAACGACGCGCCGGTCGCCAATGCCTTCAAGGCGCTCGGGCTGAACTGGGTGATGGTGCTGATTTCGCTGTCGGCGGTGACGGGCATCCTCAGCGTGGTGTTCGCCTTCATGCTGGCCGGCGCGCGCATCTGGTATTCGCTCTCGCGCGATGGATTGCTGCCGGGCTGGTTCGCCAAGCCCCACCCCAGGCACGGCACGCCGTACCGCCCGACCTGGCTGCTGGGCATCGGCACGGCGTTGGCGGCCGGCCTCCTGCCGATCGGCGAACTGGCGCAACTGGTCAACATCGGCGTGCTGTCCGCCTTCGTGGTGATCTGCGCGTCGGTGATGGTGCTGCGCGTGCGCCAGCCGGAACTGCCGCGCCGCTTCCGCACGCCTTGGGTGCCGTTCGTGCCGCTGGTGGGCATCGGCTTTTCGATCTGGCTGCTCTCGCACCTGCCCTGGCAGACCTGGGAGCGATTCCTGCTGTGGATGGGGCTGGGGCTGGTCGTGTATTTCGGCTACGGCATCCGCCACAGCAAGCTGGCGCGCTGATCCGGCCATCGCGGCGATCCGGCGCGCCCTCGCCGGGTCGCCGGGAATCCGTCAGCGCTTGGGTCTGAGCATCGTCCCGGTGCAGGCCGGCGCGCCGCAGCGGCAGGCCCACAGCTTCCTGAGCCTCGCGGTGTGCGGCACCTCGAGCCGGATGCCGTAGTCGTAGGTCAGTTCCTCGCCGCTGGCGATGTCGCGCAGGGCGTGGATCTCGATGCGGTCGCGACGGCGGTCGCCGCCGGGATGTTCGGCGATCTGCGCCTGGCAGTTGGGCGCGCAGCTGTGGTTGATCCAGCGCGCGATGTTGCCGCGCCGGTTGCCATCGACGATGTAGTCGTCGTTGAGCGTGAACAGGAAAGTGTGCCCGGTATCGAGCGTGTCGCCGTAGATTTCGTCGGCCTCGTCGTGGGTGATGCGTTCGCCTTCGTAGAAGCACACCCGCGCGCCGGCGGGGATGTCGGCGACGGCGAACACGCCATTGCCGTGGATGCGGGAGCGGCGGCGCGCGATGAGGCTGGGCATCGTGGGGTTCCGGGCGGGTGACGAGCAGGCGACGAACAGGTAAAACCCGGCGACTTTAGCAGTTTCGAGACAAGGCTCCCCACGTCTGCGCGCGCCTTGCGCCGACATGCCGAAAAATACTGCGCGCTTCTTGCTCCGGCGCCCGCTTTTCGGCCTACACTGCCGGCATGGGCGACAGGGGAAGGCTACTGCTGGTTGCCGTCGCGATGGTAGGTGCCTATCTGGCGCTTGCGTGGATCGCGCTGCTCGCCACCGGGCCATCGGAAGTCACCCTGACCTGGCCGGCCACCGGCATCGTCTACGCCTCGATGCTGTATTTCGGCTGGCGCTGGTGGCCGCTGCCGGCCATTTCGGTATTGCTGCTGCACCTGGCCATCGCGCCGGTGCCGGTCTCGTTCCTGCCCTGGTCCATCGCCGGCAACGTGCTGGGCGCGCTGGCCGGCCTGTGGTTCGTCCGGCGCTTCGTCCCGGGGCTGTTCGATCGCTTCGACGTTCCCACCGGCGCGGGCGTGCTGGCCGGCGGCGTGGTGCTGGCGATGGTGAGCGCGACCTTCGGCACGCTGGGCATGTGGCTGAGCGGACAGAGCCCGGCGAGCGCGATGGCCACCGATGCGCTGCGCTGGGCGATGGGCGATCTGTTCGGCATCGTCGCGGTGACGCCGGCGGTGCTGATCGGCTTGCAGCGCCGCTACAACGTCAGCGGCCCGCTGCTGCCATCGGAGGGTGCCTATGCGAGCTTGCCGGAACGGCGCATCTGGCTCGGGCTGACCTGCCTGGTGCTGCTCGCCGCGGCCTGGCTGGGCAGCAACGACCCCAGCCATGCGCTGGCGATGGTGGGCCTGCCGCTGGCTTCGCTGATCTGGGGCGCGGTGCGGCTGCCGCCGCTGAACGTGGCGATCGCCAATGGCGCGATCTGGCTGCTGATGGCGATGGCCTTGAGCCTGGATTTCGCCGGCCCCGCCCCCGCCACGCCGATCGGCGCGGCGACGCTGGCCGCGTTCCTGTGCGTGATCGCGGCCATTCCAATAACGCTGTCGCTGGGCATGCACCAGAGCCGGCAGGCCTCGGCCCGGCTGCTGCAACGCGCCAATACCGACCCGCTCACCGGCACCCTGAGCCGCAGCGCCTTCGAGTACCAGGTGCGCCGCGCGATCCAGCACGTCCCGGCCCAGTCGATGGCCCTGGCCTACATCGACCTGGACCGTTTCCGCCTCGTCAACGACGCCATGAGCCACGCCGTGGGCGACGAGCTGATCTGCGCCGTGGCCGGCGTGCTGCGCGCCAACCTGCCGTCGCAGGACCAGTTGGCCCGCATCGGCGGCGACGAGTTCGCGGTGCTGATGCACGATGCCACGCCACAGGCCGCGCTGGCGCGCGCGCAGGGCCTGTGCGAGGCGGTGGCCAGCTACCGTTTCCAGGCCGGCGAGCACGTGGCGGCGCCGACGATCAGCATCGGCCTGGTATCCACCCACGGCGACGAGACCGAGTTCGGCAGCCTGCTGGCGCTGGCCGACACCGCCTGCTTCGCCGCCAAGGAGCGCGGCGGCAACCGCGTGCAGCGCGGCGAGCCGGGCGAACAGGACATCGTGCGCAAGAGCTCGGACACCATGCGCTGGGCGCTGCGCCTGGGACATGCGCTGGAGCACGACCATTTCCAGTTGCACTGCCAGTCGATCGTGCCACTGCACGCCGGCAACGAAGGACTGCAACACTTCGAAATCCTGCTGCGGCTCAAGGAGCCGGGAAAACCGCTGGTCCTGCCCGGCCAGTTCATCGCCGCGGCCGAGCGCTATGCCCTGGGCGTACGGCTGGACCGGTACGTGCTGGACAAGACCCTGCACTGGTTCGAGCGCCACCCCGAGCGGGTGCGGCAAGTGGGCCTGTGCGCGATCAACCTCTCGGCCAGTTCGTTGCAGGACGATCGCTTCCTGGACGACCTCGCGGCGCGCCTGTCCGGCAGCGCGCTGCGGCCGAACCAGTTGTGCTTCGAGCTGACCGAAACCACCGCGCTGGGCGACCTGGGCCGCGCCCAGCGCTTCATCTCGTCGGTGCGGACCCTGGGCTGCCGTTTCGCGCTCGACGACTTCGGCACCGGTTTCTGCTCGTTCGGCTACCTGCGCTCGCTGGACGTGGATTTCTTCAAGATCGACGGCAGCTTCGTGCGCGACGTCGATACCTCGGCGCTGTCCTATGCGATCGTGCGTTCCATCGCCGACATCGGGCGGGCGATGCGCAAGCAGACCATCGCCGAATGCACCGAGAACGACATGATACGCCAGCGCCTGACCGACCTGGGCGTGGACTACGCGCAAGGTTTCGCGGTGGATCACCCGGTCGAGATCGGGCGTTACTTCGGCACCAGCCAGCGCCTGGCGGTCACCGCCTGAAAGAAGCGAACCCCCGGAGCGGGAAACGAGGGTTCAGCCGGGCGCTTCCACCCTTCCCTCGCTCCCGCTCCGCGCCCTCGCCTACTCGCCCTTGCCCGCCGGCTCGAAGCGAAGCTGCGTGCCATCGGGCGCCGTGAGCCGCATCGCCCCGGTCTCGCGCGATATCACGAAGGGCTGCTTGAGCAGCTCGTGCAGCGCCTGCTCCACCTGGTTGCCCTCGCCCTCGCAATACATCAGCGTGCTCGCCACCTGGCCGATGTCCAGGCGCTCGCCCGTCACCTTGTAGGTGCTGGTATAGCGGTTGCAGCCGCCGTAGCCGAACACGCGGCCTTCGTCGAACTCCATCGTCACCTGGCGCGCGCGCTCCAGCGCCGCCAGCGGGCCGGCACTGGCCTGCGCCAGCTTCCAGCGGCCGCCATCGAGCGGGCCGCTGGCCGGCGTCTCTCCGGACACGGCGGCATCGGGCTCGGTCGCCGGTTCCGGCGTGCCGGCGCAGGCGACGAGGAAGGCCGTCGCCAGCACCGGGAAAAGATATCGCATCGGGTTCATCGCACTCTCCTGGACTGCCAATGGACGCATCCGCACCGAAGCGGACGAACGATCAGCGCTTCTTCTTGCCTACCAGGCCCCAGATCACCAGCAGGACGATCGCTCCGACCACCGCGCCGATGAAGCCCGCCGTCTCGCCCGGCTGGTACAGGCCCAGCGCCTGTCCGCCGTAGGTGGCCAGCAGCGAACCGCCGATGCCGAGCAGGATCGTCATGATCCAGCCCATCGCATCGTTGCCCGGCTTGATCGCGCGCGCGATCAGGCCCGCGAAGAAACCGATCAGGATGGTGCCGAGGATTGCCATCATGGGTGCATCTCCTTTGAAGTGGTGGATGGTGTAGCGGTGGATGGTCCGGTTGAATCAGCAGCAGGACGCATGATCGCCGAAACGGCTCTCGCCCGCCGCCACGCCCACGCCGCGCGTCAGCCCTTCACGGCTGGCGGCATGGTGCGCCGCGACGACCTTGGCCACCGTGGCGGTGACGCGCTTGCCGGTGGGAATGTGCAGGAACTCGTTGGGTCCGTGCGCGTTGGAGTGCGGCCCCAGCACGCCGGTGATCATGAACTGCGCGCCGGGGAACTTCTCGCCCAGCATGCCCATGAACGGAATCGTGCCGCCCTCGCCCATGTACATCGCCGGCTTGCCGAAGAACGCCTGCGAGGCGTCCTCGATGGCCTGCGTCAGCCACGGCGACATCGCCGGCGCGTTCCAGCCGGTGGAGGATTTCTCCAGCGAGAACTCCACCTTCGCGCCATAGGGCGGATCCTTCAACAGCAGTTGCTTGAGCGTCTTGCCGGCGGTATCGCCATCCAGCGTGGGCGGCAGGCGCAAGGACACCTTCACCGCCGTGGTCGGGCGCAGCACGTTGCCGGCGCTGCCCAACGGCGGTAGGCCATCCACGCCGGTGATCGCCAGCGCCGGACGCCAGGTGCGGTTGAGCACAAGCTCGGTGAGATCGTCGCTGACCGGCGACATGCCCGGCAGGAACGGGAACTTGTCGAAGATCGCCGTATCGAGCACCTGCGCCGCGCGCTGCGCCTGCTCGACGCGCTCGGGCGGCACCTGCACGAACAGTTCCTCCACGCGGATCGTGCCGGTGGCCTGGTCCTCCAGCCGATCCAGCAGGCCGCGCAGGATGCGGAAGCTCGAAGGCACGATGCCCGAGGCATCGCCCGAGTGCACGCCCTCCTCCAGCACGCTCACGCGCAGGTTGCCACCGGCCATGCCGCGCAATGAGGTGGTGCACCAGAGCTGGTCGTAGTTGCCGCAGCCCGAATCCAGGCACACCACCAGCGACGGCTTGCCGATGCGATCGGCCAGGTGATCCACGTAATGCGGCAGGTCGTAGCTGCCCGAGTCCTCGCAGGCCTCGATCAGCACCACGCAGCGGCAATGCGGCAGATCCTGCTCCTTGAGCGCGAGGATCGCGGTGAGCGAGCCGAAGATCGCGTAGCCATCGTCCGCGCCACCGCGCCCGTAGAGCTTGTCGCCCTTGAGCACCGGCTTCCACGGCCCGAGGTCCTCGGCCCAGCCGGTCATCTCCGGCTGCTTGTCCAGGTGGCCGTAGAGCAGCACGCAATCGTCGTCGGCAGGATCGGTGCCGGGGATGTCGATGTAGATCAGCGGCGTGCGGCCTTCCAGGCGCACCACCTCGACCCGCATGCCCGGCACGTCCTGCGCCCGCGCCCAGCGTTCCATCAGGTCCACCGCCTGGTCCATGTAGCCATGGGCGACCCAGTCGGGATCGAACATCGGCGACTTGTTCGGGATGCGGATGTATTCGACGAGCTGCGGCACGATCTCCTCGTCCCACTTGCGCGAGACGAAGCGATCGATCTGGGCGGTATCCATGATGCGGTTCCAATGAGACAGAAGACCGGATTCTACCCCCGCCCTCCCTGCTGCTGCCCGAACCGCATTTGTTTTACCCTGCGCCGGTCCCGCCGCACCCGCCTCCATGCCCGACGCCTTCGTCCACCTGCCCGCCTGCAACTACCGCCGCGAACGCTGGCGCAACCACCAGGGCTGGACGCGCGAAATCGTCCGCGTGCCCGACGCGGACGATTTCCACTGGCGCGCCTCCATCGCCGAAATCGGACAGGACACCCTGTTCTCGCCCTACCCCGGCTACCGCCGCGCACAAGTGCTGTTGCAGGGCCAGGCGCTGCGGCTGGGCTTCGTCGATGGACGCCGTGCGCTGCTGGAACCGCCGTACCAGCGCGCCCAGTTCGACGGCACGGACGTGGTCGCCTGCCACCTGCCGGCCGGCCCGGTGCAGGTATTCAACGCGATCTGGAACCCGGCGCGCGTGGACGCGCAACTCCTGCACCGCCCGCTGGTGGGCCCGATGGTGTTCCTGCACGAGCCGGGCATCGAATGGTTCGTCCATCTTCTCGCCGGCCACGCCACCCTGCGCGCCGAGCCCCCCTGCGAACTGGCGCAGGGCGACAGCCTGCTGCTGCACCCGGCCGCCTCCGACCGCCTCGTGCTGGAAGGCGCGGGCGAGGCGTTGCTGCTGCGGCTGGCGCACCCGGCGCCGACGGACTGAGGCGGCCCGGCTACTCCGCTGCGTCGCCCATCGCGTAGAGCTTCTTGCGCGGCGCCCCGCTGATCTCGGCGGCCAGCCGCGCCGCCTGCGAGGGCGGCAGGTGTTCGCGCAGCACCGCGAAGGCGCGGCGGCCGAGCGCGAGGGCGGTGTCGTCGTCGGCCTCGGGAGCGCCTTCGACGATGAGGACGAATTCGCCGCGATGCTGGTCCGGATCGGTGGCAAGGCGCTCGACCAGGGCCGAGAGGGGACCGTCGAGGACGGTTTCGAAGCGCTTGGTCAGTTCGCGCGCCAGCGCGGCGTGGCGATGCGGACCGAAGGCGGTGGCGGCATCGGCCAGGGTGTCGGCGATGCGATGGCTGGATTCGTAGAAGATCAGCGTGCGCGGTTCGGCGGCAAGGCTCCGGAGCCGCTCGCGGCGGGCGGCGGCCTTGTTGGGCAGGAAGCCTTCGAACGTGAAGCGGTCGCTGGCGATGCCGGCCACGGAAAGGGCCGCGATGGCGGCGCAGGCGCCGGGCACGGGCACGACCGCGATGCCGGCTTCGCGCGCGGCGCGGACCAGGCGGAAACCGGGATCGGACACCAGCGGCGTGCCGGCATCGGAAACCAGCGCGACGTTCTCGCCGGCCAGCATGCGCGCGACCAGGTGCGCCGATTGCGCGGCTTCGTTGTGGTCGTGCAGCGATACCAGCGTGGCGCGCGCGCCGAAGGCGGCGAGCAGCTGCTGGGTGTGGCGGGTGTCCTCGGCGGCGATCAGGTCCACGCCGCGCAGGGTCTCCAGCGCGCGCGGGGAAAGATCGCCGAGGTTGCCTATCGGCGTGGCGACGACATGCAGGCGGCCGGGAGCTTGTGGCGTCATGTGGGGCTTGTGGCTTTCCGACTGACACAGGAAGCGGGTATCCGCAGCACGCTTCACGATCCCTGAAGCGTCATCCCGGCGAAGGCCGGGATGACGGCATGAAACGCCTTGAGGCGGGACATCAGTGCTCGTGGCCACCCAGGCCATGAGCGTGGCCATGGGCGATTTCTTCCTCGCTGGCGTCGCGCACGTCCTGGATGTCCACTTCGAAGCGCAGCGTCTTGCCGGCCATCGGGTGGTTGAGATCCACGTCCACCACGCTCATGCCGACCTTGAGTACCGTCAGCGGGCGCGGGCCCTGCTGGGTCTGCACCATCAGGGTCTGGCCGGGAACCAGTCTGGCCTCGCCGAAACGCTTCTTCGGCACGCGCTGCACGAGGGCGTCGTTGCGCTCGCCGTAGGCTTCCTCGGGCGGTACGGTGGCTTCCACGCGGTCGCCGGCGGCCTTGCCTTCCAGCGCCTTCTCCAGGCCGGGGATGATGTTGCCGGCGCCGTGGAGGATCACGAGCGGATCGCGGCCCTGCGAGCTTTCGACCTGGCTGCCGTCGGCCTCGAACACGGTGTAGTGGAAGGTGACGACTTTGTTCTTTTCGATGTTCATGGGGATGGTTGGGTGGGGCTGGGGCAAAAGGAGCCGCACAGCATAGCGGTTTGCGCGGTGCGGCACACGCATTGCCGTGGCGCGGGCGCTTCGCGGTTGACAGCCTGCGCGGCTTTGCCCACCGTGCCGGCATGTTCGCATTGCACCGTTTCCTTGCCCTCGCCTTCGTCGCCGCGCTGCTCTGCGGCTGCGGATCGAAGCCGCGCCCACCCGACCCCACGCAGGCCAACGACGTGCTGTTCCGCGCCATCGGGCTCGTCGGCACGCCGTACCGCTACGGCGGCAACACGCCGGCCGGCGGTTTCGATTGCAGCGGGCTGGTGGGCTACGTGTTCCGCGAGGCGGCGGGGCTGTCGCTGCCGCGCACCTCGCAGGGCATCGCGGACGTGAAGGCGCCGAAGGTGGAGCGCAAGCGGCTGACGCCGGGCGACCTGGTGTTCTTCGGCAAGCGCCGCGTCAACCACATCGGCATCTATGTCGGCGAAGGCCGCTTCGTGCACGCGCCCAGCAGCGGCGGCACGGTACGGATGGACCGGCTCGACGGGCACTACTGGAAGGATCACTACCTCTACGCCAAGCGGGTGTTGCACTAAGGGCGGTACGAGCAAGCCCGCTCCTGCAACCGACCCATGCGATGTAGGAGCCTGCCTGCAGCCGACAGGACTCAACCTGGGCGAGCCGCGGCATGCCCGCGCGCCACGTTCACGCGCATCAACAGCGCCAGCCCGGCGACGAAGAACACCGCGGTGACGGCCATCGACATGCGATGGTTGCCGCCGGTGGCGGCATTGACCACGCCATAGCTCAGCGGGCCGAGGATCGAGGCCAGCTTCACCGCCATGCCCCACAGGCCGAAGATTTCGGCCTCGCGTTCGGGCGGGCACAGATAGCCCACCAGCGCACGACCGGCCGATTGCGAGGCGCCCAGGCACAGGCCGACGAGGTTGGCGGCGATCCACACCGCCACCGTGCCCGAGGCCAGCCCCATCAGCGCGATGGCGGCGATCCATCCCATCAACGTGAGCGCGAGGGTGCGGCGATGCCCGAGCCGGTCCTGCACCGCGCCGAAGCCGAACGCGCCGAGCGCGGCGGTGACGTTGACCACGAGGATCAGCGTGATGCTCTGCGCCGTGGTGAAGCCCAGCGCCTGCGAGGTGTAGATCGCCGCCAGCGCGATCACCGTCTGCACGCCGGCCTGGTAGCAGACGATGCAGGCCAGCAGGCGGCGCAGGTCCATCAGGCCGTGACCGCCACGCAGGGCATCGGCCACGCGGGCGACTGCGAGCGCGCGCACCTGCGCCGCGCTGGCGCAGGTCGGGCGGGCGCGCTCGCGCAGCAGGAACAGCGTCGGCAACGCGGCCAGCGCGAACGCCACGGCGGTGATCAGCATCGTCTGCGGCACGGCCTCCTCGCCCGGGCGGCCGCTGCCCTGTATCCACCCCAGGCACAGGCCGAGCGTCAGCAGGCCGCCGAGATAGCCCAGCCCCCAGCCCCAGCCGGACACCTTGCCCATCGCCTCGGGCCGCACCAGTTCGGGCAGGAAGGCGGCGATGAGGTTCTCGCCCATGCCGAAGGCGAAGTTGCCGATCACCACGATGCACAGCGCCAGCACCACGTCGCCCGGCCCGCACAGCGCCAGCGCGGCGGTGCCGGCGATGCAGACCAGCGCGCTGCCGATCAGGAGTTCGCGCTTCTTCGCGCGCAGGTCGGCATAGGCGCCGATGAAGGGCGAGGTCACCAGGTTCAGCGCATAGGACACCGACAGCGCCGCCGTCCACGCCAGCGTCGCCCAACCCGCGCCGCCGGCGATCACCGCGACGAACCAGGCGTTGAACACGGCCGTGACGACCACCGTGGTGTAGCCGGAATTGGCGAAGTCGAACATCGCCCACGCGAATACTTCGCGGCGCCGCACGGGCGGGATGCCGGGCGGGTGCGGCGCGGCGAAGGCGGGCGTGGTCATGCCGCGCGCAGCGCGGCGGCGGCGCGGGCGACCTGTTCGCCCACACCTTCCACCTGGGCGTGGCGGCGTGCGTCGACCAGCGTGCCGTCCTCGGCGAACGCCGTGCCCGCGCCGCCGACGGCCACCTGTGCCGGGCATACCCACAGGCCGAGCTTGGACAGTGCATCGCGCAGCACCAGCAGCGAACGCAGGCCGCCGAGCGCGCCGGGCGACGCCGAACAGATACCGGCCACCTTGCCGGCGAAAAGCCGCGTGCCATCGCTGCCGTCGGCCCGCGGCCGGGAGATCCAGTCCAGCGTGTTCTTCAGCAATGCGGGCATCGAGCCGTTGTATTCGGGCGTGGCGATCAGGAGGCCGTCGGCAGCGGCGAGCCTGGCCTGCAAGGCGCGCACGTTCTCCGGCATGCCGGCCGCCTCGATGTCGCCATCGTAGATCGGCAACGGGAAGTCGCGCAGTTCGATCAGGTCCACTTCCGCCCCGGCGCGCACGGCGCCCTGCGCCAGGACATGGATCAGTCGACGGTTGAACGAGCCGGAGCGAAGGCTGCCCGCGAAGGCCAGCAGGCGGATGGGAACGGTCATGCCATCGGACACCACGTGCAGGGAGGCGCCAGCATAAAGCGCGACACGCCCACCCGGAACCCGCGTGAGCGGGCGTGATGTCATTCCCCCAGGCGGCTCGCCATGATGTACTGCGCCGGCCGATTTACCGACCGGCGCTCGATCATATCGACTCTATTCTGGGGAGGAACTGCAATGGGCAAGCGTTTGGCAGCCGAGCTTTTCGGCACGTTCTGGCTGGTCTTCGGAGGCTGCGGCAGCGCGATCTTCGCGGCGGCGTTTCCGGAGCTGGGCATCGGGTTCGCGGGCGTATCGCTGGCATTCGGCCTGACCGTGCTGACGATGGCCTATGCGGTGGGCCACATCTCCGGCGGGCACTTCAATCCGGCGGTGACGCTGGGCCTGGTGGCCGGCGGGCGGTTCGCGGGCAAGGATGCGGTGCCCTACATCGTGGCGCAGGTGATCGGCGGCGCGCTCGCGGGCTTGGCGCTGTACTGCATCGCCACGGGCAAGGCGGGCTTTTCGCCCGGCGGCTTCGCCTCCAACGGCTTCGGCGACCTGTCGCCGGGCGGCTACTCGATGGGCGCGGTGCTGCTGGCCGAAGTGCTGCTGACGGCGTTCTTCCTGATCGTCATCATGGGCGCGACCGATTCGCGCGCGCCGGGCGGCTTCGCGCCGATCGCCATCGGCCTGTGCCTCACGCTCATCCACCTGATCTCGATCCCGATCTCCAACACCTCGGTCAATCCGGCGCGCAGCACCGGCGTGGCGCTGTTCGCCGATACCGCCGCGATGTCGCAACTGTGGCTGTTCTGGGTGGCGCCGATCGTGGGCGCGATCATCGGCGGGCTGGTCTACAAGTTCCTGCTGGAAGGCCGCAAGGCATAACCCGACTGGCTGAACCGCGACGGCGCCTCGCGCGCCGTCGCGCTGGTCAAGCACGGGGCAAGCGCGTACAGTGCGCGCCGTTCGCTGCTTTTTCGTTGCGTATTCCCCGGTCGCCTCCTGCGACCTGCCGCACGCCCTCTCTTGCAGCAAGCCGAAGGCCGGACACCGGCCCACTCGCATCATCCAAACACCAGAGCCACGGCGCGGAACCAGGGAACGCCACGGCTTGCGACCGCAGGAGTCACCATGTCCTTTGCATCCCTCGGGCTTGCGCCCGGGCTCGTCCGCGCGCTGGACGAGATCGGCTACACCCAACCCACCCCCATCCAGGAACAGGCCATCCCGCTGGTGCTGGAAGGCCGCGATCTCCTGGCCGGCGCGCAGACCGGCACGGGCAAGACCGCCGCGTTCTCGCTGCCGCTGCTGCAACGCCTTTCCCGGGGCGAAGCCCCGCGCGGCCCGCGCGCGCCGCGCGCGCTCGTACTCACGCCTACCCGCGAACTGACCTTGCAGGTCTACGACAACCTGCGCGGCTACGCCAAGCACACGCGCCTCGCCAGCACCGCGATCTTCGGCGGCGCGGGCATGAGCCCGCAGGTCGCCGCGCTGCGTCGTGGCGTGGACATCCTCGTCGCCACGCCCGGCCGTCTGATCGACCACGCCGACCAGCGCAACCTCGATCTTTCCCGCATCGAAATCCTCGTGCTCGACGAAGCCGACCGCATGCTCGACATGGGCTTTCTGCCTGCCATCCGCCGCATCCTGGCGATGCTGCCGGCGCAGGGCCGCCAGACCCTGCTGTTCTCGGCCACCTTCGCACCGGAGATCAAGGAGATCGCGCAGAAGTTCATGCGCGACCCGGCGCAGGTACAGGTGACCCCGGGCAACAGCGTGGTCGCCACCATCGAGCACCGCGCCCATCCGGTGGACGCCTCGCGCAAGCGCGAACTTCTGCTGCACCTTCTGGCCGGCAACAGCCGGCGCCAGACGCTGGTGTTCAGCCGTACCAAGCACGGCGCCAACCGCCTGGCCGAGTTCCTGGAAAACGCCGGCGTACGCGCCGCCGCGATCCACGGCAACAAGTCCCAGGGCGCGCGCACCAAGGCGCTCAACGGGTTCAAGGACGGCCGCGTCACCGTGCTGGTGGCCACCGACATCGCCGCGCGCGGCATCGACATCGACCAGTTGCCGCTGGTGATCAACTACGACCTGCCGACGCTGGCCGAGGACTATGTGCACCGCATCGGCCGCACCGGCCGCAACGGCAGCACCGGCGAGGCGATCTCGCTGGTCGCTCCGGAGGAAGGCCCGCTGCTGCGCGATATCCAGCGCCTGCTCAAGCAGGACATCGCGCTGGAAACCATCGCCGGATTCGAAGCCTCCCGCGCGCTCCAGATGGACGGCTCGCTGAAAGCCGCGCGCCGCCCCGGCCAGGCCCA
>JBBCJS010000027.1:0-8729 GCA_037190825.1 Chiayiivirga flava
CGCATCGAGGTCGAGGCGCTGGATGCGCGCGAGTACGGCGCTGGTTCTCGCACCGACGAGATCTCCCGCCTGTACCAGCGCGTGGTGCGTGGGGAATCGCGTGCACATTCGCACTGGCTGACCGAGGTCTGACGCAATGGCGGCGACCGTACCCGGCGACGTACGCACGCGCGGCCCGGAGGCAGCCTCCGGTTCCCGCGCCTGCGCGCCCTTCCGGTCGTCGCCCCACCCCACTCGTTCCTCGTTCCTCTCCACTCGTTTCTCGCCTGTCGGACGCAAGGATGTCGCATCCGGCTTTCCTCGTCTTTGGGACCTGCCCCGCAGGGTTTCGGTCGCCTCGGCGGCGCCCGAGTCACTTTTCTTTGCTTGTCCAAAGAAAAGTAACCAAAAGAAAGGACACCCCGAAGGTCGCGCCCTGCGGGCATCCTGCCCTCCGGGTACGCGTGCGTCGGTCGGGCCTACGCGACGGGCCATCCATGGCCCGGCGCTCCGGTCGACGGCATCCATGCCGCCGCTCGCGGCTACGCCGCGACTGGTCCGCCCGCCGCCCGCCGCGACCAACGGGGCCCCGTCAAAAGCGGCGGGCATCCTGCCCGCTTGGCACGTCCACTGCCGGCGCCAGTCCGCGCTTCTCGCCCTGCGCTTGCAAAGGAACGAGTGCAGAGGAAAGAGAAACGAGAGAAAGCAGCTCCCCACCGCATCGCGTGGTCCCCACCGCTTTTACTCGTTCCTCTTTCCTCTCCACTCGTTCCTCGATAGATCGAAGCGGGAAGCGGCAAGCCACCATATCGGTATCCATGCCGCGCGCGTCACGCCGCGACAGCGGGCAGGATGCCCGCCGCTTTTCCGGGGCCCCTTGAGGCCCGGGGAGACGGCGACGGAACAGCCCGCAGGGACGCGGACATGGATGTCCGCGTGTTCGCCACCGGCGCAGGACGCGCCGTTGGCGAACCCCGGCGCCGGCTCACGTACCGGAGGGCAGGATGCCCGGAGGGCGGGCCGACTGGGGTGTCCTTTCTTTGGTTACTTTCTTTGGACAAGCAAAGAAAGTAACTCGGGCGCCGCGAGGCGCACGAAACCCCGCGGGAAAGCCGCCAACGGCGAGAAAAGCCGTACGGCACCAGCCAACCACGCGAAGAGCGCCAGCGACGCGGGGAACGCCCCGTGAGCACCAGCGACGTACCGGTACCCGCCACCGCCGCCGACGTGCTAGCGGCCAGCGCCCGCCTGCGCAAGGTGCTGACCCCGACGCCGACCCACTACGCCGAACGCTTCGGCTGCTGGCTGAAACTGGAGAACCTGCAACGCACTGGTTCCTACAAGGTCCGCGGCGCCACCAACGCGCTGCTGGCGGCCAGGGAGCGCGGCGACACCCGCACCGTGATCACCGCCTCGGCCGGCAACCACGCCCAGGGCCTGGCCTGGGCCGCGCGCCAGACCGGCACCCCGGCCATCGCGGTGATGCCGACCACCACACCGCAAACCAAGGTCCAGGGCGTCGCCCGCTGGGGCGCCTACGTGCGCCTGCACGGCAACAGCTACGACGAGGCCGCCGGGCACGCGCACGAACTGGCCGAACACCACGGCTACCGCTACCTGTCGGCGTTCGACGATGCCGACGTCATCGCCGGCCAGGGCACGGTCGGCATCGAACTGGCCGCACTGGCGCCGGAAGTGGTGATCGTGCCGATCGGCGGCGGCGGCCTGGCTGCCGGCGTGGCACTGGCTCTGAAGAGTCAGGGCGTGCGCGTCATCGGCGCCCAGGTCGAAGGCGTCGACGCCATGGCCTGCCTGCTGCGCGGCGCACAGCCCCCGGAACAGCCGGCGGAGACGATCGCCGACGGCATCCGCGTCCGCCAGCCCGGCACGCTGACCCGGCGCATCCTCGCCGACCTGCTCGACGACGTGATCATCGTGCGCGAAGCCGAACTGCGCGAGACCGTGGCGCGCCTGGCACTGGACGAGCACGTCGTGGCCGAAGGCGCGGGCGCGCTGGCCCTGGCCGCCGGCCGCTGCGTCGCCAGCCGGCGCAAGGCGGCGGTGATCTCCGGCGGCAACATCGACGCGCAACTGCTGGCGCAACTGATCGCCAGCGCGAAACCCCGGCCGCTGCGCAAGCCACGACCGCTGCCGGCCGCCGCCGTGGCGACCACGGCAAAGCCCACGAACAACTCTTCCGGCGCGCGCGAACCGCGTCCGCGCCGCACCCCTTGCACGCAACTGACCCCCGCAATGATCGAGGAAAGCCTGGCATGAACACGCCCGACGCCCCCGCCGCCATCCGCATTTTCGACACCACCCTGCGCGACGGCGAACAGTCGCCCGGATGCAGCATGAGTCCCGCACAGAAGCGGGTCATGGCCCGCGCCCTCGCCGACCTCGGCGTCGACCTGATCGAGGCCGGATTCCCGGCCAGTTCCGCCAGCGACCGCGAGGCGATGGCGCTGATTGCCGGCGATCTGCGCGCGCCGACGCTGGTCGGCCTGTCGCGCTGCAACCCCGACGACATCATCACCTCGGCGCGTGCGCTGGAAAAGGCGCATCGGCGACGCCTGCACCTGTTCATCTCGACCAGCCCGCTGCATCGCCAGCACAAGCTGCAGATGAGCCAGGAGGAAGTGCTGCAACGGGCGGCGGAATCGATCCAGTTCGCGCGGCAATACTTCGACGACATCGAGTTCTCGGCCGAAGACGCCACGCGCACCGAGACCGACTATCTGGTCGAGGTGTTCTCCGCCGCCGCCGCTGCCGGCGCCACCACGCTGAACGTGCCCGACACCGTCGGCTACACCACGCCCGAGGAAATGCGCGAACTGTTCCGGACCCTGCGCGCGCGCATTCCGCGCAGCGACCAGGTCGTCTTCAGCGCGCACTGCCACAACGACCTGGGCCTGGCCGTGGCCAACTCGCTGGCCGCCATCGAGGGCGGCGCGCGCCAGGTCGAATGCACCGTCAACGGCATCGGCGAGCGCGCCGGCAACTGCGCGGTCGAGGAACTGGTGATGGCGCTGAAGGTGCGGCAGCCGTTCTTCAATGCCAGCACCCACATCGACAGCACGCGCCTGGTCGCGACCTCGCAGCTGCTGACCCGCATGACCGGCATGGTCGTGCAGCGCAACAAGGCCGTGGTCGGTGCCAATGCCTTCACCCACGAGGCCGGCATCCACCAGCACGGCATGCTGCGCCATCGCGGCACCTACGAGATCATGCGCCCCGAGGACGTGGGCTGGAGCGAATCGCAACTGGTGCTGGGCCGGCACAGCGGCCGCCACGCCCTGAACCAGCGCCTGCGCGCGATCGGCTTCGTGCTCGAGGATGGCGAGCTGGACAGCGTGTTCGCCGCCTTCAAGCAGTTGATGGAAACCCAGCGCATCGTCACCGACGCCGACCTGCAGCGGCTGGTGATCGGCGAAGGCGCCAGCGAAGGCGGCGGCTACCGCATCCAGCGCATGTCGGTGCAGGACCACGGCGGTCGCGCCAGCGCCCAGATCGAGCTGTCCGATCCCGATGGCGAAACGGTCAACGAACATGCCCTGGGCGACGGCCCGGTGGACGCGCTGTTCAAGGCCATGGCGCGCGCCACCGGCATCGACCTGACCCTGGAGAGCTACCAGGTGCACAGCATCGGCATCGGGACCGACGCCCGCGGCGAAGCCAGCCTGAGCGCGACCTGGGCCGAGGACGGCGTCGAATACAGCGGCACCGGCACCAGCCGCGACGTCATCGAGGCCAGCGCACTGGCCTGGCTGGACATCGCCAACCGCCTGCTGCGCCAGCGCCAGGGCGAACCTTCGACCGCGGCGACCGCCTGACGCCATGTCCATCGAACAACCAGCCATGACCCGCCAGACCCTGTTCGACAAGATCTGGGAACGCCACGTCGTCGTTCCGGAAACGGCCGATACCCCCGCCGTGCTGTACATCGATCTGCACCTGATCCACGAGGTGACCACGCCGCAGGCCTTCGCCGAACTGCGCAGCCGCGGCCTGGGCGTGCGCCGTCCGGATCGCGTGCTGGCCACGCTCGACCATTCCACGCCCACCCTGCCCGCCAATGCCGACGGCAACCATCCCTACGTCAACGCCCAGGCCGAACAGCAGGTGCGGACGCTGGAAGCCAACTGTCGCGAGTTCGGCATCGAACTGAACGGCTGGGGCAGCGACCACCGCGGCATCGTCCACGTCATCGGCCCGGAGCTGGGCGCGACCCAACCGGGCATGACCATCGTCTGCGGCGACAGCCACACCGCCACCCACGGCGCCTTCGGCGCGCTGGCCTTCGGCATCGGCACCACCGAGGTCGGCCACGTGCTGGCCACGCAATGCCTGCTGCAACGCAAGCCCAAGACGCTGGCGATCACCGTTGAGGGCGAACTGCGCCCCGGCGTCGGCGCCAAGGACCTGATCCTGCACGTCATCGGCGTGATCGGCGTCGACGGCGGCACCGGCCACGTCATCGAATACCGCGGCAGCGCCATCGAGGCCTTGTCCATGGAAGAGCGCATGACCGTGTGCAACATGTCGATCGAGGCCGGCGCCCGCGCCGGCCTGATCGCACCCGATCAGACGACCTTCGACTGGCTGCGCGACCGGCCCCGCGCGCCGCAGGGCGAGGACTACGAGCGCGCCGTCGAACAATGGCGGCAACTGCGCAGCGACGACGAGGCCCGTTGCGACCGCGAGGTCCACATCGACGCCGCCGACATCACCGCCACCGTCACCTACGGCACCCATCCCGGCATGGTGGTGCCGATCGGCGCGCGCGTGCCCGAGGCCCGCGACGAGGCCGAACGCAAGGCCCTGGCCTACATGGGCTTCAGCGGCGGCCGGCCGCTTTTGGGCGAGAAGGTCGACGTGGTGTTCGTCGGCAGTTGCACCAACTCGCGCCTGTCCGACCTGCGCGCCGCCGCCGAAGTGCTGCGTGGACGCCGGGTTGCGGGCGGCGTGCGCATGCTGGTCGTCCCCGGTTCGGTGCAGGTCAAGCGCGAGGCCGAGGCCGAAGGCCTGGACCGCGTCTTCACCGCCGCCGGCGCGCAATGGCGCGAGGCCGGCTGCTCCATGTGCATCGGCATGAACGGCGACATCGCCGCGCCCGGCGAGCTGGTGGTGTCGACCAGCAACCGCAACTTCGAAGGCCGCCAGGGGCCGGGCGCGCGCACCGTGCTGGCCAGCCCGCGCGTTGCCGCTGCCTGCGCCGTGGCCGGCGTCATCACCGACCCCGACGATCTGCTGGAGGCTGCCGCATGAAGCCGCTGATCCACGTGCGCTCGTGCACAGCCGCCCTGCCGTTCGAGAACATCGACACCGACCGCATCATCCCGGCGCGCTTCCTGACCACCACCGAGCGTGCCGGCCTGGGCCGTTTCGCCTTCAACGACTGGCGCTACCGCGACGACGGCAGCAACAACCCGGATTTCCCGCTCAACCGCCCCGAGGCCGCCGGCTGCACCATCCTCGTCGCAGGGCGCAACTTCGGCTGCGGCTCCTCGCGCGAGCACGCGCCCTGGGCCCTGTTCGACTACGGCATCCAGGTGGTGATTTCCAGCGAGATCGCCGACATCTTCCGCAGCAACGCGCTCAAGAACGGCCTGCTGGCGATCGTGCTGCCGCCCGAGCAGCACGCCGAACTGCTGGCCAATCCCGGCTGGCAACTGACCGTCGATGTGTCGGAGCAAAGCATCACCCTGCCCGATGGGCGCCAGTTCGCCTTCGCCCTGGAACCGTTCGCGCGCCATTGCCTGCTCAATGGCGTCGATCAGCTTGGCTTTCTGCTGCAGCAGTCCGATGCCATTCGCAGCTATGAAGCCAGGAGTTAGAAAATAGGAGTTAGAGGTTAGAGAAAGCTGGCCTCGAACTCGCATGTGACAACTCTAACCTCTAACTCCTAACCACTAACTCCTCTACCCATATACAACAAGCCTCCGAGAACTCCCCATGACCATCAGCATCGTAGTCCTGCCCGGAGACGGCATCGGCCCGGAAGTCACCGCCGCCGCCGTCGACGTCCTGACCGCCATCGGCCGGCGCCACGGCCACCGCTTCGAATTCAGCGAACGGCTGATCGGCGGTGCGGCCATCGACGCCACCGGCTCGGCGCTGCCGGACGAGACCTTGCGGGCCTGCGAACAGGCCGACGCCATCCTGCTCGGTGCGGTCGGCGGGCCGAAATGGTCCGATCCCAACGCGGCGGTGCGCCCGGAACAAGGCCTGCTGAAACTGCGCCAGGCGCTGGGCCTTTACGCCAACCTGCGTCCCGTGGTGCCGCATCCGGCCACGCTGGGCGCCGCACCGATCAAGCCGCACCTGCTCACCGGTGTCGACCTGCTGGTGGTACGCGAACTCACCGGCGGCATCTACTTCGGCCGACGCAGCCGCGACGACGACGGCGCCAGCGACGAATGCCGCTACAGCGTCGCCGAGATCGAACGCATCGTGCGCAGCGCCTGCCGCCTGGCCAGGCAACGCCGCGGCCATGTCACCTCGGTGGACAAGGTCAACGTGCTGGAAACCTCGCGCCTGTGGCGCGATACCGCCAGCCGCATCGTCCGCGACGAGTTCCCGGACGTGCGCCTGGAGCATCAACTGGTCGACTCCATGGCCATGCACCTGATCACCCGGCCGCGCGAATACGACGTCATCGTCACCGAGAACATGTTCGGCGACATCCTCACCGACGAGGCCTCGGTGCTGGCCGGCTCGCTGGGCGTGCTGCCCTCGGCCTCGCTGGGCGACAGCCGGCGCGGTCTGTACGAACCCATCCACGGCTCGGCGCCGGACATTGCCGGCAAGGGCATCGCCAACCCCTACGGCGCCATCCTCAGCGCTGCCATGCTACTGCGCCACTCGCTGGGACTGGACCACGAAGCCACCCAGGTCGAGCAGGCCGTGTCGCGTGCGCTGGACGACGGCATCATGACCGCCGACCTGGCCGGCAACGGCAGACAAAGCGTGAGCACGCGCATCGCCACCGCCGCCGTCCTTGAGCACATCGCCCAGTCCTGCGCCGTCGCCGAACTGCGCGACTGACGGAATCAAGACCCCACCTGCCCGATCGCGTTTTCGCCGGGCGCGCGCATCGGTGCGCCCACACTGAGGGCGCACGCTTGCGGACACCCCGTGTCAACGATGTGCGCCCCGCCTGAGCTATCCTTCCGCCCCCGCAACGGAAGAGAGGAGAATCGCCATGAAACGCCACGATCACGAACAGGCTTCCTTTTGAGGTCACCAGCAAGCGCAGGAAGGGTTTCCCGTCGGAAACCCAGGTGAAGAAGGGCCGCAGATTTTGTCCATGGCGACAAGGAGCTGATCGAAAAGCTCGGTCGCAACGATCCCTGCCCATGCCAGTCCGGGAAGTCGTTTCAAGCGCTGTTGTCTACTGACCGGCGATTTCGACGGTCGCAACCGGCACGACTATTCCCGCTGACCGACATGACCACCGCATCGCTTCGGCGGTGTGGTGCGTCAGTCTGCTCGGCGTCATTGGTCGGCTTGCCTTCAGGCATCATCCGACGCATGGGGCAGGCGCGGTCATGCCGATGCCCAACCACTGCCAACCGCCATTGTTCGTATCGTTCCTTGTTCGCAAGGCCCGCCGTGACACGCATCCGACACTTCACCAGTCGCCGTCGGCCACGGCATTGGTTGCGCCAAGCTTCACCACCTTGACCGGATTGACCGCCTCATTGTCGGCAAGCGGCGCACCATCCTGCTTGATGACCTTGGCGGCCACGCTGTCGAGGTTGGCCAGCACCGACGATCCGGCCAGTGACTCGCCTTCACCGTAGTGCTCGAACCAAGGCAGGCCGGCGCGGGTGTAGTCCGCTGCGGTTGGCGGCTTGCCCGGCGGCGGCTCGCCGGTTGCCGCCTGCCATTGACGGCCGTTGAGCAGGTGCACGAAGCAACGCAGGCCGCGAGCCTGATCCCAGACACCGACACCGTAGTCATCGACCTCGATGGTCTGGCGCATGAGTCCGCCCGGCGCCAGTCCCAGCGCGTCCTCGGTCACTGCCGAAAGCGTGGGCGCACGGGTCCGTCGACTGAACATCGGTACCTCAAGCATGTCGTGATCCGTCCTCGGCGGAAACAAGCGGTCGTAGACCTCGCGCCGCATCGGACATACCACGATCTGCAAACCGCCATGCTCGGCGGCGCCGGTCAACTGTTCCTCGGCGGTATGGCCCTGCCCCAACGGCATTGCCACGAATTGACGGACTAGGCCCTTGCCGACACAGAAGCCATCCAGCCACGGCTGAGCCGGCGCAACCATGTAGTCCTGCTCTTTCTCGGACAAGGCGTTGCGCCACGGCGTGCCGGTGACGGCATTGATCTTGCCGGCGGCGATCTTGATCGCGAAGGGATAGCCTGACCGGGTGGAGAATCGCAGCCACATCGCCTCGGCCTGGTGCATCGGCAGCAGCACGCCGCCATGGCGCGACCACTCGGCCGGGAGGCGGACGGTGTAGTCGTCGACATGACGCAGCGGGAATCGCCCCAGGCCCGGCGGCAGGGGGTAGTCGCGGTTGTCATCGGGGATGCGCAGTGTGCGCACCATCCGGATGCTGCACACGGCCTGGGGATGCACGTCGTCGAATCGGAATTCGAGGGTGTCGTCACGCAAAGCCAGCATGGCTTGTCTCCTTGGTAGATGCCGGGCCATGTCTGGCGGGCGGATGTTCACCAGTCGCCGTCACGCACTTCCCGCACCAGGCGCAGGACGGCGTGATCAGGCA
>JBBCJS010000028.1:0-44948 GCA_037190825.1 Chiayiivirga flava
CCAGTGCTTTTCAACTCGTTGAAGGGCAAAGACGCTGGATCCCCGCCTTCGCGGGGATGACGAGCGAAAGCCGATTTGTTCAGACCTTCCTTAGTAATCCACCGGATCCATCTGTTCCCCGTCCACGCCCAGTTCCACGTACGGATTGAAGCTCGGGTCGTTGGTCTGGTAATAGGTGCCGTCGTTCAGGCGCCAGGCATGGTCGTACTGGTTGGACAGTTCCACGGTATTACCGCTGTGCGGGTCGCGGTGGGGCTGCACGCCGCGGATGCCGTCGATGAACTTGCTGTGGGCGATGTCCTGGCTTTTCTGCTGGTTTTCCCAGGTCTGGTTGCGGATGCGGGCGACCTCGGCGTTGCCGCGCGCCCTGATCTGTGCGCTTTCGCGTGCGCCCTTGAGCGAGATTTGCGCCATGTCCGCGTCGTGCTTGTTCATGCGCGCCTGCCAGTTCGCATCCGCTTGCAGGGAGTTGCGCATGCGTTCGAACAGGGCCAGGTCGAGCTGGCCGTCGGGCGCGCGCAGGGCCGCGGCGGCGCCGGTGGTGAGGGTGAGGCTGCGGACCGGGCCGGTGAGCGGCATGTCCGCGCGCATTTCCATGAACATGCCGCTCACCATGATCGATTCGCGCATCTGGCGGCCGTTTTCGTCCCATCCCACGAGGATTTCGCCGGCTTCGACCCAGTTGCGGTTCTGCACCGGGCCGCCGGGAACGTTGAGCGCAGGCGGCAACTGCGTCTGCCGGGCGAGGTCGGGGCGGTCGCGGTAGTCCAGCAGGCGGCCGCTGGGGTGGCGCTGGCGGGCCAGGTATTCCAGATAGTTGCGGATGCTGGCGAAGGGCATCGACGGGCAGCCCTGCATCGTCTGCCCGAGCACGGGGTCTGGCATCTGCGAGGCCCAGCGCGGCAGGAGCTCGAACACGTGCTGGCCATCGGGCGAGCGCGCCTGCCAGTGCATCGAGGGCACGGTTTGCGGGCACTGCGTGTTGTCCCAGAACACCGCGCCCTGGCCTTGCCAATGGGCGGGAACCTCGACGGTGAAGGCCGGGATCGGACGTTCGTAGCCGTTGTTGTCCGGGATGGTCAGGCGCTGGAAGCCGCCGGGCTGGCTCCAGCACGAGGCGGCATGGCCGAGCAGCAGGGCGGTGCAGAGCAGGAGGGTAGGGCGTTTCATGGCGCGCGTTTCCGTGGCTGTGGGGCGGTCATGGAAGAAGGCGCGGTCCGGTGGAAAACCGGCTCATGCGCCGATGCGCGCTTTGCCTTGGCGGCGGCCGGGTGGTCCAATACGCATTCCGCAGCGCACCATGCCCCGGCTCCCCGCCGGGTGGTCGCTTACTGCCTTCCTCCACCTCGTTGCCGGAATCCGCCGTGTCCTTTTTCGCTTCCGTGGCGCTCGCGCCCTCCGATCCCATCCTCGGCCTCACCGATGCCTGGCTGGCCGACCCGCGTTCGCCGAAGGTCAACCTCGGCGTGGGCGTGTACTACGACGAGGAGGGCCGGCAGACGCTGCCCGAGGCGGTGCGTCGCGCCGAGGAGGCGCTGGTGGCGCAGCATCGGGCGCGCGGCTACATCCCCATCGACGGCCTGCCGGCCTACGACGAGGCGACGCAGGCGTTGCTGTTCGGCGCCGATTCGCCGCTGCGCGCGGCCGGAAGGGTGGTGACGGCGCAGACGCTCGGCGGCACCGGCGCGCTGCGCGTGGGGGCGGACTTCCTCAAGGCCACGCTGCCGCAGGCGAAGGTGGCGATCAGCCGCCCGAGCTGGCCGAACCACGACGTGCTGTTTCGCGCGGCGGGCTTTGAGATCGTCGAGTATCCGTACTACCACCCGGCGACCCACGGCGTGGATTTCGAGGCGATGCGCGATGCGCTGGCGGTGCTGGAGCCGGGCACGGTGGTGGTGCTGCACGCCTGCTGCCACAACCCGACCGGCGCGGACCTGAGTCTTGCCCAGTGGCAGCAGGCGGCGCAGGTGCTGCGCGAGCGCGGGCTGGTTCCGTTCGTGGACCTGGCCTACCAGGGCTTCGACCGCGGCATCGCCGAGGACGCCGAGGGCATCGCGGTGTTGTTGGGCGCGGGCATCGACACGGTGATCGTGGCCAATTCCTATTCCAAGTCGTTCTCGCTCTATGGCGAGCGCGTCGGCGCGCTGTCGCTGGTGTGCGCGGATGCGGACGAAGCCAGGCGGGTGCGTTCGCAGGTCAAGCAGACCATCCGCGCGACCTATTCCAACCCGCCCACGCACGGTGCGGCGCTGGTGGCCGCGGTGCTGGGCAGCGTGGAACTGCGCAGCCTGTGGGAAAGCGAGCTGGCGACGATGCGCGAGCGCATCAAGGCGATGCGGCATGGCCTGGCGACGCGGCTGGCGGCGCAGGGGCGGCCGGAGTTCGCCTTCATCGAGCGCCAGGCCGGCATGTTCACCTATTCGGGCCTTTCCAAGGCGCAGGTGGCGCGGCTGCGCGATGAGTTCGCGATCTACGCGGTGGGTTCGGGGCGCATCTGCATCAGCGCGCTGAACGCCTCCAACCTCGATTACGTGGCCGACGCCATCGCGCGGGTGTCGGCATGAGTTCGATGGCGCAAAGCGGGATTCCGATCCTGACCATCGACGGCCCGTCCGGCTCGGGCAAGGGCACGATCAGCCGGCTGGTGGCGCAGCGGCTTGGCTGGCATTACCTGGATTCGGGCGCGCTGTATCGCGCCGTGGGCGTGGCGGCGGGCTGGGACGATACGGATTTTTCCGACCACGCCGCGCTGATGCGGCTGGCCTTCAATACCCGCATCGAGTTCCGCACCGACGGCGGCACCGAGCCGCGCGTGATCGTGGACGGAGTGGATGCGACCGACGAACTGCGCACCGAAACCGCCGGCGCGGCGGCTTCGGCCATCGCGGCCATCCCCGAGGTGCGGGCAGCGCTGTTCGAGAAGCAGCGCTCCTTCCTGCGCGCGCCGGGGCTGGTGGCGGACGGGCGCGACATGGGCACGGTGGTGTTTCCGGAGGCGGCGCACAAGGTGTTTCTCACCGCCAGTGCCGAGGAGCGCGCGCAAAGGCGCCATAAGCAGTTGAAGGATAAAGGGCTTGAGGTTACAATCGACGGCCTGCTGCGCGAGATCCAGGCGCGCGACGCGCGCGATGCACAGCGCGCGGTGGCACCGTTGAAGCCGGCGCCCGATGCGGTTCTGGTGGATACCACCGGGGTTCCGATCGAGGCGGTGGTGGATCGGGTCTTGGCGCTGATTTGAGTCGAACGAAGGCCGAGCCCGCCCTTGCGGGGGCGTTTCGGTCGTCCCCGGCGCTCGCCGCCACGGTTTTCGCGCAGCAGCAAAAGGTCCCGGAGGCCATGAGGCCACCGGGTGTTTTTTCTTTAGACAAGGTGGGCCGCGTTCGCGCCGCCCGTGTGTTCAACCGAGTAGACAACCAATGACTGAATCATTCGCAGAACTGTTCGAAGAGAGCGAAAAGCTGTCCAAGCTCAAGCCCGGCGCCATCGTGCTGGGTACCGTGGTGGATGTGCGCAACGACGTGGTCGTGATCAATGCCGGCTTGAAGTCCGAGGGCATCGTTCCGATCGAGCAGTTCCGTAACGAGGCCGGCGAAATCGACGTGGGTATCGGCGACGAGGTAAAGGTCGCCCTGGATTCCCTCGAAAACGGCTTCGGCGAGACCGTGCTCTCGCGCGAGAAGGCCAAGCGCGCCATGGTGTGGGACGAACTGGAGCAGGCGATGGAAGCCGGCGACATCGTCACCGGACGCATCAGCGGCAAGGTCAAGGGCGGTTTCACCGTCGACATCAAGGACGTTCGCGCGTTCCTGCCCGGTTCGCTGGTGGATGTGCGCCCCGTGCGCGACCCGGTGTACCTGGAAGGCAAGGAGCTCGAGTTCAAGATCATCAAGCTCGACCGCAAGCGCAACAACGTCGTCGTCTCCCGCCGCGCGGTGGTGGAGAGCGAGCATTCGGAAGAGCGCGAGCAGCTGCTCGAGCGCCTGCAGGAAGGCGCGATCGTCAACGGCGTGGTCAAGAACCTCACCGATTACGGCGCGTTCGTGGACCTGGGCGGCATCGACGGCCTGCTGCACATCACCGACATGGCGTGGAAGCGCGTGCGCCATCCGTCCGAAGTGGTGGAAGTGGGCCAGGAAATGAAGGTGCGCGTGCTCAAGTTCGACCGCGAGCGCAACCGCGTGTCGCTGGGCCTCAAGCAGCTGGGCGAGGATCCGTGGGACAACATCGCCCGCCGTTACCCGAGCGGCGCGCGCCTGTTCGGCAAGGTCTCCAACGTCACCGACTACGGCTGCTTCGTCGAGATCGAGCCGGGCGTGGAAGGCCTGGTGCACGTCTCGGAAATGGACTGGACCAACAAGAACGTCAACCCCTCCAAGGTGGTGCAGGTGGGCGACGAGACCGAGGTCGTGGTGCTGGACGTGGACGAGGAGCGTCGCCGCATCTCGCTGGGCATCAAGCAGACCCGCTCCAATCCGTGGGAAGCCTTCGCGGCGATCCACAAGAGGGGCGACAAGGTCTCCGGCCAGATCAAGTCGATCACCGACTTCGGCATCTTCGTGGGCCTGGACGGCGGCATCGACGGTCTGGTGCACCTGTCCGACATCTCCTGGAACGCCACGGGCGAGGAAATCGTCCGCCAGTTCAAGAAGGGCGATACGGTCGAGGCGGTGGTGCTGGCGGTGGACCCGGAGCGCGAGCGCATCTCGCTGGGCGTCAAGCAGCTCGAGCAGGATCCGTTCGGCCAGTACATGGCGGCCAACCCGAAGGGCACCATCGTCACCGGCACGGTGAAGGAAGTGGACGCCAAGGGCGCCACGATCGAGCTGGCCGACGGCATCGAGGGCTACATCCGCGCCAACGACATCGCCAAGGAGCGGGTCGAGGACGCCACGCAGCACCTCAAGGTGGGCGACAGCATCGAGGCCAAGTACATCGGCCTGGACCGCAAGGGCCGCACGCTCCAGCTCTCCATCCGCGCCAAGGACGACGCCGAGCTGGCCGAGACCCTGGCCGAGTACCAGAGCGCCTCCGGCGGCACCACCAAGCTGGGCGCGCTGCTGCGCGAGCAGCTGGGCGGCAGCAAGCCCGAGTAAGCGTTGTACAGGCGATGGCATGGCCCGGTTCGCGCCGGGCCATGCCCGCCTTTCGCTCCATCCGTTCCATCCGCCGCATCTTTGGGGGCCGTGCCAATGACCAAGTCCGAACTCATCGAAGCCCTGGCTGGCAAGCAGGTGCACCTGAAAGCCGATGACGTGGACATGGCGGTCAAGACCCTGCTCGAACAGATGAGCGGTGCGCTGGCCCAGGGCGAGCGCATCGAAATCCGCGGCTTCGGCAGCTTCTCGCTGCATTTCCGCCCGCCGCGCATCGGGCGCAATCCCAAGACCGGCGATTCGGTCGCGCTGCCCGGCAAGCACGTGCCGCACTTCAAGCCCGGCAAGGAACTGCGCGAGCGGGTCAATGCCGTGGTTCCGCTGCCCGAGGGCGGCGCGCAGGACTGATATTCGGGCTAAGCTTGCGCGGATGAGATTTTCCCTTCCGCAGGCATTCCCATGCGCGTTATCCCGCTGATCCTGGCGCTGCTGTTCCTCCTGGCCGGCATCGTGTTCGGGGCGCTCAACCCCGGCGACGTGACACTGGATTTCTATCGCTGCCAGCTCGTGCTGCCGCTCGGCGTGGCGCTGATCGGCTTCGGCCTGGCCGGCGCGCTCGTCGCGGGCGCCTTGCTGTGGCTGACGGTGATCTGGCCGCAGCGTCGCCGCATCGCGGCGCTGAAGCGGCACCAGGGCCAGGCCGCCGCGCCGACACCGCCCGAACCTTCTTCTTCCACCGCGTTCCCCGGAGCGCCATGAGCCCGGCCTTGCAACAGGTCTGGTGGGTGCTGGCGCTGCTGCCGGTGGCCGCGTTGTCCGGCTGGTTCATCGGCAGGCGCGGCGGCGAGCGCCGCGGCGGGCAACGCATCAGCCGGCTGTCGTCGAGCTATTTCCGCGGCCTGAACTTCCTGCTCAACGAACAGCCGGACAAGGCCATCGAGGTGTTCCTGCAGATCGCCGAGGTGGACAAGGACACGGTGGAGACGCATTTCGCGCTCGGCAACCTGTTTCGCCGGCGCGGCGAAGTGGAGCGCGCCATCCGCGTCCACCAGAATCTGGTGGAGCGCCCGAACCTCACCGAGGAACAGCGTCTCCAGGCGGTGCTGGAGCTGGGCGAGGATTTCATGCGCGCCGGGTTGCTGGACCGGGCCGAAACCTTGTTCGTGGACCTGGGCAAGGCGCATGGCAAGGCCGCGCCCAAGGCGCTGCACCACCTCATCTGGATCTACCAGCAGGAGCGCGACTGGCCCAAGGCCATCGACTACGCGCGCCGCTACGAGGCCGCCACCGGCGAGCCGATGGGCAAGATGCTGGCGCAGTTCCATTGCGAACTGGCCGAAGCCGCGCGCGGCGCGGGCGATCCGTCGCGCGCGGCCAAGCACCTGCGCGATGCGCACGAGGCCGACTCGCACAGCGTGCGCGCCGGCATCATCGAGGGCCGCATGGCGCTGGATGCCGGCGACGATGCCGGCGCGATCCGCGCTTTCGAGCGCATCGCCCGGCACGACGTGGATGCCTTGCCCGAAGTGCTCGATCCGCTGCTGCAAAGCTACGAACGCATCGGCGAGCGCAGCCGCGCGCGCGCCTTCCTGGCCGAAACCATCGAGCGTTCCCCCGGTATTTCCCCGGTGCTGGCGCTGGCCCGCCTGATCGAACAGGACGAGGGCGCGAAGGCGGCGGCGCAGTTCCTGACCCGCCAGTTGCGCCGCCGCCCGTCGATCCGTGGCCAGAATGTGCTGATCGACCTGAGCCGGCAGGATGCCGCCGGCAGCGCCGATGAAACCCTGCAACTGGTGCGCGAACTGAGCGAACAACTGGTCGCCAGCGCCACGGCGTATCGCTGCGGCCACTGCGGTTTCGGCGCGCGCGCACACCACTGGCAGTGCCCGAGCTGCAAGCGCTGGGGCACGGTGAAGCCGGTGCACGGCGCGTTCGGGGAATAGGGCGTGCGCTGCGTGCCGCGTGAGCCAGCCGGCCAGCCTCCAATAGCCTGCGTCATTCCCGCGAGCGCGGGAATGGCGGGAAAAGCCGAGGCTTCGCGATGAGCGCTTCGCCTCTCGCGATGGCGGGCTGGGCGCTGGCCGCCTTCCTCGCCAGCGCGGCACTGAGCGCGCTGGCCCTGCGCTATGCGCGCTGGCGGCAACTGCTCGATCTTCCCGGCCGCCGTCGCAGCCATGCCACGCCCACGCCGCGCGGCGGCGGCATCGCCATCGTGGCGACGCTGCTGCTGGCGCTGCCGTGGCTGGCCTGGGGCGATGCGCGCCTGCCCCTCGCATTTGGCCTGATGCTCGCCGCCGTGGCGGGCATCGGCTGGATCGACGACCACCGCCCATTGTCCGCGCGCGCCCGCCTCGCCGTGCATGGCGTGGCCGCGCTCGCGGGCGTGGGGACGCTTGCCGCGGTGTACGGCAACCCGCTGCCCGGCGTGCCGCTGTTCGTCGTCGCCGCGCTGGCCGCGTTCTGGCTGGCCGGCTGCGTCAATGCCTGGAACTTCATGGATGGCAGCAACGGATTGGTGACCAGCCAGTGCCTGTGGCTCGGGTTGGCGCTGGCGCTCGTCTTCCTCCGCATGGCCGATGCGGGCATCGCGGCGGCATGGCCATGGGCCGGCGTGGCGCTGGCGCTGGCGGCAGCCTGTGCCGGCTTTCTGCCGTTCAATTTCCCGCGCGCGGTCATCTTCCTCGGCGACGTGGGCAGCGGCGCGCTGGGGCTGGTCTGCGGCATGCTGCTGCTGGTCGCGGCCTGGCTCGATCCGGCCAACGTCTGGCTGCCGCTGCTGCTGCCATCGGCGCTGCTGGTGGATGCGGGCGCGACGCTGCTGTGGCGCGTCGTTTCCGGGCGGCGTTGGTACACTGCGCACCGCGAACATCTCTACCAGTGGCTGATCCGCGGGGGGCGCAGTCATGCCCGGGTGGCGATGGGCTATCTGGGCTGGAACCTCGTCGTCGTTCTGCCGGTCTGTGTCGTGATCGCGCGCTGGCCCGCGGCGGCGATGCCGGCAACCCTGGCGGTGCTGGCACTGGCGGCGATGGCGTGGTGGCTGGGCAAGGGCGCGGTGCGCAGAAATGCGCTGCAAAACGGCGCGCGCGGACAAGGATCGTTTCGATGACCTACAAATCGCTGATCGGCGGCATTCATCCGCGCCTGGCCGTGGTGGTGCACGACCTGATGATGGTATGGCTGGCCTGGTACGTCGCCAACGTGGTGCGCTTCGCGTTCGAGAAAGGTTCCGAGCCGGTGCAGGTGTTCGCGCCGGAACTGCTGGCGGTGCTCGGCGCGCAGGCGCTGGTGCTGTGGTGGACGGGCCTGTATCGCGGCCTGTGGCGCTTCGCCAGCCTGCCGGACATCTGGAACATCGCGCGCGCCGCCGTGCTGGGCGCGTTGGCGATCGCGCTGGCGGTGTTCCTGGTCAACCGCCTGGACGGCGTGCCGCGCGCGGTCCTGCTGCTCTATCCGATGCTGCTGATGCTGTTCCTGGCCTTGCCGCGCTTCATGTACCGGCGCTGGAAGGACAGCCGCTACGGCGCAGGCTCGCGCGTGCCGGTGCGGCGCGTGCTGATCCTGGGCGGCGGCAGCGCCGGCGAATCGCTGATCCGTGAACTGCGCCGCGAGAACCTGCTGCGCCCGGTCGGCATCCTGGACGACAACCGCACCCTGCGCGGCGGCAAGATCCAGGGCGTACCGGTGCTCGGCGCGCTCGACCGCCTGCCGGAAATCGCGCACGAAGTGGCCGCGGAGATGCTGCTGATCGCCATGCCTTCGATCAGCAACCAGCAGATGCAGCGCGTGGTGGGCCTGTGCGAGAACACGCAGTTGCCGTTCCGCACCGTGCCGCGCCTGAAGGACGTGATCGAGGGCCGCTCGGCCTTCAACCAGCTCAAGGAAGTGGCGATCGACGACCTGCTCGGGCGCGATCCGGTGTCGCTGGACTGGACCGCGATCCGCACCGGCCTCACCGGCCGGCGCGTGCTGATTTCCGGCGGCGGCGGCTCCATCGGTTCGGAACTGTGCCGGCAGGTGGCGCGGCTCGGGGTCGAGTCGCTGTGCGTGGTGGAGCTGTCCGAGTACAACCTCTACCGCATCGAGCAGGAACTGCGCGCCGAGTTTCCCGAGCTGATCCTCAACGTCGTGCTCGGCGACTGCGGCGACCCGGCGGTGTGCGAGCACGCGCTGTCGCTGTCGCGCCCTCACACGGTGTTCCATGCCGCCGCCTACAAGCACGTGCCGATGTTGCAGGAGCAGTCGCGCGAGGCGTTCCGCAACAACGTGCTGGCCACGCAGACGCTCGCGCTGGCGGCGATCCGCCATGGCGTGGAGAGCTTCGTGCTGATCTCCAGCGACAAGGCGGTCAACCCGACCAACGTCATGGGCGCGAGCAAGCGCGTGGCCGAGATGGTGTGCCAGTCGCTGGCGCGCGAAAACCCGATGCGCTTCATCACGGTGCGCTTCGGCAACGTGCTCGACTCGGCCGGCAGCGTGGTGCCGCTGTTCCGCGAGCAGATCCAGCGCGGCGGGCCGGTGACGGTGACGCACCCGGAGGTCACGCGCTACTTCATGACCATTCCCGAAGCCTGCCAGTTGATCCTCCAGGCGGCGGCGCTGGGCGATGGCGGGGAAATCTTCGCGCTGGACATGGGCGATCCGGTGCGCATCGCGTACCTGGCCGAGCAGATGATCCGCCTGGCCGGCAAGCTGCCCGAGCGCGACATCGCCATCGTCTACACCGGCCTGCGCCCCGGCGAAAAGCTGTTCGAGGAACTGTTCCACCCGCAGGAGAGCTACCAGCCCACCGCGCACGCCAAGATCATGCTGGCGCAGCCGCGCGACCTGCCCAGCGCCTCGCTCGACCAGGCGCTCCAGCACGCCCGCCAGGCCGTGCTGCGCTACGACCAGAACGCGCTGGAAGCCCTGTTGCGCCAGCTCGTGCCCGAATACACCCGCGAGGCGCAGGCGCCGCAGGTGGTCTCGCTGAGCCGCAAGCGGAAGACGCGCGAATGAGCCGCGCGAAGCCCTGCGATTACCGCCGCGTGCGCAAGGCCGTGTTCCCCGTGGCCGGTCTGGGCACGCGCTTTCTGCCGGCCACCAAGACGGTGCCCAAGGAAATGCTGCCGGTGGTGGACCGGCCGCTGATCCAGTACGCGGTGGACGAGGCCGTCGCCGCCGGCTGCGACACCCTGGTGTTCGTCACCAACCGCTACAAGCACGCGGTGGCCGACTATTTCGACACCGCCTACGAACTGGAACAGCGCTTGGCGCGCGCCGGCAAGGACGATCTGCTCGAACTGGTGCGCAACGTGCTGCCCTCGCACGTGCGCGCCGTGTTCGTGACTCAACCCGAGGCGCGCGGCCTGGGCCATGCCGTGCTGTGCGCCAGACCGGTGATCGGCGACGAGCCGTTCGCCGTGCTGCTGCCGGACGACCTGATCTTCTCGCGCGGCCCCGGCGCGCTGGCGCAGATGATCGCGCTGGCAGGCGACGCCGCGGCCGGCGTGGTCGCGGTGCAGGACGTGCCGCGCGAGCAGACCGGCAGCTACGGCATCGTCGCCGCGCCGCATTTTTCCGGCCGCTCCGGCCGGATCGAGGCCATCGTCGAGAAACCCAGGCCCGAAGCGGCGCCCAGCACGCTCGCCGTGGTCGGCCGCTACCTGTTGCCGCCGCAGGTCTTCGACCTGCTGGAAACCGTCGCGCCTGGCAGCGGCGGAGAAATCCAGCTCACCGACGCCATCGCCGCGCTGCTGGCCGACATGCCGATGCTGGCCTATCGCTTCGACGGCCGTCGCTTCGATTGCGGCAGCCGCATCGGGCTGGTCGAAGCCACCATCCAGTTCGCGCTCGAACATGACGACCTGGCCGACGAAGCCCGCCGTTACATGCGGGCGGCGCTGGAGCAGGCCGGTTCGGGGCAGTCCGTGTGATCCATCCGCGCCGACTCGGCGGCACGGCCATCGTGCTGGTCGCGGGCCTGTTGCTGGCGTTGCCGCCGCTGCGCGCGATGCTGGCCGAGCGCACCTATGGCGCGGCGGCCAACTGCGACGGCTGCGTGCGCTGGGCCAGCCTCGGCAACGATGCCTGGCTGGCCGGCATCGGCGTGGCCTTGCTGGCCCTGGGGCTGGCGATGCGCCCGCGCTGGCCGCGCACCGCGCTCACGGCCATCGCGTTCGCGCTGGCGGCGGCGATGCTGATCGATACCTTGTTGCTCGATCTGCTCAGCCTGCGCCTGCACATGGCCGACGTGCTGAAGTTCGGCGGGGAAGGGCAGGCGACCTCGGGCTTCGTCGCGACGGCGTTGCGCGGCGGTTACTGGCCGGTGCCGCTGGCGATGTCCGTGCTGGCCGTCACTTTCGCGCTGCTGGCGTTCCCGGCATCGGGAAAGCCGCGCTGCGCCGGCATGTTGGCGCTGCTGGCGGCGTGCATGATCGCGGGCGGGCTGTGGCTCGGACGCATGGCCGAGGGCTACATCCACAGCGAAGGCGTGGTGAACCTGCTCCAGTTGCAGCGCATGCGCGGCGTCAACACGCCGTATTCGGCGGAATTCGCCCGGCGCGCGCTCGCCCTGCCGGGGCCGGCGGCCGACATTTGCGAAGCCGGGCAGGGTCGGCGCCCGGACGTGCTGCTGGTGATCGTCGAATCGCTGTCGGCCTATCACAGCGGCCTGCTCGGCGGGCGCGGCCATGTGCCCGAACTGGATGCCATCGCGCGCGACAGTGCCTGGTTCGGCGCGTTCCACGCCAACGGCTTCACCACGGACCACGGTCTCATCGCGTTGCTGGATGGGCGCGCGCCGGTGCCGGCGGTGGGGCGTTACCTGAGCCTGCGCGCCTTCGACGGCTTCGGCGATCCGCGACGCTCGGTGGTCGGCACGCTGCGGCCGGCGGGCTACCGGATCGCGTTCTTCACCACCGGCAACCTGGGTTTCCTCGACAAGACGAGCTGGCTGCGGAGCATGCAGGTGGACCATTTCGAGGGTTCGGAGAGTCCCTACTATCGCGGCATGCCGCGCGGCGGTTTCGACGCCGCCGGCGATGACGCGCTGTACGGGCGCTTCCTGCAATGGCTCGACGGCGAACGCGACGCTTCGCGCCCGTTCTTCGCCACGCTGCTGACGGTCGATACCCATCCGCCGTTCCTGGATCGCGACAGCGGCCGGCTCGACGAGGAAGCCGTGTTCCGCCGTGCCGACGCCGCGCTCGGCGGGTTGCATCGACAACTGGCCGAGCGTGGATTTTTCGAGCGCGGCATCCTGCTCGTCACCGGCGACCACCGCAGCATGACCGCGGTCGATCGCGACGAATGGTCGCGCCATGGCGACAGTGCGCTGGCGCGCGTGCCGCTGGTCGTGGCCGGCGCCAGCGGGCTGCCGAAAGGGCGCATCGATGGCGTGTTCCAGCAGACCGACCTGTTGCCCTCGCTCGCACACCTCGTCGGCGATGGACGTGTCTGCCGCGACGAAGGGCAGGGCAGTTTCCTGCGCCCCGACCCGCGGCCCCCGGCTTACGCGATCCACGCGCGCGGCGATCGACGCGGCCGGATCGACGTGTACTACTCCGACGGCACCGGCTGGATCGACCTGGCCGGCGATGCCAGCGTCTCCGGCGGCGCGCACCCGGAACGCACCGGCATGATCGCCGCGGCCATCCATCGCGACCGCATCGAACGCGGCGAGCTTCGGCGGGACATGGCTCCGCTGCTGATGGATCTCTCGCGCCAGCGCCTGGAACACGCCACGGAGGCGCAATGAGCGGCATTCCCGCGAATCCGCCACGCGGCGACGGCGCCTGGATGCGCCTGGCGCTGGACGTGGCCGAGCGCGCCCGGCGCGAGGAGGACGAGATTCCCGTCGGTGCGCTGCTGGTGGGCTCCGATGGCAAGCTCCTGGCGACCGGCAGCAACCGCACCATCGCCGATCGCGATCCGACTGCGCACGCCGAAATCGTCGCGCTGCGCGAGGCCGGCCGCGTGCTCGGCAACTACCGGCTCGAAGGCTGCACGCTGTACGTGACGCTGGAACCCTGCGCCATGTGCGCGATGGCGCTGGTGCATGCGCGCATCGCGCGGCTGGTGTACGGCGCGGCCAATCCCAAGGCCGGCGCCTGCGGCAGCGTGTTCGACCTGATGCGCGATCCGCGCCACAACCACCGCGTCGTCGTCGATGGCGGCGTGCTGGCGGAGGAGGCCGGCGAGCGGCTGTCCGAATACTTCCGCGAGAAGCGCCGGCAGGCACGCGGGGAATGACGCCTCCGCTATCATCCTCCGCTTTGCCGCGAAGTTCCGCCATGACGCCCACCCGCAGCGACGACCACCTGATCTGGATCGACCTGGAGATGACCGGGCTGGACCCGGACAGCGACAGCATCATCGAGATCGCCACGCTCGTCACCGACGCGAAACTCAACGTGCTGGCCGAAGGCCCGGAACTGGCGATCCATCATCCGCTCGAACGGCTGGAGGCGATGGACGACTGGAACCGCCGCACGCATCGCGCCAGTGGCCTGTGGGATCGCGTGCTGGCCTCGGGAGTGGATCCGGCCGAAGCGCAGCGCCGCACGCTGGACTTCCTCGGCCAGTGGGTGCCGGCGGGCAAGTCGCCGATCTGCGGCAACTCGATCTGCCAGGACCGGCGCTTCCTGTACCGCCTGATGCCGGAACTGGAGCGTTACTTCCACTACCGCAACCTCGACGTTTCCACGCTCAAGGAGCTGGCCCGGCGCTGGGCGCCGCAGGTTGCCGGCGGCGTGAGCAAGGCCGCCGCGCACACCGCGCTGGCCGATATCCGCGAATCGGTGGAGGAACTGAGGTACTACCGCCAGTTCATGGGGGCGCTGGGCGGGAACTGAGGCCGGGCCTGTCGCCTGCGAGCAGGTTCCTACAGGGCGTGCATACCTGTCGGAGCGAGCTTGCCCGCCGTGGTTCCGCCCGGATGCAGCTCGATGCAATCCACCGGGCACGGCGGAATGCACAGTTCGCAGCCGGTACACAGGTCCGCGATCACGGTGTGCATCAGCTTGGCCGCGCCGACGATGGCATCGACCGGGCAGGCCTGGATGCACTTGGTGCAGCCGATGCAGGTGTCTTCGAGGATGACGGCGACCAGCGGCGGTTTCTCGATGCCGCATTCCGGGTCCAGCGGAATCACGGGCCGGTCCAGCAGCGTGGCCAGCCGTTCGACACCGCGCATGCCGCCGGGCGGGCAGCGGTTGATCGGTGTGTCGCCATTCGCCAACGCCTCGGCGTAGGGCAGGCAGCCGCCGAAACCGCACTGGCCGCATTGGGTCTGCGGCAGCAGGTCGTCGATGCGTTCGACCAGCGGGCGCGTGTCGGCAGGCGCTTCCGGAGCCGGCGCGAGCCAGCCGCGCCAGGTCCAGAGCGCGATGAGCGCGGCGGCGGCGAACAGCAGGATCGTCACCATGACAGGCTTCCGGCCATCGCCAGCGCGAGGATGCCTGCGGCAAGCGCACGCACCGGCAACGGGCGCATCAAGGCTGGTACGTCCGGATCGTCGAAGTGCTGCGCCAGCGCATCGAACGCAGGAAGCCCGAGGCCGAGCGCGAAGGCGAGGGCGAACCCACCGATCAGCCAGTCTTGCGCGCCCTGCGCGATGCAGGCCGGCGCCACGAACAGCGGCGCGAGCATGGCGGACAGCCACGGCAATGCCGCGCGCAGATCGGGGCGATGGCGGCGATGCAGCAAGGCCGTGCAGGCGAGCGAGGCGACGGAAAAACCGATCAGCCCGGCGATGCCGCGATAGCCCTCGTCGGCCGGCGGCATCGCCGCCGCGGCCATCGTGCCCAGCAGCAAGGCGCCGACCAGCAACCGCGCCAGCCGGCGCGGCGAGCCGGCGATGCGACCCAGCGCCCCGCAGCGTTCCAGCCCCTGTTGCGCGACCAGCCACGCCAGCGCCACGCACGCGGCGGCAATGGCGAACGCGCCGGGCATGGCCGCGTTCACTTCACCGGCATGCCTGCCGTCGCGGTGGCGTCGACGTCGAGCAGGTGAAGGTCCGCGCCGCCGCTGCCGGCGGACAGGATCATTCCCTCGCTGACGCCGAAGCGCATCTTGCGCGGCGCGAGGTTGGCGACGAACACCACATGGCGGCCGACGAGTTTTTCCGGTTCGCCATAGGCGGCGCGGATGCCGGAGAAGATCTGGCGCTTGCCCAGGTCGCCGGCGTCCAGTTCGAAGCGCAGGAGCTTGTCCGAACCTTCGACGAACTCGCAGGCGAGCACCTTGCCGATGCGCAGGTCGAGCCTGGCGAAGTCGTCGATGCCGACGACGGGCGTGGATTCGACGGTGGCTTGCGGCGTCGCGGCGGCGGGTGCCGCGGCGGTGGGCTGGAGGGATTCCTTGCTGGCTTGGATCATGGCGTCGATGTGGGTCGGGTCGATGCGGGTGAGCAGTGGCGCGTAGGGCGCGATGGCGTGGTCCAGCAGCGGCTCGGCGAGTGCGTCGAAACGGTGGAGCGGGGCGTTGAGGAAGGCTTCCGCGCCTTGCCCCGTGGCCGGCAGCACGGGCTTCAGGATGCCGGCGATCAGGCGGAACAGGTTGATCGCCAGCGTGCAGACGGCGTGCAGTTCGGCATCGCGTGCGCTGTCCTTGGCGATGTTCCATGGCGCCCGCTCGGCGATCCATTCGTTCGCCGCATCGGCCTCGGCCATCGCGCGGGTGAGCACGGCGATCAGATTGTCGCGTGCATAGGCGCCGTTGTCGCCCAGGCACGCATCGTCCAGGCGCCGCCACGCGGCCGCGTAGCGTTCGCGCAGTTCCGGGGCGAGCGTGGCGGCGAGCTTTCCGTCGAAGCGCTTGGCGATGAAGCCGGCGCAGCGGCTGGCGATGTTGACGAACTTGCCGACCAGGTCGGAGTTCACCCGCTGCACGAAATCGGCGAGATTGAGGTCGAGGTCGTCCACGCCACCGGAGGTCTTGGCGGCGAAGTAGTAGCGCAGGTATTCGGGGTTCAGGCCGGCGTCCAGGTACGTGCGCGCCATGACGAAAGTACCGCGCGACTTGCTCATCTTCGCGCCGTTCACGGTGAGATACCCGTTGACGTGCAGGCGCGAGGGGATCGCCAGGCCCGAGCCCTTCAGCATCGCCGGCCAGAACAGGCCGTGGAAGTTGATGATGTCCTTGCCGATGAAGTGGTGCATCGTGGCGCCGCCCTGTGCGGCCAGCATCGCCTCGAAACGCGCTTCGTCCAGCCCGCGCGCGCGGCCCTTGTCGCTGTTGCAATAGGCCTTGAAGCTGGCCAGATAGCCGATCGGCGCATCCAGCCACACGTAGAAGAACTTGCCCGGCGCATCGGGGATCGGGAAGCCGAAGTAGGGCGCGTCGCGCGAGATGTCCCAGTCGCGCAGGCCGCCTTCCCGCCCTTCGGCCAGCTTGGCCTTCACCGCCGGATGCGCCACGTCGCCGGCCAGCCACTGCCGCAGGAAGGCCTCGAACTTGCCCAGTTCGAAGAAGTAATGCTCCGATTCGCGCAGCTCGGGCAACGCGCCGGACATGGCCGATACCGGGTTCTTCAGGTCGGTGGCGGCATAGGCCTTGCCGCAGACCTCGCAGTTGTCGCCGTACTGGTCGGCCGCGCCGCAATTGGGGCACTCGCCCTTGACGTAGCGATCCGGCAGGAACATGCCCTTCACCGGATCGTAGAGCTGCGCGATGGCGCGCCGCGCGATTACCGGTTCCGGCCAGTGCGTGGCATCGCGCAGGCGGGTGTAGATCAGCGAGGCCAGTTCGCGGTTCTCCTGCGAATGGGTGGAGTGGTAGTGGTCGAAGTCCACCAGGAACGCGGCGAAGTCGCGCTCGTGCCCGGCCTGGATCGCGCGGATGAACTCCTCAGGCGCGACGCCGGCCTTCTCGGCCGCCAGCATGATCGGCGTGCCGTGCGCATCGTCGGCGCAGACGAAATGCGCCTCGCGCCCCATCATCCGCTGCGCCCGCACCCAGATGTCGCCCTGGATGTAGCCGACCAGGTGGCCCAGGTGCAGCGGGCCGTTGGCGTAGGGCAGGGCGCAGGTGACGAGCAGCGGGGTATCGGTGGACATGGGAGGCGGTGGCTTTCGGGGCAGCCGGCGATTATCCCAGAATCGCGCGCCGGCACGGCATGCCCATCGTCGCGTGGATCGCTGCCGTTACAATTCCGCGATTCAGGCGCATCCCGCGCCGCTGCCAGGCCCATGCGTCATGTCCATCACCGAAGACCACGTCCGCACGCTGCTGGCGCGCGTTACCGATCCCCATACCGGCACCAATCCGGTGGCCGGCGGCCAGGTGCGCGGCATCGGCATCGACGGCGACAAGGTGGCGGTGGAGCTGGTGCTGGGTTATCCGGCCAAGAGCTGGCATGGCGCGCTGGCGGAGATGGTCGAGGGCGTCTTGCGCGGCGATCCGGCGATCCGCGGGGCGAGCGTTTCGGTGTCCTCGCGCGTGCAGGCGCATCGGGTGCAGAAGTCGCTGAGCCCGTTGCCGGGCGTGAAGAACATCCTCGCCGTGGCCTCGGGCAAGGGCGGCGTCGGCAAATCCACCACGGCGGTCAATCTCGCGCTCGCGCTGGCGGCCGAGGGCGCCAGCGTGGGCGTGCTGGACGCCGATATCTATGGCCCGAGCGTCCCACGCATGCTCGGGCTGTCCGGTCGGCCGGAAACGGTGGACGAAAAGCGCATCGTGCCGATGCGCGCGCATGGCGTGCAGGCCATGTCGATCGGCTTTCTGATCGACGAGGACACGCCGATGATCTGGCGCGGGCCGATGACCACGCAGGCGCTCCAGCAACTGCTCAACGAGACCGCGTGGCAGGACCTGGACTACCTCGTCATCGACCTGCCGCCGGGCACCGGCGACATCCAGCTAACCCTGTGCCAGCGCGTGCCGGTGGCAGGCGCCTTGATCGTCACCACGCCGCAGGACATCGCGCTGCTGGACGCGCGCCGGGCGCTGCGCATGTTCGAGAAGGTCGAAGTGCCGGTACTGGGCATCGTGGAGAACATGGCGATCCACGTCTGCTCCAACTGCGGCCATGCCGAGCACGTGTTCGGCAGCGGCGGCGGCGCGCGCATGGCCGAGCAGTACGATGTGCCGCTGCTGGGATCGCTGCCGCTGGACATCGCCATCCGCGAACAGGCCGACGGCGGCGCGCCGACGGTGGCTTCGGCGCCGGAGTCGGCCATCGCGGCGGCCTATCGCGACATCGCGCGCAAGGCCAGCGGGCGCCTGTCGCAGCGCGCCAGGAACAAGGCCATCGCGTTTCCCAATGTCGTGGTGAAGGACTAGGTTTCCTCCTCGGAGAGGACCGCGGCCCGGCGCTGGCGAGGAGTCAGCGCAAGCCACAACCCGACATCCCGGCTTTCGCCGTGATGACGGTGAGGGCCTCCAAAGGCAGAGGCTCCTCCAGGGTTACGCGGCGGGTTTTGCCCTCAACGCGCGGGCGTGATGCGCGATGTGCTCGCCGATGAAGCTGGCGATGAAGTAGTAGCTGTGGTCGTAGCCGGGCTGCATGCGCAGCACCACGGGGTGCCCGGCCGCGTCGGCGGCTTCCTTGAGCCGCCACGGCTGGAGCTGGCCGTCGAGGAATTCGTCGGCCTGGCCCTGGTCGATCAGCAGCGGCAGCTTTTCCGGCGCGGACTTGACCAGTTCGGCGGCGTCGTACTGCTTCCACGCTTCGCGATCCGGGCCGAGGTACGCGCCCAGCGCCTTCTCGCCCCACGGCACCTGCGTCGGCGCGACGATGGGCGAGAACGCCGAGACGCTGCGGTAGCGGCCCGGATTGCGCAGCGCGATCACCAGCGCGCCATGCCCGCCCATCGAATGGCCGCAGATGGCGCGCGCGCCGGTGGTCGCGAAGTTGGCCTCGATCAGCGCCGGCAGTTCCTCGACGACGTAGTCGTACATCCGGTAGTGCCGCGCCCACGGCAGCGCGGTGGCGTTGACGTAGAAGCCCGCGCCCTTGCCCAGGTCGTAGCCTTCCGCATCGGGCACCTCGTCGCCGCGCGGGCTGGTATCGGGCGCGACGAGGATCACGCCATGCTCGGCCGCATAGCGCTGCGCACCCGCCTTGGTGATGAAGTTCTGCTCGGTGCAGGTGAGGCCGGAGAGCCAGTACAGCACCGGCAGCTTTCCGGCTTCGGCCTGCGGCGGCAGGTACACGGCGAAGTTCATCGCGCAGCCGAGCACGGACGACTCGTGCCGGTAGACGTTCTGCTGGCCTCCGAAACAGGCGCGGTGTTCGATGCGTTCCATGCGTGGCTCCAGGTGGTTCCCTTTCCCGTATGCGCTTTTCTCTCGGGGCGGCAATGCGCGGGGCGGTGATGGACGAGCAAAGGTGGCGCTGGCGCGGAGTTCCGCGACGCGCAGCGATCAGGGCATGGCTGCCGCCGCGACGTTCCCCGGATCGAACGCGCTGGCATACCCGCTGTCGACGATGCGCTTTTGCACCAGTTCGCTCAGGCGCAGGTTGCCCGCGACGATCTGGCCGTTGCGCGGCGTGGCGGCGGCGCCGCGGAAGTCGATGCAACGCCCGCCCGCCTCGCGCACCAGCAGCATGCCGGCGGCGATGTCCCAGGGCTTCACGCCGGCCTCGAAGTAGGCATCGGCGCGGCCGCAGGCCACGTAGGCCAGGTCGAGCGCGGCCGAGCCGGTGCGGCGGATGTCCTCGGCTTCGTCCAGCAGGGAATGCACCGCATCGAGCTGCGGGCGCAGGCGCTTGCGTTCGCGCGGCGGGAAGCCGGTGACGAGCATCGCGCCCTCCAGTTCGCTGCGCGCGCTTATCCGGATGCGGCGTTCGTTGAGGAAGGCGCCGCTGCCGCGGCTGGCGGTGAAGATCTCGTTGCGCTGCGGGTCGTAGACCACCGCGTGCAGCGGCTCGTCGCCTTCCAGCAGGCCGATGGACACGGCGTAGTGCGGGATGCCGTGCAGGAAGTTGCTGGTGCCGTCGAGCGGGTCGATGACGAAGGTGTAGCGGGCCTGGCCGAGCGCGCCGCTTTCCTCGCACAGGAAGGCGTGGTCGGGGAAGGCGCGGCGCAGCTCGCGTATGATTTCCTTCTCGGCCAGCGAATCCACCTCGCTGGCGTAGTCCTGGCGTCCCTTTTCGACGATGTTGAGGCCGTCCAGGCGCGAGACATGGCGCAGGATGACGTTGCCGGCCGCGCGCGCGGCCTTGACCATGATGTTGACCGCGGGCTTGAGCATGCGGGATCTCGTGCGTCGAAGGTGGGAAAGAGCCGGCCTCCGCAGTGCGGGGCGGGCGCGGATTCTATCAGAACCAGACATGCCGGCCGCGTTTCCGGGCGGTGCATGTGCGACCCATGTCGAGGAAACGACGTTGCCCCACAGTGACACGCCCCAAACCGAACACGCCCGCGAAGCCATCTCCATCGTGCTGGTGGGCACATCCCATCCGGGCAACATCGGCTCGGCGGCGCGCGCGATGCGCACCATGGGCTTCACCCGCCTGTCCCTGGTCGCGCCGGAGCGCTTCCCGCACCGCGAGGCCAGCGCGATGGCGGCCGGAGCCGACGAGGTGCTGGAGAACGCGCGCGTGTTCGACACCTTGCAGGAAGCCGTGGCCGACTGCCGCTGGGTGATGGGCTGCACCGCGCGCCGGCGCAGCGTGGCGATGGACGAGTTCGATCCTTCGGCGGCGGCGGCGCGGCTGTGGAATGCCGCGGCGCTCGGCCCGACGGCGCTGGTGTTCGGGCGCGAGCGCACCGGGCTGACCAACGAGGAACTCCAGCTTTGCCATGCGGCGGTGCACATTCCCTCGGTGGAGGACTTCAGTTCGCTGAACCTGGCCGCGGCGGTGCAGGTATTGGCCTGGGAGCTGCGGCGCGAGGAACTGGCGCGCGCGGCCGGACCGGGCGAGGCCGCGCGGCCGGACGATCTTCCCGCCACCGCCGCGCAGATGGAAAGCCTGTTCGGCCACCTGGCGCAGATGCTGGACGACATCGATTTCCACAAGGGCCGCTCGCCGGACCGGGTGATGCGCCGCCTGCGCCAACTGCTGCTGCGCGCCCAGCCGGACCAGCGCGAGGTGCGCGTGCTGCGGGGCATTTTCGCCGATGCCCAGCGCATGGCGCGCCTGGCGAAGCGGTAATGGGGATGCGCTCTATCTGACCTCCGGGGAATCGGATAGGCTTGGCCGTATTTGCCGTTCCGCGGATCGCCCGCTTCCATGCACCGACTGGCCTGCTGCCTGCTGCTGTTGTCCGCGATACCGGCGCCTGCGATCTCGCACGCGACCGAATCGGCGTCGCGCCAGGTGCTGGTGCTCGGAAGGATCAGCGACGATCCCAAGCGGCACGCCGAGGCGCTCCAGCCCATGCTCGACTACGTGGTGCCGCGGATGCGCCAGGTCGGCATCCGCGAGGGCCGCATCCTGATGGCGCGCGACGCGATCCAGATGCAGAGCTACCTGCGCCGGCGGCGGGTGGACTGGGTCAGCGATACCGCCGTGATGGCGGTGGAGTACCAGCGCCGCGTCGGCGCGGAACTGTTGCTGGTCACCGAGCGCGGCGGCGGCCTGGATTACCGCGCCGTGTTCTTCACCTGGCGCGGCAGCGGCATCGGCTCGCTGGACGACCTGAAGGGCCGCGGCATCGCTTTCCAGAACGCCTATTCCACCAGCAGCTACGTGATGCCGGCGGCGGAAATGCTGCGCGCCGGGCTGGACCTGGACGTGCTGCTGTCGCCGCTGGACCGCGCCGCGCCGGGCCGCGCGGGCTACGTGTTCGCGCGCAGCGAGGTCAACGTCTCCACCTGGGTGCAGAAGCGCCTGGTGGATGCGGGCGCGTTCTCCAACCTGGACTGGGAGCGGCTGGGCGAGCGCTCGCCCGGATTGCGCCAGGACCTGGAGATCTTCCACGAAACGGGAAGCGCGCCGCGCGCCATCGAGGTGGTCGCCCCCGACCTGGACCCGCGCGTGCGCGAGCGGCTGCGCGAGGTGCTGCTGGAAGCCGGCGAGGATCCGGCCGCGCGCGATGCGCTGGCGCGCTTCTTCGGCACGCGCCGCTTCGTGCCGCTGGATGCGCAGACCGAGCGCGGGCTTTCCCGCCTGCGCGCCGACCTGGACCTGGTCCGCGGGCGCCTGGAATGACGATGCGCTTCGGTCTGAGCGCCAGGTTCTGGCTGATCGTGCTGGTGGCGACGCTGCTGTGCCTGGTGCTGGGCTACGCCGGCTGGCGCCAGCAGGTCGGCGGCGTGCGCCAGCTCACCCACCTCAGCGGCGAGGCCATCCACGAGGCCAGCGTGCGCAGCGAACAGCGCCGCGCGCTGGCGATGGCCCAGCTCATCGCCGATGCGCTGGTCAACCCGCTGTACTACTTCGACCTGGGCCTGATCGGCGAAACCGCGCGCTCGGCGCTGGCGCAGCCGGAAGTGGCCTACGTGCTGATCTACGACGGCGACGGGCGCATCGTGCACGACGGCAGCGTCGACATTTCCCGCTTCGGGCAACGCATGGGCGACGCGCTGGCGACGGAGGCCATCACCGCGGTCGAGCCCCGGTTGCAGCTCGATGGCGGCATCATCGATGCGGCGGTGCCGATCCGGCTGGGGCAGGAACGCATCGGCGGCGTCCGGGTCGGCATCTCGCTGCTGGCGCCGGCCGTGTTCGAGCGCGAGGCGGCGATGGCGGTCGAGGCGCGCGGCGTGCAGTTGCAACGCCGCATGCTCGGCATCGCGCTGATCCTGCTTGGCGGCCTGCTGGCGCTGGTGTTCCTGACCGCATGGCTGGTCTCGCGCGGCCTGGTCCGTCCGGTGCAGCGCCTGGCGCGTGCCGCGCACCAGATGGAACAGGGCAACTACATGGTCGAATGGCCGCTGTCCTCGCGCCGCGACGAGATCGGCGAACTGGAGGAGGCCTTCGTGCGCATGGGCGAGAGCGTGGGGCGGCACGATCGCGACATCCGCCGCCTGGCCTTCGACGACAGCCTCACCGGCCTGCCCAACCGCATCGCTTTCCGCGAGACGCTCAACACCAAGGTGCAGGTGGCCGAGCGCAACGGCGGGGAGATCGCGTTGCTGCTCGTGGACCTGGACGATTTCAAGCGCATCAACGACACCCTCGGCCACGATGCCGGCGACGAGGTGCTCAAGCAGTTCGGAACGAGGGTGCGCCTGGCCGTGGAGAAGGTCGGGCAAGGGCGCGCCGAAGTGGCGCGCTTCGGCGGCGACGAGTTCGTCGCGCTGTTGTCCGGCCGCGATGCGCGCGAGCGCGCCGCGCGGCTGGCCCAGGCTTTCCTGGCCGAACTGCGCCAGCCCATCGCGGTGGGCAGCCAGTCGATCGTACTGGCCGCCTCCGTCGGCATCACGCTGTATCCGCAGGACGGCGTCCAGGCCGCGACCCTGCTCAAGAACGCCGACATCGCGATGTACCGGGCCAAGCTCGACGGCAAGAACTGCTTCCGCTTCTACACCCGCGACATGGACCTGGCGGTGGAACGCCAGATGCAGATGGAGCAGGACCTGCGCCTGGCGCTGGAGCAGAACGAACTGTCGGTGCTGTACCAGCCGATCTATTCCTGCGCGCAGGGGCGCATCATCGGGGCCGAGGCACTGGTGCGCTGGAAGCATCCGCAGCGCGGCCAGATCGCGCCGGACCAGTTCATCGCGGTGGCGGAGCAGACCGGCCAGATCGACGCCATCGGCCGCTACGTGCTGCGCACCGCCTGCCAGGACGCGGCCACCTGGCCGATGGCCGGCATCGAGGCGCCCATCGTCTCGGTCAACATCTCCGCGCGCCAGTTGCAGCGCGGCGACCTGTCGGAGATCGTTGAACAGGAATTGCGCCACAGCCGGCTGGCGGCGCACCGCCTGCACCTGGAACTGACCGAAACCACGATGTTCTCGCACGAGGCCGAGGCCATCGCCGCTTCCACCCGCCTGCGCGCGGCCGGCGCGAAGATCTGGCTGGACGATTTCGGTACCGGCTTCTCCGGCCTCAGCCACCTGCGCCGGGTGCCGGCCGATGGCGTCAAGATCGACCGCAGCTTCGTCGCCGACATGCTCGACGACCCGGACGACCTGGCCCTCACCGCCGCCATCATCGCCATGGCCCACTCGCTGGGCATCGTCGTCACCGCCGAGGGCGTGGAAACCGAGGGCCAGTACGAGGCGCTCAGGCAGCGCGGCTGCGACAACGTGCAGGGCTTCTGGCTGGGACGGCCGATGAGCAGCGCCGATCTGGTGAAGCTGCTTGGAGGGCCGGGGGTGCACAAGTAGGCGGGGCCGCACTCCGGCGTTGCCGTCGGCAATCCGCGCAGTTGCGTTCGATACGCGGGCAGGCCGGAGGCGCGCCGGCTATTCGACGACCGGCAACAGGTGCCGGTAGCCATCGGCCTGCCGCACCATGCGCAGCGGCAGGCCGTACAGTGCCGAGAGCGTGTCGGAGGTCAGCACCGTGTCCGGGCGGCCCTGGGCGAATAGGCGGCCTTCGCGCAGCAGGATGGCCTGGCAGGTTTCGGGCAGGACTTCCTCCAGGTGGTGGGTGACCAGCACCAGCGTGACGCCTTCCCGGATCACCTCGCGCAGCAGTTCCAGCAGCCGGCAGCGCGCGGCGATGTCCAGTCCGGTGCTGGGTTCGTCCAGCAGCAGCGCCTGCGGCCGATGCACGAGGGCGCGGGCGATCAGCGCGCGCCGGGCTTCGCCCGCGGACAAGCTGGCGAGGTTGCGATGGCGCAGGTGCGCCACGCCCATCAGGTCGAGGGTTTGCCGGGCGCGGGCGAGCATGCCCGGCGTTACGCGCAGGTGCGCGGGAATGCCGTGCGTGCCCCAGAAGCCGGAGACCACCGCGTCCTCCACGTCCAGCCCCTTGAGGCGGTTGAGGTCGGCGTGCAGGTCGGCCGAGACCAGGCCGAGGCGGGCGCGCAGGTCCGTCACGTTCCAGCGCGCCTGTCCGAAAAGCCGCACCGGCGGCGGCCCTTCCGGACGCGCCAGCGGGTACAGCGTGCGGTCGATCAGCTTGACGAAGCTGGACTTGCCGCAGCCGTTGGGGCCGAGTACCACGGTGTGCTGGCCGAGCCGGATGCACAGACTGATGTCGGACAGGACGCGCGCGCCATCGCGGATCGCGCTGGCGCGGTCGAGCTCGATCAGCGTGCCGCCCTGCGCGGGTTGCGGCATGGATCAGTCCGAGCCCTTGACCGGGTAGGGTGGAATCGGCGCCAACGGCCCGTCGAAGGACTCCTTCAGCGCCGGGCCGGGCAGCGGCGGCAGGGTCTGCGGCGTGGCCGGCACGTCCTCTTCGGGCACGCGACGCAGGAAATGGTCGATCAGGGTGAGCCGGCCCAGGCGCTGGTCGTTGAAATCCACCAGCGTCCACGGCGCATGCGTGCTGTGCGTGGCGGCCAGCATCGCGTCGCGCGCGGCGCCGTACTCGGCGTATTTCGCGCGCGCCTGCATGTCCACCGGCGAGAGCTTCCACTGCTTGAGCGGATCGATGGCGCGCTCGGCGAAACGCTTTTCCTGCTCCTCCTGGTCCACCGTCAGCCAGTACTTGTAGAGACGGATGCCATCGTCCACGAGCAGGCGCTCGAAGTCCGGCGCCTGGCGCAGGAAGGCGCGGTACTGCGCATCGGTGCAGAAGCCCATGACCTTTTCCACGCCGGCGCGGTTGTACCAGCTCCGGTCGAACAGCACGATTTCCCCGGCCGAGGGCAGGTGCGGCACGTAGCGCTGGAAATACCACTGGCCGCGTTCGCGCTCCGAGGGCGTGGGCAGCGCCACGACGTGGCACTGGCGCGGGTTCATGCTGTCGGCGATGGCGGTGATGACGCCGCTCTTGCCGGCCGTGTCGCGCCCCTCCAGCAGCACCGCGATGCGCTCGCCGTGCTGCCTGGCCCAGCGCCCGAGGCCGGCCAGTTGCGCTTTCAGCGGCTTGAGGGCGTTTTCGTAGCGTTCGCGTTTCATCGTGGCTCCTTTGCGGCAGGGCCGCATTGTCGCAGCAACGCCCGGGCCGCGCCGCACCCGTGACTTTCGAGGGAGGCCGTGGGCGCGGTCATGCCCTAGAGTCGGATGGTTTCCCTCTGATCCGGATCGCACTCATGTCAACCCATCTCCGCAAGCCGCTGGTCCTGGCGCTGGCTTCCGCCCTGTCCCTGGCCGCCTGCCAGCCCGCCGTGCAGGAATCGGGCGCGCCGGCCGCCGCGGCCGCGCCCGTGGACGAAGTCCGCGCGCCCGCGCTCGATCTGTCCACGCTCACGCCGGTGGTGCGTTTCCAGGCATCCGACCTGGATACGTCCATCGCCGCGTGCGACGACTTCAACGCCCACGTCAACGGCAAGTGGCTGGCCGCCAACCCGGTGCCGTCCGACCGGACCACCTGGGGCAGCTTCGAGACGCTCGGCGAGCGCTCGCTGGAAATCCAGCGCAAGCTGGCCGAAGGCTCGGCCGCCGATGCGCAGGCCGCGGGCGTGGAGAAGCTGGTCGGCGATTTCTACGCCTCGGGCATGGACGAGGCCGCGATCGAGCGCGCCGGCATCGAACCGTTGCGCCCGCTGCTGGCGAAGGTCGATGCCATTTCCGATGCCGCCGGCATCGCCGCCTACCTGCGCGAATCGGCGGCCGAGGGCCGGATCTCGCTGTTCTCCTTCTACGGCAATGCCGACTACCGCGATTCCAATCGCGTCATCGCCTACGCCGGGCAGGGTGGCTTGTCGCTGCCCGAGCGCGCCTACTATCTGGAAGACCGCGAGGATTACGCCAAGGCGCGCGCGGCATTGCGCGAGCACGTCGTGGCGTTGTTCGCACTGGCCGGCGACGCGCAGGACGCGGCCGAACGGCAGGCCGATGCGGTGGTGCGCTTCGAGACGCGCCTGGCGCAGGCTTCCACCCCGCGCGTGGAACTGCGCGACCCGGCCAGGCGCTACGTCCCGACCACGCTGGCCGATGCCGACGCGCTGACGCCGAACTTCCCGTGGAGCGCGTTCTTCGACGCCATCGGCGTGGCGCGTCCGGAGATGTTCTCGCTGGCGATGCCGGATTTCTTCCGCGAAGTGAACGCCATGCTCGACGAGGTGCCGGTCGCCGAGTGGCGCGCCTACCTGCGCTACCACGAGATCGACAACGCCTCGCCGTACCTGACCGAAGCCTTCGCGCGGCAGAACTTCGCGTTCTACAGCCAGGCGTTGCGCGGGCAGGCGGAGCAGACGCCGCGCTGGAAGCGCGTGCTGAACGCGCTCAACGGTTCGGTCGGCGAGGCGCTCGGGCAGGTCTACGTGAAGGCGGTGTTCCCGCCCGAGTCCAAGGCCAAGATGGAATCGCTGGTGACCAACCTGAGCCAGGCGCTCAAGCGGCGCATCGAGAACCTGGAATGGATGGGCGACGAGACCAAGCAGCGGGCGCTGGAGAAATGGGCCACGTTCACGCCCAAGATCGGCTACCCGGACAAGTGGCGCGACTGGAACGGGTTGAGCTTCACGCGCGGGGATTTCGCCGGCAACGTGCTGGCCGCGCTCGCCTTCAACGCGCGCTACAACTACGCCAAGATCGGAAAGCCCGTGGACCGCGCCGAATGGTTCATGCCGCCGCAGACGGTCAACGCCTACTACAACTCCACCCGCAACGAGATCGTGTTCCCGGCGGGCATCCTGCAACCGCCGTTCTTCGACCCCGCCGCCGACGACGCCCTCAACTACGGCGGCATCGTCGCGGTGATCGGCCACGAGATGATCCACGGCTACGACGACCAGGGCAGCAAGTTCGACGCGCACGGCAACTTCCACAACTGGTGGACCGACGCCGACCGCAGCGCGTTCGAGGCGCGCACGGACAAGCTGGTCGAGCAGTTCGATGCCTACGAATCCATCGACGGCATCCACGTCAACGGCACCCTGACGCTGGGCGAGAACATTGCCGACCTCGGCGGCCTCACCGCCGCCTACGCCGCGATGAAGGCGGCGCAGGGCGAAGGTTCCAGCGATCCGATGATCGACGGCCTCACCCAGGAGCAGCGCTTCTTCCTGAACTGGGGCACGGTGTGGCGCCGCAGCTTCACCGATGGCGAACTCAAGGTGCGCCTGAACACCGATTCGCACGCCCCGGCCCCGTTCCGCGCCATCGGCGCGCCCTCGAACATGGACAGCTTCGCCGCCGCGTTCGGCTGCAAGGCCGGCGATGCGATGGTGCGGCCGGAGGACGTGAAAGTGGTGATCTGGTAAGCCGCGGGCGCGGCGGGTGAAGGGCGTTCACTTCACCCGCTGCTTCTCCAGCTTGCGCGCCAGGGTGCGGCGGTGCAGGCCGAGGCGGCGCGCGGTTTCGGAAATGTTGAAGCCGGTTTCGGCCAGCGTCTCGTGGATGCGCTCCCATTCCAGCGTCTTGATCGAGCTGTGGCGCTGGGTCAGCGCGACATCGGTGGTGCCTTCGGTGCGCGCGAACGCGGCTTCGATGTCGTCGGTGTTGGACGGCTTGGCGAGGTAATGGCACGCACCGAGCTTGATCGCCTCCACGGCGGTGGCGATGCTGGCGAAGCCGGTCAGCACCACGATGGTCATGTCCGGATCGTGCGCGTGCAGCGCCTTGACGCAGGCCAGCCCGGATGCGCCGCCGGCGAGCTTGAGATCGACCACCGCGTGCGTCGGCGCGAAGCCGGCGAGCAGGGTTTCCAGCGCCTCCAGGTCGCTGGCGCCGCGCACGGCGTAGCCGCGCCGCTCGAACGAGCGCGCCAGCGTGCGCGCCAGCGCGGCATCGTCCTCGACGATCAGCAGGCGGCGTGGTTCACGTTCGGCGTTCATCGTTGGCATCTCCCAGTCTCAACGCCGACAGCGGCAGCGTCATCGTGACGATGGCGCCGCCCCGCGCGCGGTTGCGCGCGTCCAGCGTGCCGCCCAGCGTACGCGCGACGTTGAGCGAGAGGAACAGGCCCAGGCCGCCGCCCGGCCGCCCCTTGCTGGAACGGTAGGGCTGGCCGAACTGCGCCAGCATCGCGTCGCTGAAGCCGGGGCCGGCGTCGCTCACGCGGATCGTCAGCGTCTCCGCATCGCGCGTGGCCTCCATTGCCAGCCAGTCCGGCGAAGCTTCCAGCGCGTTGTCCAGCAGGTTGCAGATGGTCTGCCGGAGGCCGGTGTCCGAGACGATCGCGATGTCCTCGCCGATGCCGTTGCGATAGCTGAGATCGTGCACGGGACGGGTCTGGCGCCAGTGCGCGACCAGGTCGTCGAGGAAGGCGTGCAGCGAAGTTTCCGCCGGCGCGTCGCCGCGCGTCTCCCCGGCGCAGAGCAGGATGCCGGTGACGATGGCCTTGCAGCGCTGTACCTGGGCCTGCATCTCGATCACGTCGTGCAGCAGTTCGGGATCGGAGTCGAACGAGGGCAGGTGCTGCCAGTCGCGCAGGATCACCGCCATCGTCGAAAGCGGCGTGCCCAGTTCGTGCGCCGCGCCGGAAGCGAGCAGGCCCATGCGGACGATGTGTTCCTCCTCGACGGCCTGCTGGCGCAACGCGGCCAGTCGCGCATCGCGGGCGCGGACGATGCGGCCGATGCGGCCGATGAACACCACCAGCAGCGTGGCGATCAGCACGAAGCAGACCAGCAGTCCCTGCACGTAAGGGTCGGCCAGGCCCGCGTCCGGATGCACGGGAAGCGTGACCGGGCCGGGAAAGCGCGCCAGCCCGACGCCGCACAGGCCGGTCGCCGCGACCACGATCCAGCTCTGCGCCGGCGGCAGCAGCACCGCGCCGAGCACGACATGCAGCAGGAACAGGAAGACGAAGGGGTTGCCGATGCCGCCGGACAGGTAGAGCTGCGCGGTCAACGCGGCGACATCGACCAGCAGCCCGGTCAGCAACGCCGGCCCGGTGACGCGCGCACGGCGGCGCCAGTACAGCAGGCTCAGCCCGTTGAACAGCGTCAGCGCTCCGACCACCGCCAGCATCGGCGCCAGCGGCAGCGCGATGCCGAAGCCGCGATGCACCACGGCGATGGTGACGACCTGGCCGACCACCGCGATCCAGCGCAGCAGGATCAGCTGCTGCATTTTCTTTGTCCCGGCGCTTGCGCGCGAATCGTCCGGTGCGCCGGGGAATGCGTCACTCGTCGGGGGCGGCTGGGCCGGCATCGGCGGGGTGGGGGCTGTGGCGGGGGTGTCCATGCTGCCGCAAACCACGCTGCGTCGATAGCAGCAACCATGCACCGAGCACGCTCAACCCGGCGAGCGCGAACCAGGTCAGGGCATAGGCCAAGTGCGGGTCGCGGAAGCGCACGACGGTCAGGCCGCCGAGGGGTTCGTTCTCCGTGGCTCCGGGCGAGGTCGCGCGATCGGCGTCGATGAAGAACGGTGCGACACGCCCGGCGGGCAGCGCGCGCGCTGCCGCGATCGCCATCACGTCGCGCGAGTACCAGCGTTCTTCCTCCGGCGCGTTGGCGCGCAGGAACGCGCCATCGGGTTCGCTGAGGCGCAGCAGTCCGCTGATCGCCCGCGTTTCCCGTGGCGGCGGCGCGGGATCGACATCGCTGGCGACGTAGCCGCGATTGACCAGCACGATGTCGCCGCGATCGGTTTCAAAAGGCGCCAGCACCCACCAGCCGGGGCCGCGTTCGGTGACGGCCTGGACCCGCGTCGGCGCGATATCGAGGAAACGGCCGCCGGCGCGCACCCGCCGGTACTCGTCGCTGGCGGCATCCACGCCCGCCCAGCGTTCGCGTCCGGGCAGGTCCGCCGGATCGGCATGGATGCGCGCATCCACGCGCGCGATCAGTTCGTGCTTCCAGGCCATCCTTTGCAGTTGCCATGCGCCCAGGGCGACGAAGCCCGCGAATGCGGCCGCCAGCGCCAGCAGGAAGACCGTGCGCGGCAGCGAGCGGCGGCGCGCCGGCATCGGCGTGGCAGGGGCGGCGTGCGTGCTCACGGCATGTTCTGCATGTCGTGCAGGGCCGGCATCATGTTCGCGTTCATGTTGTGCATGACCCACAGCGTGCCCATCAGGACGATCACCACCAGCACGGCGGTGAAGATCAGGGCCAGCAGGTTCCAGCCGCCTTCGGACTTGGCGTCCATGTGGAGGAAGTACACCATGTGCACGATCACCTGGATCACGGCGAAGACCAGGATCACCAGGGCGGTGACCGCGGGCGAGGGCAATACCTTGCCCATGACCAGCCAGAACGGGATGGCGGTCAGGACCACCGACAGCGCGAAGCCGGCCAGGTAGTCCCCGGCGTTGACGCGCGGGATGCCGTCTTCGAGGAAATCGTCGTGACGACTGGCATCATCGTGGTGGCGGGAAGCCTTGTCGCTCATTGCAGCACGCCCATCAGGTAGACGAAGGTGAAGACGCCGATCCACACGACGTCGAGGAAGTGCCAGAACATCGACAGGCAGGCGATGCGCCGGGTGGTGGTGCGGTTCAGTCCCCACCTGCCGACCTGCACGCACAGCACCGCCAGCCAGATCACGCCGAACAGCACGTGCAGGCCATGGGTGGCCACCAGAGTGAAGAACGCCGACAGGAAGGCGCTGCGTTGCGGCCCGGCGCCGATGTGGACGAGGTGGTGGAACTCGTACAGCTCGATGGCCAGGAACGACAGGCCCAGCAGGCCGGTCAGGACCAGCCAGCCGATCACCTTGCGCTGGTCGCGCCTGAACATCGCGATCATCGCGAAGCCGTAGGTGATCGAGGACAGCAGCAGGATCGCCGTGTTGATCGCGATCAGGTGCAGGTTGTCCCAGAACAGGTCCAGCCCGGACGGCCCGGCGGCGTAGCTGCTGGCGAACACCCCGAAGGTGGCGAACAGGCAGCCGAAGATCATCAGGTCGCTGAGCAGGTAGATCCAGAAGCCCAGCAGGGTGCCGTTCTGCGGATGGTGCCGGCCTTCGGCATCCAGGAATACCGGGCTGCCATCGGAGTGGGTGAGGGCGATGGATTCAGACATGGAGGTTCGCCAGGGAGTCTCGGAAAAAGTGCTTTTGCTCGTCATCCCGGCGAAGGCTGGGATCCATTTTCTTTTGAAAGCAAGATCAAGATGGATCCCAGCCTTCGCTGGGATGACGGGGGTTTTCTAGGTTCCTGCCAGTTGCCGGGTACGTTGTGCTTCGGTGGCTTCCACGACATCTGCCGGGATGTGGTAGTCGCGGTCACGGTTGAAGCTGTGCCAGATCGAATACCCAACGATGGCCACCAGCGATACCGCCGCCAGCCACCAGACGTGCCAGACCAGGGCGAAGCCGCAGACGGTGCTCAACAGCGACAGGATCACGCCCGCGCCGGTGTTCTTGGGCATGTGGATCGGGAGGAAGCCGCTTTCGGGCCGCCTGAAGCCGCGCGCCTTCATGTCGCTCCAGGCGTCGTTGTCGTGCACCACCGGCGTGAACGCGAAGTTGTAGTCCGGCGGCGGCGAGGAGGTGGACCATTCCAGCGTGCGGCCGCCCCAGGGGTCGCCGCTCACGTCGCGCAACCGCTCGCGCCGGCGGAAGCTGACGTAGATGCAGATCAGGAAGGCGGCGATGCCGATGGCCACGAGGAACGCGCCGAAGGCGGCGATCTGGAACCAGATCTGCAAGGACATGTCCTCGAAGTGGCTCACGCGGCGGGTCACGCCCATCAGGCCCAGCACGTACAGCGGGGTGAAGGCGAACCAGTAGCCCGCCAGCCAGAACCAGAACGACACCTTGCCCCAGAAGTCGTCGAGCCTGAAGCCGAAGGCCTTCGGGAACCAGTGCGTCATCGCCGCGAACAGGCCGAACACCACGCCGCCGATGATGACGTTGTGGAAGTGCGCGACCAGGAACAGCGAGTTGTGCAGCACGAAGTCCGCCGGCGGCACCGCCAGCAGCACGCCGGTCATGCCGCCGACCACGAAAGTCACCATGAACCCCAGCGTCCACAGCATCGGCACCTCGAAGCGGATGCGGCCGCGATACATCGTGAACAGCCAGTTGAAGATCTTCGCGCCCGTGGGGATGGAGATGATCATCGTGGTGATGCCGAAGAACGAGTTCACGCTCGCCCCGGACCCCATCGTGAAGAAGTGGTGCAGCCATACCAGATAGGACAGCACGGTGATGCAGACCGTGGCGTAGACCATCGAGCTGTAGCCGAACAGGCGCTTGCCCGAATAGGTGGACACCACTTCGGAGAACACGCCGAAGATCGGCAGGATCAGGATGTAGACCTCCGGATGGCCCCAGATCCAGATCAGGTTCACGTAGAGCATGGCGTTGCCGCCAAGGTCGGTGGTGAAGAAGTTGGTGCCGACGTACCGGTCCAGCGTCATCAGCGCCAGCACGGCGGTCAGCACCGGGAACGACACCACGATCAGCACGTTGGTGCACAGCGCCGTCCAGGTGAACACCGGCATCTTCATCAGGTTCATGCCCGGCGCGCGCATCTTCACGATGGTCACGATCAGGTTCACGCCCGATAGCAGGGTGCCCACGCCCGCGATCTGCAAGGCCCATATGTAGTAGTCCAGCCCGACGCCCGGGTCCTGGTTGCCGAGGTTGGACAGCGCCAGCCAGCCGGAGGTGGAGAATTCGCCGAAGAACAGCGAGGCCATCACCAGCGCGGCGCCGGCGGTGGTCATCCAGAAGCTGAAGTTGTTGAGGAACGGGAACGCCACGTCGCGCGCGCCGATCTGCAGCGGCACCAGGTAGTTCATCAGGCCGGTGACCAGCGGCATCGCCACGAAGAAGATCATGATCACGCCGTGGGCGGTGAAGATCTGGTCGTAGTGGTGCGGCGGCAGGTAGCCCAGGTTGTCGCCGAAGGCCATGGCCTGGTGCAGGCGCATCATGATGGCGTCGGCGAAGCCGCGCAGCAGCATCACCAGGCCCAGCACCATGTACATGATGCCGATCTTCTTGTGGTCGATGCTGGTGAACCAGTCGCGCCACAGCCGGCCCCAGAGCCCGTACCGGGTGATGACGGCCAGCAGCGCGATGCCGCCGATCAGGGTGCCGACGAAGGTCGCCATGATGATCGGGTCGTGCAGCATGGGGATCGAATCCCATGTCATGCGGCCGAACAGGAGAGAGTGGGTGGAGCCGTTTGCGGGAGACATCATCGTGCGGTTCTGAAGGCGTGGTTGGCTGCTTCTTGCGTCAGGGCGAGGCCATATCGGGGGAACTCGAAAGCCTGATTTTTCCCGTCGTTCCCGCCTTCGCGGGAACGGCGGTTTTTTTTAAGGTTCCCGTGCATCGAACAGGACGGCGGACAGCGGCAGCAGGGAGGGCGGATCGACGGTGCAGACATCAGCCTTCACGAACGGGCCGGCAGAAAGGTTGCCGCGACGCGGCATCGCCAGCGCGTCGATGGCGTCCAGCCCGAGCCCGCCCATCGCGTCGTAGGTCATCATCTGGCCCATGCAGAGCCGGTCGGTGTCCACGCAGCGGTTGACCACGGCATCGAACAGGCCCGGGTCAACGCTGCCGAACAGGCGCGCGGGCTCGCGGCGGCTGGGCACTTCCAGTTCGAGGTATTCCCCGCGGGTCAGGGCGCTGTCATGGCGGCGCGCATTGGCGATCCATTCCGCGAAGCCGGCGTCCGACAGGCCGTGGAAACGGAAGCGCATGTGGGAGAAGCCCGCGCCGCTGTAGTGCGAGGAGAAGCCCTCGTAGTCGCCTTCCTGGTTCATGACCGCGTTGAGCCGGGTTTCCATCGCCGGCATGGTGTAGATCATGCCGGCCAGCGCGGGCACGTAGAACGCGTTCATCGTGGACGACGAGGTCAGCCGGAAGTGGATCGGGCGATCGACCGGCGCGGCCATTTCGTTGATCGAGGCGACGCCGTATTCGGGATAGACGAAAAGCCATTTCCAGTCCAGCGACACCACCTGCACCTCCAGCGGTTCCACGCCTTCGGGCACCGGCCGACCGGGCGCGATGCGCTCCAGCGGGCGGTACGGGTCGAGCAGGTGGGTGCTGATCCAGGTGACGGCGCCAAGCGCGATGATGATGAGCAGGGGCACCGCCCAGATCACCAGTTCGAGCTGGGTGGAGTGGTCCCAGTCGGGCTGGTAGACGGCGCGGGTATTGGAGGCGCGATAGCGCCACGCAAAGAACAGCGTCAGCGCGATCACCGGCACGATCACCAGCAGCATCAGCACCGTGGCGACGATGATCAGGTTGCCCTGCTGGCGCGCCACGTCGCCGGGGGCGTTGAGCAAGAGGGTGTTGCAGCCGGTGAGCAGCAGCGTCAGGCCGAGCGTCAGGGAGCTGCGCAGGAGCGTGGGCATCGGGAGAACTCGTGGTACGACGGAGCGCCACGGATGGCCGCGGCGGGTCAATGACTTTAGTCACGCCCATGCCGGGAGGCGATTGGACGTTTTGTCCTATCGCCGGGGCAGGGCGATGGTGACATCCTGTGCCATCCTCGATTTCCCATGCCCCGACCCCCGATGTCCGCACATCCCGATGCCGTCGTTTCGAGTCACGATCATGGAAGCCCCGCGCACAGCGATGTGGCGCCGGGCGAAATCGCGGTCGGCGTGGTGGTCGGGCGCGCGTCGGAATACTTCGACTTCTTCGTCTACGGCATCGCCTCGGCGCTGGTGTTTCCGGCGGTGTTCTTTCCTTTCGTGGATCGGCTGGCGGGCACGCTGTATGCGTTCGCGATCTTCGCGCTGGCCTTCGTCGCGCGGCCGCTGGGCACGGTGCTGTTCATGTGGATCCAGCGGCGCTGGGATCGCGGCACCAAGCTGACCGTCGCGCTGTTCCTGCTCGGCACCGCGACGGCCGGGATCGCCTTCCTGCCCGGCTACGCCTCGCTCGGGGTGGCGTCGATCTGGCTGCTGGCGGCGTTCCGCGTGCTCCAGGGCATCGCGCTGGGTGGTTCGTGGGACGGGCTGCCATCGCTCCTGGCACTCAACGTGCCGAAGGGGCGGCGTGGCTGGTATTCGATGCTCGGCCAGCTCGGCGCGCCGGTGGGCTTCATCGTGGCGGCGGGCGTGTTCGCCTTCCTGTACGCGAGCCTGTCCGAGGCGGACCTGCTCGCCTGGGGCTGGCGCTACCCGTTCTTCGTCGCGTTCGCGATCAACGTGGTGGCGCTGTTCGCGCGCCTGCGCCTGGTGGTGGCGGACGAGTACCAGCACAAGATGGGCGAGCTGGAACTGGAGCCGACGCCCGTGGCCGAACTGCTGCGCGAGAAGGGACGTACCGTGGTGATCGGGGCGTTCGCGGCGCTGGCCAGCTACGCGCTGTTCCACATCGTCACGATCTTTCCGTTGTCGTGGGTGGTGCTGTACACCGACCAGTCGATCAGCCGATTCCTCGTGTTGCAGATCGTCGGCGCGCTGCTGGCCTGCGGCGGCGTGGTCGGTTCGGGGGTGATCGCCGACCGCATCGGGCGGGTGCGCACGCTCGGCGGGCTGGCGGTGGCGATCGCGATGTACAGCGGTTTCGCGCCGACCCTGCTGGGCGCAGGCGGTACGGGGCAGGCAGTGTTCATCCTGCTCGGCTTCGTGCTGCTCGGCCTGTCCTACGGTCAGGCCGCGGGCGCGGTGACGGCCAATTTCGGCGCGACCTACCGTTACACCGGCGCGGCGCTGACTTCCGACCTGGCGTGGTTGATCGGCGCCGCGTTCGCGCCGCTGGTGGCGCTGGGCCTGTGCGCGGCCCTGGGGTTGCCCTACATCGGCCTGTATCTGCTGTCCGGCGCGGTGGCGACGCTGGTGGCTCTCGCGGTGAGCCGCGCCCGGCCCGCGCGCGGCGGGTAAGGCTTCAACCCGCGGCCAGCAGAACCGCCAGGTCGCGCAGTGGCGCAACCAGCAGGATGCGCGCCAGCAGCAGGGCCAGGCTGACCAGCAGCGGCGAGAGATCGAAGCCGCCGAGTGCGGGCAGCAGGCGGCGGACCGGGCGCAGCAGCGGCTCGGTCAGTTGCATCAGCAGCGGCACGGCGGGGTTGCCGCCGCCACCGCCGACCCAGCTCAGGATCACGCGGATCAGGATCATCCAGAAGTAGAAGATCAGCAGCAGGCCGAGGGTTTCGGCCAGGCCCAGCACGAGCACGGCGTCGAGCTTCAGCGGCAGGCGCCACAGCGCCAGCAGCAACACCGCCTTCACCACGAGGACGAGATACACCACCACCACGCCGGCCGTGTCGATGCGCCGCCACGGTTTCAGTACGCGGCGCAGCGGCATCAGCACCGGGTTGGTGAGACGGTACACGCCCTGGCAGATCGGGTTGTGGAACTGCGCGCCCACCCATTGCAGCAGCACCCGCAGCGCGAACACGAGCGCGAGCAGGCCGAACAGCACATCGACCAGCAGGGTGCCGGCATCGGTGACGTAGGGCATTGCTCTAGTTTCCCGCCTGCGCCGCCAGTTCCGCGCCGCGCCGCGCGGCCGCGTCGAGCGCGCGCGCGACGATGGCGGGGAAGCCGTCGCCGGCGAAGCTTTCCAGTGCCGCCTGCGTGGTGCCGCCGGGCGAAGTGACGCGCTGGCGCAGCGTGGCCGCATCCTCGCCGGCTTCGGCCAGCATGCGGCCCGCGCCTTGGCAGGTTTGCGCCGCCAGCGCGCGCGCCGCCGCTTCGGGCAGGCCCAGTTCCACCGCCGCGGCCTGCATCGCCTCGGCCAGCAGGAAGAAATACGCCGGGCCGCTGCCGGACAGCGCCGTCACCACGTCCACGAGGCGCTCCTCGTCCAGCCACTCGCAGATGCCGACCGCGCCGAGCACGGCATCGGCCAGTTGGCGTTGTCCGGGCGTGGTGCGTGCGTTGGCGTAGAGGCCTGTGGCGCCGGCGCCGAGCAGCGCCGGCGTGTTCGGCATGGCCCGCACCACGGCGCGATCGCCACCGAGCCAGGCATCCAGTTGCGCCGTGGTGATGCCGGCGGCGATGGAAACGGCCACGGCATTGGCCGGGAAGGAGGGGGCGAGCGACCGGCAGACATCGCGCATTACCTGTGGCTTCACCGCCAGCAGCACCAGTGCCGCATCCTGCGCGGCGGCGCTGGCATCGCCCGTGGCGCGGATGCCGAAGTCGGCCGCCAGCCTGTCGCGCGCGGCTTCGGAAGGGTCGGCCACGACGATGCGCCCGGGCGCGATGCCGCGCGCGATCAGGCCGCCGATCAGGCTGCGGCCCATGTTGCCGCCGCCGATGAAGGCGAGCGTGCCGGAGGGAAGGGGGATGGTGTCGTTCATCTGGAGGGGGAATGGCCGGAAGGGAAGATTCTCATCGCAGCATGGCAAGCGCGTTGTGTGCCCGCAAGCTCCGGACGGGCGGCGGCGTCATCGCCCCGCGCGCCAGGCCAGCGGCAATGACAGCAGCATCGCAAGCATGTCCCACACACTGCCGTTCAAGCGCCACCACGTCGTGGCAAGATCCGGCCCGATGCGCCAGATGGCCTCGTGCGGCAGGGTGCCGAAACCCACGCCGATGCTGATGGCGGCCACCACGAACGCCCCGGCCGGGATCGACAGCGCGGTGGCAAGCAGCGCGATGCGGGCGCGTGCCGGACCTGCCGGAAACCCGGCCAGCCGCAGCAGCACGGCGGCATCCAGCGCCGCGACCAGCGCCATCCAGCCGCAGGGCCTGCGCCAGAACAGGCCGAAGCCGCCCCAGATCGCGGCGACGCCGCCGACGACGAGCAGGCAGGCGAACGCGGCAGTGGCGTACTGGCGGGCAGGGATGGGCTTCACGCGGCCGTGGTCGGGGAGCGGGGTGCGGTAGAATAGCGGGTCGGCAGGGGCATTCCCTGCCGGTGCCTTCTTCGATCCTCACGAGCCTTCGTTCCATGTACAGCCGCAGCAGCGAGCCGGTGAAATTCGAACGCGACTGCGCGGCCGTGATGGTCCCGCAGGGCGAAAGCGTGACCCTGCCGGCCGGCAGCGTCGGCTACATCACCCAGGCGCTGGGCGGCAGCTTCACCGTGTTCGTGGAAGGCAACCTGTTCCGCATCGCAGGCAGCGACGCCGACGCCATCGGCAAGGAGCCGCCGGAGCCGATCCAGTTGCCCGAAGGCGCCACCGACGAGGACGTGGAAGCCATGGCCTGGAAACAGATGCGCACCTGCTTCGACCCGGAAATCCCGTTCAACATCGTCGACCTGGGCCTGGTCTATTCCTGCGACATCGCCCACGACGACGACGGCTCGCGCCGCATCGCCGTCACCATGACCCTGACCGCGCCCGGCTGCGGCATGGGCGACATCCTGGTGCAGGACGTGCGCGACAAGCTGGAGATGATCCCCACCGTGTCCGAGGCCGACGTCGAACTGGTGTTCGATCCGCCGTGGAACCAGTCGATGATGTCCGAGGCGGCGCGGCTGGAAACCGGGATGTTGTGACCGGCGAAGGCCGAGCGCGGCCGGTTACGGCGCGCGACTCGCTGCCGGCGGCACGGAGCCCGCCGGAAGAAGCGTCGAGTGCGATGTCTGGCGCTGCATTGCGCGCCACCAGCGACTGCCTTCGCGCGGCGCGTCCATGTCCACGCGCTCGCCCATCATCGGCGTGGCGACCCGCACGCCGCGCGCGGCGGCCAGGCGCAGTACCTGCTCGAACGGGTCGTCCCAGGTATGCATGGCCAGGTCGAAGGTGCCGTTGTGCACCGGCAGCAGCCAGCGTCCGCGCAGGTCCTGGTGCGCCTGCACGGTCTGCGGCGGGTGCAGGTGCACGTAGGGCCACTGCGCGTTGTAGGCGCCCGTTTCCATCAGCGTCAGGTCGAAGGGTCCGAAGCGCCGGCCGATCTCGGCGAAGCCGTCGAAGTAGCCGGTGTCGCCGCTGTAGAACAGGCGGAAGTCGTCGTCCTGGATGACCCACGAGGCCCACAGCGTCCGGTTGCCGTCGCGGAAACCGCGCCCGGAGAAGTGCTGCGCGGGCGTGGCCGTCAGGTGCAGGCCATCCAGTTCGACGCCTTGCCACCAGTCCAATTGCCGGATGCTGTCGCGCGGCACGCCCCAGTCGGCCAGCCGGTCGCCGACGCCCAGCGGAGCGAGGAACCGCGCGGTCTTGCCTTTCAATGCCTTGATCGCGGCGCGGTCGAGGTGGTCGTAGTGGTCGTGCGACAGGATCACGGCGCGGATCGGCGGCAACTCGTCGATGCCGATGGGCGGCGCATGGAAGCGCCTGGGGCCGGCGAACTGCACCGGCGCGGCGCGTTCGGAGAACACCGGGTCGATCAGCCACCACTGGCCGCGCAGCTTCATCAGCATGGTGGAATGGCCGAGCCGGTACAGGCTGCGGTCGGGCGCGGCATCCAGGTCGGCGCGGGTGAGGCGCTGGATCGGTACCGGCGCATCCGGCGTGCTGCCTTCGGGTTTCTTGAAGAAGAACTGCCACCACACCCGGAACAGTGATTCGGGCATGTCGCCTGGGCCGGCCAGGCGCGTGTTCTGGAAACGGCCTTCCTGCGATTGGGGCGACTGGCCGTAGTCGCCGATCCGTGGGCGGAACATGAGGGTGGCGATCCAGGCGATGAGGACAAGGAGGGCGAACCAGCGCAGGGCGCGCAGCGGGAGGCGTCGTTGGCGTTTCATGGCGGAAGACCCTTGAAAGGCGGGTACGCGGCATGGTGCGAAAAATGAGGCGTTGCGGAAGCCCTGAGTGAATCGGCGTTGCTCGTCATCCCCGCGTCATCCCCTCGCATTCCCGCATCATCCATTTGCCATTTGCCATTTGCCATTTGCATCCCCGCATCATCCGCCCGTCATCCCCGCGGAGGCGGGGATCCAGCGTGTTTGCTTTTACGGGTCAAAGGCACTGGATGACCAGTCATTTGAGTGTTGAAGAGCGACTCCCGCCTTCGCGGGGATGACGGCTTGTCCGGACTTTACTCAAGCCCCCAGATGCTTCTTGTAGAACGGCACCAGCTGCTCCAGCGCCTTGCCGGTGGCCTCGGGCTTGTCGTACAGGTCGTAGTGGCTCGCGCCTTCGACGATCTGGATGGACTTCTGGCTCGAACGCGCGCGGCCATGGATTTCCAGCCCGTCGCGATAGGAGCCGAAGCCGCCCGGCACGCTGCCGATGACGATGTGCAGCGGCTGGGTCAGCAGCACTTCGGCCAGGTGGAAGGCATCCCAGCCCACCGCCGCGCCGGTGCTGGTGAAGCGCAGCTTGTTCGGCGAGCCGGGTTGCTGGCCGCGCGGCGTGGTGTAGTAGTCCACGGCCTCGACGATGTCGATGTTGTCCATGCCCGCCTTGGCGCGCTCGGCCTCGGAGCCGGGGATGTAGCCCACGATCATCGGTTCGGCGCCGCGCGCCTCGGCGGTGCGCTGGGCGGCGATGGCGTCGAGCGTCTTGATGGCCGCATCCGGCGACATGTCGCCTTCGCGCATCAGGCGGCCGTAGTTGGCCGCGACCACGGTGCCGACGGCCTTGAGGCGGCGCTCGGTCATCGCGGCATTGATGGCATAGCCACCGCCGCCGCACACGCCCAGCACGCCGATCCTGTTCTCGTCGACGTAGGGCAGGGTGACGAGGTAATCCACCGCGCAGCGGAAATCCTCGACGCGCGTGGCCGGGTCTTCGCTGTACTTCGGCTCGCCGCCGCTGGCGCCCTGCATGGAGGCGTCGAACGCCAGGGTGATGAAGCCGGCCCTGGTCAGCGCCTCGCCATAGATGGCGCCCGAGGTCTGCTCCTTGCAGCTGCTGATCGGATGGGCGCAGATGACGGCGGCGTACTTCTTGTCGGCATCGAAACCTTCGGGCAGGCGCAGCGTGGCGGCCACGTCCCAGGTGCGGTTCTTGAAGGTGACGGACTGGATGTTGCTCATGGCGAACTACTCATTGATTTCCAAATGGATTCATTTGGTTATAGGTGATTCTTGAAGAAAGACACGAGCTTTTTCGCATTGTTCTTGAGCGTCGCGGATTTCACGATCGGCTTCCTTCTCGATGATTCATCGGGATGGCAACGATAATCCTTGATCGACGAACGATACATTGCCTAAAGTGCGTTTTTCTTTGTCGAAAGTGCGGAGTTGGCCATGGACCCTCTCTCGGACGTGCTTTCCCTGCTCAAGCCGCGCAGCCAGTTCTATGCAGGTTTCGATGCCGCGGGCGACTGGTCCTTCGATTTCCCGCCGCACGAAGGCATCAAGTTCACGGCCATGATGCGCGGTGCCTGCTGGGGCATGGCGGATGGCCTGGAACGCCCCATCCGCTTCGAGGAAGGCGACTGCTTCCTGTTGAACGGAGGGCATCGTTTCGTACTGTCGTCCGACCCGGAGCTTCCGCCACAGGACGCTTCCCGCATCCTCAACGCCGTGACCCACGACGGCCTGGCGGTGCACAACGGCGGCGGGGAGGCGTTCATGATCTGCGGGCGCTTCGATTTCTCCGGCAGCCATGCCGCCGTCCTGTTCGACGCGCTGCCGCCCATCGTCAACATCCCCAGGGCATCCAGCCAGGCCGAGGTGCTGCGCTGGGCGCTCGACCAGTGGGCCTGCGAACTGCGCGATCCGCGGCCCGGCGGCACGCTGATGTCCACCCATCTGGCGCACCTGATGCTGGTGCAGGCGTTGCGGCTGTTCTTGGATACCGCCGGCGACCTGCCGAAAGGCTGGTTCCTGGCGCTCACCGACCGCCGGATCAGCCTCGCCATCGGCGCCATCCACGCGCAGCCGGCCCGCCACTGGACGCTGGAGGAACTGGCCCGCATCGCCGGCGTTTCGCGCACCGTGTTCGCGCAACGCTTCAAGGCGCTCGTGGGCGGTACGGCCATGGACTATCTGGCGCGCTGGCGCATGCTGATGGCGGCCGACCGCCTGCGCAACGGCAGCGAGAACGTCGCCGCCATCGCGTATTCACTGGGCTACGAATCGGAAAGTTCGTTCAGCACCGCGTTCAAGCGGATCATGTCGCGCTCGCCGACGCAGTACCGGCGCCAGTCACTGGCCGCGTCCGTCGCCGATGCGGGCTCCCATGCCGTCCCGGCGGTGGTTTGAGATGGGCGATGTGTTCCGGCAGGGCTGACACTTTTCGTCACATTCTGCGATTTCTCGGCATGTTTCCGCGCATTGGTGCGATGCGTCAGAAAGGAGCGGCGCCATGCGCTTGCCCGGAAAAGCCCGCCGTTACGCCACATTCCATCCGGTAATGTGAGCGATTTCACGTTCGTGTTGACAGTTTTTTCGAGCCGTTGTTAGGGTCCGGCGGCGCGTTCGCCTTGGGGACGGGGCGGGCGCGACCATCCGGCCGATCCGGCGCCAGACAGGGTCAGGATCGCGGCTTGCGGCATCCGGGGGGAGGCCGCAGCAGGGGAGCTGGATGCCGCAGGAAGCGGCATCGAAGGGATGGCGAAAGGAGGCGCGGCCCGGTTTTTCAGGGCGCACCCGTCCGATCACCTTTCCATTCAACTTTTGGGGATACCAACACGTGGATACACGCAATTTCCGCTCCCGGCGGGTGAATGTCATGGCACTTGCCGTGGCCCTGGCCCTGCCATGTTCGATGTTCTCCGGCGCGGCGTTTTCCGCCGACACCACGGTCTCCGGCGCGAAGATCCAGTCCTCGGCCATCGAGGCGCGCGGCAGCTATGACCGCTTCATCGTCAAGTTCGCCGACCAGGGCACGTCGCGCCAGAACAGCACGCTGCGTTCCAGCGCCCTCGACCTGGCCACCAGCCGCGCCAGCGCCCGCGTCGCCTCATCGCGCCAGTTGGCGGTGGGCGGCGAGGTGATCCAGCTCGATCGCAAGCTGGGCGCCGACGAGGCCGGGCGCTTCATGAAGGCGCTGGCCGACCAGGGTGGGGTCGAGTACGTGGAGGTGGATCGCCTGAACCAGATCCGCTTCGTCCCCAACGACACCCGCTACGGCGAAATGTGGCACTACTTCGAGAGCGTCGGCGGCCTGAACGTGCAGAGCGCGTGGGACATCTCCACCGGCAGCGGCGTCGTCGTCGCGGTGCTGGACACCGGCATCACCAACCACAGCGACCTCAACGCGAACGTGGTGGCCGGCTACGACTTCATTTCCAGCGCCTCGGTGGCAGGCGACGGCAACGGCCGGGATTCGGATCCCAGCGATCCGGGCGACTACTCCGGCGGCTATCCGTCGAGCTGGCACGGCACCCACGTGGCCGGCACGGTGGCGGCGGTGGCCAACAACAACAAGGGCATCGCCGGCGTCGCCTTCGGCGCGAAGATCCAGCCGGTGCGCGTGCTCGGGCGCGGCGGCGGCTACGACTCGGACATCGCCGAAGCCATCGTCTGGGCGTCGGGCGGCAGCGTCAGCGGCGTGCCGGCCAACGCCACGCCGGCCAAGGTCATCAACCTGAGCCTGGGCGGCAGCGGATCGTGCGGCAGCACCTTCCAGAACGCGATCAACGGCGCGGTGTCGCGCGGCTCGGTGGTCGTCATCGCCGCCGGCAACGACAACATGAACGTGTCCAATGCCTCGCCGGCCAACTGCAACAATGTCATCGCGGTGGCGGCCAACGACAAGGAAGGCAACCGCTCCTGGTATTCCAACTACGGCAACCTGATCGACGTGACCGCGCCGGGCGGCGAAACCTGCGTCCCGAACGCTTCGCTCACGGCCTGCCAGACCGCGACCACCGCCAAGGGCGTGCTCTCCACGCTCAACAGCGGCAGCAGCGGCCCGGTGGCCGAAACCTACGCCTTCTACGACGGCACCTCGATGGCGACGCCGCACGTGGCCGGCGTGGCCGCGCTGATGATCAGCGCCTCGCCCACCACGCTGACCCCGGCGCAGATCGAGTCCGTGCTGAAAAGCACCGCGCGCCCCTTGCCCGGCACGTGCTCGGGCGGCTGCGGCGCGGGCATCGTGGATGCGTATGCGGCGGTATCGGCGGTGGCCGGCAGCGGGCCGGGCAACACGCCGCCGGTGGCGAACTTCACCAGCAGCGTGAACGGCCTGACGGTGAGCTTCACCGACACCTCCACCGACAGCGACGGCAGCATCGCCTCGCGCAGCTGGAGCTTCGGCGACGGCACCACGTCCACGGCGACCAATCCGAGCAAGACGTATTCCTCGGCCGGCACCTA
>JBBCJS010000029.1:0-93322 GCA_037190825.1 Chiayiivirga flava
CTTCCCGCCCGCGTGCCGGCGGGGTATCAGCCTTCGTCGTCCTGGTACGCATCCACCGGGATGCAGGCGCAGAACACGTTCTTGTCGCCGTGCACGTTGTCCACGCGGCCGACCGGCGGCCAGTATTTCTGGCGGCGCAGCGAGGCGAGCGGGAACGCGGCCAGTTCGCGGCCGTAGGCGTGCGGCCAGTCGTTGGCGCTGACGGCGACGGCAGTGTGCGGGGCGTGCCTGAGCGGGTTGTCCTCCCGATCCATGCGGCCTTCCTCGATGGCGCGGATTTCCTCGCGGATCTGGATCATGGCGTCGCAGAAGCGGTCCAGCTCGTGCAGCGATTCGGACTCGGTGGGCTCGACCATCAGCGTGCCGGCCACCGGGAAGCTCAGCGTGGGCGCGTGGAAGCCGAAGTCGATCAGGCGCTTGGCCACGTCCTCGGCGCTGATGCCGCTGGTCTTTTCCAGCGGGCGCAGGTCGAGGATGCACTCGTGCGCCACCAAGCCGTTGCGGCCGGTGTACAGCGTCTTGTAGTGCGGGGCGAGTTTCCTGGAGATGTAGTTGGCGTTGAGCAGGGCGACCTGCGTGGCGCGGCGCAGGCCGGCCGCGCCCATCAGCGCGACGTACATCCACGAGATCGGCAGGATGCTGGCGCTGCCATGCGCGGCGGCGCTGACCATGCCGTTGCTGCCGTCGGCATCCTTGTGGCCGCGCGGCAGGAACGGGGCGAGGTGCGCCTTCACCGCGCAGGGGCCGACGCCGGGGCCGCCGCCGCCGTGCGGGATGCAGAAAGTCTTGTGCAGGTTCAGGTGCGACACGTCCGAGCCCCAGGTGCCGGGCTTGGCCACGCCCACCAGCGCGTTCATGTTGGCGCCGTCGGTGTACACCTGCCCGCCGTGGCGGTGCACGATCTCGCAGATTTCCACCACGTCCTCCTCGAACACGCCGTGCGTGGAGGGGTAGGTCATCATGATCGCGGCCAGGTTCGCCGAGTGCTTCTCGGCCTGCGCGCGGATGTCGGCGACATCGACGTTGCCGTTGGCGTCGCACTTGGTCACGACCACCTTCATGCCGCACATCTGCGCGCTGGCCGGGTTGGTGCCGTGCGCCGATTCGGGGATCAGGCAGATGTTGCGATGGCCCTCGCCGCGCGACTGGTGATAGGCGCGGATCGCCAGCAGGCCCGCGTATTCGCCCTGCGCGCCGGAGTTGGGCTGGAAGCTCACCGCGTCGTAGCCGGTGATGTCCACCAGCATGGCTTCGAGCGAGTCGATCAGCTCCTCGTAGCCCTGTACCTGATCGGCCGGTGCGAGCGGGTGGATGTCGGCGAACTCCGGCCACGTCACCGGGATCATCTCGGCGGTGGCGTTGAGCTTCATGGTGCAGGAGCCGAGCGGGATCATGGTGCGATCCATCGCCAGGTCCTTGTCGGCCAGCGCGCGCAGGTAGCGCAGCATCTCGTGCTCGCTGTGGTGGGTGTTGAACACAGGGTGCGTCAGGAAGGCGCTGGTGCGGCGCAGCTCGGCGGGGATCAGGTCGGGAGCGCTTCGTTCCAGCGCCTCCAGCGACGGCAGTGGCTTGCCCTCGCCGAAGATTTTCCACAGCAGCTCGACGTCCTCGCGCGTGGTGGTTTCGTCGAGCGAGATGCAGAGATAGTCGTTCCACGCGCGGCGCAGGTTCACGCCCATCGCGCGGGCCCGCTCCAGCAACGCGCCGGTGGCGGCATCGGTCTTCAGGCAGATCGTGTCGAAGGCGGTGGCGTGGTGGTCGCGCTGGTAGCCCAGTTGCGCCAGGCCGGCGCGCAGGATCGCGGTGAGCCGGTGCACGCGGGTGGCGATGCGCTTGAGCCCGTCCGGGCCGTGGTAGACCGCGTACATCGCCGCCATCACGGCCAGCAGCACCTGCGCGGTGCAGATGTTGGAAGTGGCCTTCTCGCGGCGGATGTGCTGCTCGCGGGTTTGCAGGGTGAGGCGATAGGCCGGGTCGCCGTGCGCATCGACGGACACGCCGATCAGGCGGCCCGGCATCGAGCGCTTGAACGCGTCGCGGCAGGCCATGAACGCGGCATGCGGGCCGCCGAAGCCGAACGGCACGCCGAAGCGCTGGGTGTTGCCGATCACGATGTCCGCGCCCATTTCGCCCGGCGGCTTGAGCAGGGTCAGCGCGAGCAGGTCGGTGGCCACCACGAACAGCGCCTGATTGGCGTGGATGGCCTCGGCGTCCTTTTCCCAGTCGGCCAGCCAGCCGCTGGAGGCCGGGTACTGCGCCAGCACGCCGAAGTAGTCGCCCTTGGCCAGCGCGGCGTGCCATTGCTCGGTGGAATTGGCGGTTTCGATGGCCAGGCCCAGCGGTTCGGCGCGGGTGCGCAGCACTTCCAGCGTCTGCGGATGCGTGTCGCCGGAGACGAGGAAGGTGTTGGACCTGGATTTGGCCGAACGCTTGGCCAGCGTCATCGCCTCGGCCGCGGCGGTGGCCTCGTCCAGCAGCGAGGCATTGGCGATGTCCATGCCGGTGAGGTCGGACACCATCTGCTGGAAGTTGATCAGCGCCTCCATGCGGCCCTGCGAGATTTCCGCCTGGTAGGGCGTGTAGGCCGTGTACCAGGCCGGGTTTTCCAGGATGTTGCGCAGGATGACGTTGGGCGTATGGGTGCCGTAATAGCCTTGCCCGATGAAGCTGCGGAACACCTTGTTCTTGTCCGCGATGGCGCGGATCTTCGCCAGCGCTTCGACTTCGGTGAGGCTGCCGGGCAGCGCCAGCGTACCGCTGCCCTTGATGCTGGCCGGGACGATGGCGTCGGTCAGCGCGTCGAGCGAGTCGTGGCCGATGGCGCCGAGCATCTGCGCGATTTCGGCGTCGTTGGGGCCGATGTGGCGTTCGATGAAGGCGTCGTGCTGCTCCAAGGCGAGCAGGCTGGGAGCGTGGAGCGAAGACTGGGACATGGCGGGCATCCGGAAGTTGAGGGGGCCGCTGGGTCCGCGATACCGTCATTCCGGCGCATGCCGGAGTCCATTTTGCTTCCGCCGTTCCAGCAACGGCGCAAAGCCAAATGGACTCCAGCCTGCGCTGGAACGACGATGAGGCAGACGTTCCATGCGGCGAGCGCCCCTCTGTCCTTTTGCCTGAGAGTTTGAAGGCGCGTGCCGCTGCGCCTTTTGCCCCTTCGGCGCCGGCCTGGGCCGGTCTCTCCAGAGTGTGTGCACGCGAAGGTACGGGGCCTGAGCGATTACGGGCGTTGCGCCTTCGGCAGCCGGTCCGGGGACCGGCTTCTCCCACCGCGTGTTGCAGCGCGCATCATACGGCAAGCCGCCGCTCATTCCTCGTCGGAAGCGTCCGGCGGCGGGGTTTGCGCCGGAATCGGCGCGTCGCCGTCGTCATCGGCCACCAGCACGCTGGGGGTGAAGGCCACCGGCTGGCCCGGCGGCAGCGTTTCGCGCCAGCGCGCCAGGTGTTCGGAGATGGCCTCGCCGGCCCGCCATTGCGGCTCGGAGGCGGTGTAGTCCTCGGACTGCTCGCGTTCGGCCACCTGCTTGCGCGCGCGCAGGAAGGCGCGGCGGAAGTTGGCGGTGTGGTTGAGGCCGTCGATCAGGAATGCCTGCCCGAACCAGGTGGCGTTGGCGCTGTTGCCGCAGCCGAACGAGGTGCGGTCCGCGCGCGCGGCGGTGACGACGAGGGTGCGCGGATCCGACAGCGTATCGACGTAGCCGCCCGAATAGCAGGCCGAGACGACGATCACGCGCCAGCGGATGCCGGCGGCGTCGAGCGCCTGGCGCAGCGTGGCGGGCGTGAGCTGGCGCAGCGGCAGCGGCGGCTGGTTGACGTAGAGGTCGTGGTTCTCGCTGCCGTGGCTGGTGAGGTAGAGGAACAGGATGTCCTCGCGCGGGTCCATGCGCTCGCCGATGCCGGCCAACGCGCGTTCGAGGTTGGTGACGGTGGCCAGCGGCACGCTGTCGGCGCTGCCGGCGTGGTTGACCAGCCGCAGCGCGCGGCCTTGCGCATCGAAGCGATGCGCGGCGAGCGCGGGCAGGAAGTCCACCTCGTTGCGGAACGCGCCCTCGTCGGCATCGCCGCCGAAGCCGAGCACGTACATGTCGATGTGGCCGGGGCGCTGCGACGCGAGCGCGTCGAGCGCGGCGTCGAGCAGCGGGCCCTGGGCGTAGAACGTGGCTTCCGGGTTATCGAGCTGGGTGGAGTAGTAGTCGCGCCCGTTTTCGTCTTCGTCGTCCCACTCCCGTCCGTAGTAGGCGGCCCAGTCGGTCTGGACGAATTCGGGAGTGTCCACCACCAGCCAGGGCAGGGTGCCGGTCAGGAACGCTGCTGCGGCGCCGGCGAAGGCACGCCCGACGTTGGGCGCCAGGAACAGCGCCAGCCGGGTGCAGATCGCCAGGAACCACAACACGCCGATCGCCCAGTAGACGAGCGAGGCGATCCAGCCCGCGCCGTGCCACACCAACACCGCGTGCACCAGCCACGGCACGATGCCGGCGGCGATCAGCCATGCCGCGATGGTCAGGACCAGCGGGCGGCGCTGCACCAGTCGGGCCATCGCCGCGGCGGCCAGTACCGACACGGCCAGCGAGGCGAACAGGGTGATGAAGCCGTTCGGGTCGAAGCCGCGCGGCGCTTCCGCGGACATCCAGGCCGACGGCAATGCCGCAAGCGCCTGGAGCACGACCAGCGCCAGCAGCGGCAGATAGCCCAGCGTGATGGCCGCTTTCTTCGGCGCGAGCAGGAACGTCAGACGCAGCCCGTCGCGCAGCAGCGGCCAGAAAGAAGGGGAAGGCAAGGAGCCTCCGCCGTTCCCGCGAAGGCGGGAACCCGGCGCCTGCGAGCCCGTGGCGGTAGAAGAAACTGGGTTCCCGCCTTCGCGGGAACGACGGAGGTTTTCGATGTCGTCGTTCTCGCTCATCGACGTCCGGCTTATGCGCCCGGATCGATCTGGTCGAAGGATTCGACGCGCCGGTGGCCGTGCGCGGCCTCGCCGTCGCGCGCCAGCGGGTAATCCTCGCGCCGGTCCAGCAGCACGGTATCCAGGCCCGCCTCGCGCGCGGCATCGAGTTCCTCCACCACGTCGGAGAGAAACAGGATGCCGGACGGCTCGCGCCCGATGGCGCGGGCGATGGCGCGGTAGCTGCCGGCCTCGCGCTTGCCGCCGGTCCGCGTGTCGAACCAGCCGGAGATCAGCGGAGTGAGGTCGCCGGCCTGGCTGAAGCCGAAGAACAGTTTCTGCGCAGGCACGGAGCCGGAGGAATACACGTACAGCGGGTGCCCCGCGGCGTGCCACTGGCGCAATGCGGGCGCGGCGTCCGGGTAGACGTGGGCGCGGTAGTCGCCGTTGCGGTAGCCCGCCTCCCAGATCATGCCCTGCAAGGCTTTCAGCGCGGTGTGCTTGCGGTCCTCGTCGATCCAGCCTTGCAGCACCTCGGCCAATACCGCGTCCTGGCAGATGCCGCCGGCATCCACGGCGGCGGCATCGAGCCATTCGCGCACGGCCGGTTCGTGCCCGTGCTCGCGCACGAAATGCGGCAGCGCGCCGCGCGCGTAGGGGAACAGCACGTCCTTGACGAAGGCGATGCTGCTGGTGGTGCCTTCGATGTCGGTGACGATGGCGCGCTTCATGCGGCCTGCCCGGTCTCGTAGCGCGGGAAACGCTGCGCGATGTCGCTGCCGGTGAAATGGCCGATCCAGCCATCGGGCTGGGTGAAGAAGCGGATCGCCACGAAGAACGGCTCCGGCCCCATGTCGAACCAGTGCGTGGTGCCGTCCGGCACGCCGATCAGGTCGCCCTGTTCGCACAGGATCTCGTACACCTTCTGGTCCACGTGCAGGGTGAACAGGCCCGAGCCCGCGACGAAGAAACGCACCTCGTCTTCCTTGTGGAAGTGTTCTTCCAGGAACTTGCCGCGCATCACCTCGCGCTGCGGGTGGTCCGGCGCGATGCTGACCACGTCCACGCTCTGGAAGCCGTTTTCCGCGACCAGGCGGTCGATGTCGGCACGGTAGGCGGCGAACACTTCCTCGGGCGAGGCGCCCGGTGCGAGGGGCTGGGTGGCTTCCCACTGCTCGAAGCGCACGCCGATCTTCGACAGCTCGCGTGCGATTTCGGCGCGATCGCTGCTGGCCAGTTCCGGGTGTGCCGGTTCGTTTTCGGAAAATATGCGAAGGCGGCTCATGTGCGCAGTCTCCTAAGGTCAAGCTCGCAGGCGATGAGGAACTCGAAGGCATCCAGGTGGCGTCGCGCCTCGGCCATGTCCACGCCCCAGGCGTAGAGGCCGTGGCCTTCGATCAGGTAGCCCCAGAGCGGGCCGGCGTCGAGCAGCTCCTCCACGCGCGCGGCCAGCGCGGGAATGTCCTGGCTGTTGGGCAGCACCGGCAGCTCGATCGCCATTTCGTGCGTGGCGTTGCCGCGAAAGGCTTTCAGCAGCTCGTAGCCTTCCAGCCGGATGTGGCCTTGCGCGGCGAAGAAGCGCGAAGCCACGGTCTGGTGCTGCGAATGGGTATGCAGCACGCAGCCGATCCCGGCGAAGCGCCGGTAAAGCTGGGTGTGCAGCAGGGTTTCGGCCGAGGGGCGCTTGTCGGTGGCGACCGGCTGGCCGTCGAAATCCACCACGAGGAAGTCGTCGTCGGTCAGCCTGCCCTTGTCGCGCCCGGACACGGTGATCGCGGCATGGCGATCGTCCAGGCGCATCGAGAAGTTGCTGCTGGTGGCCGGCGTCAGCCCGGCGCGCGCCAGTTCGGCGGTGTTGACGATCAGTTCGGCGCAGCATTGCGACAGGCGCGCCGGATCGTAGGGCAGGAGAGTGGTCATCGCGCGCATTCTAGCGAAGCTGCCCGTGGGGCGAAGGCCATGGCGGCATGAAGTCATGCCCGGTGTTCACCTCCGGCCGGATACGACGATCCCGGCCGGAGCCGGGATCGCGGGGAGGAAGCCGCTGCGCTGGCGCGTCAGTCGGTGCCGCTCAGGTCGCGCAGCCTGGCCGGCTGGCTGGCGTAGAACGCGGCCAGGTTCACGATGTCGTCTTCGCTCAGGGTGCTGGCGAAGCCCTGCATGATGGCGTTGTTGCGCACGCCGGACTTGTAGTCGCGCAGCGACTTGGCGAGGTAGTCGGCGTACTGGCCGGCGATCAGCGGGTATTGCGGGTCGCCGATGCCGTTGCCGTCGGCGCCGTGGCAGGCCTGGCAGATCTGCGACTTGGCCTTGCCGGCTTCGATGTCGGCGGCGGAGGCGGCGAACGGGAGCAGGAGGGCGGCGGCCAGCGAAAGGGCTTTGGAGTTCATTCGGGCGCGTTCCTTACTTGGCGGGCGTGAGGCTGGCGAGGTAGGCGGCGATGTCGGCGATGTCCTCGTCGGAGAAGCCTTCGGCCTGCGCTTCCATCGTCGGATGCTTGCGGTTGCCGTTCTTGTACTCGGTGAGCGCAGCGACCAGGTACTCGTAGTTCTGCCCGCCGATCTTGGGCACGTGGTAGTGCGGATAGACGTTCTTGTAGCCGGCGATGCCGTGGCACCCGGTGCAGGTGTAGGCCTTGTTCTTCCCGGCTTCGGCATCGCCCTGGGCGGATGCGGCGAAGGCGGTGGCGGAGAGCAGGAGACTGGCGGCGAGTCGGAGGGTTGGCATGGACGGCATTCCGGCGCGTTGGCTGGTGGTGGGACGGCACGCGGAACGGCATTCCGGGCACGACAAGCGACAAGTATACGCAAGCCGTGCCGATGGCGGCCAGACGTGGCACGCCCGGGAGTGGTGGCACGCCCGGCATGAATGCGGGCCTGTCACATCCGCCGGCATCGGTGCTCAACGTGACTTGCGACACGCGCGACGGTTGGCAGCCATACCCACACTGCGCGCGCCGATACGCCAGCCGGTATCGGGCGATTCCTGTCGATCGCTGTCGACCAGCGCACCCGGTCGGGTACGACGCGGGTGCCGGTGGCGGGTCACTTTACACTGGATGATTCAGTGTAGTAGTTTACTAAAACACACAGACACAACATGAGCGCAGCCATGAAAGCCCCGTATTCCCCGTTCGTTTCCCGCTTGCGCCGGCTCTCGCTCGCGCTGGTGTCCGCCTGCGTTCTGGCTGCCTGCGGCGGGGCGGGCAAAGGCCCGGCCGGCGCCGCGCCGGGCGGCAAGGAGGCTGGCGAACGCACGGCCGTGACGGTGGAAACCGCCCCGGCCGCGCTGCGCCCGATCCGGGCCAGCTACCACGCCACCGCCGCGCTGGAAGCGCCGAACGAAGCCCAGGTGGTATCCAAGACCTCCGGCGTGCTGCTGCGCCTGCTGGTGGAGGAAGGCGACAGCGTCAAGGCCGGCCAGGTGCTGGCCAAGATCGACCCCGAGCGCCCGCGCCTGGAAGTGCGCCGCGCCGAGGCGCTGCTGCGCAAGCTCGAAGCCGAACTGGCGCGCTCCAAGGAACTCTACGAGCGCAAGCTGGTGGCCGCGGACATGTACGAGAAGATCCGCTACGACGTGGACACCCAGCGCGCCATCTACGACATGGCGAAGCTGGAACTGTCCTACACCGACATCGTCGCGCCCATTTCCGGCGTCATCGCGCAACGCTCGGCCAAGGTCGGCAACCTGATCCAGCTCAACTCGGCGCTGTTCCGCATCGTCGATACCTCGCGCCTGGAAGCCACGCTCAACGTGCCCGAGCGCGAGATCGCCACGATGCGGGCCGGCGCGCCGGTGAGCATGCAGGTGGATGCGCTGCCCGGCGTGGCGTTCGACGGGCGCATCGACCGCATCAGCCCGGTGGTCGATGCCGGCAGCGGCACTTTCCGCGTGGTCTGCGAGTTCTCGCCCGATGCGCGTCTGCGTCCCGGCATGTTCGGCCGCATCGGCGTGGTGTTCGACCAGCGCGAGGACGTGCTGACGGTGCCGCGCGTGGCGCTCTTGGAAGGCGAGGGCGAGGCGGCGGTGTATCGCGTCCAGGACGGCAAGGCGGTGCGCACGCCGGTGCAGGTGGGCTATCTCTCCGGCGACGTGGCCGAAATCCGCGCTGGGCTGTCGCAAGGCGACATCGTCGTCACCACCGGCAAGGTCGCGCTGCGCGATGGCGCGGCGGTCGATGTGATCGGCCAGCCCGCCGCTCCCGTCGCCGATGAGACGGCCGGCACCGCGAACGTGACGGATTACTGATGGACACCGCTTCCGCCGCATCCACGCACGGCCCCGGTGGCGGCCTGGCCGAGTTCTCGGTGCGCCGCCGCGTCACCGTGGCGATGGCGACGCTGACCATCGTGCTGTTCGGCCTGATCGCGCTCGGCGATCTCAAGGTCAACCTGCTGCCGGATCTTTCCTATCCCACGCTGACGGTGCGCACCGAGTACACCGGCGCCGCGCCGCTGGAGATCGAGGCGCTGGTCAGCGATCCGGTCGAGGAAGCGGTCGGCGTGGTCAAGGGCCTGCGCAAGCTCAAATCCGTATCGCGCACCGGCCAGAGCGACGTGGTGCTGGAGTTCGCCTGGGGCACCGACATGGACCAGGCCAGCCTGGAAGTGCGCGACAAGCTGGAAACCCTGCGCCTGCCGCTGGAAGTCAAACCGCCGGTGCTGCTGCGCTTCAATCCTTCCACCGAGCCGATCCTGCGGCTGGTGCTGACCGGGCGCGACGGCGCGCAGCCGGAAGCTGAGCTGATGCGCCTGCGCCGCTACGCCGACGAGGAACTGAAGAAGCGGCTGGAACCGGTCGCGGGCGTGGCGGCGGTCAAGGTCGGCGGCGGCCTGGAAGACGAAGTGCAGGTGCTGATCGACCAGAACCGCCTGGCCCAGCTTCGCCTGCCGCTGGACACCGTCATCAACCGCCTGGCGCAGGAGAACGTCAACATCTCCGCCGGACGGCTGGAAGAGGGCAGCCAGCGCTACCTGGTGCGCACCATCAACCAGTTCGAGACGGTCGAGCAGATGCGCGACCTGCTCATCACCGGCGGCAGCACGGGCGGCGGCAATGCGGCGGCGCAGGAAGCCGCGCTCGCGGCGTCGCGCATCGCGGCCCTGTCGGCGGAAGCCGCTGCGGCGGCGGCCGCGGCGAACGCGGCGGCGCAGGGCGATTCGAGCGCGCCCGGCGGCGGCCTGCCGATCCGCCTGCGCGACATCGCCACGGTGGAGCAGGGCTACAAGGAGCGCGAGGCGATCATCCGGCTCGGCGCGGTGGAGGCGGTGGAGCTTGCCATCTACAAGGAAGGCGACGCCAACACCGTGAGCGTGGCCGATGCCGTGCACGCCGCGCTCGATGCCGCGCGCCGCGCGCTGCCGCCGGGCACCGAGCTGACCGTGATCGAGGACCAGGCCATCTTCATCCGCAAGGCGCTGCACGAAGTGCGCGTGGATGCGCTGATCGGCGGCACGCTGGCGATCCTGATGATCTTCTTCTTCCTGCGCGATGGCTGGAGCACGTTCGTGATCTCGCTGTCGCTGCCGGTGTCGATCATCGCCACGTTCTTCTTCATGGACCGCTTCGGGCTGTCGCTCAACGTGATGTCGCTCGGCGGCCTCGCGCTGGCGACGGGATTGGTCGTGGACGATTCCATCGTCGTGCTCGAATCCATCGCCAAGGCGCGCGAGCGCGGCCTGGGCGTGCTGCGCGCGGCGGTGGAAGGCACGCGCGAGGTCGGCATGGCGGTGGTCGCCTCCACGCTGACGAACGTGGCGGTGTTCCTGCCGCTGGTGTTCGTCGAAGGCGTGGCCGGGCAACTGTTCCGCGACCAGGCGCTGACGGTTTCCATCGCGATCCTGATGTCGCTGGTGGTGTCGCTGACGCTGATCCCGATGCTGTCCTCGCTCAAGGCGCGCGCGCCGATGCAATTCCCCGAGGAGGCGCCGGCGCCGGAATGGCGGCCGCGCAGCGCGCCGTTGCGCGCGCTCGCGGCGTTGTCGCGCGGCATCAAGTGGGCCGTGGGCACGGTGGTGTTCGCGCTGGGCTGGGTGGTGGCACGGGTCTGGCGTGGATTGAGCTGGGCCGTGGGCGGCGTGCTGTCGCGCGTGGGCGCGGTGCTGATGACGCCTTACGACATGGCAGCGCGCGCCTATGCGCGGTCGCTGCCGGGCGCGCTGCATCGCCCGGGGCTGGTGCTCGGCATCGCGGCGGCGGCGTTCGCCGCGACGATGGCGCTGGTGCCCACGCTCGGCGTCGATCTGATCCCGCAGCTCGCGCAGGACCGCTTCGAGCTGACCGTGAAGCTGCCGCCGGGCACCCAGTTGCGCGATACCGATGCGCTGCTGCGCGCGGTCGCGTCGCAGCACGAAGGCGAGGACGGCATCCACGCGCTGTACGGCGTCAGCGGCGCGGGCACGCGCATGGACGCCAGCCCGACCGAATCGGGCGACAACATCGGCAAGCTCGGCGTGGTGATGGCGCAGGGCTCGCCGCGCGGCACCGAGGCGAGCCTGACCGAGAGCCTGCGCCGCACGATGGAGAAGTATCCGGGCGCCGAGGCCAAGTTCGGCCGGCCGGAAATCTTCAGTTTCTCCACGCCGCTGGAAATCGAGCTGCGCGGCCACGACCTGGACGAACTGCAACGCGCCGGCAACGAACTGGCCGCGCGCATGCGCCAGTCCGACCGCTTCGTGGACGTGAAGTCCTCCGTTGCCGACGGCTACCCGGAAATCCAGATCCGCTTCGACCAGGAGCGCGCCGCCGCGCTCGGCCTCACCACGCGCCAGATCGCCGATGCGGTGGTCAAGAAGGTGCGCGGCGAGGTCGCCACGCGCTACAGCTTCCGCGACCGCAAGATCGACGTGCTGGTGCGCGCGCAGGAAGCCGATCGCGATTCGGTGCAGGCGATCCGCCGCCTGATCGTCAATCCGGAAAGCGCGCGGCCGGTGACGCTGGAATCGGTGGCCGAGGTGATTTCCGCCATCGGCCCGAGCGAAATCCACCACGCCGACCAGGTCCGCGCCGCGGTGATTTCCTCCAGCCTGGCCTATGGCGACCTCGGCAGCGCGGTGCAGGAAGTGCGCGACCTGGTGCAGGCGCATCCGCTCGGCGGCGACGTCGGCCTGAACATCGGCGGGCAGGGCGAGGAACTGCGCAATTCGATGCTCTCGCTGCTGTTCGCGTTCGGGCTGGCGATCTTCCTCGTGTATCTGGTGATGGCCTCGCAGTTCGAGTCGCTGCTGCATCCCTTCGTGATCCTGTTCACCATCCCGCTGGCCCTGGTCGGCGCGGTGCTGGCGTTGGTGCTGTCGCGCCACAGCCTGTCGGTGGTGGTGTTCATCGGCCTGATCCTGCTCGTGGGCATCGTGGTCAAGAACGCGATCCTGATGATCGACAAGGTCAACCAGTTGCGCGAGGCGGGGGTCGAGAAACATGCCGCGCTCGCCGAGGGCGCGGTGTCGCGCCTGCGGCCCATCGCCATGACCACGATCACCGCGCTGTTCGGCTTCCTGCCGCTGGCGCTCTCCACCGGCGAAGGGTCGGAAGTGCGCGCGCCGATGGCGATCACGGTGATCGGCGGGCTGGCGGTGTCCACGCTGCTGACGCTGTTCGTGATCCCGGTGATGTACGCGCTGCTGGATCGCAAGCCCGACAGCCACTACGTCGAGCGCGCCCGCGCCATCGGCGAGGAAGAAGGCGCCGCGCCCGGAGCGCCCGCGTGAGCATCGTCGAAACCAGCCTGCGCCGCCCGGTGACGGTGGTGATGTTCTTCGTCTCGCTGCTGGTGATCGGCGCGATCGCCAGCGTGCGCCTGCCGCTGGAACAGTTCCCGGAGATCAACGCGCCGTTCCTGGCCGTGGCCTTGCCCTACGCCGGCTCCACGCCGCAGGAGGTCGAACGCACCCTGGTGCGGCCGGTGGAGGAGGCGCTGGCGACGCTGCCGGGCATCAAGCGCATGCGTTCGCAGGCGCGCGCCGACGGCGGCAGCGTGTTCCTGGAGTTTTCCGACTGGGACCGCGACATCGCCATCGCCGCCACCGAGGCGCGCGACCGCATCGACGCCATCCGCGACGAACTGCCGGACGACTTCCAGCGCTACTACGTGCAGAAGTTCTCCACCACCGACGATCCGGTGCTGCGCATGCGCCTGGCCTCGGAAACGCGCGACCTCACCGCCTCCTACGACCTGATCGAGCGCGGCCTGAAGCGCCGCCTGGAACGCCTGCCCGGCGTGGCGCGCGTGGAGATTTCCGGCGCGCCGCCGCTGGAGGTGGAAATCGCGCTGGACGCCGACCGCCTCACCGCCCACGGCATCAGCCTCAACGAACTGGCGCGCCGGCTCCAGGCGATCAACTTCTCCGTGTCCGGCGGCGCCATCGACGAGGCCGGCCGGCGGCTGCGGGTGCAGCCGGTGGGCGAGCTGCGCGATCTGTCCGAACTGCGCGACCTGGTGCTCGACGCGCGCGGGCTGAAACTCTCCGACGTGGCCGACGTGCGCCTGCAGCCGGCGCGGATGGACTACCGCCGCCAGCTCGATGGCCGCCCCGCCGTGGGCATCGACGTGTACAAGGAACGCAGCGCCAACCTCGTGGAGATTTCGCGCGCCACGCTGGCCGAGGTCGATCTCATCTCACGGGAGCCGGAGTTCACCGGCATCGGTTTCGTGCTGATCGACGACCAGGGCAGGAACGTCACCGAATCGCTGCTCGAACTCACCGAGGCCGGCATCATCGGCCTCCTGCTCGCCATCGCGGTGCTGTATTTCTTCCTGCGCCACTGGCCCTCGACGCTGATGGTGACGCTCGCCATCCCGGTGTGCTTCGTGATGACGCTGGGTTTCATGCACTTCTTCGGCGTCACGCTGAACGTGCTGTCGATGATGGGCCTGCTGCTGGCCGTGGGCATGCTGGTGGACAACGCCGTGGTGGTGGTGGAGAGCATCTACCAGGAGCGCGAGAAGCACCCCGGGGCGCCGCGCCTTTCCGCCGTGATCGGCACCCGGCACGTGGCCATCGCGCTGTCGGCCGGCACGCTGTGCCACTGCATCGTGTTCGTGCCCAACCTGTTCGGCCAGACCAACCAGATCAGCATCTTCATGGTGCAGATCGCCGTCACCATCACCGTCTCGCTGCTGGCTTCCTGGCTGGTGGCGATCAGCCTGATCCCGATGCTGGCCTCGCGCATGAAGACGCCGCCGGCGGCGATGGACGAGCACGGCCTGATCGGCCGCCTGCGCCGCCGTTACGCGGACGGGCTTCGCTGGAGCCTGGCGCATCGCGGCTGGAGCGTGGCGGCCATCGTGCTGATCGTGGTGGCGAGCTTCGTGCCGATGGGCATGATGAAGACCGACATGTTCTCCAGCGAGCAGGGCCGCACGCTCAACATGTACTACCAGTGGCGCGGCGCCTACACGCTCGACCAGATGCAGCAGGAGATCGACAAGGTCGAAGCCTGGGTCAACGCGCGCCGCGACGAACTCCAGGTGGAACAGGTCTACTCGTGGTTCAGCGAACAGGGCTGGGGCGGCACCCGCCTGACGCTGCGCTCCAGCGGGCGCGGCCTGCGCGATTCCGCCCAGGTGATGGACGACATCCGCAGCGGCCTGCCGAAATCGGCACGCGCCAATTTCGGCTTCCAGGGCGTGCAGGGCGGCAACGAACAGCAGGGCATCTCGATGGCGCTGGTCGGCGATTCGGCCGAAGTGCTGCGGGAACTGGGCGATGCGCTCGTGCCGCTGCTGGCACAGCGCGCCGAACTGCGCGACGTGCGCGTGGAAACCGGCGACCGCAACAGCGAGCTTGCGATCCGCGTGGACCGCGAGCGCGCGGCGCGCTACGGTTTTTCCGCGCAGGAGGTGGCGACCTACGTCGGCATCGCGCTGCGCGGCACGCCGCTGCGCGAGTTCCGCCGCGACGGCAGCGAAGTGCCGGTGCAACTGCGTTTCGCCGATGCGCAGAACACCGGCATCGCCGATCTTTCCGGCTTCACCCTGCGCGCCTCCTCGGGCGAGCAGATCCCGTTGATGGCGCTGATCGACGTGGACCTGCGCCCGTCGGCCACCCAGGTCACCCGCGTGGACCGCCAGACCATGCTGGAACTGAAAGCCGATCTTGCGCCGGGCGCCACGTCGCCCGAGGCCCGCAGGGCGATGGAGGCGGTGATGGCGGCGGCCAGCCTGCCGGCCGGCTACCGCTACACCTTCGAGGGCGCCTTCCGGCAGAACGACGAGGCCGGCGCGCAGATGATGTTCAACACCCTGATCGCCCTGGTGCTGATCTACGTGGTGATGGCGGCGGTGTTCGAGTCGCTGCTGTTCCCGGCCGCGATCCTGTCGGGCATCGGTTTCTCGATCCTCGGCGTGTTCTGGCTGTTCGCGCTCACCGGCACCACGTTCACGATCATGGCTTCCATCGGCATCCTGGTGCTGATGGGCGTGGTGGTGAACAACGGCATCGTCATGGTGGAGCACATCAACACCTTGCGCCGCAGCGGCCTGTCCCGCAACGAGGCGCTGGTGCAAGGCTGCCGCGACCGTCTGCGCCCGGTGCTGATGACGATGGGCTGCGCCATCCTGGGCATGGTGCCGATCAGCCTCTCCACCACCCAGATCGCCGGCGGCGGCCCGCCGTACTACCCGATGGCGCGCGCCATCGCCGGCGGACTGGCGTTCTCCACCGTGGTCACGCTGCTGTTCCTGCCGACGATCTACGCCATCCTCGACGACATCAGCCTGGGCGTGCGGCGGATGCTGGCCCGCGTGCGGGGCGGGCGTCCGGGAGACGCCTTGCCGGTCGCGACGCCGCCGTCGTCGTGACGGCGGCGCGGGTCATTCCTCGATCTGCGAGGCGGCGAACTCGGCGTCGAGCCTTTCCATCGCATCGCGCGGCTTGAGCCTGGCGGCCTTCTCGTATTCGCCGGCGGCCTGGTCCTCTTTCTTGCCGCCGTACAGCAGCATCAGGCCGTTGCCGTATTCGATGTGCGCGATGGGCGAGTCGGGTGTCAGTTCGATGGCGCGCTTGAGCAGGGCTTCGCCGGTCGCGGCCTTGGCACCGTAGGTGAGGCCGGCGATCAGGCCGCCGACCTTGGAGACGACTTCGGCGTGGTACAGGCCGAGCGCGGTGTGGGCTTCGGCGTGGTCCGGCGCCAGTTCCAGCGTGCGTTCCAGCGCCGCCTTGACCTTGCCGGCCAGGCCCTGGGTGAGTGCCTTGGCGATGGAGATGCACTGGCTGTAGCGGCCCAGCGCGAAGGCGTAGCGGAAGTGCGAGTTGGCTTCGCCGGGCAGCGCGGCGATGGCGGCTTCGGCCAGTTTCACCAGGTCGGAAAAGCGTTTCTCGCGCGCCTTGTCGTCGTCCAGCAGGTGCACGGCGTGGATGCCGGCGGCCTTGACCGCGACCGAGGCGCCGAGCGGGCCGAGCGCGTTGCCGGCCTCGAAGGCGTCCTGGAAATCGCCGCGATGAAACGCGCGCCAGGCGTCGGCCAGGGTATCGGCGAGCTTGCCCACCTGCGCGGGCTTGCCGAGCTTGGGGTTGGCGGCGATGAGGTCGGCGACGCGGGCTTCGTCAGGAAACGGCTCCAGATCGCCGGCATGCAGCTTGTTCCACGCCTTGGCGAGCTTGGCGCCGGCGTAGTCGTACTTGGCGTCAGGATGGGGGAATGCCGCCCAGCGCGTGGTCTTTGCCATGGTCCGAAGCTCGCCGAAAAGGGTGCGGCAGCATTGCAATGCAGCACGGGATTGGCAAGCTGCGTCGCATCAGCCCTGCCGGGCCGCCATCGCGCGCGCGCCGGTGACGATCATCCGCACCATCGTGGAGAGTTCCTCGATCAGCAGCGGATCGCGGGTTTGCGGAAGATCCATCGCGCTCGCGCCCACGGCGAATACCAGCCGGGTGATGGCGCGCGACGCCAGCGCCGGCTCGTACAGCGGCGCGTCGGCGGCTTCGGCGAGGCGGATCAGGTCGATGCGCAGTTCTTCCTCGAAAAAGGTGAGCTGGCGGTCCACCGCCTGCTTGAACGCATCCGAGCCGGCCGTGCCTTCGCGCAGGAGGAGGTGCAGGTGTTTGTCGTTGGCGCGCAGTTGCTCGAAGAAGGCTTCCACCGAACTGCGCACCACGCTGCGCTCGGGGCTGGCGCGGTGGCGGGCCTGGCCGATGATGGTGCGCAGCGAGGTTCCGGCCTGTTCGATCAGCGTCACGGCCAGTTCGTCGATGTCGCGGAAATGGCGGTAGAAACTGTTGGGCGCGACCTGCGCGGCACGCGCGACTTCGCGCAGGCTCAGCGTGGAGACGCTGCGGTGAGGACCGAGCAGCGCCAGTGCGGCGGCGAGCAGGTCTTCGCGCACGATGCTGGGTCTGCGGCCGGGGCCAGGGCTGGGGCCGGTATCGATGGTCGGAAAGGGGTCGGTCACGGGCGGGGAAGGGGGGTCGGGAGCCCAATCATGGTGTAAACGGGCGGGGATGGCACGTGCCTGGCGCGTCGGATCGGGTCATTGGCAGATGCCTGCCGGCTGGCAGCCGCATAAGGATATACAATCGTATAGACAGTTGTCTCCTGTCCCGGTATGGTGCGCGCCATGCCCGCTCCACGCCCCCGTCGCAACCGCTTCGCCAGCGCCTTCCGTTTCCTCGTCGATACCTGGGTGAACCCGGCCTTCTTCGATTTCTGGGCCTCGCGCCTGAACCGCCTGTGGTCGTGGCAAAGGCCGTTGGCGCGGGTGGTCGCGCGCCAGCGGATCGCGCCGGACGCGGTGACGCTGGTGCTGCGCGGCAATCGCCATTGCGGCCCGCTGCGGCCCGGCCAGCACGTCAACGTGGGCGCCGAGATCGACGGGCGGTGGGTAACGCGCTGCTACAGCCCCACGCTGAATGCCGACGGCACGCTGTCGATCAGCGTGAAGGCGATCGAGGGCGGTCGCCTGAGCCGGCACCTGTGCGAGGCGGTGCGTCCGGGCGAGGTGCTGGAGCTTGGTCCCGCGTTCGGCGGGATGACCTTGCCGGACGGCGCCCGCGGCCCGTGGCTGTTCCTGGCCGCGGGCAGCGGCGTCACCCCGTTGATGAGCCTGGCGCGCGATCTGGCCGCGCGCGGGATGCCGGCCACGGTGGACTTCATGTACTGGGCGCATGGCGAGGCGGACCTGTGGTTCGCCGACGAACTGCGCGCGATGGCGGCGCGCTTTCCTTCGTTCCGCTTGCATCTGTTCGTCACCCGCGGTGCGGCCGGGCGCGAGGATGTGGCTTGCGGGCGCATCGGCGCGGAATCGCTGGAACGGCGGCTCGGCGAAGTATCGGACCGGCGCGTCTACGCCTGCGGCCCGGCCGGCTTCGTCGATGCGGCGCGTGGCCTGCTGGCGGCATCCGTCGCATCCTTCGATGCCGAAGCCTTCAGCGTGCCGGATGCGCCGGTGGCCGAGGACGGCGAAGTGCGGGTGCATCTGGCCAAGCGCGGGCTGACGCTCTCGCTGCCGCGCGCCGCGACACTGCTCTCGGCGCTGGAAGCGGCCGGATTGCGTCCGGCATCCGGTTGCCGCATGGGCATCTGCCACACCTGCGCCTGCGGCAAGCGCTCGGGCGCGACGCACGATCTTCTCACTGGCGAAACGGTTTCCGAGCCGGTTTCGTCGCTGCGCCTGTGCATCAGCCGCCCGGCCAGCGATCTCGTCCTGGATCTATGACATGACTTCGAAAGCCCTTTCTCCCAACCGTCCGCTGAGCGCCGAGGAGCTCACCCGCTTCGCCGAGGAACTGGACGCGTTGCGCAACCGTACCCTGGCCACGCTCGGCAAGCGCGATGCCGACCACATCCGCCGCGTGGTGACGGCGGTGCGCTGGTGCGGCGTGGCCGGGCGCGCGCTGCTGTTCCTCGGCGCGTTCGTGCACTCGGTGCTGGTTCCGGCGTGGATCCTCGGCGTGCTGCTGCTGGCCGCGGCCAAGATCCTGGAGAACATGGAAGTGGGCCACAACGTGATCCACGGCCAGTACGACTGGATGGGCGATCCGCACCTGCAAAGCCGCAGCTACGAATGGGACATCGTGGCCACGGCCGACAACTGGCGCCACACGCACAACTTCCGCCATCACACCTACACCAACGTGCGCGGCATGGACGACGACATCGGCTATGGCCTTTTGCGCATCTTCCCCGAGCAGCGCTGGCGGCCATTCTACCTGTTCCAGCCGCTGATCGCGGTGGTGTTCGCGCTGGCGTTCCAGTGGGGCGTGGCGATCCAGGCGCTCAAGCTCGGGCGCTGGATCAACGGGCGCATGCCGACCGGCCGGCTGTTGCGCCAGGCGCGCCCGGTGCTGCGCAAGATGGGCCGCCAGCTGACCAAAGACTACGTGCTGTTCCCGCTGCTGGCCGGCCCGTTCTTCGCCACGGTGCTGTTCGGCAACCTCGTCGCCAACGGCCTGCGCAATGTGTGGACCTACGCGATCATCTTCTGCGGCCACTTCACCACGCATGCGGAGACCTTCCCGAAGGAAAGCATCCGCAACGAGAGCCGTGGGCACTGGTACCTGCGCCAGCTGCGCGGTTCCTCCAACATCGCCGGCAGCCGCTGGCTGCATCTTTTCACCGGCAACCTGAGCCACCAGATCGAGCACCACTTCTATCCCGACGTGCCGGCCAACCGCTACGCCGAGATGGCGCGCGAAGTGCGCGCGATCTGCGCGCGCTACGGCCAGCACTACAACACCGGCTCGCTGCCGCGCCAGTTCGGGCAGGTGGTCTGGCGCATCCTGCGGCATGCGTTCCCGAGCCGGCCGCGGCCGGCGATGGACGAGGGGCTTCCCGCCGGGGCTTGATTTCCTGCGGGGCGGCCCTACTGTTGCGGCCTCTCTGTTGCCGGGAGCCACGCCCATGCCCATCTATGCCTTCCAGTGCGACCAGTGCGGCCATGCCTTCGACCGCCTGCAACGCCTGTCCGATCCGGATCCGGATGCCTGCCCGGCCTGCGCCGCGCCGGCCATCCGCCGCAAGCTGACCGCGCCGCAGTTCCGCCTGGCCGGTGGCGGCTGGTACGAGACCGATTTCAAGAAGGACGGCGACAAGAAGCGCAACCTCGCCGACAAGGGCGGCGAGGGCGGCAAGTCCGAAGCCGCATCCGCCGCGCAGCCGCCGGCGGCGGCGCCCGTGGGCGCTTCCTCCGCACCATCGAAGGCGGCGGCCGACTGATCCGCGCGTGATTTGTGCCGGCTGCCTCCGGCAGGTAGTGTTGCGGGCATGAACCGCATCCTCGCTCCCTCGCTGCTCCTGCTCCTGGCCGGTTGCGCCACGAGTCCCGTTCCCACGGCGCCCTCCGAGCCGGCGCAAGCCCCGGCCGACGCCTTCCTGGCCCGCATCGCGCAGCACTGCGGGCAGGCGTTCGAGGGCCGCATCGTCGCCAATACGCCGGCCTCGGCCACGCCCGATCCGTTCGAGGGCAAGGCGCTGGTGATGCACGTGCGTGGCTGCGGCGAGCGTGAATTGCAGATTCCCTTCCATGTCGGCGACGACCACTCCCGCACCTGGATCCTGACCCGCACCGACAGCGGCCTGCGCCTCAAGCACGATCATCGGCACGAGGACGGCAGCGACGATGCGGTGACGATGTACGGTGGCGACACCGCCAGCGCCGGCACGCCGCAGCGCCAGGCCTTCCCGGTGGATGCCGAGTCGGTCGCGATGTTCCAGCGCGAGGGCCTGAACGCCTCGGTGACGAACGTCTGGGCGATGGAGATCGAACCCGACGTGCGCTTCCTCTACGAGCTGGCGCGTCCGGGCAGCGACCGCCTGTTCCGGGTGGAATTCGACCTGACCCGTCCGGTGGCCACGCCGCCGACGCCCTGGGGCTGGCAGTGACGGGTTCGCGATAGTCGAGCAACATTGCCGCAGTCGCGCCGATGTCGTCTCCCGAACCCATCCCTGAATCACGCGGCATCGAGCGTCCATTCGATGCCGTTTGCGAACGCAGCACCGTCGATCACCTGATCCGGCTGGTGCAGCAGCACCACGTGCAGTTGTCGGCGATGGCCGACACCAAGGCCAACATCATCATCACCGTGTCGTCCATCGTGCTGACGCTGGCGCTGGGGCGCGCGGCCGATCCGGACTACCGCCTGGCGATGCTGGTGCTGGGCGTGTTCACGCTCGTGGCGCTGCTGCTGGCGATCCTCGCGGTGCTGCCCAAGTACCGGCGCATCGCCTGGCATGCGGGGCCGTTGCCGGCGGACTTCAACATCGCGTTCTTCGGCCATTTCGCGGGATTGGACCAGGAGCGCTTCCTGCGCGAGCTGGCCGATGCGATGCAGCCGGGCCGCGCCTACGAAACCGCCGCGCGCGATGTCTACGGGCTGGGGCGCTATCTTGCCGCGCACAAGTATCCCTACCTGCGGCTGAGCTATCTGTTCTTCCTGTCCGGGTTTCTCCTGGCCTGCCTGATCCAGGCGTGGCGCATCTTCACGCATTGACGGGCGTGGTGGCGCGCAGGCGCAGCTCCTCGTAACAGACGCTGTAGCCGGCCGTGGCCAGCGGCAGCAGCAGCGCCATCAGCGGCGTGGACAACAGTTGCCCGAACACCAGCCAGCCGGGGCGCAGCAGCGCGGTGGCGCTGTCGAAGGCCACGGCGAGCGCGCCGGTGACGACGAACGGCACCGCGCCGAGCGTGCCGAGGATGCCCAGGTAGGCCAGCAGCGTCAGCGACACCAGCCCGGCCGACAGCGCCCAATGCCCGCGCACCAGCCGGAAACTCAGGCGCTGCGCGGAAAGGCCGCCATGCCCGTCGAGCAGGATCGGCGGATAGATGAAGGCCGCCGCGATGGATACCCACGCCAGCGGCGCGGCGCACACCAGAAGGCCCGCCAGCAGGGCGATCAACGGCAGCAGCGGGTCGTCGCTGCCGTATCCCGCCAGCACGGCGACGCCCACGGGCGCCAGCGCCAGCAACGTGAGTCCGGCATAGGTCAGCGAGGCCAGCAGCGCGGCGGGAAGGCGGCGCGTGGCGAAGGCCAGGTCCGGGTCTTCGTCCTGTCCGCGTCCGCGTGCGATCAGGCCCTGGCGGCGCAGCAGCGCGAGGAAGAACAGCAGGCTTGCCACCGTCGCGAGCGTGCCGAATGCGAAACCGGCCGGGCCCGGGCGGAACAGGCCCGGCGCGATCCACGCCATCAGCGGGTTGTCCAGGAAGAGTTCGCGCGTGTTCCACCACCACGGCAGCCACGGCAGTTGCGACAGCACCGAGGCTGCCAGCGCATGCGGCAATGTCGGCCGCAGACTGGCAAGCCACAGCGCAAAGCTGGCCTGTACCAGCGTGCTGAAGTCGCGCGGCGCCTGTGCGGGGCGATAACGGAGGGCGGGGTTGGATACCATCGGCGCATGATGCCGCAAACCGATGCGTTCCAAGCCAGTGCCTTCCCGCCCGCCGCCACGCTCGCCGCGCTCGTGCGCCATGCCGTCGCCCGCTTGCCGGGCGACGAGGCCCGGCGCGAGGCCGAGATGCTGCTCGAGCACGCTCTGGGCAAGGATCGCGCCTGGCTGTTCTCGCATGCCGACGAGGTTCCCGGGGCCAAGGACGCGACGCGCTTCGCCGCCCTCGTCGCGCGCCGCGCCCAGGGCGAGCCCCTGGCCTATCTCATCGGCCGCGCCGGCTTCTGGACATTGGATCTCATCGTCGCGCCCGCCACGCTGATTCCGCGCCCGGAAACCGAAACGCTGGTGGAAGCCGCGCTCGAACGCCTGCCGCCGGATGCGCCGCTGCGCATCGCCGACCTCGGCACCGGCAGCGGCGCGATCGCGCTGGCGCTCGCCAGCGAACGGACCCAGGCCCAGGTCGTCGCCACCGATGCCAGCGCCGCCGCGCTGGACGTGGCGCGGGAAAACGCGCGTCGTCATGCGCTGGCCAACGTCGCTTTCCGCGAAGGCGACTGGTTCGCGCCGCTGCACGGGGAGCGCTTCCACCTGATCGCCAGCAATCCGCCCTACCTCGCGCAGGGCGATCCGCATCTGGACCGCGGCGACCTGCGCTTCGAGCCGCCCATGGCGCTGTCGAGCGGCAGCGACGGGCTGGATGCGATCCGCCACCTCGCAGTGCATGCGCCGCGACACCTGCTGCCGGGCGGCTGGCTGCTGCTCGAGCACGGCTACGACCAGGGCGAGGCGGTGCGCGCGCTGCTGCACGCGGCCGGCTTTAGGAGCGTGGAAACCCGGCAGGATCTGGAACGACGCGATCGCGTCAGCCTCGGGCGGATCGCCTGAGGCGGGGCGGGGAAGTCGAGCCTGGCGTCTGTTATGCAGCCAGTCGCAGCTTCGGATGCAGCCCGGCGCGCGCCGCCAGCGTCAACAGCATGTCCAGGCTGAAATCCTCCACCTTGCCACGCGTGAGCCGCGAAACGCGGGGCTGCGTGATGCCGAGCCGCTTTGCTGCCTCGGCCTGTGTCCAGCCCTGTGCCTTCAGGTGCTTTTCCATGCGGATCATCACTTCGGCGCGCAGTTTCATCACTTCGGCCTCGGCCGGGTCGAAACCAAGGTCGACGAATACGTTCCCGCTGCTCTTGACGCGGCGGGTATCGGCAAGGCGAGGGTCGGTCTTCTTGGTCATGACTCAGGCTCCAATCAACTTGTAACGTGCAATGGCGAGATCGAGATCGGTTTTCGCGGTCTTCTGGGTTTTCTTCTTGAAAGCGTGCAGCACGTATACGGTATTGGCGAACTTGGCGACGTAGATTGCACGGAATGCGCCACTGGCATCGCGCACGCGGATTTCGTATGCACCGGCGCCGACGGTCGACATGGGTTTGAAGTCGGCCGGCTCGCCGCCGTATTGCACACGCATCAATTCCATGCCGAGCGCGTGACGCACCGCCGCCGGCATCTCGCGGATGTCGTCCTGGCTGGTGCCGAGGAACTCGAGGGGCTTCATCGCGGCCGTTGGCATGGAGAGCATGATGCAAGTGCCTGCATGGTGATGCAAGTAGTTGCATATCGCCAGTTGGCGCGGAATCCGGCCATTCGTCCGTGGCCGGACTATCGTTGAGGGAAAGGGTGGCAGCCCGCCAGCCTGGCCTCGGCACCCGAATCGACCGATACCGTTGCTGCCTTCCGGCCCTGGCGGGGTTTTCGATCTATCGTCGCGAGGGGACCGGCGGGCCGCCATAGGTCGCAACCGGCCCGGTGCGGGCCGCGCTTCCGGATGCGTGCGCGATGCGGCATCCGGAGGAAGATGGCGGAGAGAGCGGGATTCGAACCCGCGAAGCGGGGTTTAGCCGCTTACACACTTTCCAGGCGTGCTCCTTCAACCACTCGGACATCTCTCCGCGGATGTCCTTCCGATGACGCCCAAGGGGCGGCAAGAAGGCCGCGCATCATAGCGTCACGGCGGCCCGGGAACAAGCTGGCCGGTTCATGGCGCCGGTGCGCGGCGGCGCTCCAGCAGGCAGGCCACTTCGTAGTGGCCGGTGTGCGGGAACATGTCGAACAGCCGCGCTTGCCGCGGCGCGAAGTCCGCCAGCCCGGCGATGTCGCGCGCCAGCGAGGCGGCGTTGCAGCTCGAGTAGACGATGTGGCGCACCTCGCTCTCGCGCAGGCGCCGGCACAGCGCCGGGCCGATGCCGCGGCGTGGAGGATTGACCACCACCAGCGGCGGCAACGTCGCGGCGGCCTGGGCGTGGGCGGTGGCGTCGGCGGCGTGGAAGGCGAGGTTCGGCAGCCCGAGTTCGTCGCGGCTGCGGCAGGCGCTGGCGATGGCCTCGGGCGAGAGTTCGATGCCGGTGACTTCGCGCCGGCCATCGGCGCAGTGCAGGGCGAAGCCGCCGACGCCGCAGTACAGGTCCCACAGCGCCGGCGGGTCGATCGCGGCCACCCAGTCGCGCGCCTGGCGGTACAGCGCGGCGGCGATGGCGGTGTTGGTCTGGAAGAAGCTGCGCGGGCGCAGGTGGATCGGCATGCCGTTGAGGCGCATGGTCAGCGCCTCGTCGTCGCTCAGCAGGATTTCGTGCTCGCCCTCGAGCACGGCCTTGTGCTCGGGCTGGAGGTTGGCCGACACCACGCGCAGGCCGGGCAGGGCGGCGCGCAGCGCGGGCAGGTGCTTGCGGATGCGGGCGAGGGGTTCCTGCGAGCGCAGCACGAAGCGCAGCATCAGTTCGCCGGAATGCTCGGCCAGGGTGAGGAGCAGGTACTTGAGTTCGCCGCGCCGCGCGGGCACGTCGTAGGGCGCGATGCGGGCGGTCGTGATGAATCGGGCCAGCACGGGGAAGCAGGCGGAGATCGCGGCCGGGTACAGGCCGCAGCCGGTGAGGTCCACGCCGTGGCCGTCGTCGTCGAGGATGCCGAGCGTCGGCGCGTCGATGCTGCCTGCGACCACCATCTTGGCCTTGTTGCGAAAGCCCGATTCGCGGCTGGCGACGGGTTCCAGCCAGTGGACATCGCCGAACGGGGCGAGCAGGGCGCGGGCCTGGGCCTGCTTGTCGGCCAGTTGTTCGGCATAAGGGGTGCGGATCAGGGCGCAGGAGGCGCAGCGGCCCTGTTCGTAGGCGTCACACAGCATCGCCGCGCTCCCGCCACCACGCCAGCGCGCCTTCGGCCGCGACCACGCCGCTGGCCAGGCTCGCGGTCAGGAGGTAACCGCCGGTCGGCGCTTCCCAGTCCAGCATTTCCCCGGCGACGAAGATGCCCGGCCGGGCGCGCAGCATCAGGCGTTCGTCCACCGCATCGAACACGATGCCGCCTGCGGTGCTGATCGCCTCGTCGATCGGGCGCGTGCGGCGCAGGACGAGCGGCAGCGCCTTGATCGCGCGGGCCAGCGCCACCGTATCGTCCCAATGCTCGCGTGGCAGGCATTCGTGCAGCAGGCCGGCCTTGGCGCCGGCAAGGCCGAGGCGCCGCCGCCAGTGCTCGCTGCGCGAGCGCGAACCGCGAGGCCGGGAGAGTGCGGCTTCGACGTCGGCGTGGGGGCGGTCGGGCAGGAGGTCCAGTTCCAGTGTCGCCTGTCCGTCGCGTTCCAGCGCATCGCGCAGCGGCGCGGCGAGCGCATAGACCAGGCTGCCTTCGATGCCGGTGCGGGTGATGACGGCCTCGCCGCGGCGCCAGTCGGGTTCGCCGGCCGGGCGCGCGGCGATGGGCTTGAGTGGCTGGCCTTCGTGGCGAGAGGCGAAAGTGTCGCTCCAGTCGCAATCGAAGCCGCAATTGGCGGGGCGTAGCGGCGCGATGGCGATGCCTTCGGCGCGCAATGTCTGGACCCAGGCGCCGTCGGAGCCGAGCTTGGCCCAGCTTCCGCCGCCGAGTGCCAGCAGGGTGATGCCGGCCTCGGCGTCGACATCGCCTTCGGGTGTGGCAAAGCGCAGGCGGCCGTCTACCGTCCAGCCGCTGAAGCGGTGGCGCATCCGGAACGTCACGCCGGCCTCGCGCAGTTCGCGCACCCAGGCGCGCATCATCGGTCCGGCCTTCATGTCGGCCGGGAACACGCGCCCGGAACTGCCGACGAAGGTTTCCACGCCCAGCGCGCGCGCGAAGTCGCGCACCGCCTCCGGGCCGAAGCGTTCCAGCCAGCGCGCCACGCGCGGCGCGGCTTCGTCGTAGCGTCCGATGAAGGCGGGCAGCGGCTCGGAATGGGTCAGGTTCAGCCCGCCCTTGCCGGCCAACAGGAACTTGCGCCCGACCGAGGGCATGGCGTCGTACAGCGTCACCCGCGTCCCGGCCGCCGCCAGCACGCGCGCGGCGATCAGCCCGGCGGGGCCGCCGCCGACGATGGCGACGGCGGGTGTCCGGTGGCGCACCGGGGGTGGATTTCGTTCAGGTTCTATTTTTGAGTGACTTGTCAAGAACTGTTTTCAACCAATTGTTTTTATTTGATTTATTGAGACCCATCGGGTATGCATCCAAGTCAAATAACGAAGTTTTTATGCTCGGAAGCGTAGAGTCCACCGCGTTGCCCGCCAGCCGCATCGCGCGCCGCGGGCACTGCACCAGTTCCCCTCCCGCCGCTTCGTCACGTTACCGCCGATCGCGGGAGCGGGTTCCCATCTTCCGCCATGCAGGAGTTCCCATGAGCGAGTCGTTGAACATTCTCCCCGAATTGATCGAAGCCAGCCGCGAGGGCATCGACTTCTACGCCGAGGCGGCCGCCGAGGTGAAGGATTCGGAACTGAGCAAACTGTTCCGTCGCATGGCCGAGGCCAAGTCCACGCTGGTCGAGGAACTGAGCCAGGAAGTCAGCACCAAGCCGGCCGGCAGCAAGGCACGTGCGGCCAAGCGCGCCACCAAGCCGGCGGCCGAGTGGGTGGCGCACGTCAACGCCACCTACACCGCGCTGCGCGGTGGCCTCAAGGCGATCCGCCAGGACCAGGTCGCGCAGATCGAGCAGGCCGAGGCCGATCTTCTCGGCCGCGTCCAGCGCATCCGCCACGACCGCGACCACAGCTACGTGGTGCGCGTGCTGGCGATGCAGTACGAGGCCAAGGCCCGCGTCGTGCACGAGGGCCTGCGCGCGCGCAAGCGCCGCCTCGCCGGCTGATTCGTCCATTTCGAGCCATCGACGCCGGCCGCCTTCACGGGCGGCCGGCGTTTTCGTGCGCGCGTGCACGCAAAAATGAAAAAGTGTATAAGGGGGCCGCTGTGTTTGCATGGGTCACAATGCATCGTGGCCCGGTGCGGCAGGATCTGGATCGATCTGTCCATCGCTTCGCGTCGCGTACTCCTTGCAATCCCAGTCCCGGCCACCGGGTTAAACACGTCCAGCCAGAATGTTTCAGGAGTTTTCGTCATGTCCGATCGTCAGACCGGCACAGTCAAGTGGTTCAACGACGCCAAGGGTTTTGGATTCATCAGCCGCGAAGGCGGCGAGGATCTCTTCGTCCACTTCCGGGCCATCCAGGGTTCCGGCTTCAAGTCGCTGAAGGAAGGCCAGAAGGTTTCCTTCGTCGTGACCCAGGGGCCGAAGGGCTACCAGGCCGATCAGGTCGAAGCGCTCTGATAGCGCGCTGCCAGACCGAATGAAAAACCGCCCGGGAAACCGGGCGGTTTTTTTTTTTATGGGAGCGCCAGGGGCGGCGGCCCCGCGCTTATTCGACGACGAAACTCACCCGCATGTTGACGCGCCACTCGGCGATCTCGCCCGACGGCGTGGTGACGACCTTGGTTTCGTTGATCCAGGCGCCCTGGATGTTCTTCACCGTCTCGGCGGTCTTGGCAAGGCCGCGCTTGACCGCGTCCTCGATGCTGACCGTGGAGGATGCGCTGATTTCGATGACTTTTGCGACCGACATGAAACACCTCGAATGCGATTGAACGAAAGACCGGTCGGTGCCGGCCCGGACGAGCATAGCGCGGGGACGGTCGGCGTTTCAGGCGCGCGATGGCGTACCGTTCAGCGTTTCAGCGACACCAGCCGCAGCTCGAAGCCTTCGCCCTCGTCGCTTTGCACGATGCGCACCGGTACCAGCCCCTGGTCCAGCCCGAACCAGGTGACGGTGGTGCGGTCGCTGTCCTCGCGCAGGCGCTCGACCTTGATCGCGCGCAGCTTGCCGGCGGGAACGGCCACGGTTTCCTCGCCGAGTGCGCGGTAGCGCTGCGGTTCCAGGCGTTCGCGATCCACCACCGGATAGGTCAGCCCGTCGCGGCGTCCGGCGGCCAGGTCGCGCGCCAGCGCGAGGCTGACGATCTGCCGATCCACGACGCCGGCCTGCGCCGGGAAGCGGTATTCGCCGCGATGGTCGCGGCTGGTGATCTCCTCCGTGCCGCAATCGACGTGGCGCTCGCGCTTGCGCAGGCCGCTGAGGCGGTGGTGGTAGCGCAGGCAGGCGAGGCCGTCGGACGTGAGGCGGAAGGTCGAGATTTCCTTCACGTCGAACCCGGCCAGCGCGGCCAGCCCTTGGGTGCCGCGGGTGTGGCTGCGCAATTGCCAGGTGCCGGCCTCGCCCTTTTCCAGCGCGATGGTGGCGTGGCCGGCCGGCGCGCCGGCGCGCAGCAGTTCGTATTCGGCCACGTAGGGGCGCAGCGTTTCCTGCGCCGGCACAGGCGCGGCGAAGGCGACCAGGAGCGCGAGGGCGGCGCGCAGCCAGTTCATCGCGCCAGTTCCCCGGTCGTCTCGTGCAGGCGCAACGGCGCCGTCAGCGGGGCGCCCTCGAAGTGCGCGGGGCCGTCGAGCGACAGCCGGCCGCTGGCGATGGCGCGCACGCAGGCCGGCAGCAAGCGATGTTCCTGCGCCAGCACGCGCGCGGCCAGGCTGTCGGGGGTGTCGTCGGCAAGCACGGCGATCCGCGCCTGCGCCAGCAGCGGGCCGGCGTCCAGGTCGGCGGTCACCACGTGCACGCTGCTGCCGTGCTCGGCATCGCCGGCTTCCAGCGCGCGGGCGTGGGTGCGCAGGCCCGGATAGCGCGGCAGCAGGGAAGGGTGGATGTTGATCATCGGTATCGGCAGGTGCGCGAGCGCTTCGGCGGAAATGATGCGCATGTATCCCGCACAGACGATGAGGTCTGGCTGAACCTCCCGCACTTTGGCGAAGAACGCGGCATCGTAGGCACCGCGGTCCCCGCCCTTGGCCGGGGCGAGCGCGACGGCGGGGATGCCCGTCTCGCGCGCGATCCCGAGCGCGCCGGCATCGGGCTTGTCGGAGAACACGCCGACGATGGCGAAGCCCGCGTCCGCCGCGCGGCTGGCATCGAGCAGGGCGCCGAGGTTGCTGCCGCGCCCGGAGGCCAGTACCGCGACGCGCAGCATCAGCCGATCCGCACGCGCGCGTCGCCGCCGGCCGGCACGATCTGGCCGATGACGCGGTTGCGCAGGCCGTTGGCATCGAGCGTGGCCTGCATCGCGGCGGCTTCGCCCGCCGCCGCGACGACGACGAAGCCGATGCCGCAGGTGAAGGTGCGCCACATCTCCGCGTCGGCGATGCCGCCTTCGCGCCGCAGCCAGTCGAATACCGGCGGCAGCGTCCACGCGCCCGCGTCGACGGCGATGCCGAGGCCTTCCGGCACCACGCGCACGATGTTCTCGGTCAGGCCGCCGCCGGTGATGTGCGCCAGCGCGTGCGGCGCGTGCGCGGCCAGCAGGGCGAGGATGGGCTTGACGTAGATCGTCGTCGGGGCCATCAGCGCATCGCCGAGCGCGACGCCGCCCAGGTCGAGGTCCGGCGACGCGCCGCTGCGTTCGAGCACGCGGCGGACCAGCGAGTAGCCGTTGGAATGCGGGCCGGAGGAATCGATGCCGATCAGCACGTCGCCGGCGCGCACGCCGCTGCCGTCCAGCAGCTTCGATTTTTCCACGCCGCCGACGCAGAAGCCGGCCAGGTCGTAGTCGCCAGGCGGATACATGTCCGGCATCTCGGCGGTTTCGCCGCCGATCAGGGCGCAGCCGGCGCGGGTGCAGCCTTCCACGATGCCGCCCACCACGCGCGCGGCCACGTCCACGTCGAGCTTGCCGGTGGCGAAGTAATCCAGGAAGAACAGCGGTTCGGCGCCCTGCACGAGCACGTCGTTGACGCACATGCCGACCAGGTCGATGCCGATGGAGTCGTGCCGGTTCCACTGCTGCGCCAACCGCAGCTTGGTGCCGACGCCGTCGGTGCCGGAAACGAGCACCGGCTCGCGGTACTTGCCCGAGAGGTCGAACAGCGCGCCGAAGCCGCCCAGGCCACCCATCACTTCGGGCCGGAAGCTGCGCGCGACGAAGGGCTTGATGCGATCCACGAGCGCATTGCCGGCGTCGATGTCGACGCCCGCGTCTCGGTAGGTGAGCGGCGGCTTGGCGGAAGTCACGAGGGCGTCCTGCGGGAAAAGGGGCGCAATTGTAGCGCCCGCGCATGGACGCTGCCGGCCCGGTTGCGGCAACATGCACCGTCGATTTGCGAGGGTTCGTCATGCCGCGTTTTCGTGGGCCGTTGTCCGGCATCGTGCTGTTTTTCGTCGTGTGGGCCGGTTTGTCGTGGAGTGCCGCGCAGGCGCAGGAGCTGGGCCTGTACGAAGGCGAGGTGCCCGTCGCCAGCCAGTCCGAGGCCGATCGCCTCGCCGCGCTGCCGGCGGCGCTGGCGCAGGTGCTGTCCAAGGTCGGCGGCTCGAGCGCGCCGCAGGCGGCCACGCAGGATGCGGCCGGGCTGTTGCAGCAGTACCGCTACCGGCAGGAGATGGCGACCGTCGATGGCGTGGCGCGCATGCGCCTGCACCTGATCGCGCGTTTCGACCGCAACGGCGTGCAGCGCCTGCTGGACGCCAGCGGCGGCACGGTCTGGCCGGCGCAGCGCCCGCAGCCGGTCCTGTGGCTGGCCATCGACGATGGCTCGGGCGCCCGCATCGTCTCGCAGGACGCCGCGCCCGCCGTCGCGCCGCTCACCTCGCGCGCGGTGCAGCGCGGCCTGCGCGTGCGCCTGCCCAGCTACGACGACCAGGACCGGCGCATCGTCATCCCGCGCGACATACCCAGCGGGGAGACCTATTCGGTGGATACGGCCACGCAGCGTTACGGCGGCCCCGCGTTGATCGGCTGGCTGCGGCGCGGCGAGGGCGGCTGGGTCGCGGACTGGCGCTTGCGCGATGGCGAGGCCGATATCGCGCGCTGGCGCAACCAGGATGCGCAGGCGGCCGTCGTGCTGGCTGCCGGCGCCGATGGCGCGGCCGATGCGCTGGCGCAACGCTATTCGCGGATGGCGCTGTCCGGCCCGGCCGGGCGGTATCGCGTGGTGGTGCAGGGACTGACCGGCGCGACCGACTACGCCCGCGTGATGGATGCGCTCAAGCGCCAGCCCATCGTCCGGGAGATCGCGCCCGCGTCGCTGGCCGGAGAGCGGCTGGAACTGGAACTGGAACTGTCGGCCGGCGTGGAAGGGCTGGCGCGGCTGTTGCGCGGCAGCGGGCTGGAATCGGTGTCCGTGGGCGATGCCGCCACGCCCAGCGTGTTCGCGCTCGGCGGCCGCTGACGCGGCATGTCACCCGCGCGGGCCTGTCGCCGTCATGGCCGGCGCATCTGACGGAGAAACGATCATGGAGATGAGCGACAGGCACAAATGGCAACTGGCGGCGTTGATCGTCGGGCTGGGATTCCTGCTGTGGCTGCTCGGGCCGGTGCTGACGCCGTTCGTGATCGCGGCGCTGCTGGCGTACCTGGGCGATCCGCTGGTGGACCGGCTCGAACGGCTGCGCCTGTCGCGCACCGGCTCGGTGGCCATCGTGTTCGCGCTGATGACGCTCATCCTCGTCGGCGTGGTGCTGCTGCTGATCCCGATGCTCGAGCGCCAGATTTCCACCTTCCTCGAGCAGTTCCCGCGCTACCGCGACTGGTTCACCGGCACCGCGCTGCCGTGGTTGAGCGAGCGCACCGGCATGGACATCGAGGGCTTCGAGCTGGACAGCATCTACGCGGTGATCCAGCAGCACTGGCAGCAGGCCGGCGGCATGGCCGCCACGCTGTGGGGCGGGATTTCCAAGTCCGGCATGCTCATCATCAACTGGGTGGTGAACCTGGCGCTGATCCCGGTGGTGGCGTTCTACCTGCTGCGCGACTGGGACGTGATGGTGGAAAAGATCCGCCTCCTGATCCCGCGCCCCATCGAACCCACCGTCTCGCGCCTGGCGCGCGAATCGGACAGCGTGCTGGGCGGTTTCCTGCGCGGTCAGCTCAGCGTGATGCTGGCGCTGGGCACGATCTACTGGATCGGCCTGTCGGCGGTCGGCATCGACTTTGCGCTCCTGATCGGCATGATCGCCGGGCTGGTCAGCTTCATCCCGTACCTGGGCGCCATCGTCGGCGTGGGCATCGGCCTCATCGCCGCGCTGGTGCAGTACGGCGACTGGACCCACGTGATCCTCGTGTGCCTGGTGTTCGGCGTCGGGCAGATGCTGGAGAGCGTGCTGCTCACCCCGTTCCTGGTCGGCGACCGCATCGGCATGCACCCGGTGGCGGTGATCTTCGCGGTGATGGCCGGCGGCCAGTTGTTCGGCTTCGTCGGCGTGCTGGTGGCGCTGCCGGTGGCGGCCGTGGCGATGGTGTTGCTGCGCTACCTGTACGAGCGATACACCGCCAGCCGGCTGTACGGCGGCGAGGGAGAGGTACAGGAGCCGAGCGTGGTGTCCGGTGGTACGGTGGCCGAGGCCATCGCCGTACGCGCCGAGGCCGCCTCTCCGGACAAGGGCGACACGGCGGCGTGAGCGCTACTCCGCAACTCCCGCTGGCGCTGCGCCCGGCGCCGGATTTCCGTTTCGACACCTTCGTCGGCGCGGGCGAGGCGGTGGATTTGCTGCGCGCGCTGGCGGCGGGCGGCCCAGGGTTCGTGTTCCTTTCGGGCGCCGAAGGCAGCGGCAAGACGCATCTGGCGCTCGCCACCGTGCAGGCCGCCGCCGCCCAGGGCATCGCCGTGCAGTACGTGCCGCTGGCGCGCCTGAAAGGCAATGCCGCCGCCGGCCTGGCCGGGCTGGAACGGCTCGGCCTGGTCGTGCTCGACGATCTCCACACGCTGCTGGGCGAACGCGAGGACGACATCGCCCTGTTCGACTTCCACAACCGCGCCCGTGCCGGCGGCAGTGCCGTGCTCTACACCGCGCGCGACACGCCCGCCGCCTTGCCGCCCTGCCTGCCGGACCTGCGTTCGCGCCTGGGCCAGTGCACCCAGGCCATGCTGCCGCGCATCGACGACGACCTGCGCCTGGCCATCCTGCAACGCAAGGCGCAGGCGCGCGGCTGGCTGCTCGACGATGCCGCCGTGGGCTTCCTCCTGCGCCGCGTCGGCCGCGACATGGCCTCGCTCTCGGCCCTGCTGGATCGTCTCGACCGCGCCAGCCTCGCCGAACAGCGGCGGGTGACGGTGCCGTTCATCCGGGCGTTCCTGGGGCAGGAAGTGCAGGGCGATTGAAGCCACACCCGCGCCTGTGGTTTCCGAACTTCCTGGTATGTACGGTATGATGCCGTACAAGGAGATTCGCCATGAATACAGTCGCTGATCGTATCGATTTGCGCTTGAGTCGCGAGGACAAGGATCGCCTGCGTCGCGCAGCCGCCCTGCATGGTGTACCCGTGGCCGCCTTCGTGCGTGAAGCGGCCCTGCGTGAAGCCGACACCACCATTGCCCAGCCGCCAAGGGAGGAAAGGAGCGGCTTGGCCGCACGCCTGCGTGGGCGCGCCACCACGCGCCTGAGTACAGACGACATCATGCAGCTCACTCGCGGCGCATGAAGCGCATCCTTGTGGATGCCAACGTTCTCCTGGACGTCCTGACCGATGACCCGCATTGGTATGGCTGGTCGGCCGGACAATTGGATGCCTGTGCCATCAATGCCGTGCTGTGCATCAATCCCATCGTCTACGCCGAGGTGTCGGTGGGCTTTGAGCGGATCGAAGAGTTGGACGAGGCTTTGCCGTCCGATGCCTTTCTTCGCCTGGAACTGCCGTGGGAAGCGGGTTTCCTCGCCGGCAAGGTCTTCCTGCAGTATCGACGCGCCAAGGGCACGCGAACCTCGCCATTGCCGGACTTCTACATCGGCGCCCATGCCGCGGTCGAAGGCATGGCCCTGCTGACCAGGGACGCGAAGCGTTACCGCACCTACTATTCGAAGCTGGAATTGATCTGTCCGCAGTGAGTGGCGTCGCCTTTGGGCGGTGTAAGGCGCTCGGCCCTCAGAACAAATCTCCGCCCGCCGAAAACGTCCGCTCCATCCGGTCGCCCAGCCCGCCGATCTCCAGCACGATGCGGTCGATCTCGGCGGCGGTGAGGGAGGTGTAGGGGCGGTTCTCGCACAGTTGCAGGTAGGGCACGCCGTCCAGTTCGGAGACGGCCAGGTAGCCCACGCGCTGTTCCCAGTTGAAGAACAGCGCGCGCCGCGCGTCCAGGCCGGTGATCGGTGCGATGGAGGTGCTCACGCGCAGGTAGGGACGTTCGTCCTCGCCCTGGAGCTCGGCCAGGAAGATGGTCTGGCGACGGGCGCCCTGGTCCAGCGTGAGTTCGACGCAGACCAGGTACGGGTCGTTGGTCTTGACCGTGTAGTGGGCGGCGGCGTGCGCGCGGATCTGCTCGAAGTTCTGCATGGGACGGGCCAGATGCGTGGAGGCGCGGCTATTCTAGCCCGCAATCCCGCCTTGGCCGCCAGAGTCCGCGATGCCCGCGCCCGACGCCGATACCCGCCGCCTTGCCTTCCTCGCGCAGATACGCGCGGTGCCGCCGGGGCAGGTGGCCAGCTACGGCGCGGTCGCGCGCCGGGCCGGGTTCCCGCGCAATGCGCGCATGGTGGCGAAGCTGCTCGCCGGCGGTGGCTTCGACGATCTGCCCTGGCACCGCATCCTGCGTTCGGATGGGCGCATCGCGTTTCCGCTGGGTTCGCCGGAGTTCGACGAGCAATGCGCGCGGCTGCGCGCCGAGGGCGTGGAAGTGCGCGGTGGACGGGTGCGGATCGGTGGCGATGCGGGTGCGCAGTGGCTCGATGAGGTGTTGTGGGGCCGGGCGCCGGCGAAGGCGCGCGCACGCGTAAAATGACCGTCTTTGGCTTCGGGATTTCCGGATGCTCGGCAACATTCCCCCGATCGTGCGTGCGTTGCTCGTCGTCAATGTCCTGATGTTCGTGGCGCAGATGCTGCTGGGCGAGGCGCGTTTCCTCGACTTGATGCTGTGGCCGCTGGGCGAGTACGCCATGCGGATGCCGGATCGTTCGCTGATCCAGGTCGGCTTCCTGCCATGGCAGATCCTCAGCTACGGCTTCCTGCACGGCGGGCTGACGCATCTGTTCTTCAACATGTTCGCGCTGTGGATGTTCGGCGGGCCGCTGGAGTCGGTCTGGGGTGGCCGGCGCTTTCTGCACTACTACCTGATCTGCGTGCTGGGCGCGGGCCTGGTGCAACTGGTCGTCGCCACGCTGGCGGTCAAGAACGGCACGCCGCCATATCCCACCGTGGGCGCGTCGGGCGGCGTGTTCGGCTTGCTGCTGGCGTACGGGATGCTGTTTCCCAACCAGCGCCTGATGCTGATCTTCCCGCCGATCCCGATGAAGGCGCGCACCTTCGTGATCTGCTACGGCCTGCTGGAACTGTATCTGGGCGTCACGGGCACCCGTTCGGGCATAGCCCATTTCGCCCACCTGGGCGGCATGGCCTTCGGTTTCCTGGTGATCCAGTACTGGCGCGGGCGCTGGCCGTTCCGGCGCCAATCGCGCTAGACTTCGCGCAACCAATTTCCTCCGGGGATCACGCGATGTTCAGGACGACGATGCTTGCCGCCGCAACGCTGGCGGCGATGGCGTGGGGCACGGAAGCCTCTGCGATCAGTTGCGAGGGCGGCAGCGCGGTGCAGCCGCTGCCGGTACGCACCACGCCGGTGCCGCCGCTTTACTCGGGCATGCTCGGCCGTCCGGCCGCGCTCGCCGCGCCGCGCACGCTGCTTTCGGAAAGCCGCGACGAATCGCTGGCGCTGGACGTGGTGCTCACGCGCCTGCGCCTGGAAGCCTGCGCCGCCGCGCCCGCCGACGAGTTCGCCAACTACGTGCCCAAGACCGAGCACGACAACACGCCGTACCGCTTCAACATGGACAAGGGCAAGAAGTTCACCGCCGCCGAGTTCGATGCGTGGATGAAGAGCCGCGGCGTGCGCGTGGTGCAGGCGCGTCCCACCGGCGAGGCGGCGGGCACGGCCGCCGCGGCCGGCGCCGCGGCCACTGGCGCCACCGTTTCCGAATGATCGACCGCGGCCGGATGTTCCTCCGGCCGCTTTTCCCGTGAAGCTCGGTCGCACGCCCCGCCATGGCATCGCGCGGGTGCTGTCCAAGCGCGGCCTGTGTTCGCGCAGCGAAGCGGCGCGACGGGTGCGGGACGGGCGCGTGGAGGTGAATGGCCGGCGCGTCCTCGATCCCGAGTTTCCCTGCGACCCGGCCGGCGACCGCATCCGCGTCGATGGCCAGCCGCTGCAAGAGGCGCGGCGCGTCTGCATCGCGCTGAACAAGCCGCGCGGCCTCGTCACCACCACGTCCGACGAGCAGGGCCGCGACACCGTCTACCGCTGCATCGCCGATGCCGGCGTGGCGTGGCTGGCGCCGGTCGGGCGACTGGACAAGGCCAGCGAGGGATTGCTGCTGTTCACCAACGATCCGGCTTTCGCCGCCGCCATCACCGATCCGGCATCCGGCCCGGACAAGACCTACCACGTGCAGGTCGACGCCATCCCCGATGCGTCCACGCTGGCGCGCATCGTCGCCGGCATCGATGCCGATGGCGAACCCCTGCGTGCCGCCTCGGCCACGCTGTTGCGCCACGGCGAACGCAACGCCTGGCTGGAAATCGTCCTGGACGAAGGCCGCAACCGGCATATCCGCCGCCTGCTCGCCGCGCTCGATCTGAACGTGCTGCGCCTGGTGCGCGTGGCCATCGGCCCGGTGCGGCTCGGCGAATTGGCGAAGGGCCAGTGGCGGCGGCTGGGTGATGCGGAGATGGCGGCGCTCGTGCCGTAAACCGCGCCGTGCGGAGTGGGTGATACCATCCGCCGGTCATTGTTCTCGAGGAGTTACGGCATGCCGAACTGGTGCGTGAAGGGGTTTTTTCTTGCTGTCATGCTGTGTGTCTCCCTCGGCGCGACGGACGCTGCCGGCCCCAAGGCCGTGCGCAAGCAGGCCGAGCACAGCCTGCTGGTGAAGGGAAACATCGACGTGGATGCCGATGGCTCCGTTGCTGCCGTCACACTGGACAACGTAGATACCCTGTCCGATGCATTGGCCACCTACCTTCGCGATACCGTGAAGACGTGGCGCTTCGAACCCGTCGTGGACAAGGCGACCGGTGCGGCCATGAACGTGCGTTCGCCGTTGAGCCTGCGGCTGGTGGCGCGTCATCGTGACGATGACGGCATGGACGTTTCCATCGCCAGCGCGCAGTTCGTCGAGTACAGGCCGGACGACCTCGCTTCCGTCGTTTTCGACCAGGTGAAGCCGCCCCTCTATCCGGACACGGCCGTCCGGTCCGGCGTCGGCGGCGATGTGTATGTCGGCGTGAAAGTCGGCCGCGACGGCCGCGTGGAAGACGTTTCCACCCAGCGCGTCAATCTGAACGTGGTTACCGACGAGCGCAGCATGGCGAAGTGGCGCGCGGTGCTCGCCAAGGCCAGTGAGAGCGCCATCAGGAAGTGGACCTTCCGCGTGCCGACCGAGGGCGAGATCGCCGACGCGCCATACTGGGTGGTGCAGGTTCCCGTCAGTTTCCAGATCGCCCATCCCGGCGCGCGCGCGAAGAAGGATGACGCCATTGTCTGGAAAACCTATATCCCCGGCCCGGTGCAGCCGCTGCCGTGGGTGGACCCTGCCGATGTGCGCAATGCCATGCCGCCGGATGCGTTCGCCGATGGCGGCGTCTACCTTGCGCGACAGGATGGCCTGCGCCTGTTGACGCCATTGGCCAACGATTGATCCACTCCTTGCAAGGACGCAGCGCGGCATGAAGAAAACCACGATGGGCCGGGGCACGAAATCCGGCGGGAAATCCGCCAAGGGCACAGCGAAGCGGCCGGCGTGGATGCCCGATGCGCTGATTGCCGCGGAACGCGGCGAGCCAACGCGTGCCGGGAAAGGCGGCAAGGGAGCCAGGCGCAAGACGGCTGCCGCGCCCGCGCCTTCGCCGGTGAAAGTGGCGAAGAAGACAAAGCCTGCGTCCGGCAAACCGTCGCGTGCCGACCGTGGCGCATCCGAGCCATCCGCATTGCCTGCGCGCGCATCGCGGTCCCACCAGAAGGCGGCGCCGGCACCGAAGCCGGGTCGCGGTACGCCGCCTGCCTTCCACGACGCCCATGCCGAGCGCGAAGCGCGCCGTTACGAGAACCCCATCGCCAGCCGCGAGGCCATCCTCGGTCTCGTCGCGCAGGCCCCCGGCCCGCTGTCGGCCGAGGAACTGGCGACGAAGCTCGGCCTCACCGCGCCGGATCGTTTCGATGCCTTGAGCCGCCGCCTTGCGGCCATGCTGCGCGATGGCCAGTTGCTGGCGAACCGGCGCGGCCAGTACGTGCCGGCGCAGAAAACCGACCTGCTCGCCGGCCACGTCATCGCCAACCCGGAAGGCTTCGGCTTCCTGCGCCTGGATACCGGCGGCGAAGACCTGTTCCTGCCGCCGCGCGAAATGCGCAAGGTGTTCCATGGCGATCGCGTGCTCGCCGGCGTCACCGGCGTGGACCGGCGCGGGCGGCGCGAGGGTTCGATCCTGGAGGTGCTGGAGCGGCGCCTGACGCGCCTGGTCGGTCGCTACGACGAGCGTGCCGGCCTGGGCTATGTCGCGCCGGACGACAAGCGCGTCCTCCAGGACGTGATGATTCCGCCGCATGCGCGCGAAGGCGCGCGGCCGGGGCAACTGGTGGTGTGCGAGATCGTCGATCCGCCGCAGTCCGGCCGCCCGCCGATCGGCCGCGTGCTGACCGTGCTCGGCGATGCGCTGACGCCGTCGCTGGTGGTGGAAGTGGCGATCCACGGCCACGGCCTGCCGCACGTGTTTCCCGAGGCGGTGCTGGAACAAGCCGCGCAGGTGCCGGTGGAAGTGCCCGCCTCGGTGGCCAAGGCGCGCGTGGACATCCGCGACCTGCCGCTGGTCACCATCGACGGCGAGGACGCCAAGGATTTCGACGACGCGGTCTGGTGCGAACCCAACCGGCAGGGCTTCCGCCTCGTGGTCGCCATCGCCGATGTCTCGCACTACGTGCTGCCGGGCGCGCCGCTCGACGACGAGGCGCAATTGCGCGCCACCTCGGTCTATTTCCCCGGTTTCGTCATCCCGATGCTGCCGGAGACGCTCTCCAACGGCATCTGCTCGCTGCGCCCGGAGGTGGACCGTTTGTGCTTCGTCTGCGACATGCAGGTGAACCGCGACGGCGAGGTGACGCGCTCCAAGTTCTACGAAGCGGTGATGCGCTCGCACGCGCGCCTCACCTACGCCGAAGTCTGGAACGCGGTGGGCGAGGGCGATGCCGCCGCGCAGGCAAGGATCGGCGCGCTGATGCCGCAGGTCGAGCGCCTGCACCAGCTCTACCGCGTGCTCGCCAGGGCGCGCGCCGCGCGTGGCGCCATCGAGTTCGAAACCGGCGAAGTGCACTTCGTGCTCGGCCCGGCCGGCGAGGTGGTGCAGGGCGGCATGAGCGAGCGCAACGATGCGCACAAGCTGATCGAGGAATGCATGATCGCGGCCAACGTCGAGGCCGCCAAGTTCCTGCTGAAGAAGAACATTCCCGCGCCGTACCGCGTGCACGACCGCCCGCCGGAGCAGAAGTACGCCGAGCTCCAGGAGTTCCTGGCCGAGTTCAAGCTCTCGATGCCGCCGTGGAGCAAGGTGAAGCCGGGCGATTTCACCGCGCTGCTGAAGAAGGTGCGCAAGCGTGCCGATGCCGCGCTGATCGAGTCGGTGCTGCTGCGCTCCCAAAGCCTGGCCGTGTACGCGCCGCAGAACATCGGGCACGTCGGCCTGGCGCGGGAAGCCTACGCGCACTTCACTTCGCCGATCCGCCGCTATCCGGACCTGCTCGTGCACCGCGCGATCAAGCACGCGCTGGCCGGCGGCCGCGCCGAGGACTTCCTCTACGCCCCGCACGACATGGCGGCCTTGAGCCTGCAATGCTCCGAGCGCGGCCGTCGCGCCGAGGAAGCCGAGCGCGAAGTGGACGAACGCTATCGCGCCGCGTGGATGGAGCAGCACGTGGGCGGGGAGTTCGACGGCATCGTCTCCGGCGTCACCTCGTTCGGCCTGTTCGTGGAACTGAGCGAATCGAAAGTCACCGGCCTCGTGCACGTCACCCAGTTGCCGAACGACTGGTACCACTTCGACCCGGTGCGCAAGCTGCTTTCGGGCGAGCGCACGGGCGCGGCGTGGCGACAGGGCGATGCGGTGCGCGTGCTGGTGCTGCGCGCCAGCGTGGAGGATCGCCGCATCGACCTGCGGCTGGCGCCGGAGGAAAAGGCGCGGCGCGGGAAGATCGCCCGCAGCAAGAAGTGAGCCTTACTGCGTCATCCCGGCGAAGGCCGGAACCTATCTTGATCTTGCTGTGAAGAGCAAAAATGGATCCCAGCCTTCGCTGGGATGACGGTGAGGGCATCCCGGGCGATGCTTCCAGGGCAGGGAATGTTCAGCGAAACACCACCGTGCGGTGCCCGTTGAGCAGGATGCGGTGCTCCACGTGCCGCCGCACCGCGCGCGCCAGCACGAGGGATTCGATGTCGCTGCCCATGCGCACCAGTTCCTTCGGCGCCATGGTGTGGTCCACGCGCGCCACGTCCTGTTCGATGATCGGGCCTTCGTCCAGATCCGAGGTCACGTAGTGCGCGGTCGCGCCGATGATCTTCACGCCGCGCGCGTGCGCCTGGTGGTACGGCCGCGCGCCCTTGAAGCTCGGCAGGAAGCTGTGGTGGATGTTGATCGCGCGTCCGGCCAGCGCCTCGCACAGTGCGGGCGAGAGGATCTGCATGTAGCGCGCCAGCACCACCAGGTCGATGCCTTCGCGCTCGACCAGCTCCAGGATGCGGCGCTCATGCACGCCCTTGTCCGCCGCATCCACCGGGAAATGATGGAAGGCGATGCCGTAGGACGCCGTCAGCAGCGCGAAATCGGCGTGGTTGCTCGCCACCGCGGCGATCTCCACCGGCAGTTGCCCGCTGTGGGCGCGGAACAGCAGGTCGTTCAGGCAATGGCCCTGCCGGCTCACCAGCACCAGCAGGCGCGCACGGCGGCGGGCGTCGTGCAGTTGCCAGTCCATGTCGAAGTCGCGCCCGAGCGCGGCGAGCCGCTCTTTCAGCGCCGCATCGCCGGCTTCGCCGGCGCGGTCGAAATGCACGCGCAGGAAGAAGCGTCCGGTTTCCTCGTCGCCGAACTGCTGTGCGTCCAGGATGTTGCAGCCGGCCTCGAACAGCAGGCCGGAAACGCGGTAGACGATCCCGGTACGGTCCGGGCAGGAGAGGGTGAGGATGTGGTCGTGTCGCATCGGCGCGATTGTAATGGTCCACGGAGTGTGAAGCTTCCGTCATGCCCGCGCAGGCGGGCATGACGAAAAGGGACCGCTACGCCTTCGCGAACACCACGCCATAACCGGGCAGGCTCAGGCGACGGCCTTCCAGCTCGCCGGCCACCAGCCCGTGCCCGTCGAGCGCGGGTCCGTCCGGGGCCTCGTCCAGCGTCAGTGCCACGGCCTGCGCGGAGGTATTGAAAAAGGCGTGGATCGCGCTGTCGCCGAGACGGCGCTCGAACGCCAGCACCGGCTCGGCCACGGGCAGCATGCGGATATCGCCCTGTACCAGCGCGGGATGTCCGCGCCGCCACGCGAGGAAGCGGCGCACGCGCTGGAGCGGGGAATGCGGATCGGCCAGTTGCCGTTCGACGTTGAGGGCGTGGTGCTCGGCGGGCACCGGCAGCCACGGATCGGCATCGCTGAATCCGCCGTGCGGCGCATCGCTCCACGGCATCGGCGTGCGGCACCCGTCGCGGCCCTTGAAGTCGGGCCAGAACGTGATGCCGTAGGGGTCGCGCAATTGCTCGTACGGCAGCACGGCTTCCGGCAGGCCCAGTTCCTCGCCCTGGTAGACGCAGACCGAGCCGCGCAGCGAGCAGGCCAGCGCCGTCAGCGCGCTGGCGGCGTGCGCGGGCGCCGGCGCGCCGATCCAGCGGCTGGCGACGCGCACGACATCGTGGTTGGAGATGGCCCAGCACGGCCAGCCGGTCATGCCCGCTTCCAGCGCTTCCACCGTGCTGCGGATGTGGGCGGCGGAGAAGTCGTCGGTCAGAAGCTCGAAGCTGTAGCCCATGTGCAGGCGGCCGGGGCCGGTGTACTGCGCCAGCGTGGCGAGCGAGTCCTCCGAGGCGATTTCGCCCAGCGCCGCGACATCCGGGTACTGGTCCATCAGCGCGCGCAGTTCGCGCAGGAAGTCGAGGTTCTCCGGCTGGGTGTTGTTGTACCAGTGGTACTGGTAGGCATAGGGATTGTCCGCGCTGAAGCCGCGACCGGTGCGCAGGTGCGCCGGCTTGGCCGGGTTGTCGCGCAGTTGCCGGTCGTGGAAGCAGAAGTTGATCGCGTCCAGGCGGAAACCGTCGACGCCGCGATCCAGCCAGAAGCGCACGTTGTCCAGCGTCGCCGCGCGCACCTGGGGGTGGTGGAAATTGAGGTCCGGCTGCGAGGCCAGGAAGTTGTGCAGGTAGTACTGCTGGCGGCGCGGCTCCCATTGCCAGGCGCCGCCGCCGAACAGCGACAGCCAGTTGTTGGGCGGCGCGCCGTCCTCGCGCGGGTCGGCCCAGACGTACCAGTCGGCCTTCGGGTTGTCGCGGCTGCGCCGGCTTTCCTGGAACCAGGCGTGTTCGATCGAGGTGTGGCTGAGCACCTGGTCGATGACCACCTTCAGCCCCAGCGCATGGGCGCGGGCGACCACGGCATCGAAATCGGCGAGCGTGCCGAACAGCGGATCGACATCGCGGTAATCGGCGATGTCGTAGCCGAAATCGGCCATCGGCGAGCGGAAGAACGGCGAAATCCAGATCGCGTCCACGCCCAATCCGGCGACATAGTCCAGACGCCGGAGCATGCCGGGAAGATCGCCCACGCCGTCGCCGTTGGAGTCCTGGAAACTGCGCGGGTAGATCTGATAGACGACGGCTCCACGCCACCAGGGATCGCGGCTCACGGCTTCTTCCATTGCTGTGGGACAAGCGCCTGTCGCGCGCCGATGGCTGCGTCGATGACAGGGCGGGGAAAGCTTACCTGCGCAATCGCGGCGCGGTCCGCCGCAGGCTCGGCGTGCATACGTATTCATGCGGCGCGCGCGGCCTTGCCTCCGCGCGATGCAATTACTTTGTCGTCCGGTGCCATCCGGAAAAGGAGCTTTTCCCATGAAGCGCGTGTCGCTGTTCGTCGTGTCGGTCCTTCCTTCCCTGTGCTGGGCCGGGCCCGTCACCGTGGCCGGCGCGTCCTCGCCGGGCAAGGTGCTGCATGCGAGCCTTCAGATCGACGAGGGTCGATTGGCCTGGCGCGTGGATCGCCTTGGCAGGGCGGTGATCGCACCGTCGCGGCTGGGCTTTGCTATCCGCGAAGGCGGCCGGCTGGAGCGCGACCTGGTGTTCGAGGGCGAGAGCCGCCGCAGCGTGGACGAGACCTGGGAGCAACCCTGGGGCGAGACGCGCCAGGTGCGCGACCGCTTCAACGAACTGCGCGCCAGCTTCCGCGAGAACAACCGCCACGGCCGCCGCTTCGACGTGGTGCTGCGCGTGTTCGACGATGGCATCGGGCTGCGCTACGAGTTCCCCGAGCAGGAGGCGCTGCGGGTTGCGACCATCGACGACGAACTGACCGAGTTCGTCGTCGCCGATCCGGCCACGGCGTGGTGGATTCCGGCCGGGGAATGGAACCGATACGAGTACCTGTACCAGCGCACGCCGCTGCGCGAGGTGGGGCAGGTGCATACGCCGGTGACGATGCGCACGGACGATGGCCTGCATCTGGCCATCCACGAGGCGGCGCTGGTGGATTATTCGAGCATGTGGCTGCGCCGGGTCGAGGACCAGCGCCTGCGCGCCCAGCTTTCGCCGGCGGCCGAAGGCTGGAAGGTGCGGCGCGAAACGCCGTTCCATACGCCGTGGCGCACCGTGCAGATCGCCGATCGCGCCGGCGGACTGGTCGAATCCAACCTGATCCTGAGCCTCAACGAGCCCAATGCGGTGGGCGAGGTGGACTGGGTGAAGCCGGGCAAGTACGTGGGCGTGTGGTGGTCGCTGCATCTGGATACGGAAACCTGGAGCACCGGGGAAAAGCATGGGGCCACCACGGCCAATGTGCGGCGCTACGTGGATTTCGCCGCCGACAACGGGTTCCAGGGTGTGCTGGTGGAAGGCTGGAATCCGGGCTGGGACGGCGACTGGTTCAGCAACGGCTGGAACTTCGATTTCACCCGCGCCACCGCCGATTTCGACATCGAAGCGGTGGCCGATCACGCCCGCCGTCGCGGCGTGCGGCTGGTCGGCCACCATGAAACCGCCTGCGCGGTCAGCCACTACGAGCGCCAGCTCGAAGCCGCGTTCGCGCTGTACCAGCGTCTGGGCGTGGACCAGGTCAAGACCGGCTACGTCTGCGATGCCGGCCAGATCGAACGGCAGGACCAGCCCGGCGGCCCGGTGCTGCGCGAATGGCACGACGGCCAGTGGATGAGCCGCCATCATCTGCACGTGGTGCGGCAAGCCGCGCGCCACCGCATCGCCGTCAACGCGCACGAACCGATCAAGGATACCGGCCTGCGCCGCACCTGGCCCAACTGGATCAGCCGCGAAGGCGCGCGCGGCATGGAATACAACGCCTGGGGAAATCCCAAGAACCCGCCCGAGCACGAGGTGAACCTGGTGTTCACCCGCATGCTGGCCGGGCCGATGGACTACACCCCCGGCATCGTCAGCCTGCGCGGTCGCGGCGACACGCCGATCCCCAGCACGCTGGCGCGCCAGCTCGCGCTGTACGTGGCCTTGTACGCGCCGGTGCAGATGGTCGCCGACCTGCCGGAAAACTACGCGCGCCACCCGCAGGCGTTCGCCTTCATCAAGGACGTGGCGGTGGACTGGGAGCAGACCCGCGTGCTTGCCGGCGAGGTGGGCGACTACGCGGCGATCGCGCGCAAGGATCGCCACAGCGAAGACTGGTACCTGGGCGCGATCACCGACGAACACGGCCGCGCCCTGCGCGTGCCGCTGGGCTTCCTCGATGCCGGGAAGCGCTACCGCGCGGAGATCCATCGCGATGGCGATGCCGCCCATTTCGAGCGCAACCCGCACGACTTCGTGCGCGAGACGCGGGAAGTCGTCGCCGGCGACAGCCTCGATCTGCGCCTGGCCGCCGGTGGCGGTGCCGCGATCCGGTTCGTGGCGATGGGGCGGCGGCGCTGAGGCGGTCGAAGGTACGCGCGCGGGAACCTCCTTGGGGGAGGTTTCCAGTGATTCCTGGATTCACTGCGCCGGCCAAGGGTTGGCGAAATCGCAAGCCCGGGAGGAAGCGCCTGTCAGCCGTCGCGGCCGAGCGATGGGGCTTGCGGAGCATCGGTTTCAGCGCCCCGGGCCGAGGGCGCTTCAGGCTGCGCCGCTTCAGGCTTCGCCTTGGGGGATGCTGCATCGCATCACGAGCTGAAACATAATCGCCGCTCCGCAGTGCGAAGGCCGGCGCCTGCGGTGTCCCTGCCGGCCGCCTTTTGCAAGGGAAAGACATGTCGCACCCTGATTCGCCCGGCGCGCAGGCCGCGCCGTGGGTCGTGCTGAAGTTCGGCGGTACCAGCGTATCGAGCCGGGCGCGGTGGAACACGATCGGCGATCTGGTGGCGAAACGAAAATCCGAAGGCTTCCGCGTGCTGGTGGTGGTGTCGGCGGTGTCGGGCGTGACCAATGCGCTGGTGGCGCTGAGCGAGAGCGGCGGCGCGGATGCCGCTGCGCGATGCGGGCAGGCGGCGGCGCTGGAGGCGCGGCATCGCGACTTCGCCGCGACGCTTGGTCTGGACATCGACGCGGTGGCCGGCGATCTCATCGCCGCGCTGCACGCACTGGCGAGCGATCCGCGCGCCATGGCCTGCGTGCTCGACTGGCAGGCCGAGGTGCTCTCGTTTGGCGAACTGTTTTCCAGCCGGCTCGGCTCGGCCTACCTGCGCGCGAACGGGCTGGACCTGCGCTGGAGCGATGCGCGCGCCTTCCTGCGCGCGGTGGCGTTGCCGAACCAGAGCGACTGGGCCGCACGGCTCTCGGTGAACTGCGACACGCGGCCGCAGGAGGGTTTCCGCGAGCGCTACGCCGCGCAGGGCGACACGCTCATCACGCAGGGCTTCATCTGCGCCGATGCGCAGGGCAGGACGGCCATCCTCGGGCGCGGCGGTTCGGATACCTCGGCCGCGTATTTCGGCGCGCTGCTCGGCGCTGCCCGGGTGGAAACCTGGACCGACGTGCCGGGCATGTTCAGCGCCAACCCGCGCCAGGTGCCGCAGGCGCGCCTGCTGACGCGGCTGGATTACGAGGAAGCCCAGGAAATCGCCACCACCGGCGCGAAGGTGCTGCATCCGCGCTGCATCTCGCCGTGCCGCGAGGCACGCGTGCCGCTGTGGATCCGCGATACGTCGCGGCCGGATTTCGAGGGCACGGTGATCGGCCCGCGCCAGCCGGACATCGCCCCCGGCGTGAAGGCGATCAGTTCCCGTCGCGGCATCGTGCTGGTGTCGATGGACGGCATCGGCATGTGGCAGCAGGTCGGCTTCCTGGCCGACGTGTTCGAGCGCTTCAAGCGGCATGGCCTGTCGGTGGACCTGATCGGCTCGTCCGAGGCCAACGTCACCGTCTCGCTCGATCCGTCCGACAACCTCGTCAATTCCGACGTGCTCGAGCGCCTGGCCGACGATCTTTCGCAGGTGTGCCGGGTCAAGGTGATCGCGCCGTGCGCGGCGGTGACGCTGGTCGGGCGCGGCATGCGCTCGCTCCTGCACAAGCTCTCCGACGTGCTGGCCGAGTTCGGGCGCGAGCGCGTGCACCTGATCTCGCAAAGCTCCAACGACCTGAACCTGACCTTCGTCGTGGACGAGTCCGTGGCCGAAGGCATGCTGCCGCGCCTGCACGAGTTGCTGATCCACGCGCAGGCGATGCCGGTGGACGAGGCCGCCGTGTTCGGCCCGAGCTGGCGGGAACTGGAACGCGGCGCCACGCCGCTGCCTGCGCCATGGTGGGCGATGAAGCGCGAGGCGTTGCTGGCGCAGGCCGGGCAGGGCACGCCGCGCTACGTCTACCACCTGCCCACGGTGCGCGCGAAGGCGAGGGCGCTGCGCGGCCTGGGTGCGCTGGATCGTCGCTTCTACGCGATCAAGGCCAATCCGCACCCGGCCATCCTGGCCACGCTGGAGGAGGAGGGTTTCGGCTTCGAATGCGTTTCGGCCGGCGAGCTGGCGCATGTGTTCTCGCTGTTCCCGAAACTCGATCCCACCCGCGTGCTGTTCACGCCCAGCTTCGCCGCGCGCGCCGAATACGCCGACGCCGTGGCGCGCGATGTGTGGCTGACGCTCGACAGCACCTACCCGCTCACGCACTGGCCGGACCTGTTCCGTGGCCGCGACCTGTGGCTGCGGCTCGATCCGGGCTACGGGCGCGGGCATCACGAGAAGGTGCGCACTGGCGGCAGCGGCGCCAAGTTCGGCCTGCCGCTGGATGGGCTGGACGCCTTCGTGGCCGAGGCCAGGAACCTCGGCGCGCGCATCTTCGGCCTGCATGCGCACCTGGGCAGCGGCATCTTCGATGCGGCGCACTGGCGCGATGTGTTCGGGCGCCTGGCCGCCGTGGCCGATCGCCTCGGCACCATCGAGGCGCTGAATCTCGGCGGCGGCCTGGGCGTGGCCGCCGTGCCGGAAGCCGAGCCGTTCGATATCGACGCGCTCGCCGATGCCTTGGCGCAGGCCCGTGCATTGTGCCCGCAGTATTCGCTGTGGATGGAGCCGGGGCGCTATCTCGTCGCCGAAGCCGGCGTGCTGCTGCTGCGCGCCACGCAGGTGGCGGAGAAATCCGGCGTGCTGCGCGTGGGCGTGGATGGCGGCATGAACGCGCTGCTGCGCCCGGCGCTGTACAACGCACGGCACGAAATCGCCAGCCTCACGCGGCTGGACGAGGCGGCCGATACGGTGTGCGACATCGTCGGCCCGATCTGCGAAACCGGCGACGTGCTGGCGCGCCGCCGCCGCCTGCCGCCGACGCGCGAAGGCGACGTGCTGCTCGCCGCCACCGCCGGCGCCTATGGCGCGGTGATGGCCAGCGCCTACAATCTGCGGGGTTTGCCGGCGGAGGCGGTGCTCGATGAATAAAAGAAGCCTTGAGAGACCTGTCTTTTCTCGTCATGCCCGCGAAGAGCCTGGCCTCGAGGTGTTTTTGATCGGGGGCGGGCATCCAGTGGCTCCGACCCACTGAAAAGACGCCGGATCCCCGCCTTCGCGGGGATGACGGCGGTTTTTCTTGAGGTGTCCTGAAACCATGAACAGGTTCTGAGATGCAAAACCCCCAAGCCGATGGCCTTGCTTTCCGGCGCGACGCGGTCCGCCGCTTCCGCTTCGTCCGCGCCACGCTGGACGAGGCCGCGGGCCGGGCCGAACTGGTCTATGCCTTCGACGATGGTCCGGAACTGGTGGAAACGCTCCAGTTCCCCGGCGCGCCGTTCGCGCTCGATGCGCCACGCCGCGCCGCCGTGGACGCGGCGCTGCGGCTGCTGCACCTGATCGCGGGCGTGAGCTACTACAAGGCCGCGTTGCCGCCGGAACTGGTGGTGGAGGGCGCGGCCCCCGATCCCGCGCTCGCGGCGCTGGTCGCGTCCGTGTACGAACAGGGCCTGGGCGAGTTCGCCTATCGCAACGGGCTGTCGCTGCGCGGCCGGATCCGTTTCGATGCCGGCGCGCCTGCCGCCGCCGCGCCCGCGCTCGGCCTGCAAGCGCATGCGCTCACCGCCATCGGCGGAGGCAAGGATTCGCTGGTGTCCATCGAAACCCTGCGCACCGCGGGCGTGGCGCAGTCGGTGAGCTTCATCGGCGGCTCGCCGCTGATCCGCGCCTGCGCCGAGCGCACCGGCCTGCCGGTGCTCAATATCGGCAGGCAGCTTGCGCCGGAACTGTTCGAGTTCAACAAGCAGGGCGCGTGGAACGGCCACATCCCGGTGACGGCGGTCAACTCGGCCATCCTCGTGCTGGCCGCGCTCTTGCGCGATGCCGACCAGGTGGTGTTCTCCAACGAGCGCTCGGCCAGTTACGGCAGCCTCATTCCCGGCGCCGGCGAGGTGAACCATCAGTGGTCCAAGGGCTGGGACTTCGAGCGCGCGTTCGCCGCCTACGTGCGCGGACACGTGGCCGCCGATCTTTCCTATTACTCGCTGCTGCGCCCGCTCTCGGAACTGGCGGTGGCGCGCCGTTTCGCCGCGAACGATCGCTACGACGCGGTGTTTTCCAGTTGCAACCGCAATTTCCACCTCACCGGCCCGCGCCCGGAAAGCCGCTGGTGCGGTATCTGCCCCAAGTGCCAGTTCGTGTTCCTCGCGCTCGCCCCGTTCATGCCCAAGGCGCGCCTCACCGCCATCTTCGGCCGCAACCTGCTCGACGAGCCGGCGCTGGCCGAAGGCTTCGACGCGCTCATCGAATACGGCGCGCACAAGCCCTTCGAGTGCGTGGGCGAAGGGCGCGAGGCGCGCGCGGCGCTGTTCGAACTGGCAACCCGGCCCGTCTGGCGCGAGGATGCGCTGGTGCGGCGCTTCGCCCGCGACATCGCGCCGCACATCGAACCCGTGGCACTGGCGCCGCTGCTCGAGCCTTCCGGCGAGCACGGCATCCCCGATTCCCTCTGGATGCGAACACGTGAAACTCTCGGAACTTGAAGGCAAGCGTGTCGCGATCTGGGGCTACGGCAACGAAGGCCGCGCCACGCTCGCCGCGCTGCGCTGGTGCCTGCCGCGCACGCCGCTCGCCCTGCTGTGCAGCCAGGCCGAAGCCGCCGAGGCGATGGAGCTCGGGGACCCGGGGCTCTACATCTTCACCGAGGACGTCACCGCCGACCTGCTCGCGCGCTTTGACGTCGTCATCAAATCCCCCGGCATCAGCCCCTACCACGGCGCCGCGGCGCAGGCACTGGCGCGCGGCGTGCGCTTCACTTCCGGCACCGCGCTGTGGTTCGGCGAAAACCCGCAGGCGCGCACCATCTGCGTCACCGGCACCAAGGGCAAAAGCACCACCACCGCGCTGATCGCCCACCTGCTGCGCGCCGGCCGCGTCCGCACCGCGCTGGCCGGCAACATCGGCATGCCGCTGCTGGAACTGATCGACGCCGAACCCGCACCCGAGCTTTACGCGCTGGAACTGTCCAGCTACCAGACCCGCGACGCTGCATCGCCCGAAGTGGCCGTGGTGCTGAACCTGTATCCCGAGCACCTGGATTGGCACGGCAGCGAGGAACGCTACATCGCCGACAAGCTCGCGCTCGCGACCTCCGCCCATCCCAGGCACCTGGTATTGAACGCGGCCGACGCGCGCCTGGCCGCCTTCGGTCGCCGCCCCGCGCTGCAAGGTTCGGCCTCGGAAACCGACCTGGCCCCCGAAGCCGGCGGCACGCAGGCCGCGCGGCTGTGGTGGTTCAACGCCCGCCAGGGCTGGCACACGCGCGGCAGCACGATTTTTCGTGGTGATGAGCCGGTCATCGATGCGGCCGGTCTGGCGTTACCCGGCGCCCACAATCGCGGCAACCTCTGCGCCGCGCTCACCGCCATCGAGGCCATAGGTCTTGATGCCGTGCGGCTGGCCCCGCACGCCGCCGGTTTCCGCCCGCTGCCGCATCGCTTGCAGGTCATCGGGCACCACGACGGTCGCGAATACGTCAACGATTCCATCAGCACCACGCCCTACGCCTCGCTGGCCGCGCTGGACTGCTACGCCAGCCGTCGCGTCGCCATCCTCGTGGGTGGTTACGACCGTGGCCTGGACTGGTCCGTGTTCTTCGAGCGCATGAGCCGCGAACCCCCGCTGGCCGTCATCACCATGGGCCAGAACGGCCCCCTGATTGCCGAAGGACTCAAGTTCGCCGCACGCGGCGGCCGCTTCGCCCTCTTCGAGGCCCCCGACATGCCCGAAGCCGTGCGCCTGGCCGAACACACCATCGGCTCCGATGGCGTGGTGCTGCTTTCACCGGGCGCGCCGAGCTTCCCGCGCTATCGCGATTACGTGGAACGCGGCCGGCATTTCGCGCAGGTGGCGGGGTTCGATCCGGACGGGATCAGCGCGATTCCGGGGCTGGGGGTGGGGTGAGGGATGAGGCGACAGATGGAAGACAAGCCAAGAAGGCCGGCATGGCTGAGAGCGCTGAACGCGCTTTGCGCCGTCGCATTGCTTTCCTGCGTCGTCGGCATGATCGTTTTCGGCTTCCACGCCGCCGCCATGGCGTTCGTGGCGCTGTCCCTCGCAGGCGTGGCCCCGCCTGTCGTCCTGAACGGCGAAGGCATCCTGGAGATACTGGCAGGCATCGTCGAAGCCGTGGTCGATGGCGTGCTTGCCATCATCGAAGGCATCGCCAGTGCCGTTGCCGGCATTTTCGGGTAACTCGGAGGTCGCATGAAATCTGGAAGCTGTCACTGCGGCGCGGTCGCTTTCTCCGTGGAAGGGGAGATCGAGCAGGCCATCGAATGCAACTGCTCGCATTGCAGTCGCAAGGGGTTCCTGCTGTGGTTCGTTCCACGTTCGGCGCTCGATGTTTCCTCGGGTACGGACAAGCTGACCACCTACACCTTCAACAAGCACGTCATCGCGCACCAGTTCTGCGCGGTGTGCGGCTGCCAGCCTTTCGGGCTCGGCAGCGCGCCGGATGGCGCCGAGATGGCGGCCATCAACATCCGTTGCCTGGAAGGGATCGACCTGGACGCCATCCAGCGCGTTCCGGTGGATGGACGCAGGTTCTGACGCGGTCCGGGCGTCACGCTGAAGGTGGTCACGAGTGAGTCAGTGGATGTCTTGACTGTATCTCAATAGAGATACATGATGCGCTGGCTTTCAAAGGAGACCGATCATGGCGCAGTCCGCGATGCTGCATGTCCGTGTGGACGAAGAAATCAAGGTGCAAGCCACGGAAGCCCTGGCCGCGATGGGGTTGTCGGTATCGGATGCCGTGCGCATCCTGCTCAAGCGGGTGGTCAACGATCAGGCGTTCCCACTGGAACTCAAGGTACCCAACGCCGAAACCCGCGCCGCAATGGACGAGGCACGGGCGATGATGCAGGCACAGGCCGTACGCTTCGATTCCGCCGGCGCCTTGATCGATGACCTCGAAAAAGCCCGCAAGCGGTAAGCGGGCCGCGCCGCCTCGCGCGTGCGACTACGCCCGGAGCTTCCTGAAGGACTGGGAACGGCTTTCCCGCTCCGGGCGCTATGACATGGGGCGCCTGAAGGAGGCGATGCTGCTGCTCATCGCCAATGACGCGCCACTCGGCCCCGAGTGGTTCGACCACCCGCTCAAGGGTGGCTGGGCCGACCACCGCGAATGCCACATCGGCGGCGACTTCCTCTTGATCTACCGGGCGGACGGCGGCGCCATCGTCTTTGTGCGCACGGGTACGCATTCCGAGTTGTTCGAAGGGTAGCGGCGGGAAAAAACACCACTTCCGGCACCCGCCACACCTCTGCGTTGCGGCTACGATGCGGCTTCGTTTCCGCTCGTAGGGGCAGGCTCATGCGCGTTTTCGTTCTGTTGGCGGCGGTGATCGGCATGGCGGTGGCCTCGGCGCAGACCCCGGGGTATTTCCGGCATCCGGCGATCCACGGCGATACCGTGGTGTTCACGGCCGAGGGCGATCTGTGGTCCGTTGCGGCCGCCGGCGGCGCGGCGCGGCGGCTGACCACGCATCCGGAGGAGGAAAGCCGGGCGGCCATTTCGCCGGATGGGGCGCAGGTGGCGTTCACGGCCTCGTATGGCGGTTCGCGCGAAGCCTATGTGATGCCGCTGGCCGGCGGCGCGCCCAGGCGGGTGAGCTTCGAGAACAATGCGGCGCTGGTGCTGGGCTGGACGCCGCAGGGCGAAGTGCTTTACGGCACGCTGGCGCCCGGTGGCACGGGCGGGGCGCAGCGCGTGCTGGTGGCGGTGGAACCGGCCACGCTGGCGCGCCGCACCTTGCCGCTGGCCGAGGCCAACGATGCGGTGCTCGCGGCCGACGGCCGCACGCTGTACTTCGTGCGTTATGGACTGGGCGTGACGGGCGACAACGCGCGCGGGTATCGCGGCGGGGCGCTGTCGCAGTTGTGGCGGTTCGATCTTTCTTCCAATGCCGAGGCGGTGCGCATCGGCCCGGCGGACGTGAACCTGCGCCGGCCCATGCTGGTGGGCGATCGCTTGGTCGTGATCGCCGATCCGGGCGGACGCGATGTGCTGGCCGCGCTCGATCCAGTCGCAGGCTTGTTGACGCCGCTGCCCACGCGCGGCGAGTTCGATGTGCGCGGCGCCAGCGCTTCGGGTGGCCGCATCGTGTATCAATCCGGCGCCGCGCTGCGGGTGTTCGACCTGGCGTCGGGGCAGGATGCGGCGCTGCCGGTGCATCTGGTGTCCGATTTCGCGCAGCGCCAGCCGCGCTGGCTGGATGCGCCGCTGAAGTATCTGGAAGGCAGCGATTTTTCCGCCGATGGCGAGCGCGTGGCGCTGGTGGCGCGTGGCCGGGCGGTGGTGGCGGGCGTGGGCGCGCCGCGTCGCGTGGACGTCGCCTCGCCCGATGGCGCGCGGCTGTCGTCCGTGGCGTTCTCGGCCGATCGCAGGCATGTGTATGCGGTGTCCGATGCCAGTGGCGAGGAGGAAATCTGGCGCTTCGCGGCCGATGGCGGCGCCGAGGCGCGCCAGCTCACGCGCGACGGCAGCACGCAGCGGCGCGGCATCGTCGTCTCGCCGGATGGCAAGTGGCTGGCGCATGGCGACAAGTCCGGCAAGCTCTGGCTGCTGGATACCGCCACCGGCGGCAACCGCCTGATCGACGATGGCGGCAGGGATGGCAACGAGAGTCATGACGATGTGGTCTGGTCGCCGGACAGCCGCCACCTGGCGCTGGTGCGCGCCACCGGCATGGATGGCCGCGCGCGCGTCGGGCTGTATTCGCTGGATCGCGGGGCGCTGGCATGGCTGACCAGCGACAAGTACGAGTCCTTCTCGCCGGCTTTCAGCCTGGATGGGCAATGGCTGTGGTTCCTCTCCGAGCGCGAGTTCACCCTGGTCAACGGCTCGCCCTGGGGCGACCGCAACACCGGCCCGTTCTTCGACAAGCGCAGCCGCATCTACGCGCTGGCCTTGCAGCCGCAGGCGCGTTTCCCGTTCCGCGCCAAGGACGAATTGCAGGCCGCCGACGCCAAGCCGGAAGGCAAGGGCAAGGAGGGCGACAAGGCATCGGACGCGGTGAAGCCGCTGGTGTGGGAGGGCCTCGCCGAACGGCTGCACGAGGTGCCCGTAGCCGCCGGCAACTACTCGGACCTTTCCGCCGATGCCCAGCGCCTGTACTTCCTCGAACGCGATGGCCGCCGCCAGACGCTGCGCACGCTGGCGTTCGACGAGAACAAGGCCAAGGTCGAGGCTTTCGCCGAAGACGTGGCCGAATACGCGCTGGCGCCCAAGGCGAAGAAGGTGATGATCCGCACCGGCGCGAAGGGGCCCGACGAGCCGGGCAGCTACTACATCGTCGATGCCGGCGCCAATGCGCCCAAGGAACTGGGCGATGCGCAGGTGCGCCTGGGCGACTGGAAGCTGCGCGTGGACCCGGCGACCGAGTGGCGGCAGATGTTCGACGATGCCTGGCGCATGCACCGCGACCATTTCTACGATGCCGCGCTGCGCGGCGTGGACTGGAGCGCGGTGCGGCAGCGCTACGCCGCGCTGCTGCCGCAGGTGACCGACCGCATCGAACTGGACGACCTGCTCGCGCAGACGATGGGAGAACTGGGCGCGCTGCACTCGCAGGTGCGCGGCGGCGAGTTCCGCGCGGCCGACGAGACGCCGGTCTACGCCAGCCTCGGCGCGACCTATGCCCGCACCGACGCGGGCTGGCGCATCGAACGCATCTTCCGCACCGAGGCCGAACTGCCGTCGCAGCGTGGCCCCTTGCAGGCGGCGGGCGTGGACGTGCGCGAGGGCGACGTCATCACCGCGATCAATGGCCGCCGCACCGCCGGCGTGGACGATGTTTCCGAACTGCTCGTCAATACCGCAGGCCAGCAGGTGCTGCTGGAAATCTCGCGGGCGGGCGGCGCGCGACGCGAGATCGTCACGCCCGTGGATGCCCAGCGCGAGGATGCGCTGCGCTATGCCGACTGGCTGCAATCGCGCCGCGACGCCGTGGCCGCCGCCAGCGACGGGCGCATCGGCTACCTGCACCTGCGCGCGATGGGGCCGAACGACATCGCCGGCTTCGTGCGCGAGTTCTACGGCCAGGTGAACCGCGATGGCCTCGTCATCGACGTGCGGCGCAATCGCGGCGGCAACATCGACAGTTGGGTCATCGAAAAGCTGCTGCGCCGCACCTGGGCCTTCTGGCAGCGTCCCAACGGCGTGCCCTACGGGAACATGCAGCAGAGTTTCCGCGGGCACCTGGCGGTGCTGACCGACGCGCTCACCTATTCGGATGGCGAGACCTTCGCCGCCGGCGTGCAGGCGCTCGATCTCGGCCCGCTGATCGGTACCCGCACGGCGGGCGCGGGCGTCTGGCTGACCGACAGCAACGCGCTGGTGGACCGGGGCAGGGCGCGCGTGGCCGAGATTCCGCAATACGGCGCCGACGGCCGCTGGCTGGTCGAAGGCGTGGGCGTGGCTCCGGACATCGCCGTGGACAACCTGCCGCACGAGAGCTTCAACGGCACCGACCGCCAGCTCGACGCCGCGCTCGACTGGCTGCGCAGGAAGCTCGACGCCGAGCCGGTGCGGCCGCTGCGGCGCGGGGCGATACCGCCGTTGCCGGCGGGCTGAGGCGCGTGCCGGTAGACGGCCGCGCCTTGTGCCGCATCGTGGCTGGCAACGCGCAGGCCGGCATGGTCCACCGGAGCGACGCCTGCGCCGCACTGTGAGGCAAGCCATGCGAAGGGCGCGCCTTCGAACATGCCGCGCAACGATCAGGTCATGCCATAGCGCCATCAGTGCGGGCGGCCTTGGCACGTAGCATCGGGGGTTGTTTCCATCCGGAGTCCTCGACATGACGTTTTCCCCCCGCTTGTTCGTGCCGCTTGTGCTGCTGCTCGCGGCAATCGCCATGTCCACAGCGGTGGCGGCCCCGAAAATCACGGTCATCTACGACGCCTTCGGCGACGATCCTGCCCTGCAGAAGGACTGGGGCTTCGCGGCGCTGGTCGAAGTGGAAGGCAAGCGCATCCTGTTCGATACCGGCAACGACGCGGCCGTGTTCGAGCGCAACGTCCGGGCCAAGGGGATCGATCTTTCCAGGCTGGATTTCGTCGTGCTCTCGCATCGGCACAGCGATCACATCGCCGGCCTGTCGGTGGTGCTCGCGGCCAATCCCGAGGTGACGGTGTTCGTGCCGCAGGAAAACTTCGGCGTGTTCGGTTCGTCGCTGCCTTCCGGTTTCATCCGCAAGGACGATTCCCTGCCGGCGCGGATGCGCTACTACGACGGCGATACGCCGGAACGGCTGGCCGGCGGCACGCTGTGGCCGCAGGCGAACTTCAAGTCGATCGCGCAGAACACGGAGATCGCGCCCGGCGTGCATCTGATCGCAGCCGTGTCCGAGGCGCCGGGCACGCGGGAACTGCGCGAACTGTCGCTCGCCCTGGGCACGCCGCAGGGGCTGGTGCTGGTGGTGGGCTGCTCGCATCCGGGCATCGGGCATATCGTGGCCGAGGCGGCCCGGATCGACCCGTCCATCCATCTGGTCATCGGCGGCTTCCACTACGTCAATGCCGATGATGCGGCGATCGCCGCGCTGGTGGATGCGTTGAAGTCGCACGACATCGCCTATCTGGCGCCGGCCCACTGCACCGGCGAGCCGACCTTCGCCGCGCTCCAGGCCGCCTTCGGGGAGCGCTATCTCTATGCTGGGGTCGGCGCGGTGCTGGATTTCTCCAAACCGGCCAGCGCATCGCTGCGCCCGGGCGTGGAGGGAGGATTGTCGTCGGGCGAGCTCGCCGCCTATCGCCTGTTCGCCGCGCATGGCGAACACGCGCACGGCCATGGTCGCGATCACGCGATCGCAGGGCATTGATTAGGCGATGATGGCGTGAAAACGACGAAGCCCCGCATCGCGGGGCTTCGCATTTCCTGGGCGGTTCGTGGAACCGCTGGTACCGGTGATAGGACTCGAACCTACACTCTGTCGCCAGAAGCGGATTTTGAGTCCGCCGCGTCTACCATTCCGCCACACCGGCATTGGGCAGGCGGCGGATTGTACGGTATCGGCAGGCGTCGGCGAAAGGCGAAGCGCGCGTAACGCGTGTCTTAGTCCCAGGGATCCAGCGCCAGGTCGCAGGCGTGGCGCCGGAGCCATCCGTCCTCGGCAGGTTCGAACCAGCCGCATTGCCGGAACGTGCTCGGATAGACGTGCAGCGAGACGGCGGTGATGCCGGGATCGGGGTTGTGCATGGTGTGGTACTGGGCAGCGGCATCGAGCCAGTCGCCTTCGCCGGCGTGCGCCAGCATGGGCGGTTGGGCTGCAAAGCGCAGGCGCCCGTCGGCCTGGCGTTCGCGCGGCTCGTGGTGGGTGATTTCCAGGCTGCCCTGCCAGAGGCATTCCACGCACCAGTTCCCGTCGTGGTCGTGCAGCGGGGAGCCTTGCCCCGGTCCCCAGGTCATGGCGATGAGGACGTAGCCCCAGCGGTCGCAGGCGTGGAGCTGGTGGCGGGCGTAGCGATCCGGGCGAGGGGAAAGGAGCGTGGGCGGGAGCACGATGCCGCCTTCGCGGTACAGGGCTTCCAGCGCCCGGCACAGGCGCTGCGGACTGAAACCGCTTTCGTGGACGCGCTCGATGCTCTGGATCAGCCGGGCGCGGCCGGGGAAGTCGTGGGGTGATGCCATGCTGCTCTCGCGCGATGCCGGCCAAGGAGTCTAGTGGCCTGACCCGCGAATTCGCAAAACTTCCGATGCCGGGTCCTTCCGGATCGCGATTGCGCAGTGCCCGCGATTACGGCGTGGCGTATCTATCCGGTACCGGATGCACGCTGCCGCAGGCCGGGCAGGTGCGGTGTTGCGGCGAGCGGTAGAAGCGTTCGAACACCGGCGGAAGGTCCGTCTCGATGTTCGCCAGCGGGAAATATTCCTCGTACAACAGATGGTTGCACTGCTGGCAGTACCACATCAGGCCGTCCTTCTCGTGCGGCAGGCGGCGGCGTTCGATGACCAGGCCGATGCCGCCGGCGCTGCGCTGCGGGGAATGCGGCACGCGGGGCGGGAGCAGGAAGATTTCCCCGGCGCGGATCGGGATGTCGCGGACTTTCCCGTCTTCCTGCACGCGCAGCGTCATCTCGCCTTCGAGCTGGTGGAAGAACTCCGGGCCTTCGTCGTAGTGGAAGTCGGTGCGCGCGTTGGGGCCGCCGACGATCATCACGATGAAGTCGCCATCGTGGATGCACTTGTTGCCGACCGGCGGCCTGAGCAGGTGGCGGTGTTCCTCGATCCAGGCTTTGAGGTCGATGGGGGGGATCAACACGGGGAGCCTCGGAAAACTTCGTCGTTCCCGCGAAAGCGGGAAACGCGCTTCAACAGGCCGTGCATCCGGTCATCCAGCGTCTTGGCTTCTCAATGGGCCAGCGTCACTGGATTCCCGCTTTCGCGGGAACGATGGGCAAAGACGGGTGGTTCGAGCTTCCCCACGGCGTTCGTTAGCCGCGCGGCTTGTTGGAGCGCGGCGCGCCGTGGCCGGGGCGGCCGCCGACATTGCCGCGGCCCTTGTTGCCCTGCGGGCCGCGCGGGCCGGGGCCACCGGGGCGAGGACCTGCCCCCGGCTTGCCCCCGGGCTTTCCTCCGGGACGCGCACCGGGCTTGCCGCGTGCCGCGCCGCTGCGATCGCCCAGCGGGCCGGGACGGCCGACCTGGCGCGGCGGGGCGATGCGGCTGGTGGTGGTGACGCCTTCGGGCACGTACCAGGCGCGGTGTTCGGCCGGGTTCTCGAAGCCGGGCGCGGCGCCCTTGCCGCGCTGGTTCTTGCGCGGGCCGGCGGTGCCGCCGGGAGCGGTCAGGCGGTTGCCGATGTCGTCGGGGATCTGGCGGCCGCCGCCCTTGCGCCCGCGTGCGCCGGGCGCGGCGTTGTTGCGGCCGCCGCCGGGCTTGCCGTAGCGCGATTTGCCGGGGCGGTCTTCGCGGATGGTGTCGAAGGCGCGCAGTTCGCGCGCTTCATCGGCGGTGTTGTAGCCGCCGGTCCAGGCACGCTGTTCGCGTGGGGCGGGGCGGTATTCCGCGGGTTTGGCGCGACGCTGGCCGATGACCTGCTGCAACGTCAAGGTGGGTTCGGCCTGGTCGAGCTTCAGTTCGCCGCGCAGCGCCGTCACGGTGTCGGCCGGCAGTTCTTCGAAGTGGCCGCGCTTGAGCAGGCGCGGCAGCGCGACGCTGCCGTAGCGCACGCGCTTGAGGCGGCTGACCTGGCAGCCCTGGGATTCCCACAGGCGGCGCACTTCGCGGTTGCGGCCTTCCTTCACCACGACGCGGAACCAGTCGTGCGAATCGGTGCCGCCGATGCGTTCCACCACGTCGAAGCTGGCCGGGCCGTCGTCCAGTTCCACGCCGCGCACCAGGCGCTGGGTCAGGGCTTCGGGGATATCGTCCTGGCCTTCCGGGGCGCGCACGCGGCAGACGTATTCGCGCTCGACTTCACCGGAGGGGTGCATCAGTGCGTTGGCCAGCTCCCCATCGGTGGTGAGCAGCAGCAGGCCGGTGGTGTTGATGTCCAGGCGGCCGACGTTGATCCAGCGCGCGCCCTTGATCTGCGGCAGGCGGTCGAACACGGTGGGACGGCCTTCGGGGTCTTCGCGCGTGGTCACTTCGCCGTCGGGCTTGTTGTAGACGATGACGCGCGGCGTCTCGCTCTGCACGGCGGCGACGAAGGTCTTGCCGTCCAGCTCGATGCGGTCGCCGCTTTTCACGCTGCTGCCGAGGTTGGCGACGTCGCCGTTGACGCGCACCTGGCCCTGGGCGATGCGTTCTTCCAGCGCGCGGCGCGAGCCCAGGCCCGCTTGCGCGAGCACCTTGTGCAGGCGTTCGGCGACGGACGCGGTGGCGCTGTCGCGCTTGAGCGAGAGGGTGCGGCGCGAAGCCGGCGAGGGCGGAGTGGAACGGGTCATGCGGTGTGCTCCGGCGCGGCATCGTCGTCCGCGTCCAAGGGGGGAAGGTCGGTGGTATCGGAAGAATCGTGGGCAAGTTCGACCGCATCGTCGGGAAGTTCGACGGCGGCGGTGGTGATGATGTCCGGTGCGAACACCACGTCGGTGGCGTCTTCCAGCGAGGGTTCGGGCAGGATGGGCTCCGGCGGCGCGGGCTCGTCGGATGAGGATTCTTCCGGCGAAGGCGCATCCTGCGAGAGCTCGTCTGTTTCGGAATCGTCCAGCGAGATTCGCGCCGTGGCCTGCGGCGGCAGGTCGGTATCGAGCGGAAGCTGCGGTTCCAGATCGGTGAGGTCGCGCAGTTCGGACAGCGGCGGCAGCTCATCCAGGCTCTTGAGGTTGAAGTAGTCCAGGAACGGCTTGGTGGTGCCGAACAGGGCGGGCCTGCCGGGCACGTCGCGATGCCCGATCACGCGGATCCACTCGCGCTCTTCCAGCATCTTGATGATGTTGCTGCTCACCGTCACGCCGCGGATCTGTTCGATCTCCCCGCGCGTGATCGGCTGGCGGTAGGCGATCAGCGCCAGCGTCTCCAGCGTGGCGCGGGTGTAGCGCTGCGGACGCTCGGCCCACAGCCGCGCGACCCATGGATGCACCTCGGCACGGACCTGGAAGCGGAAGCCGCTGGCCACTTCGACCAGTTCCACGCCGCGCTCGGCGCAGCCTTCGCGCAGGGTTTCCAGCGCGGTTTCGATGGCGCCGGTCGGGAGCGGCTCGTCCACGCCGAACAGGGACTGGAGCTGGGCCAGCGTCAGCGGCTGGCTGGAGGCCAGGAGGGCGGCCTCGACGATGCGTCGGATCAGGGCGGGGTCCATCGGTGTCATGCGTCCTGCGTGGCGGCTTCGTCGCCGCCGTAGTCGTCGATATCGGCATCGGCGAGCGCGTCCTCGCCCTCGCCGCCGGTGAGCGCCAGCGAGCGCAGGTAGATCGGCGCGAACTGCTGTTCCTGCACGATTTCCACGAGGCGCTCCTTGGCCAGTTCCAGGATCGACAGGAAGGTGACGATGACGCCCAGCCGGCCTTCCTCGATCTGGAACAGCGTGCCGAAGGCGTGGAACTGGCCATCGCCGATGCGCGAGAGCACTTCGCCCATGCGCTGGCGCACGCTCAGCGCCTCGCGCGCGATCGCGTGCTTGGTGTAGAGGTCGGCGCGCTTGAGCACGTCCACCAGGGCCGCGAGCAGTTCCTTCATGTCCACGGCCGGCGGCTCGCGCTCGAGCCTGAGCTCCGGTACGAAGGCGTGCACCGGCGTGGTGTCGCGTTCCACGCGGGGCAGGGCGTCGATGTCCTCGGCGGCCTTCTTGTAGCGTTCGTATTCCTGCAAGCGGCGGACGAGGTCCGCGCGCGGGTCGTCTTCCTCGCCTTCGGCCGAGGGCGGGCGCGGCAGCAGCAGGCGCGACTTGATCTCGGCCAGGATCGCGGCCATCACCAGGTATTCGGCGGCCAGCTCGAAGCGCAGTTCCTGCATCACGCTGATGTATTCGACGTACTGGCGGGTGATCTCGGCCACCGGAATGTCGAGGATGTCCAGGTTCTGGCGGCGGATCAGGTACAGCAGCAGGTCGAGCGGGCCTTCGAAGGCTTCCAGGATCACTTCCAGCGCATCCGGCGGGATGTAGAGATCCTGCGGCATGTGCAGCACTGGCTGCCCATGCACCAGCGCCAGCGGCATTTCCTGCTGCTGTGGCGGTGTGGCCGTCGGTGCGTGGCTGGCGTCGGGCGCCGGTTGCTGGGTCATGCGTCGGTGCGGCCCCCTGGGCCTGCAAGAAGAAAAAACGATAGGTTGCGCACCGACGGGCGGCCCCTGCCGCGCGGATCGGTGAAACATCGGTCGGGCCTTCCGCCCGGCATGCCCGGGGCGGCGGCGCATGGTCGATCCCGTTCGGATCGAACGGTTCGGATCGATCCGGCGTGGACCGATCCAGCCCGAATCAATCAAGCTCCAGCGGAACGAACCCCTGGCGCGTCACCGCGGGTGCGTCGCCGGTGAGGTCCAGAACGCTGGTCGGCCCGGGCTGGCAATCCCCGGCGTCGAGCATCAGGTCCACATGGCGCAGCGAGCCTTCGGCGACTTCCTCGGCCTCGTGGTTGTCCAACGGTTCGTCGGGCAGCACGAGGCTGGTGGTCAGCAGCGGCGATCCCACGGCTTCCAGCAATGCGCGCATCACCGTGTTGTCCGGGATGCGGCATCCGATGGCTTTACGCTTGCTCTGCTTCAGCCGACGCGGCAGTTCCGGGCCGGCGGGCAGGATGAACGTGATGGGGCCGGGAGTCAGCGACTTGACGAGACGGAAGGCGCGATCATCGAGCTTGGCGACGCTTCCGATCTGGCTGATCGTGGCACAGAGTAAGGTGAAAGGGTGGCGCGTGTCCAGCAGGCGCAGGCGCTGCACGCGCTGCTCGGCATCGGTGGCGTCGATGCCCCAGACGAACGAATAGCCCGCATCCGATGGCGCGATCAGCAGGTCGCCGGCGGCGATGCGCCGCGCGGCCTGTGCCACGAGGCGCGTTTGCGGGTTGACCGGATGGATGTCGAGGCGTTCGCTCATCGGAGGGTTCTGGCTGTATTGGATCGTGCTGCCGACAGTGCCTATCATGCCGGGCTTCGGCCGATGGCGAAACGCCTGATGGCGGCAAGCACGAGGGTGGCAAGCACGATGTGGTACGCGATCCTGGCGCGAGACAACCCCGGCAGCCTCGAGCGCCGCCTTGCCGCGCGTCCCGCGCACCTGGAACGCCTCGCCGCGCTGCGCGACGAAGGCCGCCTGCTGCTCGCGGGCCCGTTGCCCGCGATAGACGCCGAAGACCCCGGCCCGGCGGGTTTCGCCGGCAGCCTGGTGGTGGCCCGATTCGGTTCGCTGGAACAGGCGCGGGCCTGGGCCGGCGCCGATCCCTACATCGCCGCGGGCGTGTACCGCGACGTGGAAATCCATCCCTTCCGCAAGGTATTGCCCTGATGTCCCGGAACGCTTCCCGCCCGCGCCTTGCGCGCTTGGTCCTCTGTCTGTGTCCTCTGGCGCTCGTTGCCTGTGGCGGCCAGCGCGCACCCTCCGCCGAGGAGGAAGCCGCGCTGCGTTATCCGGCCGAGGACGCGGTGGCGGTGCGCGTGAACGGGGAGGGCGTCAGCGAGGCGATGCTGACGCGGATCGCCCGTGCGCGCGGGCTGGAACTGACCAATCCCGAACAGCGCGAACAGGTCGTGGATCTGGCCGTGGAAACCGTGTTGCTGGCCCAGGACGCCATCGCCAGCGGCCTTGCGGCGCGCCCGGACGTGCGCACCGAACTGGATCTGGCGCGCGTGCAGGCGCTGGCCGCGCGCAACCTTGCCGATACCCGCGCCGGCATGACCCTCACCGACGAGCAACTGCGCGAGTTCTACCAGCAGGTGATCGCCCAGACCGGCACCCAGGAACTGCACCTGCGCCACGCGCTGTATGCCGACGAGGCCGCGGCCGTCGCCGCCGCCGCTGCCGCCGCCGCAAGCCCGGATTTCGCCGCCTGGGTGGCCGGCGCCGAGGCGGCCGGTGCGCAGCAGGCCGGCGATCTGGGCTGGGCCAACGTCGCGCAATTGCCGCCGGAACTGGCCCAGGCCGCGCTGGCCTTGCCCGATGGCGGCGTCTCCGCCGTGCCGGTGCGCACGCGCTTTGGCTGGCACGTGATCCAGCGCGCCGCTTCGCGCGATTTCGCACCGCCGCCGTTCGAGGACGTGCGCGAAGGCATCCGCAAGCAGGCCGGCGACAAGTACCTGGAAGAAAAGCTCGCCGGGCTGCGCGCCAAGGCCACGATCCAGCAAGGTGGCGCAGGCACGCCCTGAGCCGGGCCGGCCGCTATACTGCGCGGCCGTCTCGGGCCGCCGGCCCGCACCCGACCCCGATCCCGCCGCATGCGCCTATCCACGATCAAGCTCGCAGGCTTCAAGTCCTTCGTCGATCCGACCACGCTGCACCTGCCCACGAACATGACCGCCGTGGTCGGGCCGAACGGCTGCGGCAAGTCCAACATCATCGACGCGGTGCGCTGGGTGATGGGCGAAAGCTCGGCCAGCCGCCTGCGCGGCGATTCGCTGACGGACGTGATCTTTTCCGGCTCCTCCTCGCGCAAGCCGGTGGGCCAGGCCACGGTGGAACTGATCTTCGACAACAGCGACGGCACGCTGAGCGGCGAATACGCCGCCTTCAACGAGATCTCGGTCAAGCGCCTGGTCAGCCGCGACGGGCAGTCGAGCTACTACCTCAACGGCACCCGCTGCCGTCGCCGCGACATCACCGACCTGTTCCTCGGCACCGGCCTGGGGCCGCGCAGCTACTCGATCATCGAGCAGGGCATGATCTCGCAGATCATCGAGGCCCGGCCCGAGGACCTGCGCGTGTTCCTGGAGGAGGCCGCCGGCATCTCCAAGTACAAGGAACGCCGCAAGGAAACCGAGCAGCGTATTCGCCATACACGGGAAAACCTTGATCGTCTCAATGATTTGCGCGAGGAAGTTGATAAACAACTTGAGCACCTGAAGCGCCAGGCGCGCCAGGCCGAGCAGTATCAGCAGTACAAGGAAGAACAGCGCATCAAGGAAGCCCAGGTGCGCGCGCTGGAGTTCCGCCAGCTCGATGCCGAACTGGTCGCGCTGCGCGAGGCCATCGCGCAGGACGAAACCCGGCTGGAAGCCCGCATCGCCGAGCAGCGCCAGGCCGAGGCCCAGATCGAGCTGTGCCGAGAACAGCACGGCGAGGCCACCGAGCGCCGCGCGCAGGCGCAGGGCGAGAGCTACCGCGTCGGTTCGGAAATCGCCCGGATCGAACAGCAGGTCGCGCACCAGCGCGACCTGGCCGAACGCCTGGCGCGCACCCACGCCGACACCGCCGACCAGATCGCGGCGCTGGCGGAGGACATCGCGCAGGACGAGGAGAAGCGCGAGGCGCTCGGGCTGGAAATCGCCGACGCCGAGCCGCAACTGGCCCTGCTCAGCGGCGACGACGGCGCGCGCCAGGAATCGCTGCACGAGATCGAGGCGGCGCTGGCGCAATGGCAGGTGGAATGGGACGAACACACCCGCCTGGCCTCGGAAACCACGCGTGCGGCCGAAGTCGAACGCACCAAGATCGAATACCTGGACCGCCAGGGGCTGGAAGGCGAGCGCCGCCACGAAACCCTGGTGGCCGAGCGCGCCACGCTCGACGTCGCGACGCTGACCGAAGCGCTGGAACGCCTCACTTCCGACCACGACCTGCAACGCGCGGGTCTGGACACGCTCGGCGATGCGCTGGACGAGCGCAAGCAGGGCGTCGTCGCTTTGCAGGACCAGCAGCGCCGGCTCCAGAACGAACTCTCCGAAACCCGCAAGGCCGGCGAAGCCGCGCGCGGGCGCCTGGCCTCGCTCGAAGCCCTGCAACACGCCGCGCTCGGGCAGGAAAAGGGCGCGGCGCAGGACTGGCTGTCGGCGCAAGGGCTGGACCAGGCGCGGCGCCTGGGCGAGGCGCTGACGGTGGAAGCGGGCTGGGAAACCGCCGTGGAAACCGTGCTCGGCCATCTGATCGAGGCCGCGCTGGTGCAGTCGCCCGAGCACCTGTTGCCGGCGGTGGCCGATTTCTCGCGCGGCCGGCTGGCCCTGATCGCCACGGAAACGGCATCGTTCGATATCGCGCCCGGTTCGCTCGCCGCGCGCGTGCAAGGTCCGGCGGCGGCATTGCGCTGGCTCGCGCCGATCCGCACCGCCGAAACGCTCGAAGAAGCCGCGCGCCTGCTGCCTTCGCTCGCGCCGCACGAGGCCGTCGTCACGCGCGAGGGCGAATGGCTCGGTCCGGGCTGGGTGCGCATCGTGCGTTCCGGCGAGGCCGGGCAGGGCACGCTGGCGCGCGAACGCGAGATCCACGCCCTGCGCGAGGAGATCGAAGCCTTTGGCGAGCGCGAGACCGAACTCACCGACCAGATCGCGCAACTGCGCGAGGACGTGGCCGCCGCCGAGCAGGCGCGCGAGGACGCCCAGCGCGCGCTGTACCTGGCGCACCGCAGCGTGGCCGAGCTCTCCGGCCAGATGCAGAGCCAGCAGGGCAAGCTCGAATCCGCGCAGACCCGGCTGGAACGCATCGACGCCGAACTGGCCCAGCTTCGCCAGGCCACGCAGGACGCACAGGAGCGCGCCCGCGAAGCCCGGCAAGGGCTGGAAGCCTCGCTGGCGAAGATGGCCGAACTGGAAAACGCGCGCATCGCGCTTCAGTCCCGGCACCGCCACCTGACCGAACAGCGCGACGCCGCGCGCAGCACCGCGCGCGAGGCCCGCGAGGCCTCGCACCAGTTGGCGCTGAAACTGGAAGCCGCGCGCACCCAGGTCGCCGCGCTGAACCAGTCGCTGCTGCGCATGCACGCCCAGCGCGAACAGTTGCAGCAGCGCCACGCCGAGCTTTCCGCCCAGCTTGCCGGGGGCGATGCACCGATCAAGGCGCTGGAAGCCGAGCGCCAGACGTACCTCGAACAACGCATCGTCGCCGAGCGCGACCTGGCCGCCGCGCGTTCGGGCATCGAGGGCGTGGATGCGGAAATGCGCCGCTACGAGGCGCAGCGCCAGCAGGCCGACCAGCAGGCGCTCGCGCTGCGCGAGACGATCTCGCAGAAGCGCCTCTCCGAACAAGGCTTCGCGCTGCGAATTGAAAGTCTTGTCGAAGGCATCGCCGCCGCCGGCCTGGCGCTCGACGCGGTGCTGGCCGACCTGCCCGAACGCGCCGGCGCGGAGGAATGGAAGCGCGCCGTGGCGGATCTGGAAACCCGCATCCGCCGCCTGGAGCCGGTGAACCTCGCCGCGATTTCCGAATACGGCGAAGCCCAGCAGCGCAAGGAATACCTGGACGCGCAGAACGCCGACCTCGTTTCCGCGCTGGAAACCCTGGAAGGGGCGATCAAGAAGATCGACCGCGAAACCCGCGGCCGCTTCAAGGACACCTTCGACCGCGTCAACGCCGGCGTGCAGGCGCTCTACCCGCGCCTGTTCGGCGGCGGCCATGCGTACCTGGAACTGACCGGCGAGGACCTGCTCGACACGGGCGTGGCGATCATGGCGCGCCCGCCCGGCAAGCGCGTCTCCAACATCTCGCTGCTTTCCGGCGGCGAGAAGGCGATGACGGCCGTGGCGCTGGTGTTCTCGATCTTCCAGCTCAATCCCGCGCCGTTCTGCCTGCTCGACGAGGTGGACGCGCCACTGGACGAAGCCAACGTCGGCCGCTTCTCGGCGATGGTGGCCGAGATGAGCGAGAAGGTGCAGTTCCTGTTCGTGACCCACAACAAGGCCACGATGGAAGCCGCGCGCCAGCTCGCCGGCGTGACGATGCGCGAGCCGGGCGTCTCGCGCCTGGTGTCAGTCGACCTGGCCGAGGCGGCGAAGCTGGCCGGCGCGGCCTGATTCAGCCGGTGTGCCTGATTTAGTACGATGCGCCCATGAACTGGAATCCCGACATCGGCATCCCGCTCGCCATCGCCGGCGCGCTCGTCCTCATCGCCATCGCCGTCTTCGGCCGCCCGCGCAAGCCCGACCAGGGGCGCCGCGTGGAAGGCGGGAAGCCCGAGCGCACCGGCACGCGCCGTGAGCCGCGCCTGGGCGACGAAGAGGAGGACGACGAGGACATCCGCATCGGCGACCTGGACGACTTCGGCGAGAACGAGGACGCGATCCAGGAAGAACTGGAACTGATCGAACGCACCCTCGCCAACGATGCGCCCCCTTCCGAATCCCCGCTCGGCCGTCGCGGCGACACGCCGCCGCGGCGCATCGTGACCCTGTTCGTCGCGGCGCGCGACGATGCCCTGATCGACGGCGCGGCCATCGTCATCGCCGCCGAGAAGGCCGGCCTGACCTACGGCCACATGGGCATCTTCCATCGCCTCGTCGATGGCCGGCCGGAGGCCGAGCCGGTGTTCAGCGTCGCCAACCTGGTCAAGCCCGGCCATTTCGACCTGCGCAACGTGCACGACATCGAAACCCCCGGCCTCACTTTCTTCATGACCCTGCCCGGCCCCGTGCCGGCGCTCGATGCCTGGGAAACCATGCTGCCCACCGCCCAGCGCATGGCCGAACTGCTCGATGCCGTGGTGCTGGACGAGCAGCGCAACGCGCTCGGCCGCCAGCGCATCGCGCATATCCGCGACGAACTGCGCGGCTTCGACCGCGAGCAGGAAAAGGCGGCGCAGCGACGCTGGTGAGGCTATCCCCGCGAGCGCGGCGGACACACCTCAGGTTGCGCGCGACACGGGTCTGCGGTGCTGGCTCACGGCCAGCGATTGAGTGCCGGGCCCGTGTCCGGGTCGCGCATCCGGATCACGCAGAACTTCTGCCCGGTCGGAGCCTGCATCACCACCCAGCGGCCATCGTAGGGACGGCTCAGTTCGACCGCGCCAAGCGCGGTGAGGCGTGCGACTTCGGCTTCGATGTCGTCGCTCTCGATGTCCAGATGCAGCCGCGATTCGTGTTCGACCTTCTGCACTTCGATGTGCAGGCCGACGGGTGAACCATCGAGCACGGCATACCTGCCGTTCTCCTCCGGATCCAGGATCGGCAGCCCGAGCGCGGCGCTCCAGAACGCAGCGGCGGGTTCGAGCTGCGCATCCTTGCAGTCGATGATGAAACCGGCGAGACGGCTGTGGTGGCTCATATCGGGTTCTTCCGGTGCCGGGGGACACGATCCGCCATATGGTAAGGCGGTGCAGCGGCGCTGGTAAGCCTTCCGCGTCAAGCTGCGACGCAGCATTCCCCGCGCGCACCGCTCTGGCAGACTGCGGCGGATGCTCGCACTTGCCCCCGATCTTCCGATGGCCACGCGCCCGCACGTCTCCGCGCCGGCGCTGCGCCGCGCCCTGGTGTCGGGCATGCGGCGTGTCATGGGCCGGCGCGACCATCTCAACCGGATCAACGTGTTCCCGGTGCCCGATGGCGATACCGGCAGCAATCTGGCTTTCACCCTCAACGCCGTGCTCGCCGGCAGCCTGAGCCGCCGTGCGACTTCGGCGGGCGCACTGCTGCGGGGCGTGGCCGAGGACGCCATCGATGGGGCGCGCGGCAATTCCGGCGCGATCCTCGCGCAGTTCCTGTGCGGCGTCAGCGACACCGTGGGCGATGCCCCGCGGCTCGGTGCCGAGGACATTGCACTGGCCGTCCACGCCGGCGCACGGCAGGCGCGCAGCGCGCTCGCGCAGCCGCGCGAGGGCACGATCCTCAGCGTGATCCAGGCATTTTCCGATGCCTTGCAGACGCCGGGCGACGATCTTTCCCGCTGGTTCGGGCGGGCCGTCGCACAGGCGCGGAAGGCGCTGGCCGATACGCCGAGACAACTGGCCGTGTTGCGCCAGGCCGGCGTGGTGGATGCCGGTGCGCAGGGCTTCGTCGATCTGGTCGAAGGCATCCATGCCTTCATCGTCGAACGCCGCCTCGCGCCGCCGGCCTATGACGATGCGAAGGCGTCGGAGACGTTTGCCGGCGAGCGCTGGCACGAGGATGCCGATCCATCCCGGCCCTGGTGCAGCGAATGCCTGATCGTTGCCGGGCACATCGACCAGGCCGGCCTGAAAGCGGCACTGGAAACGCTGGGGGCCGACAGCGTGGTCGTGGCCGGTGGCGCGCAGCGCGTGCGCCTGCACGCCCATGTGGCCGATCCGGGCGCACTGTTCGATCTGGCCGGGCGCTTCGGTGCCGTCAGCGCGCGCAAGGCCGAGAACATGCGCGCCCAGCACCGCGCCGCGCAACGCCGCAGCAGCGTGACCATCGTGACCGATTCGGCCTCGGACCTGCCGGACGAGGCGCTCGAACGCCTGCCGCTGGACATCGTGCCGGTACGGGTCAACTTCGGCGAGGAGGATTTCCTCGACCGCATTTCCATCAGCAATGCCGAGTTCTACCGCCGCCTGCGTGAAGGCGGCGTGCTGCCGCAGACCTCGCAGCCGCCGCCGGGCGATTTCCGCCGCCAGTTCGAGCTGTCGCTGTCGCATGCGGGGCAGGTGGTCTATGTCGGTGTATCGCGCCAGCTCAGCGGCACCTTGCAGTCCGGCGAAACGGCCGCCGAACGGGTAGGCGAGGGCCGCGTGATGGTGGTCGACAGCGGTCAGGTGTCGTGCGGACAGGCCTTGCTGACGATGGCGGCGGCCGAATGTGCGGCCGGGGGTGGCGATCTGGAAGCAATCCGCCAGCGCGTGGCGCAACTGGCACCGTGGACCTTCACCTTTGCGGCAGCGCGCGACATCCAGCATGCCGTGCGTGGCGGGCGCATCCCGCGATGGGCGCTGCCGGTGGCCCGGCACCTGGGCCTCACCGCCATCGCGCGAATGAAGCCAAGCGGCAAGCTTTCGGTAGCTGGCGCGTTGTTCGGGCATCGGCGCGTGCCGGAGCGGTTCGCCCGTTATCTCGTCAAACGCTTGCCCGATGCCCTGCGCTGGCGGGTGATGGTGGGGCATTGCGATGCGCCGGACGAGGCTCGGCAGTTGCTCGATGCCTTGCGCCGGCGCCTGCCGGTCGAACGCGACTGGCTGGTGGAAACCGGGCCTGCGATCGGCGCGCATGCCGGGCCGGGCACACTGGTGGTCGGTGTGCAGGCGGTTCTCGATCCTGCTTCATATTGATCGTGCAACTTACTGAAATCACGATGATTTCATTGGCTCTTCCAGTGGCCTACCTACTGGGTTCGCTGTCCGGCAGCCTGCTGCTGGGCCGCCTTGTCGGCGTGGACATCCGCCAGAGCGGCAGCGGCAATGCCGGCGGCACCAACGCGTTGCGCACGCGCGGCTGGAAGTTCGCGCTCGGCGTGGTGCTGATCGACGTGGGCAAGGGCGTGCTGGCGGCGTGGGTTCCGGTGTGGTTCGGCATCGAAACCGCATGGGTGCCGGCAGCCTGCGTGCTGGCGGCGGTGGTGGGACACGTCTGGCCGGTGTTCTTCGGATTCCGTGGCGGCAAGGGCGCGGCGACGTTGATCGGTGGTTTGGCGGTGATCTGGCCGCTGGCCTTGCCCGGTGTGCTGGCAGTCTGGGTGCTGGTGCTGGTGTCTACCGGCTATGTCGGCCTGTCCACGATTCTGGCCTGCGCGGCGCTGGTGCCGCTGGCGTGGCTGTTGCCGGGCGATGCGCCGATGCTGCGCATGGCGTTCGCGCTGGTGGCGGCGCTGCTGATCCTCTATACGCACCGCGCCAATGTGAAGCGGCTGCGCGATGGCAACGAAAACCGCTTCGAGCGGGCACGGTTGCTGGCGCGACTGGGCAAGCGCTGAGCGACTTCGTTTGCACCAAGCCTTGCCGTCACGCTGCGCGTAGCGAACCTGCGAACGCCCTTCGACATGCACGTCGGAGGGCAGGGCGCGAAGCAGGGAGCAAAAGCCTGCGATGCCACGGCTCAGGGTTCGAAGCCGTTTTCGAAGAAGATTGCGGTGGGGGCCGGGGCTGGCGCCATCACGCTTGTCGGCGTGGGGCTGTTGTTACCGAGATAGTTGCCCAGTTGACCTTGTCCATTCCATCCCCAGCACTTGGCCGCACCCTCGTGGACGGCGCAGGAGAAGAAGTCGCCCGTGTCGATTGCTTGAACGCCGTGGGTCAAGCCTGTCACCTGCGTCGGAACGTGGCTTTCGATGGTGATGCCATCGCCGAGCTGGTTGTAATCGTTGCGCCCCCAGCAAAGGGCTGCGCCGTTGCGACGGGCACAGGTGTGATGCGGGCCAGTGGCGATGGACTGTACGCCACTGGCAAGGCCGGATACCTGCACGGGCGTGAGTCGGGGGGTGGTGGTGCCATCGCCGAGTTGGCCGTGAGTGTTCCATCCCCAGCACCGGGCTGCGCCGTCGCTGGTGAGGGCGCAGGTGGTTGCCCCGCTTGCGCTGACGGCCTGCACGCCGCTGCCAAGGCCGGATACCTGCACGGGCGCAAGGCGCTGGGTGGTGGTGCCATCGCCAAGCTGGCCAGACACATTGTCTCCCCAGCACCAGAGCGTGCCGCCCGTGGTCACGGCGCAGGTGTGGCTACGGCCTGCGTCAATCGCGACGACGCCACTGGTGAGGCCCGGCACCTGCACAGGCACCAGGCGCCGGGTCGTCGTGCCATCGCCGAGTTGGCCTTCGGCGTTGCGTCCCCAGCACCAGACTGCCCCGGCCATGGTCAGGGCGCAGGTGTGATACCCGCCCACGCTGATCGCGGCGACGCCACTGCCGAGGCCGGATGTCTGGACAGGGACGGGGTGCAGCGGATTGGTGTTGGTGCCATCGCCGATTTGACCGTAGAAGTTGTCTCCCCAGCACTTGGCCGCCCCACGATGGATGACGCAGGTGTGAGCCTGCCCCGAACTGATGGCCGTCACACCGCTGCCCAGGCCCGAAACCGGGCCGGCGAAACGGCGGTTCGTGCTGGTGCCGTCGCCAAGCTGGGCGAAATTGTTGCGCCCCCAGCACAGGGTTGCGCCGTTCTGCACGGTGCAGCCGTGGTCCCCGCCGGCTGCAATCGTCTGCACTCCCGTCACCGGTTCCATCTGCACCAGCCGCGCCACTCTGTTTCGGGTTTCGCCATCCACCGATGCGACGCCGCCCGCCACGATCACACGGCCATCGGGTTGCTGGGTGAAGGTCAGCACCGCGCCGCTGATGGTGGGCGGAACGAAACTCGCGTCTGGGCTGCCATCGGGCATCAACCGGGCAAGACGGCTTCGATCAGCCCACCCTGGCCCATCTTGCACGGCGCTGAAGTAGCCGCCGATCAGCAGCTTGCCGTCCACCTGCTGTTCCATCCACCCCACCGTGCCGTTGGCACCGCCACGGAACGTGGTGTCCAGGGTGAGATCCGTGTTGAAGCGCGCGATGTTGATGGCAGTGCCGGTATGGTCGCTGCCACCGGCAGCGAGGAAGACCCCGGACAGCACGAGTTTCCCGTCCGGCTGCATCAGCACGCGCATGACCTGGCCGTCAGTGCCGAGGTGGAAGCCGGCATCCACTTCGCCGGTGTCCGTCAGCCGCGCCAGCCTGCGGCGCACGTTGCCATTCACGCTCAGGAAATTGCCGGCGATGATGAGTTTGCCGTCGGCCTGTTGGAGCATGTCCAGCACGCTGTCGCCGCTGGAGCCGAACACCATGGGCTGGAAGGTCTCATCCAGCGTGCCGTCGGCATTGAGCCGGGCGAGCCGGTTGCGGCCGGCGCCGCCGAAATCGTTGAAGAAGCCGCCCACCATGATCTTGCCGCTGGACAGCCGCAGCAGGCTTTCCACGCGCCTGCCGTTGTTGGTGGCGCTCATCGCGGGTGGAACGTAGCCGGTATCCAGTGAGCCATCGGGTTTGAGCCGGGCGAGGCCTTGGCGAACCTGCAACGCGGGCGGGCCGACTTCATTGAAATGACCGCCGATGAGGATGTCGCCGTTGGGCAAGGGCAGGATGCGGGTGACATCGCCGCCGCTGACGACGGTGGCGGCGGCGAAGCTGTGGTCCAGCGAGCCATCGGCGTTCAATCTCGCCAGATTGGAGCGTGACGTGTTGCCCACGTAGGTGAAGTTGCCGCCGATCAGCAGCTTGCCATCAGCCTGCCATGCCGTAGTGAGGATGTAGCCGCCGGTGATGTCGGGGTTGTAGTCGCGGTCAAGGAAAACCACCGGCTGCGCACTGGCCCATTGGGGCAGGGCGATGAGGGCGAAAAGAGCGAACAAGGCCGCAAGGAGACTACGGGACAGGTGCCTGGGGTACGACATGGCGGTGGCCTCCGGTTTGGGGTGCGCGTCAGGGTTCGAAACCGCTTGCGAAGATCGACAGCGTGGGCGCGGGAAGCGGTGTCATCACGTTGACCGGCGCAAGGCTGTCTTCATCGAGGTAGTTGCCCAGGTGGCCACGGCTGTTGTTTCCCCAGCACTTGGCGGTGCCGTTGTGGATGGCGCAGGAGTGGCGGGTGCCGGCGCTTATCGCTTGCACGCCGCTGGTCAGGCCCGATACCTGCACCGGCGCAAGGCGACCGGTCGTGGAGCCGTCGCCAAGTTGGCCGTCGGTGTTGTATCCCCAGCATCTGGCTGCGCCGTTGTGGCTGGCGCAGGTATGTACGTAGCCTCCGCTGATGGCCGTGACGCCGCCGGTCAAGCCGGTCACCTGCGCGGGCACCGTGCTGAGGGCCGTGCTGCCGTTGCCGAGCTGGCCGAATTCGTTGTATCCCCAGCATCGCACTGCACCGCCTGTGGTCAGGGCGCAGGTGTGATGGCTGCCGGCATCGACGGCCTGCATACCGCTGGTCAGGCCGGAAACCTGCACGGGCGCGAGGCGGTCGGCACTGGTGCCGTCGCCGAGTTGGCCGTAGAAGTTGTTTCCCCAGCACCAGGCCGCGCCGCCCGTGGTGACGGCGCAGGTGTGGAGCGTGCCCACGGCAATGGCCATGACACTGCCGGGCAGACCCGCCACCTGCACCGGCGTGTAGCGGTGGAGGGTAGTGCCGTCGCCGAGTTGGCCGTACTGGTTGTATCCCCAGCACCAGACCGTGCCACCCGTGACCAGGGCGCAGGCGTGCAACGTGCCTGCGCTGATCGCGGTGACGCCACTGGTGAGGCCGGATACCTGGACAGGCGTGGAGCGATCCGTGGTGGTGCCATCGCCGAGTTGTCCGAAACGATTGCGTCCCCAGCATTTGGCTGCGCCTCGCTGGATGACGCAGTTGGGCCCTGAACTGAGCCCTTCGTCCTCGTAGAGCGGGCCCGTGCTGATGGCCGTCACGCCGCTGTGCAGGCCCGATACCGGGGCGGCGTAGCGGCGCAGGGTGGCGGTGCCGTCGCCGAGTTGGCTGTTGTAATTGTCTCCCCAGCACATGGCCGCGCCACTTCGCACGGCGCAGGCGTGGCGATGACTGGCGACGATCGCCTGTGCCGGTGCCACCGGCTCCATCTGCACCATGCGGGCGATCCTGCTCCGGGGCACGCCTCCCACCGCCGTGAAATCCCCGCCCAGGATCACTCGGCCATCAGGTTGTTGCGTGAGGGCGAAAATACCGCCGCCGTTGATGCCGGGCGGATCAAAGCCGGTGTCCAGGCTGCCATCGGGCATCAGCCGGGCGAGCTTGCTGCGCGGCAGCCATGCAGGCCCGGGTCCGTTCTGCACGGCATTGAAAACGCCGCTGATCACCAGTTTGCCGTCCGCCTGCCGTTCCATCCCGGCCACGCCACCGTCTGCGCCGCCCTTGAACGTCGTATCCACGCTGAGATCGGCGTTGAAGCGCGCAAGGCGCAAGGCCGTGGCACCGTGGTCGCTGGCACTGACCTGGGTGAAATCTCCGGCCGCCACGAGTTTGCCGTCCGGCTGCACCAGCACACGCCTCACGCCATCGCTGCCGGTGCCGATGACAAAGCTGGCATCCACCGCACCCGTGGCGGTAAGCCGTGCCAGATTGGCGTGCGAGGCCCCGCCCACGGTCTGGAAGTAGCCGGCGATGATGAGCTTGCCGTCCGCCTGTTCCACCATGTCCAGCACGCCATAGTCGTTGCCGAATGCGACGGGCTGGAAACCCGCATCCAGTGTGCCGTCGGCGTTGAGCCGGGCGACCCTGTGGCGGCCGGGAGTGCCGAAATCCTTGAAGCCCCCGGCCACCATGATCTTGCCGCTGGAAAGCCGCAGCTGGCGGAATACGCGCCCGCCCCAGTCGCCGACGCTCATCGGGGGCGGCACATAGCCGGTATCCAGCGTGCCATCGGGCCTGAGCCGGGCGAGGCCTTCGCGGGTCTGCAACGCAGGTGAGCCGACCTGGGTGAATTGGCCGCCGATGAGGATGTCGCCATTGGGCAGAGGCAGGATGCTGTTGATCCCGCCGCCGCTGATGACGGTGGTGCCGGCAAAACCCTCGTCCAGCGAGCCATCGGCGTTCAATCGCGCCAGATTGGAACGGGACAAACCGCCCACCTCGGTGAAATTGCCTCCGATCAGCAGCTTGCCGTCCGCCTGCCAGGCAGTGGTCACGACAAGGCCGGTGACGTTGGGGTTGTAATCGCGGTCGAGGAAAACCACCGGTTGCGCGCTGGCCCATTGGGGCAGGGCGATCAGGGCGCAAAGGGCGAACACGGCCTGAAGGAGGCTGTGGGAAGGATGCCTGGGGCGGGGCATGGCGATGGCGTCCGGTGGGGGGTGCGCATCCCTGTACGCACTTGTGTGGCTGATTCCCTCATCGTCCGTCGTCATGCCCGCCAAGCGGCGCGCCGGGTGAGGCCACGCTGGTCGGCGGATGGAAGGTGACTGGCCGCTGAGATGCTCAACGGGCTTCCTGCATTTCCCGCGAAGGGGAGAAGGGCTTCAGCGGTAGCCTTCCGCCTGCAGATTGAACAACTCCGCATACCGCCCATTCGCGGCGAGTAGCTGCTCGTGGCTGCCCGATTCCAGGATCGTGCCCCGTTCCAGCACCAGGATGCGGTCGGCCATGCGCACGGTGGAGAAGCGGTGCGAGATCAGCACCGTGGTGCGGCCCCGGGAGAGTTCCTTGAAGCGCTCGAACACTTCGTATTCGGAGCGCGCATCCAGCGCGGCGGTGGGTTCGTCGAGGATCATCACCTGGGCCTGGCGCATGTAGGCGCGCGCGATGGCGAGCTTCTGCCATTCGCCGCCGGAGAGGTCCACGCCCTGCGCGAAACGCTTGCCGAGCGGCTGCTCGTAGCCTTTGGGCAGGCGTGCGATCACGGCATCCGCGAGACTGCGGCGGGCGGCTTCCTCGATGCGTTCGCGGTCTTCACGGGCTTCGATGCGGCCCACCGCGATGTTGTCCGAGGCGCTGAGGTTGAAGCGCACGAAGTCCTGGAAGATCACGCCGATGTTGGCGCGCAGGTCGTCGAGGTCGTAGTCGCGCAGGTCCACGCCGTCGAGCAGGATGCGGCCTTCGTCCGGGTCGTAGAGGCGGGCCAGCAGCTTGGCGAGCGTGGTCTTGCCGGCGCCGTTCTCGCCGACCAGGGCCACCGATTCACCGGCCGTCAGGGCGAAGGAGAGGTGCCGCACCGCCCAGCGTTCCGCACCCGGGTAGCGGAAGCCCACGTCCTCGAACACGAAGCCTTCGCGGATCGGCGTGGGGATTGGGCGGGCATCGGGCCTGGAGAGGATTTCCGGTTTGATGCCGAAGAAGGAATACAGATCGTCCAGATACAGCGCCTGGCTTGCGACCTGCGAAAAGCCACTGAGGATGCCTTCCAGCAGCGAGCGCAGGCGCAGGAAGGAGCCGGCCAGGAAGGTGAGGTCGCCGACGGTGAAGTCGCCGTGCACGGTGCGCCAGGCCAGATAGCCGTAGGCGCCGTAATAGCCGGCCGTGCCCAGCAGCGAGAGCAGGCTGCCCCAGGCCGCGCGGCGCAGCGCCAGGGCGCGGTTGGCGCGGTAAAACTTCTCGGCCAGCATGCGGTAGCGCGCCACCAGGAAGCCTTCCAGCCCGAAGATCTTCACCTCCTTGGCGCTTTCCACGCTGGCGCCGGTCTGGCGCACGTAGTCCAGTTCGCGCCGCTCCGGGGTCCAGTGGAAATTGAGCGCGTAGCCTTGCGCGTTGAAGTGCATCTCGCCAAGGAAAGCCGGCAGCAGCGCGACCAGCATCAGCCCGATCAGCCATGGCGCATAGGCGATGAGGCCGGCGGCGAAGGCGATGACGGTGATGATGTCCTGGGCCTGCCCGAACAACTGGCCCATCAGTGCGCTGCGTCCGCTGGTCTGGCGGCGGGCGCGGTCGAGCTGGTCCTGCAGCTCGCTGTCCTCGAAGTCTTCCAGGTCCAGCGTGGCGGCGTGTTCCATCAGGCGCACGCTGGCGGCGTTGACGTACAGCTCCGACAGCGTGCTGTCCACGAAGCCCACGGCGCGCCCGAGCACGTCGGAAAAAAGCGCCAGCCCGAACTCGGCGGCCAGCAGCAGGGCCAGGTGGTCCAGCGCGCCGCCCGCCCAGGCTTCGCGCAGGCCCACGTCCAGCCCCGGCGTGCCGGCCAGCGCGATCACCTCGTCGATGATGAGCTTGGCGACATACAGCATCGTCACCGGCAGCGTCGCGCGCATGAGCCGCAGCGCCACGGTGGCCGTGGTCAGGGCAGGGCTGGTCTGCCAGACCTGGCGCAGGAACGGCCCGAGGTTGCGCAGCGCCGAGACGCGCTGGCGCAGGGACTGCCTGGTCTGGGGCGCGGGCTTCAACGCGCGGGTTTCATTGCGAGCCGAGTGCGGCGATGCGCTGGTTCACGGCGTTCTGGTCGAAGCCCAGCGCAAGGCCGATTTCCTCCAGCGCGGTGCGTTCGCGCGGGAACAGGCGGCCATCCGCGAGGGCGACGCGAACCAGCGTATCGAGCAACTGCAACAGTTCGGGCGCGCCGGTCGGATACAGCGCGCGAATCCGCGCGGCTTCGCCGGGAATGCTGATCTGTCGCGATTTGCCGCGTTCGAAGGCCGCGCTGGCGAGCGCCATGCCGCCGAAGGGAAGGTCCAGATCGTCCATGACGGCGGTGAACACTTCGTTCTCGTGGCTGGTGACGATGCTGTCGGCCTTGGCGACGTAGCCGATCAGCGAAAACAGCACTTCGACCGGGACCTCGCGCTCCTTTTCCAGCTTCCCGCCGGTGAACAGGGTCTTGGCGAAGCCGCGCAGGTCGCGCAGGAGGCCAGTGACGCCGCTGCCAGTAGTTTCCGAACTCATGTCGCGTTCTCCATAGCGATGGCGCGCCCATCGTGTGCCGGTCGATGCGCGCGTCGAACCAAAGTGGGATGCCCCCGGCCACGCCTCCATCGTAAACTCTCGCCCCCCAAAAGCCACCTGTCCGGTAGCCGTGAGCACGATCAAGCAGGAAGATCTCGTCCAGTCCATCGCCGACGCCCTCCAGTACATCAGCTACTACCACCCGGTCGATTACATCAAGAACCTCGCCGCCGCCTACGAGCGCGAGGAATCGCCGGCGGCCAAGGACGCGATGGCGCAGATCCTGATCAACTCGCGCATGTGCGCCGAAGGCCATCGCCCGATCTGCCAGGACACCGGCATCGTCACCGTGTTCCTGGAAGTGGGCATGGACGTGCGCTGGGAGGGCTTCGCCGGCTCGCTGGAGGATGCCGTCAACGAGGGCGTGCGGCGCGCCTACGACCACCCGGACAACAAGCTGCGCGCCAGCGTGCTGGCCGATCCGGCCGGCAAGCGCCGGAACACCAGGGACAACACCCCGGCCGTGGTCAACGTGAAGATCGTGCCGGGCGGCGCGCTCGACGTGATCGTCGCGGCCAAGGGCGGTGGCTCGGAGGCGAAATCCAAGTTCGCCATGCTCAATCCTTCCGATTCCATCGTCGACTGGGTGCTCAAGACCGTGCCGACGATGGGCGCGGGCTGGTGCCCGCCGGGCATGCTCGGCATCGGCATCGGCGGCACCGCCGAGAAGGCGATGCTGCTGGCGAAAGAGGCGTTGATGGAACCCATCGACATCCAGGACCTGATCGCGCGCGGCCCGGCCAATCGCGCCGAGGAACTGCGGCTGGAACTGTACGAGAAGGTCAATGCGCTGGGCATCGGCGCGCAGGGGCTGGGCGGCCTGACCACGGTGCTGGACATCAAGATCAAGGACTACCCGACCCACGCCGCCAACCTGCCGGTGGCGATGATCCCCAACTGCGCCGCCACCCGTCACGCGCATTTCACCCTGGATGGCTCCGGCCCGGTGGCGCTCGATCCGCCCTCGCTGGAGGACTGGCCCAAGCTCACCTACAACCCGCAGAACGCGCGCCGGGTGAACCTGGATGCGATCACCCGCGAGGAAGTGGCCACGTTCAAGCCGGGCGAAGTGCTGCTGCTCAACGGCAAGCTGCTTACCGGCCGCGACGCCGCGCACAAGCGCATGGTGGACATGCTCGATCGCGGCGAAAGATTGCCGGTGGATTTCACCAACCGCTTCATCTACTACGTCGGCCCGGTCGATCCGGTCCGCGACGAGGTGGTCGGCCCGGCCGGCCCCACCACCGCCACGCGCATGGACAAGTTCACCCGGCAGATGCTGGAGCAGACCGGCCTCCTGGGCATGGTCGGCAAGTCCGAGCGCGGCGACGCGGCGATCGAGGCGATCCGCGACAACCGGGCGGTGTACCTGATGGCGGTGGGCGGCTCGGCGTACCTCGTGTCCAAGGCGATCCGGGCCTCGAAGGTGCTGGCCTTCGAGGATCTCGGCATGGAGGCGATCTACGAGTTCCAGGTCAGGGACATGCCCGTGACCGTCGCGGTGGACGCCGGCGGCGAGTCGGTGCACAAGACCGGCCCGCGCGAATGGCAGGCGAGGATTGGCAAGATACCCGTGGTCGTGATGTGATGCGACCGCTGTAATGCCCGGCCGGGCAGAACGCGAAGGTGCAGGGAGGGCCCTTCCGGACAATCCAAGGAGAGATGCGAGTGGCCTCGACGTACACCGTTGCGGGGGATGGGTTCGAGATTTTTTTCAGGTGGAACGGGGATATCCTGCGTGCGCAGGTGGAAGGGCCGCACGATTCGTTCGCGATTTCGCTGGCGTACTGGACGGAGGTTTCCGATGAGCGCCGCCGCCGCGGCGCGCACCGTATCCTGGTGGTCGAGAACCTCATGGAGAACGGCAATCCGGAGGAGACGCTCGCACTGTTCGAGAAACTGGTCGAGCTGGACTTCAAGGGCTGCAAGGTCGCCTTCGTGGACCGTGGCAGCGAGCAGCGCTCGATGCACGAGCATGTCGCGATCCTGGCGCGGGAGCACGGCATCCTGGCGGGCGTTTTCGGCGAGGAAAGCGAAGCGGTGATCTGGCTTCGTCACGGCGAGGAGTAAGCGCTGGCAGCAAGGAGCGGACGCTCCCTCGCCACGGGCTCTCCAATACGGGCACTTCGATCCTTCAGGGATTCCAGAACCCCATCGGGCTGTAGTCGAACGGCGAGGCGGCAGTGTGGAACACCGCTTCCGGATCGCTGTTGCCGACCAGCTTGTCGGCGGCGGTGGCCAGCACCTGGCGGAAGTCCACCATCGGCTTGACCGCATCGCCCGGCGTATTGGACGAGGCCAGGCTGGGGAACTGGCCATACCAGCCGCCCTTCACCTTGCCGCCCAGTACGAACATCGGATAAGCCAGGCCGTGGTCGGTGCCGGCGGAGGCGTTCTCGGTGACTTGCCGGCCGAACTCGGTCTGCACCACCACCGCCACGCGCTGGTGGAATCCGGCTCCTTCCATGTCGCGGTAGAACGCGCTCAGCGCCGCCGACAGGTCGCGCACGAGGTTGTAGAAACCGCCGTTCTCGAACACGCCCTGGTTGTTGTGCGTGTCCCAGCCGCCCACGTCCACGGTGGCGACGTTGAGGCCGATGTTGGCGCGGATCAGCGTGGCGATGAGCTTGAGGTTGTTGGAGACGCCGGTGTTGGGATAGGTCACGCCACCGCCCGGCACGTAGGCGCCGAAGTCGGTGCCGCTGATGGTGTTCACGGCATCCAGCGCGGCCTGGGCGGCCATGTCCAGGTCTCCACCGCCGGCATACATCGCCCGCAACCCGCGCAAGTGGGTGGCCGAATAGGTGTGGTTGGGATCCGGATGGAAACCGCTGGTGCCGCTGCCGCCCGTCACGGACACGCTTTCGTACCAGCCCTGGAGGCTTTGCGGCGGCATGCTGGAGGCGGCGAGGGCATTGAAGATGGCGCCGGGCAGGCGGGTGGTGGTGGCCAAGTGCCGGGACAGCCAGCCATGGGTCAGCGCCTGCATGCCGGGCGTGCCCAGTTCCACCTGTTCCTGCGCATCGAAGTGGCTGCGGTTGTAGGTGGAAGGATCGAAGTGGCCGACGCCGTGGACGATCGCCAGCGGGCTCTGGGCGCGGTTGAACAGGTCGCGCAGGCCGGTGGCGGCCGGATGCAGGCCGAAGGGCTGGCCGCCGTTGAGCGTCAGCGGGCGTCGCGCCGAGTTGCTGTCGTCGGTCGTCATCCGCGTGCTGGTGCGGCGGTTGCGGTATTCCTGCGCGTTCGCGCCGCTGCCGGTGGGCACGACGAAGCTCAGGCCGTCCATCGCGCCGCGCAGGAACACGTACACCAGCGTGCGGATGCTGCCGGGGCTTTGCGCCGCGAGCGTGGGCGAGAACGCGATGGAAGTGGTGGCCATCGCGCCGGCCGCCAGCGTGCTGTCACGCAGGAAGCGGCGGCGCGACATGCCATCGAGCAGGGCGTCGAGGCGGGCGCGGTTGTCGAGGTCTTTCTGGTTCATGGGGGCCTCAGCGCTGCATGAAGTTGGGCGACCACAGGATCAGCGCGACCAGGCCGCGCAGGCGCACGTTCCAGTCGTAGCCGCCGCTGTTGACCTCCAGCGCCGAGCGCTGGATGCGCGGCTCGTCCGCGCCCCAGGGCGTGCGGTCGGGCGTGCCGTCGGCGTAGGTCTGGGTGAAGAAGCGCAGTGCGGCTTCGCCCAGGGCGGTCGGCGCGTTGGCGATCAAGGTGCCGGGCGGGCCGGTCCAGCCGCCGTCCGGGGCGAAGCCCATGATCCACTCGAGCCAGAATTCCACGACCTCCCGCGCGCTCGGGTTGCCCTGCAGGTTGGCCAGGGTGAGATCGACGATGCGCAGCACCCGCATCGATGGCGTCGCGGCGTCCCGGTCGGTGAGCCAGTCGATCGCCCGCCACACCCGCACCAGCGTGTTGGAGCCTTGCCAGAATCCGCGCGTGTCCGGGTAGCCGTTGGGCGAGCGCCACCAGAACAGTTGCTGGCCGGCGCGGTTGTATTCGCCCACGAAGGCGGTGGTGGTGTTGTTGCCGGGGTTGGTGTTGTCGTCCTGGCGGAAGGTGTGGTTGCAGCCGGCCACGCGCATCGCCGATACCACGGCTTCGAACGGGCGCTTGGTTTTCTTGCCCCACAACGCCGGGTCCTTGAATTCGGGCGAGAGCAGGATGGTGCGCAGGGTGCGGCCGATCTGGTCGGGCGCGAGGCGGTGCTGGAAGAACGTCGCCGCCGCCGCCTCGACCACCGATTCGGGCGGCTCGTCCGCGATGAGGCGCCGGCACAGCTTGCGGGCGATGTACTTGGCCGTGGCCGGGTGGTAGGCCAGCATCTTGAGCGTGATGCGGCCGTCGTCCTCGGCGGGAAGATCGGAGCGGTGCGTCATGAAGCCGCGTCCGAGCACGCTTTTCTGGCCGGGCGTGTGGTGATTGGTATCGGTGTAGAACGCCCCGGTGCCGCAGGCGTTGGCGGTGTTGGCGTTGTTGTAGCGCCAGCCGGTGAGGGTCCGGGCGGCCTCGTAGACGTCGTCGTCCACGTAGTAGGCCGCGATCTGGCGGGTGGGGTCGGCGATCGCCAGGCCACCGCTCAGGCTGGCATTGCCCAGCTCCGGGTCGTTCAGCGCGGTGTAGGGGTTTTCCTCCAGCGCCGGCACGCTCAGGGGCTGGTCCAGGCCGCGATAGTGCTCGGCCCCGAGCGTATGCAGTTCGATGACTTCGCGCGCGTAGTTCTCGTTGAAGGCGACCGAGCTGCGGTAGTTGTCCAGGTAATGCAGCATCGCCACGTGGCGCGCGCTGGCGTAGAGGAACTGGTAGAAGTTGCCGAACGCGTGCGCGCGGATCACGTCGCGGTCCCAGGAATGCCAGCTCGCCGAGATGCGCGAGCTGAGTTCGGCGAAGACGTTGAAGTGGTTGTGCCAGAAATCCACCGTCAGCTCGAACAACTGGCGGCGGCTGTAGACGGCGCGGGTGAACGCGGCCTTCTCCACTTCGCGCACCGGGCGCATGCGGACTTCGTAGTCGCTCTGGCAGGAGCGCTGCGCGAACACCGTCGCCAGCGGCTGGTTCAGCGTGGAGAACGAGGATGGATAGGCGGCCAGCCGGGCGTTCAGCGCCGAATCGTCGATGGACGCGGGATTGAGTTGCTGGTCGACGTAGTTCGCCAGGCGCTGGTCGTCGGTCTTGCCCAGCGACATGAAGTAGCCGATGTCGTCCTCGCCCAGGTCGCCGAGGGTTTCGAAATCGTTGCCGAAAAGCTCTCCGGTCACCGGCACGCGGGCCGGCTTCTTCCTGCGCCGCGCCGGCCCAAAGCCCATGCGATGCAGGGCGCGCACCGCCAAGGGCGGCGTGATGGTCTGGGTGGAGCCGTTCTTGGTGCCGGGATCCGTCGGTGCCTGCTTGCTGTCCGCGGTGGCCTGGGAGGCGGCGAGAAGGCTTGCGCCAAGGCCTGCGATCAGGTGGCGTCGTGAAGAAACCGGGGAAGTGGGCATGGCGGCTGCTTGCAATGGAACGGCAACCACACTTTATCCGTGAAGCGCAAGGTTTGCATGCGTTTTTTCACAAATTGTTGCGATTCAGGTCACAACTCGTTCTGGTTCTTCGGATGGCCACACGCGATTACCCATCCGTGGCGCTGTCGCGCGGCGGCACGCCCAGTTCGCGCGACCAGAACGCCGTGGTGAGGTCGCTGATCGTGCGGGTTTCGCCGTTCAGCAGCACCACCAGGCCGCTGCGCTTTTCGGGCGAATAGGCGATGTCGGCGACGAAGCCGCGCACCCAGCCGCTGTGCATGACGAGGTCCTGGTCGCCCAGCGTGTAGATGCGCCAGCCCAGCCCGTAATGGGCGTCGGTGAGCAGGTCTTTCCAGCGGTAGCGGCGCAGTTCGCGCGGGGTGGCGATGCGCTTTTGCGTGAGCGCGGCCACCTGTGCCGGCGTGACGACTTCGGGGTGGCTGCCCATCTGCGCCAGCAGCCAGCGCGCCATGTCGGTGGCACTGGCGTTGATGCCGGCGGCGGGAGCGACCTGGTAGTAGCCGGGCGCGACGTCGACGGCCTGCCAGACGCCGTCGCGGCGCACGTGCGGTTCGGCGCGGTCGCTGGCGGCGTGCCAGGCTCCGATGCCGACGGAGGCGCGCGTCATGTGCAGCGGCGTGAACAGGCGCTCGCGCAGCAGGGCGTCATAGGGATTGCCGCCAGCCTGCTCGTAGGCCGGTTCCACCAGCGAAAACAGGATGTTCTGGTAGGTGTAGCAGGTGCCGGTGCGGCAGATCGGTTCCAGCCTGGAAAATTGCGGCAGGATGCGCGCCAGCGGGACGTTCTCGTCCAGCAGGTTGTCGTAGGCGTTGGGCACGATGCCGGTGGACTGGCCGAGCAGGTGCGCCAGGTGCAGGCGCCCGGCCTGCTCGGGCTTCTTGAGCCGGAACGCGGGCAGGTAGCGCGTCACCGGCGCGTCCCATTGCAGCTTGCCTTCCGATTCGAGCTGGGCGCCGATCTGAGCGGCGAAGGTCTTGGACAGGGACGCGATGCGGAACACCGTATCGGCGCTCACCGGCGCAGGATCGCCGAGTCGCCGCACGCCGAACGCGCCGGATTCGGCGATGCGCCCGTCCCGAACGATGGCATAGGCGCCGCCGGGGATGCCGTTGTCCGACAGGACCCGCTCGAAAGTGTCGGAAAACCGCTCCTGTTCCATCGCCTTGCCGTTCGTGGCGAGCAGCAGAAGGAGGAAGGGCAGGCAGCACAGCGCACGCGGCATCATGGCGACGGCATCTCCGGAGGGCGGAAACGAAGAAGGCCCGCCGAAGCGAGCCTTTTTCGTTCCAAACTTTCGTATTGGATGGCGTCCCCACGGGGATTCGAACCCCGGTCGCAACCGTGAAAGGGTTGTGTCCTAGGCCTCTAGACGATGGGGACCTAGTTGTTGGTGGAGCTAATCGGGATCGAACCGATGACCTCTACAATGCCATTGTAGCGCTCTCCCAGCTGAGCTATAGCCCCACGTGCTGGAAAGACGACCATTCTATGGGGCGATGGCGAGGGCGTCAAGCGGTGTGTCGACGATCGTTTCTTCTTCGCCCGGATCGGGCAGCAGGGTGAAGGGCGAATGGCCCTGCCCGGCGAGGAAATCCAGCCACTTGCCCAGGAAGGTGTTCATCCGCAGGCGATGGCCGAGCAGGGTGTCCGGCTCCGGATGCAGTCCGAGCACGTCCTGCCAGCGCCGGCCGACATAGCAGTGCGTGGCCTCGATCACGCGGGCGTCGTGGTACAGGCGCAGGAAGGCGGAAGGGTCCGGCTCGCCGGTGAGCGGATCGCGCAGGTCGTAGGTAAGACGGAACTCGGTGGTGTAGCGATGCCGCTCCAGCACGTGCAGGTGCACGTCCAGCCCGTCGTCCACGCTGGAGCGCCAGTGGCCGCCGGTGCAGCGATGCGGCTGGAACAGGCGCTCGAAGCGCGCGAAGTTCTCCGCGTACAGCGCCATCAGGTAGCCGAAGCGGCTGGCGCGCGGGATCGTCGGGAAGTGGGCGGAAGCCGGTTGCATCGGTGTCGTCAGAACAGGTGCTTGTCGATGTTGAGCTGGGACATCACCTTGCTGGCGATCTCCTCGATGGAGGTGTTGGTGGTGCTCAGCGAGGGCAGGCGCTCGCGCCGGAACAGCGCCTCGGCGGCCTGCACTTCGCGCCGGCAGGTGTCGATGGTGGCGTAGCGGCTGTTGGGGCGGCGCGCCTGGCGGATCTGCTGGAGGCGTACCGGGTCGATGGTGAGGCCGAACAGTTTTTTCCGGTGCGCGCGCAGGCGCCTGGGCAGTTCGTCGCTCTCCAGGTCTTCCTCGGTGAGCGGGTAATTGGCGGCGCTCACCCCGAAATGCAAGGCCAGGTAGAGGCAGGTGGGCGTCTTGCCCGAGCGCGATACGCCCACCAGGATCACCTCGGCCTCGTCGTAGTGCACGTCGATGCCGTCGTCGTGGGTGAGCGCGTAGTTGGTGGCGTTGATGCGCGTCTCGTACTTGGCGAAGTCCACCAGTCCGTGCGCCTGGCCCACCTTGGGCTGGCGCGAGGTGCCCAGTTCCGATTCCAGCGGGACGATGAAGGGCGCGAACACGTCCATCATCAGCGCGCCGCTTTCGGCCAGCACGGCGGTGAGCGCGCCATCGACCACGGTATTGACCACGATGGGGCGCAGCCCGGTGCGCTCGCCGCTTTCGCGGATGCGTTGCGCCGCATGCCGGGCCTTGGCCTCGGTGTCGATGAAGGGAATGCGCTGGGTGGCGAAGCTCACGTCGGGGAACTGCGTCAGCACGCTGCTGCCGATGGTTTCGGCGGTGATGCCGGTGCCGTCGGAGATGTAGAACACGGGGCGGGGAAGTGCCATCGGAGTTCCTTGGGGAAATCGGCCCCAGTGTAGCCAGCGCGCGGGTTCGTCACGAGCTTGTAAGCCCGCGCCGGGGCCATCAAAATACCGCGCTGCATCATTTCTCCCCCTACACATCCCGGAGCCGCCGAGTGATCTCGCACGTTTTGTGGCTGCATGAGCTGCGCCTGACCGATCTTTCCCAGGTGGGCGGCAAGAATTCCTCGCTCGGCGAGATGATCGGCAACCTCGCCAGACTCGGCGTCTCGGTACCCGGCGGCTACGCCACCACGGCCGATGCGTTCCGCGAGTTCATCGCCCACAACAGCCTGGAGCGGCGCATCTACGAGCGTCTCGACGGGCTGGACGTGGAAGACGTCGAGGCGCTGGTCAGGGCCGGCGGCGAAATCCGGGGCTGGGTGATCGAGGCGCCGCTGCAACCGGCGCTGGATGCGGCGATCCGCGATGCCTACGCCAGGCTTTGCGCCGACAGCGGCGCTGCCGACGTGGCCGTCGCGGTGCGTTCCTCGGCCACGGCCGAGGACTTGCCGGACGCCAGCTTCGCCGGCCAGCAGGAAACCTTCCTCAACGTCACCGGCGCGGACGACGTGGTGCGCAAGGTCAAGGAAGTCTTCGCCAGCCTCTACAACGACCGCGCCATCGCCTACCGCGTGCACCACGGCTTCAAGCACGAGGACGTGTTCCTCTCCGCCGGCGTGCAGTTGATGGTGCGCTCGGACGTGGGCGCCTCCGGCGTGCTGTTCACGCTGGACACCGAATCGGGCTTCCGCGACGTGGTGTTCGTCACCGCCAGCTATGGCCTGGGCGAGATGGTCGTGCAGGGCGCGGTGAATCCGGACGAGTTCTACGTCTACAAGCCCACGCTCGAGGCCGGCCGGCACGCGATCCTGCGCCGCTCGCTCGGCGCCAAGCAGCTGCGCATGGTGTATTCGGACGCCCCGGGCGAGCGCGTGCGCACCGAGGACACGCCGGCCGAGCTGCGCAGCCGCTTCTCGCTTTCCGACGAGGACGTGCACGAGCTTTCGCGCCAGGCGCTGACCATCGAGCGCCACTACGGCCGCCCGATGGACATCGAATGGGGCAAGGACGGCATCACCGGCAAGCTCTACATCCTCCAGGCGCGCCCGGAAACGGTGAAGTCGCGCGCCCGCGCCACCCAGATCGAACGCTACACGCTGGAAAAGCGCGGCCCGGTGCTGGCCGAAGGCCGCGCCATCGGCCAGAAGATCGGCAGCGGCGTGGCCCGCGTGGTGCGCTCGCTGGACGACATGGCGCGCGTGCAGCCGGGCGACGTGCTGGTCGCCGACATGACCGACCCGGACTGGGAGCCGGTGATGAAGCGCTCGGCCGCCATCGTCACCAATCGCGGCGGCCGCACCTGCCACGCCGCGATCATCGCGCGCGAGCTGGGCGTGCCGGCCGTGGTCGGCACAGGCAACGCGCTGGACAGCATCCAGGACGGCGCGCCGGTGACGGTGAGCTGCGCCGAAGGCGATACCGGCTACATCTACGAAGGCGCATTGGCGTTCGAGCGCACCACCACGGATCTGGACAACATGCCGCCGGCGCCGCTCAAGATCATGATGAACGTCGCCAACCCCGAGCGCGCGTTCGACTTCGGCCAGTTGCCCAATGCCGGCATCGGCCTGGCGCGGCTGGAAATGATCATCGCCTCGCACATCGGCGTGCATCCCAAGGCGCTGCTCGAGTACGACCGCCAGGACGCCGAGACCAGGCAGCGCATCGACGAGCGCATCGCAGGCTACGGCGATCCGGTGGATTTCTACGTCGATCGCCTGGCCGAGGGCATCGCCACGCTGACCGCCTCGGTGGCGCCGAACCCGGTGATCGTGCGCCTGTCCGACTTCAAGTCCAACGAATACGCCAACCTCGTCGGCGGCACGAACTACGAGCCGCACGAGGAAAACCCGATGATCGGCTTCCGTGGCGCGAGCCGCTACGTCGATCCCTCGTTCGCCGAAGCCTTCGCGCTGGAATGCCGCGCGGTGCTCAAGGTGCGCAACGACATGGGCCTCACCAACTTGTGGGTGATGATCCCGTTCGTGCGCACGCTGGAGGAAGGCCGCAAGGTGGTCGAAGTGCTCGCGAAGAATGGGTTGAAGCAGGGCGAGAACGGTTTGAAGATCATCATGATGTGCGAGGTGCCGTCGAACGCGCTGCTGGCCGACGAGTTCCTCGACATCTTCGACGGCTTCTCCATCGGCTCCAACGACCTCACCCAGCTCACCCTGGGCCTGGACCGCGATTCGTCCATCGTCGCGCACCTGTTCGACGAGCGCGACCCGGCGGTCAAGAAGCTGCTCTCGCTCGCCATCAAGACCGCGCGCGCCCGGGGCAAGTACGTGGGCATCTGCGGCCAGGGGCCGAGCGATCACCCGGACCTGGCGCAATGGTTGATGGAGGAGGGCATCGAATCGGTGTCGCTCAATCCCGATACCGTGGTCGATACCTGGCTGAAGCTGGCGAAGTCCAAGGCGGGTTAAACGACCCTTGGGCCAGCCGCTACCCGTCTTCCGGCTTGACCAGCTTCGCTGTTGAGAGCCGCCGGAATGACGGGATAAGGGCGGTTTCGGCCGTGTTCTAAAGCAGCAGCGCGAGCGCGAAAATACCGAGCATCACGAACGCGATGCCGATCTTCGCCACGGTGCCGAGCAGCAGCCCGATCCACGTACCCACGCCCACCTTCGCCGCGATGCCGCCGTGGCGACTGTGAGCCAGTTCGCCCACGACCGCGCCGACGAACGGGCCGAACACGATGCCGGGGATGCCGAAGAACAGGCCGACGACGGTGCCGATGGCCGCGCCCGCCAGCGCCAGCCGGCTCGCGCCGGCGCGTTGCGCGCCGAGCAGGTTGGCGATCAGGTCCGCGGCCACCGACAGGATCGTCAGCGCGCCGAGTATCGCCAGCACGCCCCAGCCCAGCCGCCCGAAGTTCCCGCCCCAGGCCACCAGCAGCATGCCGGCGAACATCAGCGGCACGCCCGGCAGCGCGGGCAGCACGATGCCGGCCAGTCCCACCGCGATCAGCAGGCCGCCGAGGATGTACAGCAGGATGGAAATATCCATGTGCGGGAGTGCGAAGGAAAAGGTCGCGCATCATCGCCGATGCCGGCTGTATCGCGACCGTGCGACGCCCAGCAGGTAAACTTCGCTCATGTCCGACGACGCCCGACTGATCGAAATCGAAACCCGGCTCGCCTTCCAGGAACACACCCTGGGCGAGTTGAGCGACCTGGTGCACCGCCAGCGCCAGGAACTGGACGCCCTGCGCTCCGCCCTGGTGCAGGCCAGCGCCGATCTGGACGCCTTGCGCAGCGGGTTGTCGTCCTCCGGCGCGGCCACGGAGCCGCCGCCCCCGCACTACTGAGCCTTGTTTGATGAGTGATTCCCTGAAAGACCAACTGCTGAAGCTGGGCTTCAAGTCCGCGCCGCGCGAGGAAGCGCGGCCGCGCAAGCCGCAGCCCGGCAAGCCGCAGAGCAGGTCGCACCCTGGCAAGCCCGTCGCCACGGCGGGCAAGCCCGGCAAGCCGCGCCAGGATGGCGACATCGACCTCGCCAAGGCCTTCGCGATCCGCGCGCAGAAGGAAAAGGACGAGCGCATCGCCGCCGAGCGCCAGCGCCAGGAAGAAGCCCGCCAGCGCCGCGAGGCCAAGGCCAAACTGACCGAACTGCTGACGCGCGCCCGGCGCAACGACGATGCCGCCGAGATCGCGCGCCACTTCGAATACGGCGGCAAGATCCGCCGCATCCACGTCACCGCCGAGCAGCTCAAGGCGCTCAATGCCGGCGAACTGGCGGTGGTGCAGATGGCCGGGCGCTATCACCTGGTGTCCGTCGCCGATGGGCAGGAGGCCGAGCGCATCCTGCCCGGCTCGCTGGCCTTGTGCGTGGACCCGGATGCGCCGCCGGAAGACGATGTCTACGCCGATCCGAAGTTCCAGGTGCCGGACGATCTGGTCTGGTGATTTCCGGAATGGCGGGTTGTCGGCTCAACCCGCGCCGAGCTTGCCGCGGAAGATGAAATACACCGCGCCCAGGATGCACAGCCCGGCCCACAGGTAGTCGAGCTTCAGCGGTTCCTTCATGTAGAACCACGCGAACGGCACGAACACGCTCAGCGTGATGACTTCCTGGAGCATCTTGAGCTGTCCCAGCGACAGCGTGCCGTAGCCGATGCGGTTGGCCGGCACCTGAAGCAGGTATTCGAACAATGCGATGCCCCAGCTGAGCAGCGCCGCGACGATCCACGGCTTGGTGTTCAGTTCCTTCAGGTGCGCATACCAGGCGAAGGTCATGAACACGTTGCTCAGGGTGAGCAGCAGGATCGTCAGGGCGATGTCGCGCATGGCCGCACGGGTGGCTCAGGATGGGATGGCGATCATTCCACAGGCGGGAGGCGTTGCGTCACCGCGCGGTCCACGGCTTCCATGTCCACGTCGTCGATTGACGCCAGCCCGCGCGTGGCCTCCACGAGAATCCCGCGCTGGATGCGGCCGCGCTCCTGCGCCATCGCATAGGGCAGGGTGCGGAACGTCACCATGGTGTAGCGCGGGATGAAGCGCCCGGGATGGCGCTGGGCGAGCAGGCGCTCCAGGTCGCGCTGGATGAGGTAGTCGGCATCGTCCACGCGGTCGCGCATCTCGATGTAGTTTTCCAGCGCCATTTCCTGGATCGCGCGCGCGTTCGGGCGGCGCTCGGCCTCGAATCCGGCGAAGGCCGACGCGAAGTCCGGCGCCGCCTCGATGTGCCGCACCAGCGCCACGCAATCCTCGAACGCGCAATTCATGCCCTGGCCGTGGAACGGCACCATCGGATGCGCGGCATCGCCCAGCAGCACGGCTTCGCCGCCCAGGTGCCAGCGGTCCAGGTACAGCGTCGCCAGCAGACCGGTGGGATGGCCGAGGAAGTCGGAGACGAGCGTGGGCATCCGCGCCAGCGCATCGGGGAAGTCGCGCGCGAACAGCGCCTGCACGGCATCCGCATCCTGCACCGTGGCAAAGCTCGGCTCGCCCTCGTTGGGCAGGAACAGCGTGACCGTGAAGCTGCGCTCGGTGTTGGGCAGGGCGATGCACATGTAGCCGCCGCGCGGCCAGATGTGCAGCGCGTTCGGCTCGATGCGCCAGCGGCCATCGGGCCCGGGCGGGATTTCCAGCTCCTTGTAGCCGTGGCCCAGTGGCTCGAAGCGCTCGCCCAGCGCCATCTGCGACGCCATCCACGCGCGCACGGCGGAACCGGCGCCATCGCTGCCGATCAGCGTGGCATAGGCGTGGGTGTGGTGGCTGCCGTCGCGGTCGTCGATGAAGCGCAGCGTGCGTGCTTCCCTATCCACGTTGTCGAGGCGGCGGTCGAAGTGGATATGCGCGCCGGCGCGTTCGGCGGCATCGAGCATCGTCATCACCAGCCGGCCGCGATGCACCGACCAGATCACTTCGCTGTCGTCGCGGCCGTAACGCTGCAACTGCGTGCCGCCATCCTCGAAGTGCACCATGCGCCCGCGCATCATCACGGCCTGCGTCATCACTTCGCTTTCCAGCCCGGCCCGGCGCAACGCATCGAGCCCGCGTTCGGCCAGCGCAAGATTGATCGACCGCCCACCCTCGTACCCGGCCACGCGCGGGTCCGGGCGGCGCTCGAAGATGTCCACGCGCCAGCCGCGCCGGGCCAGCATCAGGCCGAGCAATGCGCCGGCCAGGCCGGCGCCGATCAGGGTCAGATGG
>JBBCJS010000030.1:0-3826 GCA_037190825.1 Chiayiivirga flava
GCCGCCGCCTAGATGGTTGGCGCGCCGTCGCCCGGCTAGGCTGGGCGACGGCGCGTCCGTTCCGCGCTGCAGCTTGTCGGTGCAGCCCCCGGGGCCTACACTGGCCGCGCCACAGGTGTCCTGCCGCCATACCGGCGCGCAGGGTGAAACGGGAAGCCGGTGCGAGGGTCTTGGCGATCGCTCCTGATCGCGAAGGCAAAGGCGGCCATTCATGGTCGCATTCCTCCATTCCGGCGCTGCCCCCGCAACGGTAGGCGAGAACACCCGACCACAAGCCACTGCGTTCGCGCGGGAAGGCGTCGGGGTGAGGCCACGGCGACGTCGCCTCGCTCGCAAGCCCGGAGACCGGCCTGTGGCAGGCATCGTTCGTCGGTGCCTTCCTCGGGTTGCGGTGGGCGACCGGACGAGCGGATTCGGCGCGGCGTCCACTCCCATAGCCCCGAATCGATCGTCCTTCTGCTCCTGCCATCCGGTCATCGCGGGTGAGCGTTACGGAGACAGGACACATGAACCAGATGCACCAGGCCGCGACCGAGGTCGCCACGGTCAAGCTGCTGATCGACGGCGAGTTCGTCGAATCGAAAACCAACCAGTGGCGCGACGTCGTCAATCCGGCCACGCAGGCGGTGCTGGCGCGCGTGCCGTTCGCGACCGCTGACGAGGTCGATTCGGCCGTCGCCGCCGCGCAGCGCGCGTTCGCGACCTGGCGCAGGACACCGATCGGCACCCGTGCCCGTGTCTTCCTGAAGTACCAGCAGCTCATCCGCGAGCACATGGGCGAACTGGCGGCGCTACTGACCGCCGAGCAGGGCAAGACCCTGCCCGACGCCGAGGGCGACGTGTTCCGCGGCCTGGAAGTGGTCGAGCACGCGGCGGCGATCGGCAACCTGCAGCTGGGCGAGCTGGCCAACAACGTCGCCAATGGAGTCGACACCTACACCTTGCTGCAGCCGCTGGGCGTGTGCGCCGGCATCACCCCGTTCAATTTCCCGGCGATGATCCCGCTGTGGATGTTCCCGATGGCCATCGCCACCGGCAACACCTTCGTGCTCAAGCCGTCCGAGCAGGACCCGATGGTGACCATGCGCCTGGTCGAGCTGGCGCTGGAAGCCGGCATTCCCAAGGGCGTGCTCAACGTCGTGCACGGCGGCGAGGAGGTGGTCAACGCGATCTGCGATCACGCCGACATCAAGGCGGTGTCCTTCGTCGGTTCGACCCGGGTCGGCACCCACGTCTACAACCGCGCTTCGCTGGCCGGCAAGCGCGTGCAGTGCATGATGGGCGCCAAGAACCATGCCGTGGTGCTGCCCGACGCCAACCGGGAACAGACCCTCAATGCCATGGCCGGCGCCGCGTTCGGCGCGGCCGGGCAGCGCTGCATGGCCGCCTCCACCGCCGTGCTGGTGGGCGAGGCGCAGGCATGGATTCCCGACTTGGTCGAGAAGGCGAAGACGCTCAAGGTCAACGCCGGCACCGAGCCGGGCACCGACGTCGGCCCGGTGATCTCCTGCGCCGCGCGTGAGCGCATCGAGGCGCTGATCGCCACCGGTGTCGAGCAGGGTGCGAAGCTGGAACTGGACGGCCGCCAGCCGCAGGTGCCCGGCTACGAAAACGGCAACTTCATCGGCCCGACCATCTTCTCCGGCGTGAAACCGGGCATGCGCATCTACGACGAGGAGATCTTCGGCCCGGTGCTGGTGATCCTCTCGGCGGACACGCTGGATGAGGCCATCGAGCTGGTCAACGCCAACCCGAACGGCAACGGCACCGCGATCTTCACCCAAAGCGGCGCGGCGGCGCGCAGGTTCCAGGAGGACATCGACGTCGGCCAGGTCGGCATCAACGTGCCGATCCCGGTGCCGGTACCGCTGTTCTCGTTCACCGGATCGCGTGCCTCCAAGCTCGGCGACCTCGGCCCCTACGGCAAACAGGTGGTGACCTTCTACACCCAGACCAAGACGGTCACCGCGCGCTGGTTCGACGACGAGACGCTGGGCCACGGCGTCAACACCACGATCAGCCTCAAGTGATGGTCGCGGTCATGGACATCCAGGTGATCGCGGCGCCGGCGCTGAGCGAGGAGCAGCAGGCCTTCCGCGAGGCCGCCCGCGACTTCGCCCTGGCCGAACTGGCGCCGCACGCGGCGCGCTGGGACGCCGAGGGCATCTTCCCGCGGGCAGCCATCGCCAAGGCCGGCGAGTTGGGCTTCTGCGGGCTCTACGTGGACGAGGCCGCCGGTGGCAGCGGTCTGACCCGGCTCGACGCCGCCATCGTTTTCGAGGAGCTGGCCGCCGTCGATCCCTCCACCGCCGCTTTCATCAGCATCCACAACATGGCGACCTGGATGCTGACCGCGCATGCGCGCCTCGCCTTGCGCGAAGCCTGGGGCGCGGTACTGGCGAGCGGCGAGAAGCTGGCCTCGTACTGCCTGACCGAGCCCGGCGCCGGTTCCGACGCCGCCTCGCTCAAGACCCGCGCCGTGCGCGACGGCGACGATTACGTGCTGACTGGCAGCAAGGCCTTCATCTCCGGCGCGGGCGCGACCGACATGCTGGTGGTGATGGCGCGTACCGGCGGCGAGGGCGCCCGCGGCATCAGCGCCTTCGCGGTGCCGGCCGATACGCCCGACATCGCCTACGGGCGCAAGGAGGAGAAGCTGGGCTGGAACAGCCAGCCCACGCGCGGCATCGCGTTCGAGGACGTGCGAGTACCGGCGGCGAACCTGCTCGGCAACGAGGGCGACGGCTTCAAGATCGCGATGAAAGGGCTGGACGGCGGCCGCATCAACATCGGCGCCTGTTCGCTGGGCGCGGCGCAGGGCGCGCTGGACGCGGCGCGCCGCTACCTGGGCGAGCGCCGGCAGTTCGGCAGGAAGCTCGCCGAGTTCCAGGCCTTGCAGTTCAAGCTGGCCGACATGGCCACGCAACTGGTCGCGGCCCGGCAGATGGTGCACACGGCCGCACGCAAGCTCGATGCGCGCGGTTCGGACGCCACGGTCTGGTGCGCGATGGCCAAGCGCTTCGCCACCGACGCGGGCTTTTCGATCTGCAACGACGCGCTGCAGCTGCACGGCGGTTACGGCTACATCCGCGAATATCCGATCGAGCGCCTGCTGCGCGACTGCCGCGTGCACCAGATCCTGGAAGGCACCAACGAAATCATGCGCGTGATCGTCGCGCGCCACTTGCTCAACACCGAAGAGGAACTGCGATGAGCCTCGCCGTTATCAGTGATTTCCGCACGAAGGACTGGACCGGCCTCAAGCTGGAGGTCGATGGCCACACCGCGGTCGTCACCCTGTCCAATCCGCCGGCCAACACCTGGACCGTGGACAGCCTGGCCGCGCTGCGCGATCTGGTCAAGGCGCTTGATGGCCAGCGCGACATCCATTCGTTGGTCATCGTCGGCGAAGGCGAGAAGTTCTTTTGCGCCGGTGCCGATCTCAAGCAGTTCGCCGGCGGCGACAAGGCCGCGGCGCGCGAAGCGGCGCGGCGTTTCGGTGAAGCCTTCGAGGCACTGTCGGGTTTTCGTGGCGTCAGCATCGCCGCGATCAACGGTTATGCGATGGGCGGCGGACTGGAATGCGCGCTTGCCTGCGACCTGCGCATCATCGAGGAACAGGCGCAGGTCGCGTTGCCGGAAGCCACGGTCGGCTTGTTGCCGTGCGCAGGCGGCACCCAGAACCTGCCGCGCACGGTGGGCGAAGGTTGGGCCAAGCGCATGATCCTGCTCGGCGAGCGCGTCGATGCAGCAAGCGCGCTGCGTATCGGCCTGGTCGAGGAAGTTGTACCCATGGGTGAGGCCAAGACCCGCGCATTGGCCTGGG
>JBBCJS010000031.1:0-37921 GCA_037190825.1 Chiayiivirga flava
AAGCCGACCATCTTGTCCATGAACAGGCCGGTGAACATCGGGGCGACCAGCGAGGGGTCGGTCAGCAGCACCGCGCCGAGCGCGGCCACCGGCGCGAACAGGATCACGCTGTAGCCGCGGTAGGCCACGAACATCAGGAAGCACAGCGAGGCCAGGACGATCAGGAAAGCCATGGGTGGAGTCCGCAGATTTTTTCAGGCCGGCAGTGTGATGAGGCCGTGCCGCGCCAGCCCACTGGACGAAGGTACAAGTGTCTGGCGCGCCGCGATTGCCCACCATGCGCCGCACATGACATGCGGCCATCGGGGCCGTGAACGACAACGACGAAGGAAGGTTCGCAATGAAACGCACCCATCTGAGTGTGGCCATCGGCATGCTGCTGGGCATCGCCGCGTCCGCGCAGGCGCAAGCCCAGGCGCCGGCTGCCGCGCCCGCGACAGGCAACGAGGACGCGCAGCGCCTGGACAACGTGGTGGTGACCGCCCGCCGGCGCGAGGAGTCGATCTTCGACGTGCCGATCTCGGTCAGCGCCTTCGCCGAGTCGGATCTCGTGGAAAAGCAGGCCACCGCCATCGACGGCCTGCAGGGCGCGGTGCCCAACCTCAACATCGTGCAGGGCCGCGGCTCGGCCAACAGCGTCAACGTGTTCATCCGCGGCATCGGCCAGCCCGATGCCTTGCAGACGTTCGATCCGGGCGTGGGCATGTACGTGGACGACATCTACTACTCGCGCATCAACGGCGCGCTGTTCTCGCTGTTCGACGTGCAGCAGGTGGAAGTGCTGCGCGGCCCGCAGGGCACGCTGTACGGCAAGAACTCCACCGGCGGCGCGATCAAGATCACCACGAAGAACCCGTTCGACGACACCGGCGGCGCGCTGGAACTGACCACCGGCAACCACGGCCGCGCCGAAGCGCGCTTCTACGCCGGCGGCCAGCTCAGCGACACGATCGCCGCCAGCGTCGCCGGCGCGTGGCTGACGCATGACGGCTTCATCGAGGACCGCGTCACCGGCGAGAACTACAACGACGACGATACCCGCGCCATCCGCGCCAAGCTGGCCTTCCGGCCCAGCGACAGCTTCCGCGCCACGTTCTCGATCGACCACACCAAGCAGGATGCGGCGTTGAGCCTGGGTCGCCCGATGGCGCAGTTGCGCCAGACCGACCTGGCGCTGGGCATCGTGGAGCTGTTGCCGCCGGCTTCGGGCGATTTCGACTACCGCGCACGTACTTCGTTCGCACCCGGCCAGGGCCAGGATCTCAAGCACCAGGGCCTGACGCTGGCGATGGAGTGGGACCTGAGCGAAAGCTGGCTGTTCAAGAGCATCACCGGCCATCGCCGCCTGGACACCCATTCCTTCATCGACATCGACGCCTCGCAGTTCGAGCTGGGCGACGTGCTGGTGGCGCTGGACCAGAAGCAGACCAGCCAGGAATTCCAGTGGCAGTTCGACAACGGCGGCAACGTGCAGTCCACGTTCGGCGTGTTCTACATGAAGGAGAACGTGCCCTCGCACCAGGAAGCCTATGCCGACGACCTGTTCGCCTTCGCCGGCACGCCGGTCGACTTCCTGCGCACCATCGACGACGACCTCACCACCAAGAGCCTGGCCGCCTTCGGGCACGTCAACTGGGAGTTCGCGCCCACGTGGACACTGGCTGCCGGCCTGCGCTACACCCGCGACGAAAAGGACTACGCACGCAGCACCAGCACGTTCTGGGGGCCGCTGCTGGCCGCGCTGAACGAAACCGTCGCCTTCGACGGCAAGGCAAGCTGGACGGCGGTCACGCCCTCGCTCAGCCTCAGCAAGGATTTCAGCGATCGCGTGATGGGCTATGTCTCGGCCAACCGCGGCTTCAAGTCCGGCGGCTTCAACGGCCGCGCCAACAGTGCCGTCGATGCGGCCAATCCGGTGTTCGATCCCGAATACGTCTGGACCTACGAGGCGGGCGTGAAGGGCACCTCGACCGATGGTCGCTTCCGCGGCGGCGCCTCGGTGTTCTACAGCGATTACAGCGATTTCCAGGCGCGCGTCTCGCAGGATGTCGGCTCGTTCCCCGTGCTCAATGCCGCCGAGCTGGAGATCAAGGGCATCGAGCTGGAAGGCGCGGCCTTCATCGGCGAAGCCACCACGCTGTCGGCGCAGATCGGCTGGCTGGATGCGGACTACAAGAAGTTCGAGGACTTCCGCCTCGATCCGTCTTACCCCGGCTTCGATCCGAACGTGAACCACGACCATGTGCCGTTCTCGCCGGACTGGACCGCGCGCGTGGCCCTGCATCACAACTTCTCGCTCGCCAACGGCTCCAACCTCGGCGTGGGCGGCGACGTGTCCTATCGCGGCAAGACCTGGCTCTCGGTGGACAACCGCGACGTGCTCAGCCAGGACGCCTACACGCTGGCCGGCCTCTACGCGATCTGGGATTCGCCGGACTACGTGTGGCAGGTGCGTGCCGGCGTGCGCAATCTCACCGATGAGGAGTACAAGGTGGAAGGCCAGGAGTTCGCCAGCGTCGGCAACATCCAGACCGCCTATTACGGCTGGCGCCGCAACTGGTACCTCTCGCTGCGCTACAACTTCTGATCTCTCCGCTGTCGCATGTGTTTTGGGCCGCGCGAGCGGCCCGCTTTTTTGATTGGAGTACCACGATGCATAGGATGCGCTCCCCCTTCCTGGCGATGGCGATCGCCACCGTGCTGGCCGGCTGCGGCACGCAGGCCGCCGAACACGCGCTGCCCAGGCTCGCGCTCGATCCCGAGCGGGTGGGCGTGGTCGGTCTTTCCTCCGGCGCGGCGATGGCGCAGCAGGCGCATTTCGCTTATTCGGATCGCCTCGTCGGCGCCGGCCTCATCGCGGGGCCGCCGCTGGGATGCGCCGAAGGGGATCTGGGCACCGCGCTGGGGCGCTGCATGAAGGCGCAGCCGGACGCGCCCGATGCGGTGAAGCTGGCCGAGCGCGCCAACGAACTGGCGCGGGCCGGCAAGATCGCACCGCTCTCGGGCCTGGATGGCGACCGCGTGTACGTGCTGCACGGCAGCGCCGACGCCACCGTCGATGCCACCGTGGCGCGCGCCTCCTATTCGATCTACACCGCCTTGCAGCGCGAAGTGGCCACGCCGCCGGTCAAGGACATGACCCTGGTCTGGGATGGCGGCCGCGAATTCGGCCACGCCTGGCCCACGCAGGATGCCGGCGGCGAATGCGCCATCACCCAGGCGCCTTTCATCGCCGCCTGCGGTTTCGATGCGGCCGGCGCGATGCTCGCCACGCTCTACGGCAAGCCGCCGCGCGAGGCCGATGAAGCCAGGGGCGCGTTGCATCGCTTCGACCAGAACCGTTTCCGCCCCGACGGCGCGGATGCGTACCTGGCCGACGAGGGCTTTCTCTACGTACCCGCGCAATGCGCTGAGGACACGCGCTGCGGCGCGGTGATCGCCTTCCACGGCTGCGAACAGAACGCCGATGCGCTGGGCGAGCGCTTCGTGCAGGAGGTCGGCCTGAACCGCTGGGCCGATGTCTACGACCTGGTGGTGATCTACCCGCAGACCCGCGCCAGCTTCATGCCGCTCAACCCCAAGGGCTGCTGGGACTGGTGGGGTTACTCGGGCGCGAACCACGACACCCGCGAGGGCGTGCAGATGCGCTGGCTGGCGAACCTGGCGGCGGCGTTCGGGATTCCGCTGGCGGATCAGGGCGCGCCCTGATCCAGCGGCGCTGGTGCGGGTGGAGTTCGACTTCGGTGCACAGGCGGGGATGCGGCGCCATCACTGATCGACGCGCAGCCGGTTCGCAGCGCCGGAGAGGTTGCGGTTCAACGTGATCCACAACTCGTTCGGGCCGGTGCGTTTGGATGCGAAGTAATCCACGTCCGCCGTCAGCGCGGTATCGCCCAGGCGTACCTGCGGCGTGGCCGAGCCGGTGTAGTTGCGCAGGATCACGAGCGGGATGGCGAGCGTTCCCGCGCCCACGGCGATGTTGGCATCCAGCCGGTTGGACGCGGCGTTGAATGCCAGTGCGCCGCGCACAGGATCGTAGCCGGCCGGCTGGTAGGTCGTCGGTGTGGCGTCGGCCACGCCGCTGGGCCCGTTCGTGGCGACGCTGCCGACGTTGGCGGTGAGGTTGAGCGACTGGATGCGCTCGATCTGTGCCACCTGCGCTTCGACCGGAGCGGCACTGTGCGGGCCGAGCACGATGTAGGTGGAATAGCTCTTGTACGGGCGGCCCGGCGCGGTGGTGTTGGGCAGCGGGCCGCCGTAATAGGCGCTGCCGTGCGTGTAGTAGCTGGTCTGGCCGAGGAAGCCCGCGTTGGTGCCCCAGGCCAGGCGGGTGTTGCGCGTGGGATTGGCGCCGATGGACCAGGCGATGGCCTGGTACGGCCAGTTCCAGGGGCACGGCATCGTCTGGGCCGGGCTGGCGCAGCCGGCGCCGGCCGCGCTGGTGCTGTTCCAGCGGTTCACGCCCCAGTAGCCGCCGGCATCCTGCTGCACGATGGTGCGGTTCTGCACGATGCCCATGGTGGCGTCCGGGGCGGTGGTCCACAGTTTCACGTAGGGAATCGTGTTGGGCTGGTTCCAGGTCCAGGCGCTGGCGGTGGTGACCGGGGCGGTGGTGGTGGTGAACTTGTAGCGATCGCCCCAGGCCACGCCTGCGATCTGCGCATGTGCGCCCTCGCTGGCCGCGCCATCGAACAGAAGCTCCCCGTAGGGGCCGCGCGAGTCGTCGTTCAGGCGGTTGGCGGCGATCGCGGACACGTCGTAGGTGACCGACCACAGCGGATGGTCGCGCCCGGTGGAGAACTGCCACTCGATGGTCACCGGCATGGCGTGGTTCTGTGCCGGCGTGGCCGTGGTGCAGTAGCGCGGGTAGTTCTGGGTGAAGCGGAAGATGACGTGGTGCCTGCCTTCGAACACGCGGGCGAAGTTGCCGGAGAAGGCATAGCCCAGCGGGGAGTCGTCGCCGCTGGTGCAGTGATCGGTGGAGCCGGCGTGCGACACCACGTAGCCGAAGCCGCCCTGGCCGGCGTTGCCCGAGGCGGTGACGTTCGCGGTGCGCGTGGTGCCGTCGGCGAGCTGGTAGCTGAACTGGCGCAGCGCGCCGCCCCGGTTGGGGTAGCCGCCGGGCGCCTGCGGCCCGTTCTGGCCGCTGTTGTGCGCCAGCACCGCCGAACGCGGGCGATTGGCACTGTCGCGCCAGGTGAAGCGATCCGAAGTCATCGCGGCGACATTGACGTTGCGGTCGACCTGGATCGCCGGCACGGCAGTGCCGGGCGGCGGGCCGCCAGCCTCGAAGCCATCGGCGAACAACACCGGGGCGGGCGGGTTGCCGGAGCCGTCCAGCAGCGAGATGTCGTCGATATAGACCCATTGCTGGTTCGCGGCGGTGCCTGCGGCCGACTGGATGCTGATGCGATCGAACGCGCCATTGATGCTCACCGGGGCCTGGGTCAGGGGCACCAGCACTTCGCGGTAGGCCAGGTTGGATACGGACCCCCCGGCAATGAACGGGTTCAGCGCGCCGGTGTAGAGCACGGAGTCGCCGTTTTGCAGCGTGACATGAAGCTGTTCGCCGCCGCCGTCGCCCTTGATGAAGAAACGCAGGGTCTTGTATTGGGAGGTGTTCAGCGCCGGGCTGCGATGCAGCGACACCGCGTTCCAGTCGTAGCCCTTGAAGAAGATCGTGTGGGTGCCGGTGTGCACGTGGAAATCGGCATCGAAGTTCACGTCGCCCGGGTTCCACGACCAGTCCTCGAAGCCGTTGCGCAGGGCGTCGTCGTAGACGGTCAGCGGCGCGGCGATGCCTGGCGTGGGCAGGGCGAGGAGGGAGGCGAGGAAGGCAGGGCGGAGCATGGGCAAGTCTCACGACGGGTGAAGGTACTGGGGGATACGCAAGACGGTGCGTGGATGCGACATGCACATCCGTTCGCGCCGCCTCGGCATCATCGCGCGGCCGCACGCCAAGGAACGCCCCGCCGCATCCGGGTTCGGGCCGCGGCGGGGAGCTCCATCGCGGCGGGAGGCTCCATGCCTTCCCCGCCGCCTTGCGGGCGTTACTGTCCGCGATGCAGCGTGGCCGGTATCGGCCAGAAGGCGATGCCGCCGAAGCCGGGGTCGGTGGTGGCGTTGTCCAGGGTCTGGCCGGCGGTGTTGTTGGGGCGGCGTTCGCGGATCTGGAACTCACGCTGGTAGTTGAACCACAGGTCGCCCTCGCTATCCATGGCCATGCCGCCGATGTAGCCGGTGCGGGGGGCCGGATTGGTCTCAGGACTCATGACCTCCAGATGGGCCGGCGTGTTTCCGCTGCCGTTGAGTGTGGCGGCGCTGTAGCGGGCATAGCTGGGCCTGCCGTTGTTGCCCACGAGCAAATCCCCGGCGGCGTTGAAGGCCATGCCCTCGGGCTGGGAGAGCGAGGCGTTGCCGCCGACGCTGATCGATTCGATGCTCCGTTCCACCGTGCCATTGTTCACGTTCAGGCGGGTGACGCGATGCCCGCCGTAGTGGCTGATCCACAGCTTCCCGTTCGCATCGAAGGCCAGGCCGGCGGGCACGTTGAAGCCGCTGTCGGTGAAGGTCTGCGCGGCCGCGGGGTTGCCGCCCAGGTTCAACGTGGCCAGCGGAATGCGCAGCACCCGGTGTGCGCTGCCGAAGTCGCTGTTGCTGATGTAGGCGTTGTTGCCCCAGAACGCCATCTGGAAGTAGAAACCGCTGCCGGCGGGGGCAACGCTGATTTCCGGTGCCGGCGCAGACTGCGTGTTCACGTCCTCGCGCGAGAAGCGCAGCAGGCGGCGGTCTTCTCCCACCACCCACAGCTTGCCGTTGCCGTCGAACGCCACGGCATTGGGCTTGGTGCCCGCCGGCATGGCGGCCGAATGGAGCAGTTCATAGCTGCCGTTCACCAGGTGGTACACCCGGATGGCGTTGTTGGCGTACTGGGGCGCGTACAGCCAGGAAGGCTGGGGCTGGCTGCCATCGCCCTCGAAGTCGTCGCTGAAGATGTCCGCGCCGCCGGCCGGTTCGTACACCCGCAGCGAGGCGAACTGTCGCTTGCCGCGCCAGTTGGGTTCGCTGTGACTTTGCGGATAGGTCACATCGCCGACCACGGTGAAGGTGTCGCCGCCCGTGCCGGCAATGCCCCGGAAACTGGAATGCCGCGTGCGCGATCCGCCGGCGGTGTCCGTGAACGGATAGGTGCGCAGCGGGGAGATTTCCGTGCCGTTGTAGGCGTTGAGCACGGCGATCGCGCCATCGACGGGATTCTCGCAGGGGTTGCCGGGGATGCAGAACGCCGTGCCCACGACGTGCCCGGCCACGCCGACCCTGCCGTCCTGGTAGGTGATGTCGTGTGGCCACGCTTCCCAAGCGAGTGTGTTGCACAGCACGCCCGCGGCATCGCTACCGCCGAGGAGTCGTTCCCACCCGAAGATCTCGCCCCCGGGACTCTTGATACGTCCCCTGGCCACCATGCCGTTCTTGCAGGCGCGGTCCTTTTCGGAGAGCACGAAGATGTCGTCGATGCCGGTGGTCGAGTCCTCCCCCGGCTTGACGGCTATCGCGCGGCCCCGTGCGTTGACGGACATCTGCTGATAGCCGATGCCGGTTTTGGCGCCGGTGTAGGGGTCGATCTGGACCACCATCGAGCGAATGATGCCTTCCGAGGTGCGCGACCCGGTGATGTAGGTGCGCGGGAGGCCGAGGGAGCCGTTCCTGCCGCCGATGGCGATGTCGAACCCCGAGCAATGCGTGGACGGGCCGCATTCGGAGATGTTGGGATGGATGAGGTTGGTTTGCGCGGGGAATCCGTTGTTGACGAGGCTGTAGCGGAAGTGGCGGAAGGTGATGCGCGAGCTGCTGGAGCCGTCGACGGGCACTTTCCGCCCGATGTAGACCACGTCCACATGGTCGCTGCTCGGCGTCGGGCGGAAAGCCGCCAGGCCACCGCCCCACACTTCGCGTTCGCTGGAGACTTCCCAGTCGGCGAAATTGCTGTTCCTGATGCCGCCATCGGTGCCGAACACGTAGATGCGGGAACCGAACACCGTGGGGTTCGCCCCGTTGTTGGTATCGGCCAGCACGAACAGAAGGTTGTCGTGCAGCACCAGGTCCTTTACCGCAACGATGTTGAAGTCGCTGGTTCCGGGGTAGACGACGTATTCGTTGTTGTAGTGGCCATGCGCCCCCGGGGCCGTCCACGGCACGCGGTGACCATCGTCACGGCGCTGGATCAGGCCGATGGCACCGTAGGTGGTGCCGGTGCGTACGTCCGGCACCCGGCCGGCGATGACCACGTTGCCGTTGGGCAGGGTCACGACCTTGCGACCGTCGTAGTTGTTGCCGAAGCTGCTGGCGAAGGCATCCTGGCTGATCAGGCCGTTGTTGTAGCTGGGATCGGGTGCGTAATCGGCGGCGACGGCCCACCCGGTGCAGGCAAGCATCAGCCAGGCGGCGAACATTGCCAGCAGGCGAGAAGTCGTCAGGCGTTTCATTGTGGAAGTCCTTGGGAAAGTGGTCGGAACGGCCTCCTCGCCGATGGCAGCGACGCGGGATGGCCTGAGCTGAACTACGGGTTTCCGACGAACTTCCCGACACATCCGTTTATTTTCTGTTCATGCTATGTGGATACGGCCCCATGCCGCGCCAACGCCCGGCCTGCAAGCCCGTGCCGGTGGCTGGCCGTTGCGTTGCATCCACCGCCTCGCCCATCGCCGCATCCTTGGCGGGGATGCGTACCTGGCCGGCGAGGGCTTTCTCTGCGCACCTGCGCCAGCTTCATGCCGCTCAACCCCAAGGGCTGCTGGGACCGGCAGGGTGATTCGGGCGCGAACCACGACGCCCGCGAGGGCGTGCGGATGCGCTGGCTGGCGGATCTGGCGGTGGCGTTCGGCGCGGCGCTGCCGGCGCAGGAACCACGCTGAAGGGCCTCAACGATTTCCTTTCCGTCATGGGTTCGTTTCCTCGAAGCCATCGACGAAGATTTCGTCACCGCCGCTCCCGCCGGCCTGCTCCACGACGCGCAGCGTGGCGTACTGCATCTTGCCGCGATAACCCGCGATGCCATGGGTTTCCGGGTACCGCACATAGCCGGCCACGGTGAAGGTGTCGTTGCCCGAGCCCACGATGTCATGGAACACCGAGTGGCGTACGCGCGGGCCGCCGGGTGTGTCGGTGTAGGAGTAATACAGGGGCTGCCAGCCGTTGCCGTAGTTGACCGGAGGAGAGATTTCGCTGCCAGTGGCGGTGAATACGAAGATCGAGCCGTCGATCCGGTCTTCCGGACACGGCTGCCCCGGTACGCAGAGGCCGCCCGGGGCGATGCCATAGCCCGCCACGGCGAGCCTGTCGCCCTGGAGCGCGATGGCGGTCGGAATGTCCTGGCGGAAATTGCCGGAAAGATAGCCCGTGCTGCACTGGACTCCCTCGGCGCTGCTGCCGCCCACGACTTTTTCCCATAGGGTCGGCGCGTTCTTGCGCCGGGCGCTGACGACCATTCCGTTCTTGCAGCTCCTGTCGCGTTCGGAGAGCACATAGACGTCATCCTGATCCAGGGCACGGGCATTGACGGCCAGCGCGCGCCCGCGGCCATCGGTCAGGTTCTGGAACGCGCCAACGGGCGAACCGCTGGTGGGATCGAGCCGCTGCAGGTATGCCCGCCAGCCGGACATGCAGATGGCTCCCGGACATTCCTGGTAGCGCGCGCCGGTGATGTAGACGCGCGGGGTGCCATTGATGTCGATGGCACCTCCCAGCGCGATGCCGAACGCGGAACAGTGGATGCTGGCGGGACATTCGGGGATCCCCGGATGGATGGCGCCGGTTTGTGCCGTCAGGACGCCCGTTGCCGCGACGGAGAAGCGGCGGAAAACGATGCGCTCGACGCTGCCGACCTTCTTGCGTCCGATATAGAACAGGAAGGTGCCGATGCTTCCCGGTTGCGTGGCGTACATCGTGACCGCCACCCCGCCGCCCCAGACGCCGCGCGTGTTTCCGGTGTTGTTCGGATCGATGTCGGCGATGTGGGAATCCTTGAAGCTGCCATCGGTGCCGAAGACATAGACCGCGCTGCCGTAGCCGCCGAATGCGTACGGCTGGCCGATTCCGGCGAACAGATAGCGCTGTATGTCGGCCAGCACGTAGAGTTGATCGCCATAGTGGAATACATCCACCACCGCCGCGATGCGGACGAAGTCGTCACCGGGAAGCGTGACGTACTGGTTGCCGAAGTGGCCGTGGGCGCCAGGATTGGTCCATGCCCTGCGGCCCGTGCCGTCGGCCTTGTAGCGTGCCAGGCCGATCGCGCCGAAGGCCGCATCGCCCGACAGCGGAGGCACGGTGCCGGCCACGACCACGTCGCCATCGGGCAGCCGCACCATTTTGCGGCCGACGTAGTTGTTGGCGAAGGAACCGGAGAATGCATCCGGTGCGATCTGGCCTTCCCGCCATATGGGATCGGGTATGTACCTGTCGGCGTGGGAAGTGCCTGTGGCCAATAGCGCCGCGCAGGCCAGTAGGGTGGTGCGGGCGTGACGGAAGAACGGAATCGGGAATGTCATGACAATGCCTTGTGCGGAAAGTGGCGTTACGTCATGAGTTCAATGCGCGGTCGAACGACGGGGATTACGGGATTCGGCGCATCGCCCGGCAGGCGTGTTTATTTTCCGTTCATTCCCCCGGAGAGAATTCCGTATCCGTGCCATGCCGCGCCAGTGCCCACGCCACATGCTCGCGCACCAGTTCGGAGGGATGGTTTTCGCGCGAGCGCAGCGCCGCGATGACGTCCGGCGTGGTCGGCGCATTGCCCAGCGCCACGGCGATGTTGCGCAGCCAGCCGAGGTGGCCGGTGCGGCGGATGGCCGAGCCTTCGGTGCGGCGGAGGAATTGCGCTTCGTCCCAGGCGAACAGCTCGGCCAGCGTGCTGCGATCCAGATCGTTGCGGACGCGGAAGTCCGGTTCGTCGTGGCGGCGCGCGAACTTGTTCCACGGGCACACCAGCTGGCAGTCGTCGCAGCCGAAGATGCGGTTTCCCATCGGCGCGCGCAGCGCTTCGGGGATGGGGCCGCGCAATTCGATGGTGAGGTAGCTGATGCAGCGCCGCGCATCGACGCGGTACGGCGCGACGATGGCCTGCGTCGGGCACACGTCGAGGCAGCGTGTGCAGGTGCCGCAGTGCGGAGTGGCGGGTTCGTCCACCGGCAGCGGCAGGTCGGTGAACAGTTCGCCGAGGAAGAACCACGAGCCGGCGTGGCGGTTGATGAGGCAGGTGTGCTTGCCGATCCAGCCCAGCCCGGCATTGCGCGCGATGGCGCGTTCGAGCACCGGCGCCGAGTCCACGAAGGCGCGATAGCCGAATGGCCCGATGCGCGCGGCAAGACGGTCCGCGAGCCTTTGCAGGCGGTTGCGCATCAGCTTGTGGTAGTCGCGGCCCAGCGCGTAACGCGCCACGTAGGCGCGCTCGCCGTCGCGCAGGGTGTCCCACGCCGCGTCCGGGTCGGCGTCGCCGTAGTCCAGCCGCACCGAGACCAGCCGCAGCGTGCCTTCCACCAGCCGCTCCGGTTGCGCGCGCAGTTCGGCGTGGCGCGCCATGTAGTCCATGTCCCCGTGCATGCCTTGCGCCAGCCAGTCGTCCAGGTGCGCGGCGTCGGCGCGCACGTTGGTATCGGCGATGCCCAGTTGCCGGAAACCCAGCTCCGCCGCCCACGCGCGCAGTTCGGCGACGAGTCCGGCGGGATCGGGAGGGGGGCGGCTGTCGGCGGGCATGGTTTCAGTTTCGCATGCGGGGGAGTCGCTAGAATCCGCGCATGGACAAGCCCCTGCCGCTCTATCGCTGCGAGGACGTGCGCGCTTTCGAGGCGCGCGCGATGCAGCACGATGGCATCGACGCCTATGCGCTGATGAGCCGCGCCGCCGCCGCCGCGTTCGCGCGGATGAAGCTGGACTGGCCGATGGCGCGGCGCATCTGCATGGTGTGCGGGCGCGGCAACAACGGCGGCGACGGCTTCGTGCTGGCGCGGCTGGCGCGCATGGCCGGCTTGCAGGTGAACGTGGTGGTGGGGTCGAGGGAGCCGCCGACGGTGGAGCCGGCCGCGCGCGCGTATTCGCACTGGCGCGAGACGGGCGGCGAGGAAATCGTGTTCTCGCCCGGCGATGCGCTGCCGGAGGCGGACGTGATCGTGGATGCGTTGTTCGGCATCGGCCTGTCGCGTTTGCCCGAAGGCGTCGGCGCGGCGCTGATCGGCGCGATCAATGCGTCGGGCCGGCCGGTGCTGGCCATCGACGTGCCTTCGGGCCTGGATGCCGACAGCGGCAGCGCCACCGAAGTGGCGGTGAAGGCCACGCGCACGGTGTCGTTCATCGCGCACAAGCGCGGGCTGTTCACCGGGCGCGGGCGGGCGCTGGCCGGGCCGGTGGAACTGGCCACGCTGGATGTTGCGCTGGAAACCCGCACCGCCCGCCCGCCCGCGGCCTGGCTGGTGGCCGGTGGCCAGCTCGGCCGCTGGCTGCGCCCGCGCGACCGCGATGCGCACAAGGGCGATCACGGCCGGGTGCTGGCCATCGGCGGCGAACACGGCTACGGCGGTGCGATCCGCCTGTGCGCGGAAAGCGCGCTGCGCTGCGGCGCGGGACTGGTGACGGTGGCCACGCGGGAAAGCCATGTCGCGCCGATGCTGGCGGCGCGGCCGGAAGCGATGCCGCATGCGGTGGAGGATGCGCTCGCGTTGCGTGCGCTGGCCGGGCATGCCGACGTGCTGGCGCTGGGGCCGGGACTCGGGCGCAGCGAATGGTCGCAGACGCTGTTCCATGCCGCCGTGGGCTTCGGCGTGCCCTCGGTGATCGATGCCGATGGCCTGAATCTTCTTGCCATCACCCAGACCCGCGTGCCCGGCGCGGTGCTGAGCCCGCATCCGGGCGAAGCCGCGCGCCTGCTCGGCACCGACGTGCCGAGCATCGAGCGCGACCGTTTCGCCGCCGCGCAGGCGCTGGTGGAGCGTTTCGATGCCGTCGTGGTGCTCAAGGGCGCCGGCAGCATCGTCGCTGCGCCCGGCGAAGTGCCAGTGGTGATCGGCGCGGGCAATCCCGGCATGGCCAGCGGCGGCATGGGCGACGTGTTGACCGGCGCCATCGCCGCGCTGCGCGCGCAGGGGCTTGCGTCGTTCGATGCCGCCTGCGCCGGCGCATTGCTGCATTCGGCCGCCGCCGATGCCGCCGCGTGCGAAGGCGGCGAGCGGGGCCTGCTGGCTTCGGACCTGTTCCCGCACCTGCGCCGGCTCGCCAACCCGTGAGCGCGCTGACGCTGCCCGCCCCGGAGGATACCGAGCGCCTCGGCCGGGCGCTGGCGCGCCACCTGCCGGAGCATTCCGCCGTGATGTACCTGGACGGCGACCTCGGCGCCGGCAAGACCACCACCGCGCGCGCGCTGCTGCATGCCCTCGGCGTCACCGGCGCGGTGCGCAGCCCCACTTATACCCTGATCGAGCGCTACGACAGTCCGCACGGCGAGATCGCGCACCTGGACCTGTACCGCATCGCCGACCCGGAGGAACTGGAATACCTCGCGCTCGACGAACTGGCCGAACGCGCCCGCCTGTGGCTGGTCGAATGGCCGCAACGCGGGCGGGGCGCCCTGCCGCCGCCCGACCTGATCCTGCGCCTCGGTCTTGAAGGCGGCGGACGGCGCGCAGAACTGGATGCCGTCTCGCCGCGCGGGCGGGAATGGGGCGATGCGGTGTGGTGCGCAATGGCGGATGGATCTCCGCAACCTGTTGAAAACAAATAACTAACCCCCGCGATTTAGCCGACTCCGCCTCCCGTTCAGCATCGGGCAGGAATGCAGGCGTATCCTTCATCCGATGTGAGGAAGTCGGCTTAAGATCATGGTTTATCAGGGGAAAGTCCTTGCGCTTCCAATGCACTTGATGGTTGAATCCGCGCCATGACGCGGTTTTCTGCCCTCATCGTGCGTGCGTTGGCGTGCCTGGCCGCCGTGCTGGCGGTTGCAGGCGCGGCGCATGCGGCCGAAATCCAGGCGCTGCGCGTCTGGGCCGGGCCGGACCATACCCGTGCCGTGTTCGATATCTCCGGCCCGCTGGATTACAAGCTGTTCAGTCTGGAAAACCCGCACCGGCTGGTGCTGGACATCAGCGGCTCCTCGCTGGCCGAAGGCTTCGCCGCGCCGGAGGGTTCGGGTCTCCTGGGCGGCGTGCGCACCGGCAAGCAGGGCGAGCGCGACGTGCGCGTGGTGTTCGACCTCACCGAAGGCGCGCGCCCCAAGAGTTTCCTGCTGCCGCCGGCCGACAAGCTCGGCCATCGCCTGGTCATCGACCTGCATCCCAACAAGGCCAGGGCCACGCCCGTGGTGCGTACCGTGCAGGAAGCCGTGCCGGCGACCGAGCGCAATGTCGTCATCGCCATCGATGCCGGCCACGGCGGCGAGGACCCCGGCGCGCGCGGCGCTTCCGGCAAGACCTGGGAAAAGCACATCACCCTGGCCGTGGCGCGCGAACTCAAGCGCCAGATCGACGCCGAGCCGGGCATGGAGGCGGTGCTGATCCGCGACGGCGACTACTTCATCCCCCTCCAGAAGCGTTACCAGAAGGCGCGCGAAGCCCGCGCCGACCTGTTCGTTTCGGTGCATGCCGATGCCTTCCACAAGCCCACGGCTTCCGGTTCGTCGGTGTTCGTGCTGTCCACGCGCGGCGCCTCGAACGAGGCCGCGCGCTGGCTGGCGGCGAGCGAGAACAAGTCCGACCTGGTGGGCGGCGTTTCCCTCGAGGACAAGGACAACACGCTCGCGGCGGTGCTGCTCGATCTTTCCCAGAGCGCGACGATGAAGGCCTCCGACGACGTGGCCAACCACGTGCTCGATGCGATGAAGCGCCTCGGCAAGACGCACAAGCCGCATGTGGAGCGCGCCAACTTCGTCGTGCTGCGCTCGCCGGACGTGCCCTCGATGCTGGTGGAGACGGCCTTCATCAGCAATCCGGCCGAGGAAAAGAAGCTCAACGATCCGGCCCACCGCAACAAGCTCGCCGCCGCCCTCGTCGAGGGCGTGCGCGACTATTTCTCCGTGCAGCCGCCGCCGGGCACGTGGCTGGCCGCCAACGCCAAGCCACGCCAGCGCCAGCACGTGGTGAGCCGCGGCGAAACCCTGAGCCTGATCGCCCAGCGCCACGGCGTCACCCTGGCGAGCCTGCGCTCGGCCAATGCGATCAAGGGCGATGTGGTGAAGGTGGGGGACCGCCTGACGATTCCGCTGGCGGCCGGGCCGGGATGAGCGATTTCCGAACAGGCCGTCGCGCCTCGAACAAGCCGTCCCCCTTGCTTTCGCGGGGATGACGAGGCCGATGGCCGGGCCGGGCTAACCCAACTCGATGTGATCCTGCCCGAGAAACACCCCGAGCGCATCGATCACCGCGCTGAGTCTTTCGCCCTGAGCGGCCGCGCCCAGCCGATCCCGGTCCACGCTTTCGATGCGGCCGTACAGTGCTTGCCGCAACTGCTCTTCGCTGCGCACCCGTTGCAGCAGATCCTCCAGCACGCGTGAAAACTCACTGGGCGTGGGCGACAGCGCCGCGCTCTCGAACAACGCCGACAGCGCCGCGAACAAAGGCGACGCATCCGGCCCCAGGCCGTAATCCTCCGGGCGATAGTCGAGGAAGGCGCGCTGCGCGTCCGTCCAGATGCGGAAGCTCGCTCGTGCCAGCGAGTGGTACAGCGGCGTTTCGGACATCAGCACCACCAGCAGATGACGCGGATTGGCCGTGCCCATGCCCGTGCCCTGCTGCCATTCGCCGCTGGCGATGAAGTGGTGCAGGCGGATGTGGTCGGAAAAATCCGCCGCCTGGAGCTGATCCAGGATCAGGATGGTGCGCGCGCCTTCCGAATACGCGCAGGCTTCGGTCACGGCGCGCTCGAAGCCGCTCATCGGCGGCTCTAATGGCCCGGGCTCGGCATCGTCGTCCACGCCCGGCGCAGCCACGGGCGGCGGCGATTCGGCGCGGGCGAAGTCGTGGTAGATCGCATGCGGGTACTCGAGCGCATGCGCCAGGGCCGTCGCGAACGCGGTCTTGCGGCGTCCGGCCGCGCCATCCACATGCAGCACGCGCAGGTGCGAAACCTCGCTCTCGAACAGGCAGCGCAGCGCGAATTCGTAATCGTCGTTGGATTCGAAGCCGTGGCGGGCGAGGGCGTGGCGCAGGTTCATGGATTCTCCGTGGGGCGGCCGTGGGGCGGCTTTGTGCCGAGGGCTTCCGGTTCCGTCGTCTCCGCGCAGGCGGGGACCCAGTGGCTTTCCGAAACGCCTGCCATGGCATCGGGTTGACCGGCTTCCGGCTGTCGCAGAGCGTTTCCGCTTTCGCGGGAGCGATGGACAACAAGCCTTTGGGGACACCCTCGTAGTGTGCCGCAAGCGCACTCCTTCAACCCGCCCCGGCTATCATTCCGCGCATGGAAAACACCTGCGATGTCCTGATCGTCGGCGGCGGGCTGGTCGGCAGCAGCCTGGCCTGCGCACTGGAAGGCGCGGGCTTGCGCGTGACGCTGGCCGAGGCTGCGGCGCCCGTTGTTGCCGCGCCGCCGAGTTTCGACGAACGCAACCTCGCGCTGGCGCGCGCCAGCGTCAATGCGCTCACTGCGCTGGGCGTGTGGCGGCACGTCGCATCGTCGCCGGTGCCGATCCGCCATATCCATGTTTCCAGCCGGGGCGATTTCGGGGCGGTGCGGCTGGATGCCGTCGCGCGCGGGCTGGATGCCTTCGGCCATGTCGTGGTCGCGCGCGAGCTCGGGCAGGCGCTCGAAGCGCGCCTGGCCGAACTGCGCGATACCACCCGGTTGCGCCCGGTGCGGGTAGGCGGCATCGACGTCGATGCGGATGGCGTTCGCGCCAGTATCGAGCGCGACAACGCCGCCGCCACGCTGCGCGCCCGTCTGCTCGTCGCCGCCGATGGCACCGATTCGGCCTTGCGCGCCGCGCTCGGCATCGGCGCGGACGTGCACGATTACGGGCAGACCCTGTTCGTCGCCGTCGTGCAGGCCGGCAAGGCACCGCCCGATACCGCCTACGAACGCTTCACCCCGGATGGCCCGGTGGCGCTGCTGCCGCTCGGCGGCGGAAGGCTGGGCAGTGTCTGCACCGTGCCCGCCGCGCAGGCCGATGCCGTGCTCGCGCAGGGTGATGACGCGTACCTGGACTTCATCCAGCGGCGTTTCGGCTGGCGTGCCGGGCGGTTCTCGCGCGTCGGCAAGCGCAGCGCGTACCGCATGCGCAAGGTCGCCGCGCAGCGCCTCGTCGCGCCGCGCGCCGTGCTGGTCGGCAATGCCGCGCAAACCCTGCATCCTATCGGCGCGCAGGGATTCAACCTCGGCCTGCGCGATGCGCTCACCCTGGCCGAGCTCGTCGCGCACGCGCATGCCGAAGGCCGCGACATCGCCTCGCCGGACCTGCTTTCCGCCTACGCCGCGCGCCGCGCGCCGGATCGCGATGCCACGCTGGCGATGAGCGATGGCCTGGTGCGGCTGTTCTCCAACACCTTCGCACCGCTGCGCCTGCTGCGCTCGGCTGGGTTCGTCGCGCTGGATCGCGTGCCTGGCCTGGCCGATGGGCTGGTGGCCGATGCGATGGGCTTTGGCCACGATGTGTCGCACTGGGCCAGGGAGCATGCCGCATGAGCCGCCGTGGATTGGATGCCGTCGTCGTCGGAGCGGGCCTGGTTGGCTCGGCGACGGCCTTGGGACTGGGGCGCGCCGGCCTGCGCGTAGCCATCGTCGAAGCCCGCGCGCCCACGTCGTGGCGGGCCGATGCGCCGCCGGACCTGCGCGTGTTCGCCATTTCGCCCGCCTCCAGCGACCTGCTCGCCGAACTCGGCGTGTGGCCGGCCATCGCCACGGCACGCGTTGCGCCATATCGCCGCATGCGGGTCTGGGACGCCGCCTCGCCGGATGACGCCATCGCATTCGGCAGCCACGACATCGGCGCGCCGTACCTGGGCCACATCGTCGAGCAATCGCTGATCCAGTCCGAGCTGTGGCGGGCCATCGCCGCCGAATCGCGCATCGCACGCCATTGCCCGGCCCGCGTCGTGGGCATCGAGCACGGCGAACGCGGCATCGGCGTGGAACTGGACGACGGCACGCATCTCTCCGCCGCGCTGCTCGTCTGCGCCGATGGCGGCGCCTCGCCGCTGCGCGAACGCCTCGGCATCGCCACCCACGGCCGCGACTACGGCGCGCGGGGCGTGGTCGGATTCATCCGCACCGGACGCCCGCACGAGGACACCGCCTGGCAACGCTTCCAGCCCGGCGGCCCGCTCGCCGTGTTGCCGTTCACCGAAGGCCGAAGCTCCATCGTCTGGACCTTGCCGGAAGCCGAAGCGCAGCGCGTGCTCGCGCTCGACGATGCGGCCTTCGCACGCGAACTCGAACGCGCCTTCGGCAGCCGCCTGGGCACGATGACGCCCGTCTCGCCCCGCGCCGGATTCCCGCTTGGCCTGAAGCTGGCCGAACGTTATGCCGCCGACCGCGCCGTACTCATCGGCGACGCCGCCCATGGCGTGCATCCGCTGGCCGGGCAGGGCGTCAACCTTGGCTTTCAGGACGTGGCCGAGCTGCTGCGACTGGCGCGCACCGCCCACGCCGCCGGCCAGGACATCGGTACCCGTGCATTGCTCTCCCGCTACGCCCGCCGCCGCAAGAGCGACACCACCCTGGCCGCCTACGCCTTCGACGGCATCGAGCGCCTGTTCGGCACCGATGCCGTGCTGCCCACCCTGCTGCGCGGCCCGGCGTTGGGCATGGTGGACAAGCTCCCTCCGCTCAAGCGTTTCTTCGCGCGGCATGCCAGCGGCCGCCGATAGGCCGGTGTGACGCACTAGACACATCCACACGATCATCGGCGCCCCCCAGCCGGCCATCGGCCCGGACTGGCATGGCGGGGCGGCTTCCCATAGGTTAACGGCGTCATAACAGGAGTCCGACATGCGTTCCCGTCGACGATCAACACATCCAGTACGCGGCTACACGCTAGTGGAACTGGTCATCACCGTGGCCATCGTGGCCATCCTTGCGACCATCGCCCTGCCGAGCTTTGCGCGGGTGATCGCCAGCAACAGCATCGCCTCCGGTGTCAACGAGTTCATCGCTGCAGTGAATCTGGCACGGACGGAAGCGATCCGGCGAGGCGGAAATGCCGGTATTTGCGCCAGCGGCAACGGCACAAGTTGCGGGTCGGACTGGGATGACGGTTATCTGGTCTATTTCGTGAATGCTGGGGTGCTGACTCCGCTTCGGGCAGGCAGCTTGAGCACGAGAAACACTATGGCCGGCGATCTGAGCAATATCGTCTTCAACAGCCGCGGTTTGGCTTCGAGCGGTGGCCAGTTGTCCTATAAACCGGAAGACGAAAAGTACGAAGAATTGGAACGTTGTCTTTTTATCTCCATCGCAGGCTCCGTTGTATCGGGGGATTGTCCGTGAGTGTTTTTCCCAGAATCAGGATGCGAGGCTTCAGTCTTCTTGAGGTGCTGATTGCCTTGGTGGTCCTCTCCGTGGGCCTGCTTGGCCTGGCGGGCCTTCAGGCCTATTCGATGCGCTACAACCTGAGCGCCAATTACCGTACCCAGGCGACGAATCTCGCGCAGCAGTTCATCGATATCGCAAAAGGCTATCGTGGTGCTGTCAACCCCGGCGACGATCCCCGCAATCACGCCAACGTCCGAAGACTGGTGGCGGGATTGGGTAGTTTCTCCGACGGTGGCAGTTTCTCGTCCATAGCGGCCGATTGCCAGGGTGCATCGCCCGACCCGCTGCGCTGCGACCGCGCTCGGTGGTTCAACGCACTGCGTACTCAGTTGCCGGGTGGTCGGGCGCGCGTGGTGTTCGAGGGGATGCCTGCGGGCCAGATAACGGTGGAGATTTGCTGGACGGATGATCGCAACCAGGACGTGACCGCGACCACTGGTTGCACCGGAGCGAGTGAAGGCTACGGACAGCCCTCAGTTGGCCCGACAGGCGGCTCGTCCAACTGGCCCAACAACGCGCTCTGGCTGAGGAGCCGCATATGAAATTCCGGAACCATCCATCGCACTCGATGAAGCAGACGACGGGCAAGGTCTCATTGCCCGGCAGGCACAATGCGAAGCAGTGGGGTCTGTCACTGGTGGAAGTGATGGTGGCGCTCGTCATCGCTTCCATCGTGGGCATTGGCCTGACGCAGATATTCCTCAGCACCAAGCAGGCCTTCAATACCAACAGCGCCCTTGCCAGAGCTCAGGAAAATTCCCGTTTCGCACTGGGATTCCTCAACAGTGACTTGCGAATGGTTAGTCACTTTGGAACGAGAAACGAGCAGGGTGCGCGCCCTGGCGCTACGGAAGACCCTGTCGGTAATCTCCTGTTCAATCACATGGCGGCCCCTGCCGGAGCGCCGGCTACCGCCCGGCGCCCTGCCAGCGCGCCATGGGCTTATCGGCTCGATATTCCGTTCCAGGTGCATGAATTCAACAATACGGGCATGGGGCAGACATTGAGCCTGCCGGCCACGCCTGCCGTGGCGACCGGCGTCGGAGAGTGGACTCCTCCGCTGGACGCGGCGATGGCCCCCATCGCAACCACTGCATTGAGGGGCAGCGATGTGATCGTCATGCGGTATCTCAGTGCTGAATTCGTCACCTTGGTCAACACGCGTGTGCGTGCCGATGGGATGCCGGTGAGTACGAATATTCCCTTTGACGCGACCACTGGCACATTCTTCTGGTTGACGGGACATAACCCAAGTTTCATTCAAGCCAATAGCGTTTATGCATTTTCCAATGCGCGTGCCATCAGCCTGTTCCAGGTAACCGCCGTTGGCACGCCGGCCGGTGGAGAGGCTAGCGCAACGGCGGTGGGGGGGATCAACACCTTGGGCTGGGCTGCCAATCCTCCGCTGGGTGCGGGAGGCGAGCAGGAAAATTCCGCCGATTACGGAAGCCTGCTGCCCGTGCATCGCTACGATCTGGTGGTTTACTACGTTGCGCTGGGCGCGGACGGCGGCCCAGCGCTGTTCCGCAGGCGCCTGAATCCGAGTGCGACCAATGGGTTGGGAGATGCCGAGGAACTTGTACCGGGTGTCGAATCGATGCAGGTGGTGCTGGGAGTCGTGAACAATGCATTTCCACGCAATGCCGACCAGCCTACCGCCTATATGACAGGCGACGCTGTGGCGGCTGGGGGTTGGGGAGCGGATGCCGAAGCGCGATGGAGAAGTGTAGTCAGTGCGCGAGTCGGTTTGCTGATGCGCAGCCAGCAGGCCGGCAGCGATCAGGAAACGGGATTGAGCCACAGCGTGGCGGGGACCAACATCACCCCGGACGCGGCCGACAGGCAAATGCGCTTCGTGTATGAGACGCAAGTGGCTTTCCGTAATCGGAATAGAGGATGAAAATCATGAATCCAAGGAATGCGCGCATTTCTTATGCATTCGCTTCACGTCAGCGTGGCGCGGTATTTTTTGTTGCCTTGATGCTGTTGATCGTATTGACGCTTCTTGGTCTGTCCGCCGCTCAGGTGACGGCGTTGCAGGAGCGCATGGCGGCGGTGTATCGCTCCGACAGGATGGCGATAGAGAATGCGGAGAGCTTGCTCGCGCAACAGGAAAGGACGACCACCGGGTCGAGCGCGGACCTCAACGTCCTGTGCGAGAATTTCTATAAGGGTGCTGCGAACACGGATACCATTGCGGACGGTGGTGACACTGCAATCGAAAATCTGGGGCGCGGGGGCAGCTTCGTCACGACAGTCGGAACGCTGGAAGCTGGTATCCCCAGGGAAATGGGTGACAGGAACTGCCTGTTCCTCCAGATCAGCGCGTATGCATACGATGATCCGAGCGCCGAGACCTCGCGCGCCTTGGTTCAGTCCATTTACGTGCCGTAACGGACGAAAGAAGGATCAATGAAATGAATTTCTTCAAGAATCCAATGCTTCTGACGCCGTTGAGTGCGGTGCTGGTTTTCATGGCAGGGCTGTCTTCCCCCGCCCTGGCCGATGCGCCTCCCGTGTCGCAGGAGCCACTGAGCGTGGGTGTGGGCCAAGCGGCGCCGCCGCTCAACATGCTCGTCATGGGGCGCGACCACAAGCTCTACTACGAAGCCTACAACGACGCTTCCGATCTCAATGGCGATGGTGTTCTGGATGTGGGCTACAAGGGCCACCTTCCGGCGAACCAGGGCGGAATAGACTATTTCGGTTATTTCGATTCCCATCGCTGCTACACCTACGGTTCCAACAAGTTCACTCCTGGTGCCGCCGCGCCGAACAAGACCTGTTCCAACGCGTGGAGCGGTGATTTCCTGAATTACCTGACCACCTCGCGCATGGATGCCATGCGCAAGGTGCTGTATGGTGGTTATCGCGTGGTCGATACCGCGACTGCCACCACGCTGGAGCGCGCCTATATTCCGCAGGACGCGCACAGTTGGGGCAAGGAGTACACCAGTGCCAGCGTGGACGGCTACGATCTGCGCAACTATGCCCCCATTTCCCTGCCGGAGCCCGGCAGGCGCGTGCTTTTCGCCAACGTTACTTTGAGAAACAATGAAAGCGATGGCCCGTTGCTTCGTGTCCTGACCAACTCCAGGTACCGGATCTGGCACTGGGTTGCGAAGGAGAACCCGGTGGCGGGAGATAGCTGCCAGGGTGGCGCGTGCGCGCAAGCGGGTGGGCAGGCGCCGCATCCAGGTCATCCGAACAACCGGGACGAGTTCGACAGCATGGAGGCCGAATTTGCGATTCCCGACAATCAATACGGTGGCGTGTTCACCCCGAATAGCTTGGATTGCACCGGCAATTGCAATAGTGGCAGCGGCGCGCAAGATGACTTCATGACCATCGCGACTGCCCGCTTCCAGATGGCGAATAACAATGCGGCGGCCGGCAATTACCAGTTCTGCGTCGATGGCGACGATGCCGTCGATGTGCAGATTCTCAATGCGAATGGGACCAGCGTGCTTGGCAGCGCCGGATGGTATGGCGGGCATGGATTCGCCAACAATTGCGATTCGCCGAGAGCCACCGCGAACATCACTTTGGCTCGGAATACGGTTTACCAGATCAAGTTCCGCCACGAGGAGATGAGCGGCGGCGAGGGGTATCGACTGCAATGGCGCAAGGTTTCCGGGGACAATCAATTCGGCTGGGCCGTGTTCGCGCGAAATCAAGCGGGGCACACGAATATCAAGCAGACGAGTGAAACCACCAACAACACTCGCTTTCAGGTCCGCTACTACAACCTGAGGCCGCAGCAAGGTGCGTCGGTCATGACGAACTACCGCGTCCGCGTCGATGTCTGTGTAGCGGGCGCGCTGGAGTCCAACTGCAAGCGCTATCCCAATGGGGGTTACAAGCCTACCGGCATCCTGCACGACTACGGTGAGGATGATCGCATGATGTTCGGTCTGCTGACCGGCTCCTATGCCAAGAACACGCAGGGTGGCGTGCTTCGCAAGAACATGTCGAGTTTCACGAACGAAGTCAATTCCAATACCGGCCAGTTCACTTCGGCCGTGGGCATCGTCAAGACCATCGATCGCCTTCGAACCATCGACTTCAATGCCTACCAGTACACCTGTGGCTGGATTTCCAATCGTCCTATCGTGGATGGTGAATGCTCGATGTGGGGCAATCCCATCGCGGAGATGATGTACGAAACGCTCCGCTATCTGGGGGGCGCTCCGGCCCCTCGGAGCGAGTTCAGCATCGCCAGCAATTCGAAAGATGCACAAGCCCCGCTCGAGTTGCCGATGCCGGACTGGATCAGCCCTTATGAGCCAGTATCGGAGGGGGGAAGCGGCTATCTGCGTTGCGCCACGCCGGTGATGACCGTCATCAGCGATATCAACCCGTCCTATGACGGAGACGTGCCGGGCAGCAACTGGAGCAGCGTCAGTGCAGCATCCGATCCCGAGCCCATCAATTCGCTGAACGTCGGGGCGCAGGTCAACGCGATCTGGGCAGCGGAGGGCGGTGGTTCGCGCAGGGTATTCATTGGCGAGTCGGGAGGTGTCAAGGATTCCAATCCCACCGTCAAGACCGTGTCCAATCTTTCCACGGTGCGTGGTCTGGCTCCCGAGGAGCCGAGCAAGGAAGGCACCTACTATTCCGCGGGCGTCGCCCGCTTCGGTGCGACCAACCAGATCGGAGGCGACAAGAATGCCATGACCTACGCAGTGGCGCTGGCTTCGCCGCTGCCTCGCCTGGAGTTTCCTGTGGGCAACAGGAAAATCACAGTGGTGCCGTTCGCCAAGTCGCCTCATTCGCGATACGGCGGAAACGTCGATCCGACCGACGACTTCCAGGCGACCAACCAGATCGTGGACTTCTTCGTGCAGAAAATCGCGAACACGGACCCTTCCGGTCGTGATGCCGATCCTGATGTCAATGGTGGGCGTCCCTATGCCGAGTTCCGCATCAATTACGAGGATGTGGAGCAAGGGGCCGATCACGATATGGATGCCATCGTGCTTTATACGTTCGAAGTCACTTCGGATAACAGGTTGAGAATATCCCTCAATTCCGAATATGCCTCGGGCAGTATCGTGCAGTACATCGGTTACATCATCTCTGGCACGACAAACGACGGTATCTATCTCGAAGTCAGCGATTGCGATACCGCCAGTTCCTATCCGGGCAATGGTTCATGCCCCTCGGGGACCACTGCTGGAGTCAGGTACAAGCTGAACACGCCGCCTGGCCGGGATGCAGGCTACTGCACCAATGCGGCGAATCTTGCCAGCGCGGAATGCTTTTCCCTGCCTTACAGCACGAGCCGGACTTTCGACCCGGGCGATTCCACGGGGGCTGAGTTGCTCGATGGCCCGCTGTGGTATGCCGCCAAGTATGGCCGCCCCGTCAGCTACGCTTGGGACGAGGACGGCAATGGCGAGCCCGATAACTATTTCCTGGTGACCAATGCAGGCACGCTGAAAGAGCAGATGGACAAGGCGTTTGCCCAGATCGTCCAGGACACGCAGAACAGTGGCGGTGTCGCGGCGAGCGGTGCCCGCGCGACCGTCGATTTCATGGCCTATGTCCCCGAGTACACCACCACCGACTGGACGGGCGACCTGCGTGCGCACAAGCTGGACCCGGCCACGGGTGCGTTGCGCCCGCCGCTCTGGAGTGCAAAGGCAAAGCTGGCCGTCATCAGCAATGACGCCATCGCGACACAAGGCGCACCTAGCTCGGGAAGGAACGTGTATTACATCGATCCTGGCGCCGCTGGTTCCAAGCGCAAGGATTTCACCGTGTCCGGTCTGGGAGGGGCGACCGAGGTCCCAGGGAAGCTAGGTATCGATACGGTGCCCGGGATGACGGGGGTGGCTGTCGAGGACTGGGTGAATTACTTGCGTGGCGACCACGGCAACGAACAGGCGAACGGTGGTCCGTTCCGCAACCGGAGTTCGCGCATCGGCGACATCTTCTCCCAGCCGGTGGTGCTGGACAAGGCATCCTATGGGTACACATACCTCCCCGAGGGAGGGGACAGTTATCGGCAGTTCGTGGAGGACAAGGAAGATCGCGTGGCGGTTGCGTTTGTCGCGGCCAACGACGGTTTCCTGCATGCGTTCAATGCAACCGAGAACGCTACCAGTGGTGGCCAGGAGCTCTTTGCCATCGCGCCAGCCGGTGTTTTGGGGAACATGGCGCAGTTGGGCAGCCCGTCCTATGCGCATCGCTTCTATGTGGATGGTTCCCCCACGCAAGGTGACGCCTACTTGGGTAGTGGCTGGAAGACGGTGCTTGTGGGTTCCTTGGGGGCCGGTGGGCGATCGGTCTACGCGCTGGATGTGACCGACCCAGTGAACGGTGTCTGGGATGTCCTTTGGGAGTATTCGGACGCCGATCTTGGCTTGACGATGGGCTCTCCGAAGATCGCGCGGTTGCCCAGCGGCCAGTGGGCGGCGATCTTCGGTGGTACGGGTTACGCCACGGCCAACAATGCGGCGCATCTGTATATCGTCAATCTCGAGACGGGCGCATTGATCCAGAAGATCAGGGTCAACGACGAAGGCGATGATGATCGCCCCAATGGTATCGGGACGCCGTCGGTCATCGATCTGGATGGCGATGGCATCACCGACCTGGTGTATGCCGGCGATTATTACGGCAACCTGTGGAAGTTCGATTTGATAGCATCCGGGACATCGCTGAATGTGACGACCAGAAGGCTGTTCACCGCTGTCGATACGGCCAGCAACGAAACGGGCACTCCCGTCCGGCAGCCCATCACAGGCGGCGTGACGGCGTCCATCCATCCTGTTCGGGGGCAACTCGTGTTCTTCGGAACGGGGCGCTACATGCTCGTGGGCGACAATGCCGCACCCGTTCCGTCCGATCAGATACAGAGTTTCTACGGAATCTGGGACGACAACGGTGCGACGGTATCGCGTGACAGTCTCCAGGAGCAGACCTTCATCAGCGCGCCTGGCGGCCGGGCCACTTCCAACACAGTCGTGAGTTGGGGTACCCACAAGGGCTGGTTCATCGACTTGAAGACGGGTAACACCGGAAATGGCGAGCGGTTCATCGGCCAGCCGACAGTGGCACTGGGGCGCGTGTTCTTTACGACCTTCGTTTCCCAGGGCGATGAATGTGAGCCGGGCGGCACGAACTGGATCAATGCGCTGTGGGCCACATCGGGAACGGGAGGGCTGGGAGATGGCGGCTCGGCATCGCAACCGTTGAGTGGCTCCAGTGGTCCGATAACCAGTGCCATTACCATCGTTACCGGCAGAACCGGTGGCGACGAGGGCTGCGAGCCGGGCGATGCAACGTGTGTGGATCCGGATGCCACGGATTCGGATGGAGACGGCGACCCCGACCTCGATCTGGGGCTGAGCACTCCTCGCGGATGCATTGTCAGTGTGGACATGCTGACCGCTGTCGGATTGAATCCGTTGCTCAGGTTGTCGTGCGGCCGTCAGTCGTGGCGACAGCTCCGTTAAGTATCGAAGGCGGCGCGGATTGGCATCGCCTGCCGATCCGTGCCCGGTTTGAAGTCCAACGACAGGGAGTGTGGAAGGTGCATCGATATTCTGCAATGCGCGTCAAGGGACGCGGCTTTACACTTATAGAACTGATGGTCGTGGTGGCGATCATCGGCATTCTGGCGGCCATCGCCTATCCGTCGTATCAGGAATATGTGCGCAAGTCCCGGAGGACCCAGGCCCAGTCGGACATGATGGAAACGGTGCAGAAACTCGAGCGTTATTTCTCCGCACGGAACACGTACGTGGGCTTCCCGACGACGGATATCAGCAGTTCCCAGGGGGGGCTCTATGCCATCTCGTTCAGCGGTACTCCGACCGCCACTGCGTTCACGCTCCAGGCGGTACCGGATGGTGGCCAGGCCAGCGACAGGTGCGGTACCCTGACGATCAATCAGGCCGGTACGAAGGGCGGTAGCGAAACCGATTGTTGGTAGGCCATACGCCGTTCCGCATGTTCGCAACAAGCCCGGCCGACGCCGGGCTTGCCTTTTGTGCGCATGGGCACGCGCCGATGCGATGGACGATAATGCCGAATGGCGCCGTGCCGTTTCCGTGCGCGGGCGAGGCGAGTGAGCGATGAGTGCAGCTTTTGTACCTGTGCGCCGGCGGGCGCTGAAGGCCGTTGTCGGCGGTGTTGCGGTGGGTGGCGATGCGCCGGTGGCGGTGCAGTCGATGACCAATACCGATACCGCCGATGTCGCGTCCACGGTGAAGCAGGTGGCGCAGTTGTGGCGGGCCGGGTCGGAACTGGTGCGGTTGACGGTGAACAACGCCGAGGCCGCGCGGGCGGTGCCGCAGATCCGCGAGAAGCTGGCGATGATGGGGGTGGAGGTGCCGCTGATCGGCGACTTCCACTACAACGGCCACCAGTTGCTTACCGATGAGCCGGCTGCTGCCGAGGCGTTGGCGAAGTACCGGATCAATCCGGGCAATGTCGGTTTCGGGCGCAAGCGCGATACGCAGTTCGCCATGTTGATCGAGCTGGCCTGCCGGTACGGGAAGCCGGTGCGCATCGGCGCGAACTGGGGTTCGCTGGATCAGGATCTGGCGGCACGGCTGATGGACGAGAACGCGCAGCGCGCCCAGCCTTGGGAAGCGGCGGCGGTGTTGCGCGAGGCGCTGATCCGTTCGGCGCTGGATTCGGCGGCGCGCGCGGTGGAGCTGGGACTGGCGCCGGAGAACATCGTGCTTTCGTGCAAGGTATCCAGCGTGCAGGACCTGATCGCGGTGTATCGCGATCTGGCGTCGCGCTGCGAATATCCGCTGCATCTTGGCCTGACCGAGGCGGGGCTGGGCAGCAAGGGCATCGTGGCGTCCACGGCGGCGTTGGCGGTGCTGTTGCAGGAAGGCATCGGCGACACCATCCGCATTTCGCTGACGCCCGAGCCGGAGCAGTCGCGCACGCAGGAGGTGATCGTGGCGCAGGAGCTGCTCCAGACGATGGGCCTGCGTGCGTTCACGCCGCAGGTGACGGCATGCCCGGGCTGCGGACGAACCACTTCGACCTTCTTCCAGCACTTGGCCAAGACGGTGCAGGAGCATGTGCGCGAGCAGATGCCGGTGTGGAAGATCGCGCATCCGGGGGCGGAGAACATGACCCTGGCGGTGATGGGCTGCATCGTCAACGGCCCCGGTGAATCGCGTCAGGCCAATATCGGCATCTCGCTGCCGGGCACGGGCGAAGCGCCGACCGCGCCGGTGTTCATCGACGGACAGAAGGCGGCGACGCTGCGCGGGGAGAACATCGCGCAGGAGTTCGTGGCGCTGATCGACGACTATGTGAGGACGCGGTATCGGGCGGCCGGGGATTGACGAGCCATCCTCACTCCGCCAGTACAACCTTGTTACGCCCATCCTGCTTGGCGCGGTACAGCGCCTCGTCGGCGGCGCGCATCAGGGTGGGGCGGTCGGGGAGGGCGTCGCCGTGCTGGGCCAGGCCGATGCTGATGGTGATCGGGCCGCTGATGCCCACGTGGGAATAGGTGTTGGTTTCCACGGACTGGCGCATCGCCTGCATGTGGGCGAGCGCTTCCTCGCGGGAGGCTTCGGGGATCAGCAGGGCGAACTCCTCGCCGCCGATGCGGCCCGCGACATCCTGCGCGCGCATGGTGTGGCGGATGGTATGGGCCACCTGGCGCAGCACCTGGTCGCCGGTCTGGTGGCCGTGGGTGTCGTTGATGCGCTTGAACAGGTCCACGTCCAGGATCGCGAAGGCCAGCGGCAGGCCGTTGCGGGTGGCGCGCACCAGTTCGCGTTCGACGATCTCGATGAACTGGCGGCGGTTGTAGAAGCCGGTCAGTTCGTCGTGGCTGGCGAGCTGGTGGACTTCCTCGTGGTAGCGCGCCTCCACGCTGGCGTCGCCGATGAACTTGAGGATGCTTTCGCCGATGGTGAGATGGTCGCCATCGGCCAGGTCGGCCACCTCGACCACGCGATCGTTGAGCCGGGTGGTATTGGTGGAGCCGAGGTCGCGCACGCGGTAGCGGCCGTCCTCGGCCCAGATTTCGCAATGCCGGCGGGAGACGGAGGGATGCAGGATGTGCAGGTCACAGGCGTGGTCGCGACCCACGCTCACGCGCGCGTCGCGGATGTCCGCGCGCTTGCCCAGGCCCTCGCCGTGGATCACGACGATGCAGGCGGCCTGCGCCTCGGGCCGGTTGGGGCCGGAGGACAGGATGGTGCGCTGGGTGGTGTCGGGATCGCGCTGGTCCATGCGGGCTGCGGCGGCGGCGGATGGGGGAATCATCGCCGAAAATGGTGTTTCGTGCGCGTTCCGCGCGTCGCTCAGCCGGAGAGTTTGCTGCTGGAGCCGATGTCCGGGTCGGTAACGGTCTGGCGCGCCAGCTTCGCCTCGCGCAGGGCGATGTAGTAGTTCGAGCCGAGGATGATGGCGGCGCCGAATGCGGTCCAGCGGTCGATCACCTCACCGAACAGCAGCCAGCCGTAAAGGCCCACCACCAGCACCTGTACGAAGCTGATGGGTGTGAGCAGCGAGGCGTCGCCGAGCTTGAGCGCGCGCGTCCACAGCATGTGGCCGGCGGTGCCGAAGAAGCCGGCCAGAACGATCCACAGCCAGATGACGCCCTGCGGCCAGACCCAGACGAACAGCGCGGGCAGGAGCGACATCGGCACCCACAGCAGGGTGGTGTAGAGCACGATGGCGTCGGGTTTCTCGGTGCGCGAGAGGAACTTGATGCTGATCGCCACGCAGCCGCTCAGTGCCGCCGCCGCCAGCGCCGCCAGCGTGTGTACGCTGAACGAAGCCGCGCCGGGGCGCACGATCAGCAGCACGCCGATGAATCCCACCAACACCGCCGTCCAGCGCCGGATGCGCACGACTTCGCCCAGCACCAGCACCGCGCCGATGGTGACGAACAGCGGGGTGGCGTAGGAGATGGACACCGCCTCGGCCAGGGGCAGGTTCACGATGGCCCAGAACCCGCACAGCATCGAGGCGATGCCGATGGCGCAGCGTGCGAAATACAGCGAGAACCGGCTCGTGCGCAGCAGGCCGGGGCCGTGACGCAGCAGCAGTGGCAGCGCGAACACCAGCCCGAACAGGTTGCGGAAGAACGCGATTTCGAACGGGTGCAGTTGCGCCGACGCCAGCCGGATCGTCACCGCCATGCTGCCGAACATCACGGTGCTGGCGAGCATCAGCAGCATGGCGCGGCGCAGGTCGCCGGGGGAAGTGGCGACGCTCATGGAGCGAGGCAGACGTATGCGTTGCCATTCGTCGTCCCCGCGAAGGCGGGGGCCCAGTGACTTTTGCAGGAGTTCTCAAGTCGCCGGATGCCCGCCCCCGATCGAAAGCACTTCGAGAGCAGGCTCTTCGCGGGCATGACGGGAAATCCATGTGTGAGGCCAGGCATCAGGATTCCCATGTCGCGCCGATGATCCGCGCCTCCGGTTCCAGCGCGATGCCGAAGCGTTCGCGTACCGAGGCGGCGATGCGGCGGGCCAGGTCGAGCAGGTCCGCGCCACTGGAGTGGCCGTGGTTGACCAGCACCAGGGCGTGCTGTTCGGCCACGCCGGCATCGCCGTCGCGGTGGCCTTTCCAGCCGGCGCGTTCGATCAGCCAGGCGGCGGAGAGTTTTCGCCGTGCCTCATCGCCGGCCGGGAAAACGGGCAGGGCGGGATGCTCGCGTTGCAGTTCGTGCGCGAGGGCGGCGGGCACCACGGGATTGCGGAAGAAGCTGCCGACGTTGGGCAGCAATGCCGGATTGGGCAGCTTGCGGGTGCGCAGGCGCGAGACGGCTTCGGCGATCTGGGCCGGGCGCGGATGGTCGCCCGCGCCGAGCGCGGCCAGTTCCTCGCGCAGGCCCGGATAGTCGATGCGCGGTTCGCGCTGTCGCGGCAGGCGCAGTTCCAGCGAGGTGACGAGCCAGCGCGAAGGGTCGCGCTTGAACACGCTGTCGCGGTAGCCGAAGGCGCAGTCGGCGCGCGACAGGCGCACGCTGCGCAGCGCGTGCCTGTCGAAGGCTTCGACGGTTTCGATGAACTCGCCGGCCTCCACGCCGTAGGCGCCGATGTTCTGGATCGGTGCGGCGCCGGCGGTGCCGGGGATCAGCGCGAGGTTCTCGAGCCCGGCCAGTCCTTGCCCCAGGCTCCAGCGCACCACGTCGTCCCAGTGCTCGCCCGCACCCACGCGCACCAGCGCGCTGTCGCCATCATCGGAAACGACGCCGCGCCCGAGTGCGCCGACGCAGATCACCACGCCCGGCACGTCGCCCACGATCAGGGTGTTGCTGCCTTCGCCCAGCACCAGCAGCGGCGCGCTGCGCAGGTAGGGCATCGAGAAAAGCGCATCCAGCCCCTCGGGTCGGCGCACATCCACGAACAGTTCCGCCCGCGCCGGCACGCGGAAACCGTTGCGTGCGGCGAGCGAGGCGTTTTCCGTGAGCGCATAGGCCGCGCTCATCGGCGCGTGGTGCCCTGTTCGCGGCGGCGGCGCATCGCTTCCACGCATTCGCCGATCAGCGCCGGGCCGCGATAGACAAGGCCGCTGTAGCACTGCACCAGCACCGCGCCGGCGGCGAGCTTGCCGGCCGCGTCCGCGCCGCTGAGGATGCCGCCGACGCCGATCAGCGGCATCCGCTTGTCCAGCGCGCCGCGCAGGTGGCGAAGCACCGCCGTCGACATGCCGTACAGCGGCGCGCCGGAGAGGCCGCCGGCTTCTTCGGCGTGCGGCAGGCCGGCGACCTCGAAGCGGTCGAGCGTGGTGTTGGTGGCGATGACGCCGTCGATGCCGATGGCGTTGAGCGTGGCGGCAAGCGCGTCGATTTCCTCATCGGCGAGATCGGGCGCAACCTTGAGCAGCAACGGGCGGCGCGCGCGACGCTGCGCGGCGAGCCGCTCCTGCGCCTCGCGCAGCCCGCCCACGAGCGCGCGCAGGGGTTCGCCGAACTGGAGCGCGCGCAGGCCGGCGGTATTGGGCGAGGAAATGTTGACGACGATGTAGGAGGCCACGTCCCAGGCGCGTTCCAGGCAGTGCAGGTAGTCGTCGAGCGCGTTCTCGTTCGGCGTGTCCTTGTTCTTGCCGATGTTGACGCCGATGACCCCGCGCCAGCGCGCGCGCTCGACATTGCGCACCAGCGCGTCGATGCCGTCGTTGTTGAAGCCCATGCGGTTGATGACGGCGCGCTTTTCCGGCAGCCGGAACAGGCGCGGCGCGGGATTGCCCGGCTGCGGGCGCGGCGTGACCGTGCCCACCTCGATGAAGCCGAAGCCGAACGCGGCCAGCGCGTCGATATGGGCGCCGTTCTTGTCCAGCCCGGCGGCAAGGCCGACCGGATTGCGGAACGACAGCCCGAAGGCCTGCGTCGGCAGGTCGCGCACGCGCCCTGCCGCCAGGCCGGAAAGGTGCAGGCGGCGGGCGGCCTCGGCCCAGCGCAGCGTGCGCGCGTGCGCGCGCTCCGGGTCGCCGGCGAACAGCAGCGGGCGCAGCAGGCCGTACATCGCGCTCAGCGGGAGAGCGCGGCGATGCCGCCGAAGAACAGGACGACCGCCAGCAGGAACAGCACGCCCAACACGATCAGCGCGAGCTGGAGATAGCCGAGCACCAGTCCACCGACGGCCAGGCCATCGCCATCGAAGCGTTCCGGCGCGCTCTGGATCTCCTTGCGCGCCATGTGGCCCGTGATGATGGCCACGAGGGAGCCGAGGAACGGCAGGAGGATCCAGCTCAGGATGCCGCAGACGAGGCTGACGACAGCCAGGGAGCTGGTCTGGCGATAGGGAACGGGCGAGTTCATCGGAGGCGTCCTCGTGTCGTGGAAGGTCAGAAATCGAACTTGATGCCCTGCGCCAGCGGCAGCGCATCGGAGTAGTTGAAGGTGATGGTCTGGCGGCGCATGTAGACCTTCCACGCATCCGAGCCGGATTCGCGCCCGCCGCCGGTTTCCTTCTCGCCGCCGACGGCGCCGCCGATTTCCGCGCCCGAGGTGCCGATGTTGACGTTGGCGATGCCGCAGTCGCTGCCGGCGGACGAAAGGAAGCGTTCGGCGGATTTCAGGTCCTGGGTGAAGATCGCCGACGACAGGCCCTGCGGCACGGCGTTCTGCATCTCGATCGCCTCGTCCAGCGTGTCGAACGGGATCACGTAGAGGATCGGCGCGAAGGTTTCGGTCTGCACCACTTCGGCCGAGTTGGGCAGGCCCGTGACGATGGTCGGCAGCACGAAGTTGCCGGGGCGATCCAGCGCCGCGCCGCCGGTGGCGATGCTGCCGCCCTGCGCCTTGGCGCGGGACACGGCATCCAGGTACGCCTTGACCGCTTCGGGGCTGTTGAGCGGGCCCATCAGGTTGGCCGCGTCGGTGGGATCGCCGATGCGGGTTTCCACCTGCTTGTACGCCTTGACCAGCGTGGCGACCACATCGTCGTGCAGCGAGCGGTGCACGATCAGGCGGCGCGTGGTGGTGCAGCGCTGGCCGGCGGTGCCGACCGCGCCGAACACGATGCCGGGGATCGCCAGCGCAAGGTCGGCGCTCTTGTCCAGGATGATGGCGTTGTTGCCGCCCAGCTCCAGCAGGCTGCGGCCCATGCGGCGCGCGACGCGCTCGCCGACCAGGCGGCCCACCTTGGTGGAGCCGGTGAAGCTGATCAGCGGGATGCGGGTGTCGTCGACGAACTTCTGCGCAAGTTCGGTGCCGGCATCGTTGAACAGGAAGAACAGGTCCGGGAAGCCCTGGTCGCGCAGCGCCTCGTTGCAGATCTTCATCGTCGCGATCGCCGTGAGCGGCGTGCGCGGGGAGGGCTTCCAGAGGCAGATGTCGCCGCAGATGGCGGCCAGGAAACTGTTCCACGCCCACACCGCGACCGGGAAGTTGAACGCGCTGATGATGCCCACCAGCCCGAGCGGGTGGTATTGCTCGTACATGCGATGGCCGGGGCGCTCCGAATGCATGGTGTAGCCGTACAGCATGCGGCTCTGGCCGACGGCGAACTCGGCGATGTCGATCATCTCCTGCACTTCGCCGTCGCCCTCGGGCTTGGACTTGCCCATCTCCAGGGCCACCAGCGAGCCGAGCGCGTCCTTGTGCCTGCGCAGCGCCTCGCCGCACAGGCGGATCGCCTCGCCGCGGCGCGGCGCGGGCGTGGTGCGCCATACCTTGAAGGCGGCCTGGGCGCGCTCGACGATGGTTTCGTAATCGGCGTCGCTGGACGCGTGGACGCGGGCGATGACCTCGTTGCTGGCCGGATTGATCGACACCAGCTCGCCGTGGCCGGTGGTGCCGCTCCATTCGCCACCGCCAAGGTAGCCGCCTGAGTGAATGGGGCCGAGGCCGAGGGCTTCGAGGATGCGCTGGGACATGGAAACTCCGGAATGCTGATGTAGCCGGACATTGTACCCGGCCGAGTGTTGGCTCCGAAGCCGTGCGGGGCAACCAGCGTCGGGGCTTCGGCCCCTCGTTCATCGCAGGTATCCATACTCCGCATCCAGGCGCGCTAGCGTGGCCGCTCCCCATCCCGAGGAGAACGACATGGCACGCAAGGCAAGCGCACGCTGGCAGGGCGGTGGCAAGGAAGGCAAGGGGCGCCTGCGCACCGAATCGGGCGCGCTCGACGCCGACTACGGCGCAGCATCCCGCTTCGAGGACGCGCCGGGTACCAATCCGGAGGAGTTGCTGGCGGCCGCGCACGCCGGCTGCTTCACGATGGCGCTGGCATTCGCCTTGGAAAAGGCCGGGCACCCGGCCCAATCGCTCGATACCCAGGCCGCGGTGACGCTGAAAACCGAGGGCAACGGCTTCCGCATCACCACCTCGGCGCTGACGTTGAACGCGAACGTGCCCGGCATCGACGCCGCGGCGTTCCAGAAGATCGCCGAGGAAGCCCGCAGCGGTTGCCCGGTATCGCGCCTGTTCAACGCAGACATCACGCTGGCGGCCACGCTGGCCTGAGTCGCCGCGGCATTGCCGCGATGCGCCGCCGCGCCGTGACGGGCGGTGGCGCGTGTTGCACTGCGGGCTTGGGTTTCGTCGCCCGATTCTGCACACTCCGGTGTTCTGATCCCGACGCCGGAGCCAACGTATGAGCCACCCCGCCGCACCGCCCGGGCGCCTGCCGCGCCAGATTCCCTACATCATCGGCAACGAAGCCTGCGAACGCTTCAGCTTCTACGGGATGCGCAACATCCTGGTGCCGTTCCTGATCAGCTCGGTGCTGTTGCAGTACCTGCCCGAGGCCGAGCGCGGCGCGGCGGCCAAGGACGTGTTCCACAGCTTCGTCATCGGCGTGTACTTCTTCCCGCTGCTCGGCGGCTGGCTGTCGGACCGCTTCTTCGGCAAGTACAACACGGTGCTGTGGTTCTCGCTGATCTACTGCGCCGGCCACGCCTGCCTGGCGCTGTTCGAGGGCAGCCGCACGGGCTTCTACACGGGCCTGTTCCTGATCGCGCTCGGCTCGGGCGGCATCAAGCCACTGGTGGTGAGCTTCTGCGGCGACCAGTTCGACCAGTCGAACAAGGACAAGGCCAGGCTGGTCTTCGATGCCTTCTACTGGATCATCAACTTCGGCTCGTTCTTCGCTTCGCTGTTCGCGCCCCTGCTGCTGCGCAGCTACGGGCCGGCGGTGGCGTTCGGCATCCCGGGCGTGCTGATGTTCATCGCCACGCTGATCTTCTGGATGGGCCGGCACAAGTACGTCAACGTGCCGCCCTCGGGCGCGGATCCGAACTCCTTCCTCAACGTGGTGAAGACCGCGCTGCGCCAGCTCAGCACCGGCAAGCTGATCGCGTGGTTCGGCATCGCGCTGGCGGTGACGATGCTGCTGTTGTGGGCCGCCGCCGCGGTCGCCAGGCTCGGCGATCCGCAGGCGGCCACGCCGTGGTGGCCGGATGCGTTCGGCTTCATCATCACCGCGTGCCTGTCGCTGGGCGTGCTGATCGCGTTCGGCGGCTGGGGCGCGTCGATGGAACTGGAGCGCGCGCGTGGCCGGCATCCCGACGCCGCTGTCGATGGCGTGCGCGCGGTGCTGCGGATCCTCATCGTGTTCGCGCTGGTCACGCCGTTCTGGTCTCTGTTCGACCAGAAGGCCAGCACCTGGGTGATCCAGGGCGGCTCGATGATCATTCCGCACGAGGCATGGTGGTGGCCGAGCTGGCTCATCAAGGATGCGGCGCAGATGCAGGCGCTCAACCCGCTGCTGGTGATGCTGCTGATTCCGTTCAACAACCTCGTGCTGTATCCGCTGCTGCGCAAGATCGGCTTCAACCCCACGCCGCTGCGCCGCATGGGCTGGGGCATCGCGATCTCCGGCGTGTCGTGGATCGTGGCCGGCGGCCTGCAACTGTGGATCGATGGCGGCGCGGACGTGTCGCTGGCCTGGCAGAGCCTGCCGTACCTGCTGCTCACCTTCGGCGAAGTGCTGGTCTCGGCCACCGCGCTGGAATTCGCCTACAGCCAGGCCCCGCACGCGATGAAGGGCGTGATCATGGCGTTCTGGTACCTCACCAGCACCTTCGGCAGCCTGTGGGTGCTGCTCACCAATGCCGGCGTGCGCGACGACCGCTTCAAGGCCGTGATCGCCCAGAGCGGCCTGAGCGAGCCGGCGTTCCTGATGTTCTTCGTCGCCGCCTTCGCCTTTGTCGCGGCGGCGGCATTCGGACTGTATGCGCGGCGCTATCCGATGCAGGACAACTATCGCGTGGCATAGCGGGTCAGCGCGCCAGTTCGTCCAGGAGCGCCGATTCGACGACTTCGGCATCCAGCCCGTGAAAGCTGGATGCCACCATCGTCCGCATCCGGTTCCGGCCCAGGCAGGTGCGGATTGCCTGTTCGGGCGTGGTCCCGAACAGGGCCAGCCCCGGCCTTCCGAGGCTGGCGGCCAGATGGGTCGGGCCGCTGTCGTTGCCGACGACGGCGCTGGCGTGGCGCAGCACGCCGGCCAGCGCGTACAGGTCGAGCGCGCGGCCATCGGCGGCGCGCAGTTCCACGCCGGGGAAGCCGCTGAACTGGCCCAGTTCATCCGGGCCGGGCACGGTCACCGGCAGCATTCCGCGCGCATGAAGGCGGGCCGCGAGCTCGGCATAGTGCGGCCAGCGCTTGGCCGCGCCGCGCGCCGACGAGCCGGGAAGAAGCACGACGAAGGGTGGGGCGATGCCGGCCGCCCGGAGCAGGGCGTCGACGGGCTCGCACATCCAGTCGGCAGCGGGTTCCATCGTGCGCGCGACGGCGATGCCGGCATCGGTCAGTTGCCCGGCGTGGCGTTGCAGCACGGGCAGGGATTTCGGCGCAGGGTGCCGATGCGGCAGCGGACATCCGGGGCCGTGGCCCGACCAGGGCGCCTGGTTGCCGAGCAGGGTGCGCAGATAGAACGCGCTGCGGCGCGAGTTCTGGAGGTCGTAGGCCAGATCGAAGCGCCCTTCGCGCAGGCGCCTGCGCAGGCGCCACATCGCATCCAGCCGC
>JBBCJS010000032.1:0-22208 GCA_037190825.1 Chiayiivirga flava
GCGTGGTCACGCTGGACAGCACCATGCCGCGGCTTTCGACGAGCGGCTGCAAGCGCTCGGGCGAGGCCAGGAGCAGCCATCCGCCCAGCCCGCACGCCGCCAGCGCCAGGATGCCCATGTACGCCCAGAGCACCCTGCGCGCGCCGCGCCGTCGCAGCAGGCCCGGCAACAGCGGCGCGGCGGCCACGCACAGCGCCGGCAGCATCGGAAAGATGTAGACCTCGCGCTTGCCCGGCGTGGCGCTGAAGAACAGCAGTACCAGCAGCGCCCAGATCAGTAAAAGCGCGTGGCGCGGATCGACACGGCGCAGGCGCCGCCACCACGCCGGCAGCAGCCACGGTGCCAGCAGCACGCCGGGCAACCACAGCGTCAGCATGGATTGCAGGTAGTACCAGGCCGGCTGCACGTGGTGCCAGGCATTGGCGTAGCGCGTGCCGGTCTGGCGCAGCAGCATCTCGCGTGCGTAGGCGTGCAGGGCGGGATCGCTGGATGCGATGACCGTCGCCAGCATCGGCGCCAGCCACACGCCCGCGCCGAGCAGGAATCCCGCGATGCCGGCCAATGCATGCCAGCCACGATGCGCCGGCAGTGCGCGCGGCGACTTCGCCCGTACCCACAGCCACGGCAGGAACACCAGCAGCGGCAGGAAGCCGACGCCCTTGGTGACCGTGCCCAGCCCTGCCGCGAACGCACCCAGCGCCAGCAGCCGCGGGTTGGGTCTTTCCAGGAGATACCGCAGCAGCGCCCAGAGCGACAGCGTGGTCAGGCCCACCAACGCCATGTCGATCTGCGCGCGCTTGGCCTGCAACGCGAATTGCAGGCAGACGAACAGGCCGAGCGCCGCATAGGGCGCAGCCCATCGCCCCCACAAGCGGCGCGCCAGGTCGCCGACCAGCCACAGCGTGCCGAGCGCGGCCAGCAGCGAGGGCAGCAGGAAGGCCACCCGCCAGTCGTTCACGAGAACGTGGCTGGCGGCCTGCATCCACATGAACACCGGCGGTTTTTCGGCATAGATCTCGCTGCCGCGGCGCGGGAACAGCCATTGCCCGCTTTCCACCATCGCCTGCGCCGCCAGCACGAAGCGCGGTTCGTCCGCAGGCATCGGCTCGCGCAGGCCGATGCCGGCCGCCAGCGCCAGCACGACCAGTGCCAGCATGCCCCAGGCGGGTACTCCAAAAAGCCTGCCTTGTCTCGTCATTCCGGCTTTCGCCGGAATGACGAGCGTTCGTCGAGGTTCCCAGGCGGGGGAGGAAGGTGGAAACAGGAAAGGCATCGAACGGCGGCATCGCGGTGGAGCTGGATGCGCAGCGTGGCGGGAGCGACGTAGGAGAACCGTCGGAATCCGTCCTGGCGGAAAATTTTGTCATGCCCGCGAAGAGCCTGCCCGCGAAGTGCTCTCGATCGGGGGCGGGCTCTTCGCGGGTGCGACGGGCAGGTTTCCCTGACGACTTTCCGACGTTCGCTTTGTCATGCTTTGCGCCCGTTCGTTCCGCCGTGGAGCCTGCCGATGCGGCTTTTGGTCATCGAAGACAACCGCAGCCTGGTCGCCAACCTGTTCGATTATTTCGAGGCGCGTGGCCACACCCTGGATGCCGCGCCCGATGGCGTCACCGGGCTGCACCTGGCCGTTTCCCAGCCTTACGACGCCATCGTGCTGGACTGGATGCTGCCGCGCATGGACGGCCCGGAAGTGCTGCGCCGGCTGCGCGAGGAGCACGGTTCGCCGCTGCCGGTGATCATGCTGACCGCGCGCGACGAGCTGCCGGACAAGATCGCCGGCTTCCGCGCCGGCGCCGACGACTACCTCACCAAGCCCTTCGCGCTGCCCGAGCTGGAAGTGCGGCTGGAGGCGCTGATGGCCCGCGCGCACGGCCAGTACCGGAAAAAGGCGCTGGAAGTGCACGACCTGCGCTTCGACCTCTCCACGCTGGAAGTCACGCGCGCCGGCAAGCCGCTGCACTTGTATCCGGCCTGCCGCAAGCTGCTGGAAACGCTGATGCAGGCCAGCCCCGCCGCCGTCACCCGCCAGCAACTGGAACACGCGGTGTGGGGCGACGATCCGCCGGACGGGGACATGCTGCGATCCCACATCTACGACCTGCGCCGCAGCGTGGATGGTCCGTTTGCGCTGAAACTGATCCAGACCCTGCCGCGCGTGGGCTACCGGCTCGCCGTGGCGCACAAGGAAAGCACCGATGACCAAGCGCCGTAGCCTGCACGCGCAGATCATGCTCTGGCTCCGCGGCTACGCGGTATTGCTGGCCGGAGTGATCATGCTGTTTCTCGCCGACGAGTTCCTCGAGGACCGGGTGTGGGAATCCGTGCTCCAGGAGGAAATCGCGCAGTACCTGGACCGCAGGGCCGTCGATCCCGGCCACGTCTGGCAGGACACCGATTCGCTGCAACTCTACGGGATGCCCGGTCGCCCGCTGCCGCCGGCCCTGTCGGCGCTGCCGCAGGGCGTGCACGACGATTTCTGGCTCGACGGCCGTGAGAACGTGGTGCTGGTGCAGCGCGTGGACGGGGTGGACTACGTCCTGGTACGCGACATCACCGAACTGGAAGTGATCGAAGACGCCCTGATCCTTGCCCTGCTTGGCCTGGCGCTGGTTCTGGTGGTGGTGGGAGGCATGGTGGTGGCGTGGGGGTTGCGGCGTTCGCTGCGCCCGCTGTCGAAGCTGGCCGACGACATCGGCGCGCTGTCGCCGGACAGCGCCGGACAGCGCATCGAGGTGAGCGGGCGCGCCAGTTCCGAACTGCACGTCATCGCCAATGCGCTGGACGACTACCTGCGCCGGCAGGAAGCCTTCGTGGAGCGCGAGCGCGTGTTCAACAACACCGCCAGCCACGAACTCCGCACGCCCATCGCGGTGATCGCCGGCGCGCTCGAACTGGCGCTGGAGCAACCCGGCCTGCCGCCGGGCGCGCGCGACCCGATGCAACGCGCGCTGCACGCGGCGCGCAACGTCGAACAGTTGATCGCGCTGTTGCTGACGCTGTCCAAGGACCCGGCGCGGCTGGCGCGCAGCAACGACACCGTGCTGCTGCACGAGCTTGTGCCGGACATCATCGACGACCATCGCCACCTGATGCGCGACAAGGCGCTGGACATCGTCGTGGACGACCTGGCCCCGTGCACGGTGGAAGCGCCGTTGCACATCGTGCAGGCCGCCATCGGCAACCTCCTGCGCAACGCCATCGAGAACAGCGACCGCGGCGACATCCGCGTGCGCCTGGACAGCGACGCCACCGTGACCATCCAGGACCCCGGCCACGGCATGACGCCGGAGGAAATCAGCCGCATCTACGCGCGCATCGCACGCGGCGGCGGGCGCGAAGGCGGCGGCATCGGGCTGGACCTGCTGGCGCGCCTGTGCGAGCACCTGGGCTGGACGCTGGCCATTTCCTCCACGCCGGGGCAGGGCACGCTGAGCCGCCTGCGCCTTTCCGGCAACTATTTTTCCCTCGGCGCGAACGAGCGATGAGGATGCAGGCGCATGGCACCCTGCGGCGCAGGGCGCCGCTGATCGCGATGGCGCTGGTGCTGGCCTTCGGCTTCCTCGGCGCACGCGGCATCTGGGACCCGGACGAAGGCCGCTACACCAACGTCGCGCTGACGATGCTCGGCAGCGGCAACTGGATCGACCCGATGCGCAACGAGGACGTCGGGCACTGGACCAAGCCGCCCGTCACCTACTGGCTGATCGCCGCGAGCGTCGCCACCTTCGGCCATACACCATGGGCCGCTCGCCTGCCGGCGGCGTTGTCGTACCTGGCCTGCATGCTGCTGGCCTGGCGCATCGCCCGGCACTTGGCGCGCGGCAGCGAGGAGATCGCGCTGGTGGCCTACGCCACGATGATGCTGCCGTTTGGCGCGGGGCATCTGATCACCACCGATTTCGTGCTGGCCGCGTTCCAGGCGCTGGCGGTGTATGGCTTCGTGCTGTTCCGCTTCGATCTGTCGCGCCCGCCGCAGCATGGCCTGCTGCTGATGTGGCTCGGCTTCGCGCTGGGTTTCATGACCAAGGGGCCGCCGGCCCTGGTGCCGTTGCCTGCCTTTGTGCTGTTGCACCTGCTGGCGCCCCGGCCCGCGCCGTGCCGCTGGGAATGGCATCTGGCCGGCATCGCCGCGTTCGCTGCGGTGGCGCTGCCGTGGTACGGCCTGGTCGCGGCCCGCCACGATGGCCTGATGGCGTATTTCCTGGGTGCGGAACTGGTGGATCGCGTCGCGAGCAACCGTTTCGACCGCAATGGCGAGTGGCATGGCTGGCTCAAGGTCTACGCACCGACCCTGCTGATCGGCACGCTGCCGTGGACGGCCGACCTGTGGCGCTGGCTGCGCACGCTGCCGGCGTGTTTCCGGGCGCGTGCGAGAGGGCGGTTCGACGAGGACGGGGCGGCGGCGCTGCTCCTCGCGCTCTGGGTGCTCGTGCCGCTGCTCGTGTTCTGTGTCGCGCGCTCGCGGCTGCCGCTCTACGTGCTGCCGCTTTTCCTGCCGCTCGCCATTGCGGTGGCGGCCACGCGGCAGGCGCGCGGCACGGGTCTGCCTCACTGGCGCTGGCTGCTGCTTTGGGTTGTGTTCCTGCTCGGGCTGCGGCTGGCCGGAGCGCATTTCCCCACGCACAAGGATGCCTCCGTGTGGGCCGAGGCGATCCGCGAGCGTGCGCCCCACGCGACCGAAGTGATCTTCGTGGAAGACATGGCGCGCTATGGCCTGCACCTGCACCTGGGCGTGGAAATCGAGAAAGTCTCCATCGAGCCGAGGCCGCAGCCGCGCTTCAATCCTTCCGACGACGAGGCGCTGTGGGAGGAGCTGAAGGAAACCGGGCTGGAGGACGGCTTGATCTACGTCGCCAAGCAGGCGGCGTGGCCGGAAGTGGAGCGGGTGATCGTCGAGCACGGCTACGCCGCGCGCACGCTGGGCGAGCCATTCGAGGGGCGGATCATCTTCGAGGTCGATTTCGGCGGCGGTATGGCCGGAGGTGGTCAGGAAGCATCCGAATGAGCCTTGAGGCGTCATTCCGGCGAAAGCCGGGTTTTCAACAGCCGCATGGCTGGTCATCCAGCTCTTCGGCAAGTCCCGGAAACCCGGATCCCGGCTTCCGCCGGGATGGCGCCTTGTTCGGCCTCCCTCCGAAGCTACATCACCCGACCCGCACCCCGACGTGCCGTTGCCCGCGCTTTTCCGCCAGTTCCACCTGGCGCTGGCGCTCGGCCAGGCTGGCGCGGCGTTCGGCGGTCAGGGTGTGGTGGCAATGCGGGCAACCGATGCCTTCCTCGTACAGCGGCGAGGCGCGCTCTTCCGGGCCGAGCGGGTGGCGGCAGGAGCGGCACAGGGTGTGGCTGCCGGGCGCGAGGCCGTGGCCGACGGCGACGCGCTCGTCGAACACGAAGCACTCGCCCTGCCAGCGGTTTTCCTGCGCCGGCACGGTTTCCAGGTATTTCAGGATGCCGCCCTTGAGGTGGTACACCTCGTCGAAGCCGCGCGAGCGCAGCAGGGCGGTGGATTTCTCGCAGCGGATGCCGCCGGTGCAGAACATCGCGACCTTCCTGCCGCGCAGTTCCGGGTGCCGTTCCAGCCAGTCCGGCAGTTCGCGGAAGCTGCGCGTGGCGGGATTGAGCGCGCCGGGGAAGCTGCCGATGGCCACTTCGTAATCGTTGCGGGTATCCACCAGCACCACGTCCGGATCGTCGATGAGCGCGTTCCAGTCGGCTGGATCGACATAGGCGCCGGCCTGCGAGGACGGGTCCAGGCCGGGCATGCCGAGGGTGACGATCTCGCGCTTGAGCCGCACCTTCATGCGATGGAACGGTTCGCGCGCGGCCGGGGACTCCTTGTGTTCCAGCGCGGCCAGGCGCGGATCGGCGCGCAGGAAATCCAGTACGGCGCGCACGTCTTCCGGCAATCCCGCGATGGTGCCGTTGACGCCTTCGGCGGCCAGCAGGATGGTGCCGGTGACGTGGCGTTCGTCGCACAGCGCCTTGAGCGGGGCGCGCTTTTCGGCGAAGTCGGGCAGGGTGGCGAAGTGGTAGAACGCGGCGGCGATGGGGGCGGTGCTTTCCATGGGCGCGGATTCTACCGTGCGCCTTCGCCTGGCGCGTTGGCGATGTCCTCCAGTGCGAGCACGAAGAAGTGGCGCTCGCCCAGCCGTTCGCGGCCGGCCGGCAATGCCTGCCGTGCGTGTTCGCGGGCCTGTTCGGTGCGGCCGGCGGCATGCAGCGCCTGCGCGCGCCAGAGCCGGAGGCGGACTTCGTCGCGGTTCTCGCGCAGTTGCCAGTGCACCGAGATCGGCAGGGTGCGGGCATGGGCCAGCGCCGCGTCGGCCCGGGCGAAGGCGGCGTCCGGATCGCCGGCATCGGCGAACAGCATGGCCTTGGCGGCGGCGACCATTGCCGGCATGTGGCCGGTGGGTTGGGTGCTGCCCGATAGCCAGGCATCGGCACGGCGCCAGCTTTCGCGCGCCTCCTCGCGGCGCCCGGCACGGTGCAGGGCGACGGCGCGCAAGGTCTCCGGATAGATGGCGTCGATGCCGGGCGCGTCGCCGCCGGCGTGCATCCGCGCCGCCCGCGCGAAATCCTCGGCGGCCGCATCCGGGCGGCCTTCGAGCATCGCCAGTTCGCCACGCAGCACATACAGCGTGCTGTCGATCGCTTCCGGGTTCAGTGCCGCGGCGCGTGCGAAGCCGCGTTCGATCATGGCGCGCGCATGCGCCGGGTCGCCCAGGTCGAAGGCGTTGGAAGCGTGGGTGTGGGCGTAGTAGCTCAGCAGGCGGCGGTCCGGGTGCCGGTCGAGGATGGCCCGCGTGCTGGCGAACAGGGTTTCGGCGGATTCGAATTCGCCGAACAGCGCACGCCGCAGCGCGGCCATGTTCTGCACGTAGGCGCGCCGGCGCGGGTAGCTGTCATCGGCAGCGGCCAGCGTGCGCTCGGTCTGTGCCCGCCCGCGCTCGCCCTGGCGCAGGCCGGTGAGGGCGCCGGCCAACAGCACTTCGGTGCCTTGGCGGCGCGGATCGCTGGCCGGCAGCAGCCGGCGCATCGCCGCTTCGGCGTCTTCCAGGATCGCAAGGCCGCCGACCCGGTCGCCCGCGTCCGCGTTCATGACGCCGATGTGCGTGGCCGCTTCGGCCCAGATCAGATTGTTTTTGTCCGGGAGCGCCTTCAATGCCGGGGTGAGCCGGGCCACGAAGCGGTCTCGTTCGGCGTCGCGACCCAGGTGGGCGAGCAGGTGCGCGTAGGTGGTCAAGGTGTTCAGTCCGACGGGCGTGCGCGCCAGGCGCCAGTCCGGCTCGGCGCCCAGCTCGGCCTGCGCCAGTTCGACACCGCGTTCATGCGCGCCGAGGTCGCGATGCAGGGCCAGCAGCACGCCCAGCATTTCGGTGCGCAGTTCGCTGCCCGGCGGCAGCGCGTGCAGGCGCGCGCTGCCGCGTTCGAGCAGGTCGGCCACGTGGATGCGGTCCTGGTCGTCGCGCACGTCGGCCTCGCGCAGCAGTTCGAGCACGAAGTCCTTCATCGCCATGGCGGACTGCGCCTCCTGCCGCGCGATGCGCGCCTGCCAGAACACGGCGGCCATGCCCGCCACGAGGCTCGCCAGCGCGAGCGCCGCCAGCGCCGTGCTGACGCGATGCCTGCGCACGAACTTGCCGAGCCGATAGCGCAGCGTGTTGCCGGTGGCCTGCACCGGCGCGCCGGCGAGCCAGCGTTGCAGGTCGTCGGCCAGCGCGGCGGCCGAGGCGTAGCGACGCTCGGGTTCCTTCGCCAGCGCCTTTTCGCAGATGCGGGAAAGATCGCCGCGCACCGTGCGCCGGTAGGCGCTCGCGTTGGTGGAGCGCGCGGCCAGTCGCCGGGCCTGCGCCTGTTCGGGCGTTTCGTCGTCGTCGGGCCGGGCGATGGCGGCGGCCAGCGAGGGCGGCGGCTGTTCGCGTGCCTGGCGCGCGGCGGCGAACAGGTCGCCATGTTGGAGTGCGATGGGCGGTGCGCCGGCAATGAGCGCATACAGCACCGCGCCCAGCGCATAGATGTCCGCACCCACGCCCGCGCCCTCGCCATCGAACTGCTCGGGCGCGGCGTATTCGGGCGTCATCGCGTAACCGCGCCCGGCATGGGTCACGGTGAGCCCGTGCTCGTCGTCGCCCAGCAGCCGCGCGATGCCGAAATCCAGCAGGCGCACTGCGCCCCGTGCATCCACGAGGATGTTGTCGGGCTTCAGGTCCCGATGCACCACCAGTTGCGAATGGGCGTACTGCACCGTGGCGCAGACGTCCAGGAACAGCCGCACGCGCGCGGCGATGCCCAGGCGCTGTGCGTCGCACCATCGCGTGATGCGCTCGCCGTGCACGAACTCCAGCGCGAACCACGGCCGGCCGTCGTCGGCCATGCCGCCATCGATGAAGCGGGCCAGATGCGGATGATCCAGCCGCGCCAGGATGCGCCGCTCGCGCAGGAAGCGGGCGTGCACGTCGTCGAAGTCGAAACCGCGCCGCACCAGTTTCAGCGCCACGTCCTGGCGGAAATCCGTGCCCTCGCGCCCACCCCGGTACACCACGCCCATGCCGCCGCGCCCGATGCGCTCGATGACGCGGAACGGCCCCAGCCGCGTGCCGATCAGGCGGTCGCCGCCATCCATTTCATCGTTGTCCTCGCAGACGGCGTCGCCCTCGTCGCCGATCTCCTCCAGCCGCAGCAGCAGGCGCCGCACCCGCCCGGCCAGCGCCGCGTCGCCATCGCAGTGGCGCGCGATGAGCGCCTCGTGTTCGTCCGCGGGACGATCCAGCAGCAGGCGCACGAGGGTCAGGGCTTGGCGTTCGCGTTCGTCCATCGCGGTGTTCCGGCAGGGGAGGCCCGGCGTGCATGCGGCATCGGCGCGGACAGGAGCGTGGGGAGGATAGCCAGGCGCGGCATGGCGGTCAGGCGTCGAGCCGGTCGCGCAGCCAGGCCTGGGCCAGCCGCCAGTCACGCTGCACGGTGCGTTCGCTGGTGTCCAGGACGTGCCCGATCTGGGCCACGCCCAGGCCGATGAAGTAGCGCAGTTCCACGACCCGCGCCATGCGCGCGTCGTAGGTTTCCAGGTCGGTGAGCGCGGCGTCCAGGTCGATGATGTCGCTGCCGTCGGGAATCGGCAGCGACATGGCCTGGGCGAACTCGTCGCGTCGCCAGCCGCTGCCGTGCTTCTTGCTGGCGGCCGCGCGGGCGCGGTCGACCAGGTGCTGGCGCATCATCCGCGCCGCGGCGTTGAGCAGGTGGGCGGTGCTGGCGAAGTCCGCCGGTTCGCGGTCGAGCAGGCGCAGCAGAATGTCGTTCACCAGCGCCGTGGTTTGCAGCGTGGCGTGGCCTTCGTGCTGGCGCAGTTGCCGGTTGGCGATGCGGCGCAGGTCGGCGTAGACCTGCGGCAGCAGATGATCGAATGCGGCGCGGTCGCCGTCGCGCCAGCGCTTCAGCAGCAGGGTGACGCCGTCCCCGGCCTGTGTCTTGGAAGGCATGGGACGACCTTAGTGCCGTGCATGGCGGGCGGGCAAGGCTTTCAGCGGTGTTCGGGCTTGAGCCGCACGTAGAGCTGCTTGCGCACGCGGGCGACGGGTTCGCCGCGGGCGGTGTTCACATCCACGTCGAACCAGCGCAGCACCTTGTCGCCGCTCGCGGCGGCGGCGCGCAGTTCGTCGAGCATGGCCTGGTCCAGGCGGAAGTCGGCGTAGACGTCCTCGCGGCCGGGGGCGACGAATTCGATTTCGCCGGCCTTGTCCCAGACGTGGTAGCGGCCGCCGAGGTTCTCCATGACCATGATCATCCAGAACGGGTCGGTCATCGCGAACAGGCTGCCGCCGAAGTGGGTGCGCACGTAGTTGCGGTTGTACCAGGCCAGTTTCAGCCGCACCCGCGCGTGCCGCCAGTCCGGCGCGATGGCCTGGACGCGGATGCCGGCGAACAGGAAGGGCGGCCAGAGGTTGAGGATGCGGCGCAGGGTGGCGGGTTTCATGGCGGTGCGCGGGTCAGAACAACAGGGCCGCCATCCTGCGGCGGTAGCGGCTCACCAGCTGCGCATCGGCGATGACGTCGAAGGCCTGGATCAGCGCGCGGCGCGGCAGGCCGGCGTCGAAATCGCGGTCGCGCGCGAGCATGTCCAGGAACTGTTCGAGCGCGGCTTCCGCTTCGCCGTCGCCCATCAGGCGCAGGCCGAGCAGGTGGCGGGCGGCGAGGTCGCCCGGGTCGGCGGCGATGCGGCGCTCGAGTTCGGCGCGGTCGGGTGCGTCGCGCAGCGCGGCGGCGTTGGCGATCAGCACGCCGGCGTTGCGCGCGCGTTCGTCGGCGCCGAGGTTGGCGGGCAGGGCGTCGAGCAGCGCCTTGGCCTCCTCGGTGTCGCCGTTGCGCGCCAGGGCGAGGGCGAGGTCGAGTTTCAACGCGTCGTCGCCGGGTCTGGCCGCCGTTTCGGCGCGCAGGCGGGCGATGTCCTCGGCCGGCGTGGGCGGTGCGGCTTCCGCGGGTTCGGAAGGCTGCGCCGGCTCGATGCCGTGCTGGGCCAGGAACTGGCGCAACTGGCCTTCGGGAATCACGCCGGGGAAGCCGTCGACGAGCTGGCCGTCCTTGACCAGGATCACCGTGGGCACCGAGCGGATGCCGAAGTAGCCGGCGAGCTGCTGCTGCGCATCCACGTCCACTTTCGCCAGGACGAAGGCGCCGTGGTAGTCGGCGGCGAGTTTTTCCAGCACCGGGCCGAGCTGCTTGCACGGCCCGCACCACGGCGCCCAGAAATCCAGCAGCACGGGCGTGGCGAGGGATTTTTCCAGTACGTCCTGCTGGAAGGTTTCGGCGGTGGCGTCGAACACGTGGCGCGGCGCGGCGGTGGGGACTTGGTCGGAAATGAGCATCGGAGTATCGACCGCAGGGCGAAAGCATGTGGAATGGCCTGACATGGTGACGACTGCGGGCAATGCAAGGCAACATCGTGGATCGGTGAAGGGGCGTGTTCCCACATTGCCGTCATTCCGGCTTTCGCCGTAATGCCGCGTTTCGCCGGAGTGACGGGTTGGGAGGCCAATGGCCGGTGTTGAGGCGTTGGCTCGAGTCGAAAGTGTCGGATGAAGGAGCGGTGATGGCCCGCAAGCCTTGGGAAACGTGCCTGCACGCGGGCTGGATCGCGCCGCTGTGGTTCGCGCTGGCCGCGTGGCTGGCGGGCCTGCGCGAAGGCTACGCGCCGGCATGGCGCTCCGTGGGCGACCTGGGGGCGCTGGATGCGCCGCACGCCGTGGCGTTCAACCTCGCCGGATTCATCGTGCCCGGTCTGCTGCTGCTGGTGTTCGCGCTGGCGCTGGAACGGGCGATGGGGCGCGATGGCGCGGGGCGAGGCGGACGGCTCGGCACCGGCCTGCTGATGGTTTCCGCGCTGGCGTTCGCGGCGCAGGGCGTGTTCGCGTTCGACCCCGTCGAGCCGGATGGCGCCAGCTCGCAACGCCATGCCTCGGCGCTGGCCTTCGCCCTGCTCGGGCTGATGGCGGGCGCGATGTTCGTCGCCGCCAGCGTGCGGCGCTTGCCGGGCTGGCGGGCACTGGCGATGTTCGGGCCGGCGCTGGCGGCGGTGCTGCTGATGTTCCTGGTGCAACCGCCGCAGGCGTGGTTCCCGATGCTCGAAGGCCGCGTCGGGCATGCGCAGCGGCTGGTGCTGGGCGTGTATTTCCTGTGGTTCGCGCTGGCTTCCGCGGTGGCGCTGGCGCGGGGGCGGAGGCGATGCGCCAGCGCCTGATCGTCGTGCTGCTCGCGCTGCTCGCGGCGGCGGGCGCGAATGCGGCGCAGGGCGCCTACCTCGTGGATCGCTGGGGCGTGGACGAGGGCTTGCCGGTCAACGGCGTCACCGCGCTGCACCGCGATCCGGAAGGCTATCTGTGGCTGGCCACGTTCGACGGGCTGGCGCGTTTCGACGGGCGGCGCTTCGTGCTGTTCGACAGCAGCCAGGCGCTGGGGACGCGGCGTTTGATCGCGCTGCACCGCGCTTCGGACGGCACGCTGTGGGTATTGAGCGAACGCAATGGGCTGGCGCGGCTGGAAGGCGAGCGCTTCGTGCATGCGGACGAAGGCATGGGCCTGCCCGATGCGCGCGTGGAACGCCTGTTCGCCGACCTCGACGGCCGCATGCTGGTCGCCACGCGCGCGGGCGTGGCGCGCTGGAACGGCCAGGGTTTCGAGCGCCTGTTCGCCGATCAGGTCGTGGGCGAGGTGACGAGCCTCTATCGCGGCGCCGATGGCGACCTGTGGATCGGCGAAGAGAGCGGGGCGGTGCATCGGGCGCGCGGCGAACGCATCGTCGAGAGCCACCGGCTGCCACCGGGGCGCTGGCCGGCCGTGGTGGGCCACATCGCGGCAGCGCCGGACGGCGGCGTGCTCGTGGCCACGCGCGTGGGTGTGTTCGGGATCGCCGATGGCGGCTATCGGCTGCTGCCCGCGACCGCCGGGCTGGATGCGTTCGCGCTCGGCCTGCACGCCGATGGCCGCGTGCTGATCCGCCACAACGAAGGAAACACCTGGCTGGACGGCCTCGATGCGCGGGCCGGGCGCAGCGAGGCGGGGCTGGCATTTCCCGTGCACCGCCTGCTCGCGCGGGCGCCGGACGGGGCGGTGTGGACCAACGCGATCGAATACCTGCTGCGCGACGGCGTGCGGGTGTACGAGGCGCGCTGCCCGGTGCGCGATCTGGCCTTCGACGCGCAGGGCACGGTGTGGCTCGCCAGCGCCTGCGACGGCCTGCTGCGCCTGCGTCCGCGCCGGGTGCAGGTGCTCGATGCGCAGCCGCCGTCGGGCCACGATGCCGCTTACGGGCTGGCGCAGGCGCACGACGGCACGCTGTGGGTGTCCAGCCTGCGCGGCGTGGTGCCGTGGCGGGACGGCATGGCGGGCACGGCGTTGCCGCTGCGGATCGGAGGCAACGATAGCGCCCGTTATCTGGGCATCGACGCCAACTACCTGCGCACCGTGTTCGTCGATGCCGACGGCAGCGTGCTGGTGGGCCAGCGCGGCGTGTGCCGGGTGCGGGATGGCGAGTGCGCCTGGCCCGTGGATTTTCCCGAAGCCCTGCTGCTGGAGGACGTGCGTGCGATCCACCGCGGCCGCGACGGCAGCCTGTGGATCGGCGGCGAATCGCACTTGTGGCGGCGGGCGCCGGACGGGCGCTGGGACGCCGGCGACGCGCATCGCCGCGGTGTGCGCGCGATGCTCCAGGCGCGCGACGGCAGCCACTGGTTCGGCACCGCGCAGGGCGTGTGGCGGCACGACGCGGCGGGCACGTGGCGGCGTTTCGGCCGTGCCGACGGATTGGCGAGCGAGGTGGTCCGCGATCTGCACGAAGCGCCCGATGCCAGCCTGTGGATCGCGACCGAGGATCGCGGCCTGTGCCGGCTGCAAAGCAAGCGCGCGGCCTGCCTTTCCACCGCCAACGGGCTGCATGCCGACAGCCTGCACCGCATCCTCGACGATGGCCGCGGGCGAGTCTGGTTCAACAGCAACCGCGGCGTGTTCTGGATCGAGCGCGAGGCGCTGGACGCGGCCTTCGCCGATCCGCGCGTGCGGCTGCATCCGCGCGTGTTCGGCCGCCACGACGGCGTGCCGAACCAGGAAGGCAACGGCGGCGTGCAGGGCGCGGGCCTGGTGCTGGACGACGGCCGCATCGCGTTCCCGACCCAGGGCGGCGTCGTGCTGTTCGACCCGGCGCACGATGCCGCCGCGCCCACGCCGCCGCGCATCGCGTTCGAGTCGCTCGAACTGCCGGACGGGCGCAGCCTGGCCGCCGCGCGGAACCTGCGCCTGCCGCCGGGCGAGCGCAGCTTCGCGCTGCGCCTGACCGGGCTGTCGCAGACCCTGACCGAGCCGTTGTATTTCCGCTACCGCCTGTTGTCCGACGGCGAGGAGTGGCAGGACATCGGCCCCGAGCGCCTGCTGCGTTTCAGCCGCTTGCCGCCGGGCCGGCATGTGATCGAGGTGGCGGCGCTGGACGCGGCCGCCGGCGTGCTCGGGCCGCCGGCGCGGATCGAGGCCGCGCTGCCGGCGTGGTGGTGGGAAACCGCCGCGTTCCGCGCTGGCCTGCTGGCGGCGATGCTGGGTGCGCTCGGGTTCTGGCTGTGGCGGCGCGGCCGCGCCGCGCGCGCGCGCCAGCGCGAACTGGAGCGGCGCGTGGCCGAGCGCACCGCGGCACTGCACACGCAGCAGCGCGCCACCGAGGACGCCCTCGCCACCGTGCAGCGGCAGAGCGACGAGATCGCCCGCCTGGCCGAAGCCAAATCGCGTTTCTTCGCCAACGTCAGCCACGAGTTGCGCACACCGCTCGCAGTGATCCTCGGCCCGCTGCGCGATGCCGCGCGCGGCCAGCGCCTGGGCGAGGCGCGGATCGACGCGATGCTGCGCAACGGCAGCCGGCTGGAACGCCTGATCGAGCAGATGCTGGACCTGGAACGCCTGGATGCGCAGCGCTTCCCGCTCGCGCCCGTGGCACTGGACCTCGACGCCGTGCTGCGCGAGAGCGTGGCCGCGTTCGAGCCGCTGGCGCGCGATGCCGGCCTGTCGCTCGACGCGGCGCTGCCGCCGTCCGCACCGACGGTGATGGCGGATGAGGAACAGATCGTCCGCGTGCTCGGCAATCTTCTCTCCAACGCGATCAAGTTCACCCCGCGCGGCGGGCGCATCGGCGTGCGGCTCGATGTGCAGGAGCCGGCGCGGGTTCGCATCACCATCGAGGACGATGGTCCCGGCATCCCGGAGGACTGGCGCGAACGCATCTTCGACCGCTTCGCGCAGATCGGCAGCGCCGCGACGAAATCGCGCGAGGGCGCAGGACTGGGGCTGGCGTTGTGCCGGGAAATCGCCACGCTGCATGGTGGCAGGCTATGGGTGGAGGCGGGAGACTCGGGCGGCGCGCGCTTCGTGCTCGAACTGCCGGTGGCCGGAACGGCAGCCACGCCGGCCGCCCATGCCTCGCCCGTGCCTCCGCCCGCCGCGCCCGAGCCCGCCTCCGATGCGCCCGCGCAACCGCTGCCGCGCCTGCGCCTGCTCGTGGCCGAGGACAATGCCGATCTGCGCGCCTACCTGCGCGAGATCCTCGATCCGCATTTCGACGTGGACGAAGCCGAGGACGGCGAGGCCGCGCTGGCGCTGGCGCGCGAGCGCCTGCCCGACCTCATCGTCAGCGACGTCTCGATGCCGCGCCTGGATGGCCTCGGGTTGGCGCGCGCCCTGCGCGCCGATGCGCAGTTGCGCGGCGTGCCGCTGATCTTCCTCACCGCCCGCACCGCCGACGCGGACGAAGTGCGCGGCCTGGACAGCGGCGCGGATCATTACCTGCGCAAACCCTTCGACGCGCAGGTCCTGCTTGCCCACCTGCGCGCCGCCTTCGCCACCGTATGCCGCCTGCGCGAGCGCCTGGCCGGATCGCCCGCGCCGCCGCCGGCCGCGAGATCCGCGCCATCGTCGGCCTTCCTCGCGCGCGCGCAGGCGTGGCTGGAGGCGCACCTGCACGACGAAGCCTTGCGCCCGGACGATCTGGCGCAGGCCATGTACGTCTCCCGCGCCACCCTCGACCGCCGCTTCGCCGAACACGACGAGACGCCTGCCGCCTGCCTGCGCCGGCTGCGGCTGGAACGCGCCGTACGCCTTTTGTCCGAAGGGGCCGGCAACGTGTCCGAAGTGGCCTATGCCGTGGGTTTTCCGAGCCTCTCGGCGTTCTCCCACGCCTACCGCAAGCATTTCGGGCGCGCGCCCACGGCGGCGCGGGGATAGCCGGGAACTTTCCGGTTCCCTCTCCCGCGCCAGCGTGCGGGGGAGGGAGCGCGTAGCGTCAGCCGTGCCTGCGCAAGCGCAGCGCCCCCGCGCCTGCGGCCAGCAAGGCGGTGAGCCACAGGCCCAGGGTGCCCAGCGCCGGGATCGGCCTGATGCCATCGACGCCGGGGCCGGGCGGCGTGCCGATGAACCAGCGTTGCACGTTGTCGCCTTGCACCGACTGATAGTTGGCCGCAGGGCCGGGCGCGATCGCTTGCCCGGTGGCGTGGTTGTCGGCCACGTCCACGAAGGCGATGGCTTGCGTGGCGCCGGCAAGCAGGTGGGTGAAGGCTTCGCTGCCCGCCGCCGTGCTGCGGATCAGCAAGCGGTTGCCCGCCGCGCCGCTGAGCGTCAGCGCCTGTCGCACCGTCTGCGTGCTGCCCGCAGGCAGGCTGAGCATGCGCCCGCTGGTCGTGCTCACGGTGAGGCGATGGAAGGCATTGCCCGCCGAAAACGCCGTTCCCACCGAACCGCAGCCATCCACGCTGCGGAACTGCCCGCTGCCCGCATCGAAGCCGCCCGCGCGGGTGAAATCGCCGGAGAGCGACAGCGTGCCGCTGCCGCCATCCAGCGACCCCGCCGCACCGATGGCGAGATCGGCGATGCCGAGCCACTGGCCGCTCTGCACACGCAGCGCGCCGTCCACCGCCAGCGGCAGGCAGCCCTGGTCGAGACTGCCGTCGCCCAGGTCGAAAGCGCTGCCCGCGCCGATGGTGAACTGCGCCTGGGCGCTGCTGGCGCACAGCAGCGCCAGCGCGATGAAGCCTGGTTTGCGCATGGCGATGCTCCTCATGGGTTGCGGCAACTGGCGGTGCTGCATTTGACGACTTTGAGGGCCCCATTGGTCTCGTCGTAGTAGCCGATCACCGGCAAGCCATCCGCGCCGATGGCGATGCTGCTCCACTTGCCCACGTCGCCCGTGTTGTCGACGGTGGTGATCGTCCTGGGGGCCGGGAAGCAGCCGGCATCGGCGCACTTGGCCACCTTGAGGCTCGTGTCGGTGGCGTCGTAGTAGCTGATCACCGGAAAGCCGTCGGTGCCGATGGCGAGGCTGGTGTATTCGCCCACATCGTCGGAGAGGCCGTCGATGAGGGTAGGGAAGGCCGGGTTGGCACAGGCAGGGTCGGCGCACTTGATCACCATGAGGGCCGTGTTGCCGGCGTCGTAGTGGCTGATGACCGGCAGTCCATCGGCGGGCACGGCGATGCTGCCGTAGGTGCCCGAGTAGTCGAAGGTGGCGAGGCTGGCGGTGGCGCAGCCCGTGTCGCCGCACTTGGCCACCTTGAGACGGTTGTTGGTGGCATCGTGGTAGCTGATCACCGGCAAGCCGTCGGCGGGGACGGCGATGCTGGTGTGCTGGCCCACGTCGTCGTTCGCCGGGCCGCCATCGTCGAGGGTGTGGGTGGCGACGCTGGCACAGGCGGCATCGGTGCACTTGGCCACCTTGAGGCCGTCGTGGTAGTAGCCGATCACCGGAAAGCCATCCGTGCCGATGGCGATGCTGTTGTACCTGCCTCCGCCGTCGACGACGTTGATGAGCGCCGGCTTGGCGCAGGCGGCGTCAACGCATTTGGCCACCTTGAGATGGCGGGCGCCCGAGCCGGCGTCGTAGTAACTGATCACTGGAAAGCCGTCGGCGCCGACGGCGACGCTGGTGAAGTAACCCACCCAGAACTCGCTTTCGACGAACGCATGGCCGAAGGACGAGCAGCTCGCGTCATTGCACTTGGCCAGCTTGACGCTGTTCTGGTGGAAGGCGTAGGCGATGACGGGAAGACCATCCGCACCGATGGCGATGCTGGCGTATTCCCCGGCATTGACTATGTCGGGGTCGTCGAGGGTGGTGACGGTGCTGGGCAAGGTGCCGCATTGCAGCGTGCCGTTCAGGACGCGGATGAACTGGCCGTCCTCGCACGTGGGCAAGCCACCGCCTCCGGCCGGCGTGGCGCATTCCCAGGCGGTTCCGTTCCACTGCGCGATCTGCGCCGTGGTGCAGGTTTGCGGCAGTCGGTAGCCGGGCGTGATGGAGAAGGTGCTGCCTGCCAGGTCCAGGCCATCGCCCGCATCGTAGTTGCCACCGCCACCCGCGCAGGGTCCGAGCAGGCCTGCCGCGCTGATGCACAGCGCATTGGGCTGCGCGGCCGCGCCCGGCACGGCGGGCAGGGTCACGGCGCCATCCTCCTGCACGCGCAGGCGTTCGGCCGCTGCGCCCCTGACCACGAAGCCATCCCCGGCGGCGGGCTGGATGCTCACATCGGCCGCCTGTATGCCGGGGGCGAGCGCGGCCAGCGCCAGCACCACGCCGGCGCGGACCGGGTTGCTGCGGTTGTCTTGCCTGTGGCGGTTCATCTGCGTCTCTCCTGATCGCGCGGCCGGAATCGGCTGCTCGAAAAGGGGATACGCGGATTCTTGCGCGCATCAGACATTCACTGGCCGCGACTTCGAATCCTCCCGGCGAGCGGGAGAGAAACGATGGCTTGAGGCCGTGCCTCAAGCATCTGAGGCGCGGCCTCAAACCCGGCGCATGGCTTCGCCGCAGGCTGTGGGCATGAAGAAAACGCCCGCCCCGCCGCCCGTTCCCGCACCGCCTGGCACGGCGGGCGGCGTGCTTGCCGCCGAGGTCGATGCGCTGGCGGCCTTCCTCGATCCGCCGCCGCCGGGAAAAGCCGTTCCCCGTGGCCGGAAGCCGCGCCGCGCACCGTTCCATCCACACCGGAGCCGAAGCAATGAAGACCATCCTTGTGCTGCTGGCGGCAGGCGGGCTGTCGCTCGCGCTGCCGTTCCCGCCCGCCCATGCCGCGACGATCGCGGTGTCCACGCCGGGCGATGCCGGCGGGCCGTCCGACTGCACGCTGCGGCAGGCGATCGCGGCGATGAACAGCCAATCCACGAGCGGCGGCGGCTGCGTCGCGGCCGGCGCGTTCGGCAGCGACGACCGGATCGAATTCGCCCCGGGCATCGGCACGGTGACGCTGGCCGACGCCGCCACGAGCATCCTCACGGTGACGGCGATCGACCTGACCATCGCCAGCGGGCACGGCACGATAATCGAGCGCCCGGCCGGCGCGACCCATGCCTTCGGGTTGCTGCAACTGGGCACGATGCCCGAACCCAGCCCGCCGCCGCGCCATCTGCGCCTGCAAGGGCTGACGCTGCGCGGTGGAAGCACCGTCGATCCCGGCCCGAACGCGGGCGGGCTGACGGCGTTCCTGCACGGTCGCCTGACGCTGAGCGACTGCGTGGTGGAGGACAACCACTCGATCTATGCCGGCGGCGGCATCACGTCGCTGGGCGCGACGGTGGAACTGGAACGCAGCACGCTGCGCGGCAATGTGTCGTCCGCGTATGGCGCGGGCGCGCTGCTGGCCAGCTATGCGCCGCTGACGCGGCTGGTCGACAGCCATGTCCACGGCAACCGCTGCACCGGTACGGATTTCTGCCTTGCCGGCGGCATCGCGATCTACGGCAACGGCGCGCTCGACATCCTCGGCAGCACGCTGTCGGACAACCACAATCTCGGCGGCGACGGCGGCGCGCTGTGGGTGGAATACGGCGACCTTGCGCTGCGCAACAGCACCGTCAGCGGCAACAGCGCCAGCGGCCACGGCGGCGGCATCCACGTGACCTACAACTACTTCGCCACCGTGCTGCGCAACAGCACGCTGACCGGCAACGACGCCGCGCTGGGCGGCGGCGGTTTCGCGTTGTACGCAGTGGCGATGGGAATGACCGGCGATCCGCCGCCGCCGCGGCCGCGCCTGGACAGCACGCTGGTCTGGGGCAATCGCGCCGGTGGCGATGCCGGCGCCGACGGCGCGGACCTGCTCAACCAGAATCCCGGATTCGTCACCGGCCACATGATCGTGGAGGGCAGCCACAATCTGGTGGGCCAGCCCGGCGGTGTCGCCGCGAACGGGGTCGAGTTCGTCGTGTCGCCGCTCACCGCCGATCCGGCGCTGGGCGCGCTGATCGACAACGGCGGCCCCACGCCGAGCCACGCAATCGGGGCTGGCAGCCCGGCGCTGGATGCCGGTAGCAATCTGGATGCTCTGGATTTCGACCAGCGCGGGCCGGGCCACCCGCGCGTTTCCGGCGAGGCGGCCGACATCGGCGCCTACGAACACCTCCAGGTCGCCGACGGCCAGTGCGGTGCAGCCCACGGCGTGCCGGCCACGGCCGCGCCGCAGGAAAACCTGTGCGCCATCGGCACGCCTGGCGTAGTGAGCGGCAGTGGCCCGTGGCACTGGACCTGCCACGGCGATCCGGGCGGCGGCGACGCGAGCTGCTCCGCACCGCTGCTGGCCGGCGTGCAGCTCCTCGCCGGCAACAGCGGCGGTTTTCCCGCCAGCACCGCGGTCTATGGCGAGGGCGTGAGCCTGCGCCTGGAGATCGAAGGAGCGCCGGACGGCGGCAACGCGACGTTCTGCGATGGCGGCGAGGCCAGCGCATCGCCGGCCGGCTGCGGCGGCGGCACGCTGCTGTGCGCGGATGTTCCCGTGGTGGCGGGCATCGCGGCATGCGCGGTCGCGCCCGCACTCGAGCCGGGGGCGCACGCCTTGCAGGCGGCCTACGGCGGCAATGGCGACGTGGCCGCGGGCACGGCCTCGCTGGCATTGGAGGTGAATGCCGCGGCCACGGCGACGCAGATCCTCTCGATCGCGCCGGCCGAGTCGCAGTACGGCGCCGCCGGCGACCCGGACCCGGTATGGGTGGAGGCCGGCGTGTCCGTGCCGCCGCCGGGCGCCGGCGTCGCGGACGGGCAGGTGCGGATCGAGGATGGCGTCGGCGGCCCTTCGTGCAGCTTCGCGCTCGCCACCGATTACGGCTGCGAACTGGTGCCCGCGAAGGCGGCCGGGACGCATACGCTGATCGCGACCTACGAACCCGGCGTCACCGGCCGTTTCCTCGCCAGCAGCGGGGAAGCCGGCCTGCTGGTGCGACGCCGGACCGTGACCTCGGTGGCCGATCCGCTCAGCGACGCGACCGTGGGCGCGGCGGCGATCATTCCGGTTCACGTCGGGCATGGCGCCGCGCCGGCGGTGAGCGGAGCGGTGAAGGTGTGCGCCAACGGCGCGCCGACGCTGGTGCCGGCCGACTGCGGCGGCGGCGTCGAACTGTGCGCCAGCGTCACGCTGGCGTTCGGCAACGTGCAGTGCGCCTCCTCCGCGCTGCCGCCGGGCGAGCATGCCATCGTCGCGATCTTCCTTGGCGATGCCACCAACGCGCCGTCGATTTCCGGGCCGGTCGCGCTCCGGGTGAACAGGCACTTCCCATGGCTGGAACTGGAAAGCGACCCGAACCCGAGCCTTGAGAACGGCACGGTGCGGCTGACGGCGACCCTGCATGCGAGCAGCGGCCACACGCCGACCGGCATCGTGGATTTCACGCTCGACGGTTCCATGCTGTGCGAAGCGGCGCCACTGGCCGAAGTGGGCGGGGACATCGTCGCCATCTGCGACACCACTGCGTTGCCACCGGGCGAATCGTGGGTGCAGGCGCGCTATGGCGGCGACGACAACCACCTCCCGGCCTTCGCCAGTCTCGACTGGCCCCATGTCGTATTGCCCCAGGCCACGCTGACGCTGGCCGACGCCAGCGTCGTGGAAGGCGACGCGGCCGGCGTCGCGACACTGGCGTTCACGCTGGATGTGCCGGTGACCGGCGGCTTCTCCGTGTCCTGGAGCACCCAGGACCTCACCGCCCGCGCCGGCGAGGACTATGTCGCGCGCTCGGGCACGCTGTCGCACGATGGCGACCCGTCCAGCGAATACGCGATTTCCATTCCGATCGTCGACGACGACGAACTGGAGCCGACCGAACATTTCCGCATCGCGTTCGGCGCGGTGCAATGCGCCAATTCGCCATGTCCGGTCGTGCTGGCCGGCGCGCAGGTGGAAATCCTCGACGACGACGCCCCCGCGCCCGGGCTGGCGGTCTCCGTGGACAACGGCACCCATGCCAGCGATCCGGGCGACATGGTGCTGTACCGCATCCGCGTGACCAATGCCGCCGACCTGCCGGCGCTCGCCGCGCCGCTCGACGACCAGCGACCGCCGGAACTGCTCGATGCGCTCTGGACCTGCGTGGTGAATCGCGGCGGCAGTTGCGCGCCGGAAACGGGCGTGGGCGATGTCTCCACGCTGCTGAACCTGCCGCCGGGCGCGACCGCGACGCTGGAGCTTTCCGCCGAAGTGGGCCAATTCGGCCCGCACCTGGTCTACCGGGTGGAGGTGACGCCGCCGCCGGGCTACGACGATCCCGATCCCGACGACAACGTCGCCATCGACATCGACGTGGTGCGCACCGTGTTCGCCGACGGCTTCGAATAGCGCGGCTGCCGTTTGCGGTCTCCCACCCGGGAGCTTCGGATTTCCCGACGCCTTGCCGCCACTCCGGCTTTCGCCGGAATGGCGGCAAGGCGG